>JAEINQ010000102.1 GCA_016342285.1 Desulfobacterales bacterium
CAAGCCGGGGGAGACTTGGAATCTTCTATACCTTTCAATGTCAGGAATTTAGCTCTGAAAGTGTTTGACAAGGACATATACATGCTGGCAATGTCAGCACGAAGCGAACAGATCCGGATATGGCTCCGCCTGGTGAAGGCGACCCCGGGGCGCGGCCTAAACAGTTGAAATACTTTGACTTGTGTTTTGGTATCGGCCTTATACCACATTTCTTTAGGTAAATCTGTGAAGAAATGGACATTGAACCGCGAAGGACGCCAAGTACGCGAAGTTTTTGTTCGAATCGGGTCGCGGAAAATAGGGCCTTTCGGCTCACGATTCAAACAAAGAGGCCTTGCCCTGCGGGCGGTAAAAGCATTTTTTGGCGCGGATTTCGCGGATTGCGCGGATTTTTTTAAGGTCAACCGATCATCTGAAAGGAAGGGCTATTTCAGATGCTCCGGTTGACCTCAAGAACGCATGGGGCTTGGCTCTCAGAGCTTCGACCCCACAGGTCGCCTGGCGGCGAAAATGAACCTCCTCCACGAAGTGGATGAGATCGGTTGTGCGGCCGGAGCGCCTGGAAGGGTTTTTTCCAGGGGATCGGCCGGGCAACCGTCTTTTAGCCGCGTAATCCGCGTAATCCGCGCCAGCAAAACTGCTTTTGGCTCTGCTTTTTCTTTTGGCGCGGATTTCACGGATTTCACGGATTTTTTTAAGGTCAACCGATCATCTGAAAGGAAGGGCTATTTCAGATGCTCCGGTTGACCTCAAGAACGCATGGGGCTTGGCTCTCAGAGCTTCGACCCCACAGGTCGCCTGGCGGCGAAAATGAACCTCCTCCACGAAGTGGATGAGATCGGTTGTGCGGCCGGAGCGCCTGGAAGGGTTTTTTCCAGGGGATCGGCCGGGCAACCGTCTTTTAGCCGCGTAATCCGCGTAATCCGCGCCAGCAAAACTGCTTTTGGCTCTGCTTTTTCTTTTGGCGCGGATTTCACGGATTTCACGGATTGTTTCAGGTCAACCGATTATCAGAAAGGAAAAGCTTTTTCAGATACTCCGGTTGACCTCAAGAGCGCATGGGGCTTGGCTCTCAGAGCTTCGACCCCACAGGTCGCCTGGCGGCGAAGATGAACCTCCTCCGCGAAGTGGATGCGATCGGTTGTACGGCCGGAGCGCCCGGTAGGGTTTTTTCCAGGGGATCGGCCGGGCAACCCTGCTTTATCCGTGTAATCCGTGCCGGAATAATGGCTTTTAGCTCTGCTTTTTTCTTTGGCGCGGATTACACTGATTTCGCGGATGGTAAGGGCATTTCAGTCAACCGATCAACTGAAACAACAACCTTCAGGTGCTCCGGTTGACGGAAAGAGCGCGTCGCCTGGCGGCGAGGCAAACAAGAGCCTCGACCCTCCGCGGAGCGGATGGATCGGTTGGACGGCCGGAGCGCCTGGAAATGTTTTTTCCAGGTGATCGGCCGTGCAACCCTGCTTTTATCCGTGTAATCCGTGAAATCCGTGCCGGAAACATCTCTCTTATCAGGAAAATCCTGGGGCGCTTTTCCGTCACCGGGATGAAGCCGGCGGCGTAACAGTCAGAGCCACAAGCACGGTGAAGAGCAGGGCGTTGGCAGGGATATGAAGGTTGAAGTCCGTCAGGCTGAAGACCAGGATACCGCTGACGGACGCCATGGTGGCCAGGGTCATCCGCCGCACGAACCGGTCCGGATGCTTCAGTTTCGAAAAGCCGCTGCCATAGAAGCGAGCACCGGCCCAGCCCATGACCACCAGCAGCGGCAGACCCGCATCGGCCAGAAACTGAAGGTAATCGTTATGGGCAAAAAGATACCGCACGGCAACGACCGAACCCACCGGCGGCTGGTACTGGGTAAAGACCAGGGCAAAATTGCCCGGTCCGACACCCAGCAGGGGGTAGTCCGCGATCATGGCCAATATGCTTTTCCACACCGTGGCCCGGGACAGGAGGCTGGCATCACTGGCCACAGCGAAAAAAGAACGGATGTCCATGACCACCGCCCGGTTTCCCAAAGCGACCAGGAGCAGGAAAACCGTCACGGGAACGATCCAATAGAGAAGTCTTTTGGGATTGACACGCAATCGGCGCATCCGAACCGCCGCCATGAACCCCAGGCCGGCGGCACCACTGACCCAGCCGCCTCTGGAAGTGGACAGAACCAGTGCAGTGAGCAAAAAGAGGGTCAAGCCAAGACCAACCACCGCACCGATGGTTGTTCTGGCGCCCGCCATGTAAAGCCCCAGGGATGCTGGGATGGCCATGACCAGGAAACCGGCAAAATGATTGGGATTGCCGTATGTGGACGAAGACGCGGACAGTTCCCGGTTGAGTCCGATGTGGGAATAGTCCCACCAGGAAAAGGGATTGTGTCCGGATTTTTTGATGAAAAAGAAGGCGCAGAGAAAAACGGCCAGGCCAATGATCACATATATGAGGCGACGGATTTGTTTTGTCGTGCCGAAAGCCTGTACCACCAGGTAATAAATTGCGATATAGCTCAAAAGCAGGAAAAAGGACCAGAGGCTGGTGTAGCGGTGCTGGGAAAAGACCAGGGAAACCAGGCTGAGTGTGATCAGGCAAAAAATCGGTTTGTCCAGAGGCGTTTTGACCCAGGACCATTGCCATGACAGGCACCGGCCCAGCACCAGCGCGGTGGCCGCTACCAGAGTGGCCAGAAGGATCACGGTGACGGCCCAGGGCTGGATGGCCCCGCGGGCCAGGGGGGCGAAAACCAGCAGCGCCATAATCAGGTAGCGGGATGTCGAGGATAGGAAAGACAATAAAGAATCTTTAGCGTAGGCGTTGATGGAATTTAGCCGCGAAGGGTGTTTTTTTTTGCGCATTGCGCGGATTTTTTAGGGCAAGTGATCGGGCGGGCAATTGGCTTTTAACCGCGTAATCTGCGTAATCCGCGCCAGCAAAAACTGCTTTTGGCTCTGCTTTTTCTTTTGGCGCGGATTGCGCGGATTGCGCGGATTTTTTTAGGTCAACCGAGCATTTGAAAGGAAAGGCATTTTCAGACGCTCCGGTTGACCTAAAGAGCGCATCGCCTGGCGGCGAGGTAAACAAGAGCGTCGGCTTTCCGCGAAGCGGATGCGATGGGTTGTGCGGCTGGAGGTCCCGGGAGGTTTTTCCGGGGTTCGGCCGGACGACTATAGTTTTTTTATCCGTGTCATCCGTGAAATCCGTGCCAGAAAATTTTTCTTAGGCGCGGATTGCATGGGTGGTGATTCAGTCAACTAATGATCCTTTTCTTTTGGCGCGGATTGCGCGGATTGCGCGGATTTTTCAGCTCAACCGAGCATTTGAAAGGAAAGGCATTTTCAGACGCTCCGGTTGACCTAAAGAGCGCATCGCCTTCGGCGAAGTGAGGCAAACGGGAACCATGACAGGATTGACAGATATTGCCGACACTCCCTCCACAGAGCGGATGTGATCGGCCGTGCAAGTTTGGTTTAACAGCGTAATCCGTGTAATCCGTGCCTAAAAATATCATACCTTCCGGGCAGAGGTATAGACGCGACGCTTGACCTGGACGCTTTCACCAAAATTGATCAGGAGTCCAACTTCCATGCCCGTCGCCTTGAGATAATTGGTCAACTGCGCTTCATGGGCCGGGTTCAGTAATTTGACGGATTTCAGCTCCAGGACGACATTTTCCCCTACAACGATGTCCGCGATGTAATCACCAACGATTTGACTATCATAGAAAACCTTGACGGGTGTTTCTGCTTTTGCGGACAAGCCGGCATGGGTCAGTTCGATGATCAGCGCATTCTGATAGACCTTTTCCAGAAAGCCGAAACCGAGGGTGTTGTGGACTTTGTAGGCACAGTTGATGATTTTTTCTGTTAGGTCGCTGTGTTTCATTTTTTCTTTTTGGCGCGGATTTCACGGATTGCACGGATTTTTTCAGGACATTTCAGCCAACCGAGCATCTGAAAGGAAGGACTTTTTCAGATGCTCCGGTTGGCGGAAAGAGCGCATCGCCTGGCGGCGAGGCAAACAAGAGCGTCGGCTTTCCGCGGAGCGGATGCGATAGGTTGTGCGGCCGGAGGTCCCGGGAGGTTTTTCCGGGGGATCGGCTGTGCAACGGTGTTTTATCCGTGTCATCCGTGAAATCCGTGCCGAAATACTGAAAATAGTCTATCCGTTGAACACCTCAATGGGGAAAAGGGTCATGGCTTCATCGACACTGGCGAGGGACATTTTCTCCAGTTTTGCCTGTGCAGCCAGTAAGCGGTCAAATGGGTCTCGGTGGGCAACATCCCAGGCCCCTGCTATCTGAGCGTGGGCCGCGGTAATCGGCATCGCTCCAAATCCGGCCCGTTGAATCCAGAAAGGCACATTTTTCGCTACCAAAGCAGCCTGGGGCAGTTTGCCCAGGCGGAATTTCGTGGCAATTTCCCATACCGAAGCAGCGCTCACATGGACTTCATGTTCCGTGTTTCTCACAAAGTCCCTTATCTGGCCGGGGAGCCCGGGGTCATCGAAAAGCCACCAAAGAAAGATATGGGTATCCAATAGGATGGCTTTCACTCCCAACGACACAGCTCCTCCTCGGGCAACGGCTCAAAAAAAGCATCGGTCACCGCGCCCCTGGCAATGCCCGGCACCCGTTCCTTTGTGTCCGGCTCAAAGGGCACCAGTTTGGCGCAAGGCTTGCCCGCTTTGGCAATAACGATTTCCTCTCCCGAATGAACACGGGCCAGCAGTTTGGAAAAGTGCGTTTTTGCGTCGTGCACGTTGATCATTTCCATTTCGCGCCCCCGATAGACTTAGTCCATAGACTTAGTCTACCACGGCTTTGACCGAGAATCAACCCAACAAACGCCTGGAAGGTTTTTTTTCAGGTGATCGGCCGTACAAACTTCTTTTGACCGTGAAATCTGCGTAATCTGTGCCAGGAAACTTTTTTTTGGCGCGGATTTCGCGGATTACGCGGATTTATTTCGGTCAACCGATCAGCTGAAAGGAAGGGCTTTTTTCAGGTGCTCCGGTTGACCTTAAGAGGGCACGGGGCTTCGCTCACGAAGCTATGCCCCACAGGTCGCCTGGCGGCGAAGGAGAACCTCCTCCACGAAGTGGATGCGATCGGTTGCTCGGCTGGAGCGCCTGGAGGTTTTTTCCAGGCGATCAGCCGTGCGACCCTGCTTTGAACCGCGAAATCAGCGTAATCCGTGCCAGCAAAACTGCTTTTGGCCCTGCTTTTTCTTTGGCGCGGATTGCACGGATTGCACGGATTTTTTCAGGTCAACCGATCATCTGAAAGGAAAAAGCTTTTTCAGGCGCTCCGGTTGACCTCAAGAGGGCATGGGGCTTCGCTCTCAAAGCTTCGACCCCACAGGTCGCCTGACGGCGAAGGAGAACCTCATCTGAGGAGCGGCCGCACGACTTTGTTTTTCCGGGTAATCCGTAAAATCTGTGCCAGAAAACTTTTCTTTTGGCGCGGATTACGCTGATTGCACGGATTTTTCAGGACATTTCAGCCAACCGATCATCTGAAAGGAAGGACTTTTTCAGATGCTCCGGTTGGCGGAAAGAGCGCATCGCCTGGCGGCGAGGCAAACAAGAGCGTCGGCTTTCCGCGGAGCGGATGCGATAGGTTGTGCGGCCGGAGGTCCCGGGGGGTTTTTCCGGGGGATCGGCCGTGCAATTTTTTTCCGTGCAATCCGTGCCAGAAAACTTTTCTTTTGGCGCATCGGAAAAGGTCAACCAAGGGAGGCGAAAACGATTTGGGGAAAGACAAAACAGGCCGTACCCGGCAGAAGCCAGGTACGGCCAAGGGAATACTTGTAAACAATCAGGCCGGACTGGCCGTCATATCTTCAAGGCTGGGCTCGGGGTCAACGTCGAAGGTCGGTCCCAGAATGAAAGGCGCCGGATCTTCAGGGATGGGGATTTCGAGTCGCTCGAGTTCTTCAATGGTCCTCGCCACAGCTTCCTGGGCCAGCAGCGCGGCCGCATCTGCCGCCGCAAGTTGTGCTGTGTATTTTTCGACAACGGTCGGGTCCGGGTTGTTGTCCGCCAGGGTCTTGGAGATCAGCTTTACAAGATTGGCCGTATCCAGAGCAGCCCGGGCCGCCCAATAGTTGGCTAAGGCCTGTGCTCCGGCCGCTTCAGGGCTGTCAGCAGGGGCGGCGGCAGCCTGGGCGCCGGCCTGGATGGCCACTGCAGCAACGGCGTTGGTGGCAAAAGAGGCCCACTGCAAAGGATTGTAGGAGGCAGTTTCCGTGGGCACGTCTTCGGCCACGCCATCAATCAACTCCCCGAGGGTGAAGGACCGGCCGCCTTCGGTGAAGGTGATCATGGGGGTGCCGTCTTCAGCCAGGCTCAAGGTGCCAGCCGTGCCGCGCAGACCACAGACCGCCGTGGGCGTGGACAGGTTGGTGTTGCTGCCAAGGCTTCCGGTCTTGAACCCGAGCTTGCCGAGCAGGAGAACAAAGCGCCGTTTAAAGAAGGAAACCTTTTTTTCGACCCCTTTTTTCTCTTCGATCTGCTCGATAATGGCATTGGTGTTTCTACCGATGTTCAGCACCGAACCGTCATCGAAAACCACGGTCGCCTCGCCTTCCCGGGTGGCGATCTGGTCATCGGAAAAAAGCGACATGCCGATTTGTGGTGTTTTACCCCAGGCCCTCTGGGACCGGACAATAAGGTCACCGGTAAATTCGGTGAGTTTGGCGATGGGCTGGGAGGCTGCCTTGGCAATGCCGGCTGCCGGCCCTGCCACCAGGCAGACGATGAGTATTGCCACGATGATCCACAACTTTTTATAAGCCGACACGTTGCACCTCCCTATACTGATCGTTTTGAATTCGAACACGACCTTTATTGTAAGAAACTTTATCGGTAATTCAACTAACCGATTCTAATTTACCGGATTTTCTAGATTTTACAAGGGGTAAAATACGGATGAGCAAGTGGGTACCCACCGCCCCCCCTTAGAGACCGTTGCATAACACCCCCTTTCGCCCAATTTCGGCGTCTGGCTCAAATTGAATCCTCGAAATCCATGTGGTTAAAATTTTCGCCATCCTTGAACTTGAACGAAATTGAGCCTTTTTCAAAGGTCTCATGATACAGCTCCGCCTCTTGACTTTCGGCGACAACCAGCCATAACCTAATGAGATATAAAGGAATATATATGTTCTACCGCCAAGGTCGGGCATCCAAAACGAAGGCTCAAGGGCCTATGTTTCAGCCAGCCCCCTGCAACCGGCGCAACTGTTCCTGATATCGGCTGTTTTTGGGTGAAACATTAACCGCCCGGCGGTAATATTCCTCGGCGCGTCGCCAGTCGCCCTGTTTGGTGGCGGCCTCGCCGGCATGGGCCCAGAAATCGGCCCTGCGGGGTTCGAGCCGCGCCGCCGCCTGCCAGTCCGAAGCCGCCTCGGCATACCGCTCCTGCCGGTATCGAAGCTGTGCCCTTTCGTGGAACAGGGCCGCGGACGGGGCTTGGGCGCTTCCAATGAGCCAGTCCAGTTGTGTTTCGGCCGTGCGGTATTTACCCTGCCGCATGAGCAATCGCAGAAAGATTTTCCGGTATTCCACGTTTCCCGGGTCCAGGACCGTGGCCTTTTGAATGGCCAGTTCCATGCGATCCCAGTCCTTTTCCGCCTCGGCGATCCGGGCCAGCCAGTACCAGGCTCGGGGGGTGGGCTTTTCCGCGCTGCGTGTCTCCAGAAGGCGTCGCGCAGGCCCGTATTGCTTTGCCGCCAAGTGAGACCGGGCAAGAAGGATGTCGGTTCCGGGCGGCAAGGAAAAACGCTGCCGAGCCCTATCGTAGAAGGGGTTAAAGTCCTCTGCGTGACCGCTTTGAACATAAGCCTGGTATATAGGGGTCAAATCCTTCTCCATGGTACGGCTGCCGGCAAGGCTGTCCAGGAAACGCTCCTGGGCCGGGCCCAGCCGGTTCTGCCTCAGATAAAACCCCCCGAGTTTGATATTCTGGGCGCTGCCCGGTGCCCGGGATTGATGTTCCAGAGCCTCTTCGTAATGGGTCGCGGCAAGATCCCACTGCCCTTCCTCGACAGCGATGGCCGACAAGGAGAAATGGGCTGTCCGCGGGTCGATTCCACTGTCTATGGCCTTTCGAAGTCCCCGTGCCGCCGCCGCCCGGGTTTCGGCTTTCCAGTACGGCGCTTTTCGCAACGTGTCATACGCCGCCGGATAGATGCGGCAAAGCCTTTCCACGGCCTCGCCCGATTCCTTTGCATTGGAAATGCGGTCCAGGTGCTGAATCAGGGCAAAATGGAAAGGAATGCCATTGGGCCGAAGGGCAAGGGCGGACTTGAAATATGGCCGCGCATCGTAAGGCCCCGGGGCTCTGCCGGGATCGAAAGCCCGCTGAAACTGTTCGAGCCGGGACTCCGCCCGGGCCAGACCGATGGCCGCCTCGGCATCCAGGGGGTTGAGTCGAAACGCTTCGGCAAAAGCAGCCTTTGCCTTTTTCGCCCACATGCGATTTTGCCGTTTGAATACGACCGATTGCCCCATTCGGTCGTAAATGGAAGCCAGGGCCTTGTGCATGCCGCCGTCTCGGGGCATCAGGCCGATGGCCTGCCGCAAGGCCTGGGCGGCCAGCCCCGAATGTCCGCTTTCCAGCACCACATTCGCCCTGTATCGATAATACTCGGCGGCCAGGCGGCAGGAGAGGCCATAGAATGAAACGGCTGCCCCCAAAAGGATCAGGGCGGCGAGGGGATAGCGGAACCGGCTCGGGCCCTGGGCGTATGCGGGTATTGGGGCCCCTGGGGTCATGGGTGCTCGAAACGGGTTATTGGTTAAGGGTTAAAGAGCTCGGAGCATGGAGCATGGAGCTCGGAGCTTGGAGCCTGGAGCTTGGAGCCTGGAGCTCGGAGCTCGGAGCTCGGAGCTCGGAGCTCGGAGCTCGGAGCTCGGAGCCTGGAGCATGGAGCTTGGAGCCTGGAGCATGGAGCTTGGAGCTTGGAGCTCGGAGCCTGGAGCATGGAGCTTGGAGCTTGGAGCTCGGAGCATGGAGCGCGGAGCTCGGAGCATGGAGCCTGGAGCTCGGAGCATGGAGCTTGGAGCATGGAGCATGGTGTATCAAGTATCCAGCATCAAGTATCCAGCATCAAGTATCCAGCATCAAGCATCCAGTATCCAGCATCCAGCATCAAGTATCCAGCATCAAGTATCCAGCTTCCAGCTCCCTCACTTTTCCGCCTGCTTGCCGTAATAGCTCGAATAATACTTGTGGTAGTAACTGTAATATCCGGCCCGTTTGATATCCACCTGGTTCAAAACGACCCCCATGATGCTGGCCCGGGCGGAACGAAGCTGCTCAACGGCCTTTTTAATCATTTTCCGGTTGATCGCGCCGGCCTTGACCACCAGGACAACACCGTCCACATGGTCGGCGATGAGCAGGGCGTCGCTGGCCGGAAGGAGCGGTGGCGTGTCAATCACGATGCGATCGAATTTTTTCTCCAGAATGGAGAGGAGATAGGCCATCCGTTCCGAGCTGAGCAGTTCCGAAGGGTTGGGCGGCAACTTTCCGGCCGGCAGCAGAAAGAGGTTGTCCACGCTTGTGGGAAGAATCGCCTCGTTGATTTTATCCTGAATGTAGGCAATCTCCTCCTCGGCGATCACCACCTGCTTGTAGACTTCGTCGAAATCGACCGGTGAGTAGGGACTGGAGGTGAACTCGAACTCCCGGACCTCTTTGAAAGAAAACTTGCCGGTGGTCATCTGAAGGGCGTTACGCAATCCCTCCATCATGTGCATGGTCAGGATGCCGTCCAACTGCTCCTTCTTGAGAAGACCGGTGCTGATCAGGATAAACCCCAGCTTCTGTCCCGTGGACCGCTGGTGGACCAGGACCTGCTTGGCTTGCTCGGCGGAAATGAGCCCGCTCTGGACGAGCAGGGTGGCCAGGCGCTGATCGTCGGGACGGGTAACCCAGTTCAGATCCACCATCCGGCCCTGGAAGAAAAAGACTTCGACAGACTCCTCCTGATCCAAGAGGCGAAGCTCCCCGGTCTTTTTCTGCATGGCCAGAAGCCGCAGCAGATCGGCAAACCGCAGATTCTTCAGGGACCCCTCCCGAATGTCGGTGCCGAACAGGCCTGAGAGAAGACCGGTGAGTCCGGACGACTGGCTGGACGGGGCCATCATGGAGAGAAACGGACGCCGCAGGTCCGCGTCGATCATGAGCACCGACTTACCTGCTTTGGCCATGGTGTATGCCGTGTTGGCAACCGTGGAGGTCTTGCCCTCCTTTTCACCGGAGCTGGTGATCAGAACCGACCTGAAATCCCGGTCCAGGAAGGCAAAGTGCAGATTGGCGCGAAGGGTCCGGTAGGATTCGGCCAATCGCGAGTGCGTCGGGAACCGGTCCAGGAAGATGTTGGTCCTTTTGCTGAGCCATCCGCTGGTGTCTGTTGTTCCGTTTTTCATATCGACCATGGCGTTTCAGGATTGGGGATCAGCGAATCGCGGTAAGCGGTCCGCAGGTTACTGCTAACTCGTTTCCACCTATGGGTGGCCATCCACTTAAAAACCGATTCGTGGACGGGCACTCTCGTAAATTCGTCGTGTGGTCGCATCGCCTACAGGACCAAGCCCAATGGTCGACCCGCATTCAAGGTTCACCAGAAAACGGATCCGCAGGCGTTATCCATCGGAAGCGACATCGGTTTCGGCGATCTGGGTACCACTGTCCTGATCCATCTCTTCATCGGCCAGGGGGATGACCGCCAGAACCGGAAGGCCGATATATTTTTGGATGTCCTCCTCGGTGTTCAGGCTCTGGTCGACATACTCCCTCAAAAAGGCGATGCCAATACCGGCCATCAGGCCGAAGAGCACCCCCATGAAAATGGTCCGCTTCCGGTTGGGACGAACCGGACCGCCAGGTGTTTCGGCCGACTCCACGATCCGGATGTTTGAAACATCAATATCGCTGGTGAGGTTGGATTCTTCAACCTTGGAGAGCAGGATGTTGTAAAGCTGCCGTGCCGCCTCCACGTTGCGCTGCAAGATGGTGTACTTGAGTTCCTTTCGGTTGGTTTCCTGGGCATCGTTTTCGGTCTCCTTGATGTTGCTTTCCAGTGCCTGTTCTTTTTCATACAGAATGGATCGCTCGGCCTTGAGGTTATTGGTGGCCTTTTCGACCTCCTCTTTGAATCTTTCCCGGGTGTTGACGATGCGGGTTCGGGCCTGATCCATCTTGGGGTGTTTGGCCCGGAAGATCTTGCTGAGCCGGGCCAGGTTCAGCTCCGCTTCCATGAGCTGGCCGTAGAGGGTATCGATCATGGGGCTGTCCACCAAGGCACGGAAATCGCCGCTCTCAGCCTCGCCCGCCAGGCCCCGGGCCAGTTTGTCCAGTTTGGCATCGATCTCCAGGCGGGCACTGTGAACCTCCTGATAGGATCGGTTCAAGGTGCTGATCTGGGAGGCAATGACATTCTGGCGCCCCTCCATGGAAAAAAGGCCCTGCTGCTGTTTGTAGCCCAAAAATTCGGTCTCGGCGTCCTCCAGCTTTTTCTTGGTCTCGTAAAGCTGGGCGCTCATCCAGGTCATGGAATCCTTGGATGACTTGAGGCGGTTGTCCAGGTTGAAATTGATATAGGCCTCGGCCACGGCATTGGCGATGTTTTTTGCCATGGCCGGATCGTAATCCTCCACGCTGATGTAGATCAGGTTGGTATCGGGCACCGGCACAATGGCGATCTTGCCTTTCAGGGCTCCCTTGAGGCGGGTGAGGCTTTCCTGGTAGGTGGGCGTTTCCCGCTGAAACCCGATCAGGAGGCTGATGTTCTTTTTATACCGGGAGACCATTTCCCGAAAGGGGCTGACCTCCATCTGGTCGGCATGGGCTTCCACCTGACCGTCCGCGGCCAGCTCGAGGATCTGAATCACCCGGTCGAGGACGGCACGGGACGTGATCAGCGTCTGGTGGGTCTTGAAACTCAGGGTCTGGGAATAGAAGCTGTCGGCGGTAAGCTGTGCCCCGGTGATGGGTGATCGATTCCGCTCCTCTTCGATGATCATGGTGGCCGTGGCCCGGTAGACCGGTTGAAGGCGCATGGCATAAAAGGCGAACAGACCGGCAACCAGCAAGGTGGCCAGCAGGATCATCCACTTGTTTTTGACCAGGACGAGAACATATTCGGTCAGGTCGAGGGATCCTTCGGGTTCAATGGCTTCCACGGCAGCATCCTAAATCTTAAAACCAGGACTTGGGAATCTGAATCCGGTCACCTGGCATGAGTTCCATATCGGGGATCTTCCCCTCTTTGACGTCATCGAGATCCACCTCGATGCTGACGATCTTGTCGCCTTCCTTCCGGAAGATTTTGGCCCGGTTGGGAGCAGCGAACTTGCTAAATCCACCGGCCATGATACAGGCATTCAAAGCGGTGAGCCCCGGCCGGTAACTGATGACGCCGGTCCGGATTTCCCCCTCCAGGTAAATCTTCGACTCGGTGGGGTTCTGGGTCTTTTCCCCGGGGATGTAGACCGAGTCGCCGGACTGAAGCTCCCGGTTCTGAGTCATGTCGCCCCGGTCCAGCAACTTCTGGAGATCGATCCGGATGGGTTCGGCCTGGCCGGCCATTTTTTCCATGGCCTGGTCCGACGCGGGCAATTCCTCGCCGGACCTGAGGATATAGGCCACACTTCCCCGGTTTTCGGTTACACCGCCGGCCTTGGCGATGAGTTCCATGACGGTCATTTTGGCATTGGACTCGTAAAGGCCCGGCAACTTGACTGCTCCGGCGATGTTATAGCGCAGGTGGTGGTAGCCCCGGATGGAAACGATAATTTCCGGATCAACGAAATAGTCCCTGGCCAAAGGCTCGCGAATCTTGGCCTCGACCTGTGAAGCGGTGAGCCCCTCCACAGTGACGGCCCCGATGAAAGGCATGTTGATGGTTCCGGCAGACGAAACGGTCAGGTCGACCTGGGTCTGCTTTTCCCCACCGGCAGAGATGGTCAAAGAGAGTACGTCCCGGGGACCGACGTGATACGGGGTGCTCTGAGCCACACAGACCGTTACCATCTGAAAGCAGAGCATGAGGGCCATTGAAACAGATAAAGCGGCACGCCGAAGAAACGCACCCATGCCATCTAGTAATTGTGTATGTGTATGTGTCGTCAACTTGCCAAAAATCATTGCACTCATTTTGCCGGATCAAAAGTTTTAAGAATAACAAAGGGCATGCGCTGATACCGATCCACGCGTATGCCCTTGGGGAGTCTACGGTAATGTTTTATGTTAATTCAACTTCTGCAAATTTCAATACCGGTTGCCATTTTTTCGATGGCTTCCCGTCACCGCGGATAGAGGCCAATCTCAATGGCCCCCAGGACAAAGGTGTTATCGTAATCATCGCCCACGGTGTTGGACTGCATGTCTTCATAGCCGCCCTGTACCGTAAAGGTGATGGATTCGGTGATTTTGTATCCGACACGGCCGCTGACATGATAGACGTTGTCTTTGCGATCCACTGAAGCACCGGTGTTGCTCAGTCCCTGGGTGTCCACATATTCCATCTCCATAAAATAGCCGCTGATGCCAAGGGGAAATCGATCAGCATACAGGATTTCCGCATCAAGCCCCACCTTGTGGGCTGTGTAGTAACCGTTTCCCGGACCACGGTCATTGAAATTATACTCGCTTCCCAGTGAAATCTTGGTTTCCGCACCCTCCATGGACAGCTTCACATGGTAGACAAAGGTTTCCGTGTCGTCTACACCGGTATCATCGAAATCACGTTCGTTAACGCCGGCGCCGACCTCCAGGGAAAAAAGACCGAGATCATAGCCAACCACCAGCTTAACCTGGTTGGTGAGGTAGTCGGAGGTGTTCTGGTCGTAGTCCATCTTGGCCAGTTGGTATTCCAGGGCAATGCGGGTCACGGCGGTGAGTTCGTAGCCCAGTTCAAAAATGCCCCGGTGTTCCTCACCGCCTTCCTGTACGCTGTTGTCATATTCGAGATTGGAGTTGCGGTACTTCATTTTATAACTCAACCGGCCGTCATTCCCGAACTGGAAATTGGCCAAAGGAGAAAAGCGAGCAATAAAAAATTGGTTCCTCGCTGTTTCGTGTGGGTAGCCGGGGTTGCGTTCTTTTTGGAACAGTTTAAAATGCGCGGCTATGAAA
>JAEINQ010000017.1 GCA_016342285.1 Desulfobacterales bacterium
CGCGTCATTGGGGGATGGGGGGGCAACGCCTCCTCCTCCCTGCATGGCTTTTCATTAACTTTCAACATACGAGGCACGAAGGGCTCAAAGGGAGAAGATTTAGGATTGGCGGATTGTCGAATTTGGAATTGACGGATTAAGGGCCGGCATTGATGCGCGGCAAAGCCGAATTCGACGATTTCCCAACCGACCCAATTTTCTTTGTGTACTTTGTGTCTTTGTCGTGAAAGACACACTTTCTTCGAAGGAGAATCGAAATTGTACGGAATTCAAGCCATCAACGCCGCCAACGGATGGGCCATGGCCATAACCGGTGCCATGATCGTTATCTCCGGCCTGGCCTTGCTGTCGTTTATCATCTCACGACTTCACAAGATCATCGACTGGATGGACAAGCCCAAAGGGAACAACGGGCTGAAAGACAACCGCCCCGATACCGATCGGGCCCTGGTGATTCCTGAAAAAATGCCTTCAAGCCATCGAGAGGTCGCGGGGTTCTACCAAACCCTGACAGCCCCTTTGGGCAAAACCTTTGACCTTGTCAGCCTCTACCGCCTCTGCACCGAACACCGTATTCCCCATCCTCACCTGACCATCCGGACCCTGCGGGACGCGGGCCTGATGGTGCCGGTCGCCGGCGGCCTCTTTTCCTGGAACCTTAACTGACCGCCAATTGCCAGGGATTTGAAAGTCAGGGCCGCCGCTGTTCATAGCGGCACCCATTGGAAACGAAGAAACCCCATACGGGGCAATTAGCGGGCGGTTTCGCCAAGCATATTTATTTTTAGGGGTTTATCGAGCCATGGAATTACTACTGCAATTTTTGACCAACACGGGGTATTATCTGGCGGACTTTCGCAACGTCATCATGATTGTCGTGGGCTGCGTCTTCGTCTACCTGGCCATTGCCAAGGAGTACGAGCCGCTGCTGCTTTTGCCCATCGGCTTCGGGGTTCTGATCGGAAACGTCCCCTTTTTCAAGGGCTTCGGTCTGGGCATCTACGAAAGCAACTCCGTACTGCACTACCTCTACTTCGGGGTGACCTCCGGTCTCTACCCCTCCATTGTCTTTTTAGGCCTGGGGGCCATGACCGACTTTTCCTCCCTGCTGGCCAACCCGAAGCTCATGCTGCTCGGGGCCGCGGCCCAGATGGGGATTTTCTTCACCCTGCTCAGTGCCCTGGCTCTGGGGTTTTTGCCCAAGGAGGCCGCTTCCATCGCCATCATCGGCGGGGCTGACGGGCCCACCAGCATCTTTCTCACCGCCAAACTCGCCCCGCACCTGATCGGGCCCATCGCCATTGCCGCCTACTCCTACATGGCGCTGATCCCCATCATCCAACCGCCCATCATGCACCTTTTGACCACCAAGGCCGAGCGGTGTATCCACATGCGCGAGACCCGAGTGCCGACCCAAAAAGAGCTGTTGCTTTTTCCCGTGGTCGGCATGCTCCTGTGCTGCTTTCTGGCCCCGGCCTCCATTCCGCTGCTCGGACCTTTTTTCTTCGGCAACATCATGAAGGTCTCGGGGGTAGTGGAACGCCTGGCCCAGACGGCCCGAACCGCCATCATCGACACGGCCACCATCTTTTTGGGGCTCACCGTCGGGGCCAGCACCCAGGGCGATGTCTTTCTCACCGGAAAGTCGGTGGGGATCTTTTTCCTCGGCGCCGTGGCCTTTTCCATAGCCACCGCCTCCGGGGTCCTCTTTGCCAAGTTTATGAACCTGTTTTTAAAGGACAAGATCAACCCCCTGCTCGGTGCTGCCGGGGTCTCGGCCGTGCCGGGGTCTGCCAGAGAGGTTCACACGGTCGGGCTCAAGGCCGATCCGACCAACTACCTGCTCATGCATGCCATGGCCTGCAACAGCTCCGGAGTTATCGGATCGGCCATCTGCGCCGGCATCCTATGGAGCTTTATGCTCGCATAAATTTGCTGGCGTAAATTTATCATCGGCGGCTGCGCCGCCTGGGCTTTATGGGGGAACGTTTGGAGTCCATGGTCTTTTTCATGTATGGCGGCCCAGGCACAAACCCGGGGCGAAAATCAAACGAGTGCGCCTTTCGTCGTCCATCATGGTGCTCTTGTTCTTTCGATCACATCCAATAATATCAAGGCCTTCCAAGCCCATGCGCTTTGGGATCACCAAAAAGTTCCTTGTTGCATTCTTGCTGGTGTCGTTGCTCCCGCTGCTGGCGCTGAGTCTTTTTGCCCGCAGCAAACTGTTGCAGGTCGGGCAAAACGCCCTTGAGGGGAGCCGCAACGCCCTGATCGAAAACGCCACTGCGTTGCTCGAAGCCCGGGCGTCGGCCATCGCCGGCCAGGTTGAACTCTTTCTTCAAGGGAGCTGCGATGATCTGCGCTCCCTGGCGACCCTGCCGGCCGACCCCAACCTCTTTCTCAATTTCAGCCGGGCCCACCAGCGGCGCATCTGGACCCGCGACGGCAGCGTTCAGGTGCCGACCCAGGTGCGACGGTTCATTCCCCTCTATCGGGAAATCAGCTATGCCGATCCCCAGGGGGTTGAACGTATCGCCATCGGCGGAGACACGGCTTTGGCAGCCGGTCGATCGGTGGCGGCCCCCTTTGCCGGGCCTTTCGGTCAGGAAGATTACTTTCGAGCGGCCCGCCGCCTGCCCCAAGGCGACATTTATGTCTCCCATCTGCTGGGACGCCATGTCCGCAAAGAGGAGCAGCTTCAGGGAGCCCAGGGTGTGGAGTCGGCCGTGGGCGGAAGAGCCTACGACGGGATCATCCGATTTTCCATGGCGGTCTATCAAGAAGGCCGGTTTGCCGGCGTGGTCAGCCTTGCCCTGGATCATCAACACCTCATGGAATATACCCAGCATGTGTTGCCCGTCGGTTCGCGGGAGGTGATCTTTCCTTCTTATGCCAGCGGCAATTACGCCTTTCTTTTCGACGATCAGGGCTGGATCATCACCCACCCCAAATTCTGGGACATCCGCGGTTACGACCCGGACTCGGGCATCCTGGTTGATCCGGCCTCGGCGGCATACAATGAAGCCAACATGAAGGCAGGCCACATCCCTTTCAATCTGCTCCATGTTCCTTTTATCCACATCAATTACCAACAGATCGCCACGGAGGTCCTGGCCGGCCGTTCCGGGGTGACCCAGACCTCAAGCGTGGGACGGGTGTCCCGGGTTCTCGCCTATGCGCCCATCCGCTTTACCCACGGCGAATACCGTCCCACCGGATATTTTGGCGGCGTCACCCTGGGTGCTCAAACCGATGTCTTTCACCAGGCCGTGGACCTTACCTCGTCGGCCATTGCCGAGACCCAGACCCGGGCCATGGAACAGTTCGCCATGATTATTCTGGCGGCAGGCCTGGTGGTCGCGCTGATATCCATCCTCCTGGCCCGCAGTTTTACCCGCCCGATCTCCCTGCTGGCTGAAATGGTTCAGGAGATTACCTGCGGAAAATTCAATGTTTCGGTCGATATCCGAAGCGGTGATGAGCTGGGGTTGCTCGGTCGCAATTTTCAGGAAATGGGCGACCAGCTCCACCAGAACCAACAGCGCCTGGTCAAATCCATGCTGGCGCTGGAGGCCGGCAAAAGCGAAATCGAATCGACCAACCGCCGTTTGGAAAAACAGGTCAATATCCTGAAAAATCTGCACTCCATGGGGCAGTTCATGCGCCTGACCTTTGACCGGGATGAGGTGCTGGCCTCCCTGCTCAGGACCTGCGTGGAAGGGATCGGTTTCGAACGTGCACTGATTTATCTTTTTAATCCCGAAAACCGGCGATTGGAATGCATCAAGACACACGGCTTTGAGCGGAAGCACGAAAAGCGCGCATTTGCGGCCGCCTATGATGTGGACCGCCACGACTGCATTCAGACCCGGGTCTTTTCCTCCGGCAACCCATCCCTGGTGGGTGACGCCGCCAACGCCCCGGACATGACCGCCCTGGATCATCGGATCGCCAGTGAAAGCGACACCTTCAGCTTTGCCTTTGCACCGATTCGAGCCATGGATCACAGCATTGGGGTATTGGGTGCGGACTGCGCCGGAAGCCGCCGACAAATCGCTGAAGAGGAAATGGAATCCCTCAAGATTATTGCCAATGAAGCGGCCATGGCCATTGAGCGGGCCCGACTCATGGACGAAATGGTCCGGGAAAGGAATTTTGTCGAGAACATCCTCTCGTGCCTGATCAGCGGCGTCATCGTGGTCGATTTCAAGGGGACGGTATGCTCGGTGAATCCCAAGGCCGAAGCGTTTCTCGGCCGGGCCAGCAAGCAACTGGTCGGCAGGCCGGTGGAAAGGGTCCTGGGTGCCCATCCCCGCCTGCTCGAACTGGTCTTAAAAACCATGGTTGATCCACAAAACATCACCGAAGAGCTGGAGTTCACCGGTCCGGACGGCAGCCGGATTTTCCTGGAGACCGCTGTTTCCTCCATGAATCACGACAGCGCGGAAACCGGTATGATTCTGGCGATTTTACGGGATGTTACCCAGAGAAAAAGAATGGAGCAGCACCTGAGCCGGTCGGACCGCCTGGTCTCCGTGGGAACCTTGGCTGCCGGCATTGCCCATGAAATTCGCAACCCGCTGACCGGGATCAGCCTGATTCTCGATGATCTCCATGACCGCATGGCCAACCGAACCGACGAACGACTCATGATGCAAAGCGCCCTGGAGGAGATCGAAAAGCTGGAAAAAATCATTACCGAACTGCTCGCCTTTGCCTCCAAGCCCACATCCCGTCCGGCCCCCCGGGACTTGAACCGGACCATCGACAATTCGCTGTTCTTCATCCAAAAACAGTGTGCCGCTCAGGGGGTCGAGCTGACCCGGGACAAGAGCGCCCCCCTCCCCCCCATCGACCTGGACCCGGAAAAGATCAAACAGGCCCTGCTCAATATCGTGCTCAACGCCTTGAACGTTTTGCCCCAAGGTGGACGGATTCATATTGCGGCCAGCGTCCGGGACGATCTGGAATTTTTTCCCGGCAGCCGAGGGGTTGAACTGACCATTGCCGACAACGGTCCCGGCATTGGTCCGGAAGACATCCATTTCATCTTCGACCCTTTCTTTACCCGCAATCCAAATGGCAGCGGGCTCGGGCTCTCCATCACCCATACCATCATCGAGGAGCACGGCGGCAAGATCCTGGTGGAGAGCGACCCGGGGCAGGGGGCCACGTTCAGGATCCTCTTTCCCTTTTCAGCGCGAGGTAGAGGATAACCTATGGCTCACATTCTCGTCGTCGATGACGAAGCGATCATTCGGGACAACCTGGAACGGATTCTAACCGAAGAAAAATACCAGGTGACCAGCACAGGCACCGGGTCCGAAGCGCTGGCCATGCTGATCGGCGCCGATGTGGACGTGGTGTTGCTGGACATTTCCCTGCCGGATATCAACGGCATCGATGTCCTGAAAAAGGCCAAGGAGATCGATCCGGAATTGCTGGTGATCATTGTCACCGGATACGCTTCGGTTGAGTCGGCTGTTCGGGCGCTCAAGCTGGGTGCCTACGACTACATCAAAAAACCGTTTAAGGCGGACGTCATCAAGTTGATTGTCCGCTTGGCCCTGGAAGCCCAGCACCTCAAAAGCGAAGTCCAGGTGCTCAAGCGGCGTCTCAATGTCCCCGCGCGGCTGGAGATGGTGGCTGAAAGTCCGGCCATGCGCCAGGTCCTGGTCCAGGTCAAGGAAGTGGCCAGACACGAGGGGGCCACGGTGCTGATCACCGGCGAGAGTGGCACCGGCAAGGAACTGGTGGCCCAAAGCGTCCACTACCTGAGCCCTCGCAAAGAAAATCCCTTTCTGGAGATCAACTGCGCCACCCTGCCTGAAAACCTCCTGGAGAGCGAACTCTTCGGCCACGAGCGGGGCGCTTTCACCGACGCCATCCAGCGGAAGAAGGGGCTCTTTGAGTCTGCTTCGGGCGGAACGGTCTTTCTGGATGAAATCGGGGAGATGCCTTTGATCCTTCAGGCCAAACTTCTCGGTGTACTGGAGCGACGCCGGTTTCGCCGCCTGGGCGGCAACCGAGACATTGAGGCGGCCGTGCGCATCGTGGCCGCCACCAATATTGATCCCAAGGCGGCCATTGCCCAAAAGCGTTTCCGGGAAGACCTTTACTACCGGCTCAACGTTTTTCCCATTCATATTCCGCCCCTGCGCGAACGGCCCGAGGATGTGATCGCTCTGGCCAAGCTCTTTCTCCTGCGGTTCACCCGCCAGTTTCATAAAGGGTTCCAAGACATTGACGCTCGGGCCATGGGTTACCTGACCGCCTACCCCTGGCCGGGCAATGTCCGTGAGCTTCGCAATGTTATGGAGCGGATCTGCATCATGCACGACGATGCCGCACTGGGCACTGCCCATCTGCCCCAGGAAATTGTCGGCAACCGGATCACATCGCCGGTCATTGACATTCCCGAAACGGTTCTGGACATTGAATCGGTGGTGGACGAGGTCACCCGGCAGCTCATCGGCCGGGCCATGGAAAAGGCCGGCGGCAACACCGCTCAGGCGGCACGCCTGCTGGGCATCCCCCGGGGCACCTTACGATACAAACTCAAAAAGTACCACTTCGAGGTCAACGATTCGTCGGACGACGACGACCCGACCGCCTGACCCGGAGTCCATAGGGGCACCTTCGGGCCGACCGGGCCGATCCGAACAATTGCATGTTTACATCGGGCCTGGTTTGTCATATTGAGGCTCTGCCGATCCCTGTCCGGGCCCTGCGGCGGCGTTCAGCCCCGCCCCCCCGTCTCCACACAGCCGGATTCGGCACCTGAGTTTTCCGGCACGCGTCCCCGCGGGCCGTACCGGTAGATTGAGGGGGCCATGAAAACACCCATCGTTCGTTTGAAAGGCGTCACCAAGCGATTCCGTGAAGATATCGCCGTGGACCGGCTTACCTTTCATGTCTACCCAGGCGAATTCCTGACCCTGCTGGGACCGTCCGGTTGCGGCAAAACCACCATCCTGCGGCTCATCGCCGGCTTTGAAGAGGCTGACGAGGGCGACATCATCATCAACGGCCAGCGGGTCAACGGCATGCCGGCCAACCGTCGCGACGTCAACACGGTGTTTCAAAACTACGCGCTCTTTCCCCACATGACGGTCTTTGACAACATCTCCTTTGCCCTGCGGATGAAAAAGATACCCTTGGTACAAATCCACGAACGGGTCGGGCCGGTGCTGCAGGCCGTCAAGCTGGAGGGGCTGGAAAAGCGTCGGGTCCACCAGCTTTCCGGCGGCCAGCAGCAGCGGGTGGCCGTGGCCCGGGCCATCGTCAACGAACCTCTGGTCCTGCTGCTGGACGAACCCTTCAGCGCCCTGGACTACAAGTTGCGAAAACAGATGCAGCTGGAAATGAAGCGGCTGCATCGGAAGCTGGGCATCACCTTCATCTTCGTCACCCATGACCAGAGCGAAGCCATTTCCATGAGCGACCGGATCATTGTGATGAACCAGGGAAGCATCGAACAGATCGGCACGCCCCAGGAAATCTACGAGGAACCGGACAACCTGTTCGTGGCCCGTTTTGTCGGCGAGATCAATGTCCTGGACGCTCAGGTGGTGACTGCCGACGGCAACCGCATGACCGGTAAGGTGGAGGGGGTCGACTTCGAACTGGCCAATCGCCGCGGATACGAGCCGAACCAGCGGGTCAAGGTCTTGCTGCGCCCCGAGGATCTGGTTGTGACCAAACAGGACGACGGGTGCCAGGCGCCGTACCTCAAAGGACGGGTGGAAGAGCTGATCTACAAGGGAACCACGGTGGACCTGATCATTCGGCTCAAATCGGGCAAGACCCTGTTCGCCGCGGAATTTTTCAACGAGGATGCCGAAGAGATCATCTACAAACCCAACGAACCGGTCTGTATCTCCTGGTACCGGGGATGGGAAGTGGTCCTGCCCGATGACTGAGCGAAGCCCCTTCAAAAACGCGGTGGTCGCCGTGGTCTGCTTCTGGATCGTCCTTTTCGTCTTCCTGCCCAACCTTATGGTGGTGGTCACCAGTTTTCTGGAAAGAGACCCGGACCGGTTTGTCAGGCCGGTCTTTTCCCTGGCCCACTACCGGGAGCTCTTTGGCCCGGTCTTTCTTCACATCCTGTTGCGCTCGGTTGTTTACGCCCTGGCCACCACGGCGGTCTGCCTGGTCCTGGCCTACCCTTTTGCCTTTGCCATGGCCCGGTCCCGGTTCCGGCGACTGTTGCTCATCCTGGTCATTATTCCCTTCTGGACCAGTTCCCTGATCCGTACCTACGCCCTGATCATCCTGCTGAAAGCCAACGGCCTGATCAACACCTGCCTCATGGGTCTGGGCCTCATCCATGAACCGCTGCCCATGCTCTACACCGACGGCGCCGTCCTGATTGGCCTGGTCTACACCCTGCTTCCGTTCATGATCCTGCCCCTGTACGCGTCCCTGGACAAGCTCGATCGGTGCCTTGTGGAGGCCGGATACGATCTGGGGGCCACCCGGTGGCAGGTACTGGTTCACATTATGCTACCCGCGACCCTGCCGGGAATCATCGCCGGCTCCATTCTGGTCTTCCTGCCGACCCTGGGACTGTTCTACATCCCTGACCTTCTGGGCGGCGCCAAGGCCATGCTGGTGGGTAACTTCATCAAGAACCAGTTTCTCACCGCCCACAACTGGCCCTTCGGGTCGGCGGCCAGTTTGTTCCTGACCCTGATGATGGGGGCCATGCTCTATGCCTACTGGGCCAGTGTCCGGCGGTTTTCCGCCGACACGGCCGAAGGGAGGCTGGGCAGATGAATCGACCGGCACGCATCGCCTACATGGCCATGATCTTTGTCTTCCTCTACCTGCCCATTGTGGTTCTGGTGATCTACTCATTCAACAGCGCCAAGTACGGAACCGCCTGGAGCGGTGCCACCTTGAAATGGTATTGGCGCATGCTGGACAACCGGCTGCTTATCGCCAGTATGATCAATTCCCTGATCGTGGCAACGGCCTCCAGCGTGGTGGCCACCTTCATCGGAACCCTGGCGGCGGTGGCTTTTCACCGATACCGGTTTTTCGGTCGAAAGGTGCTCTACTCCATGCTCTACGTGGTCATGTTGAGCCCCGATATCGTCATGGGCATCTCCCTGCTGATGTTCTTCATCTGGATCGGCATGGAACCGGGATTTACCACCCTGATGCTGAGCCACATCACCTTCTGCCTCCCTTTTGTGGTGGTGACCATCTATGCCCGGATCAGCGGATTCGACCCCAATATCATCGAAGCGGCCAAAGACCTGGGGGCCGGGGAGTTCCAGACCTTCCGTCACGTGATCCTGCCCATGATCTGGCCGGCGGTGCTCTCCGGCTGGCTTCTGAGCTTCACCCTTTCCCTGGATGATGTCATCGTCAGTTTCTTCGTGACCGGTCCGACCTTCGAAATCCTGCCCCTTCGGATCTATTCCATGGTGCGTCTGGGGGTCAAACCCGAGATCAATGCCCTCTCAACGGTTCTCTTTGCGGTCACCTTGGTGGCGGTTATCGTGTCCCAACTTCTTCTCAAGGAGAAAAAGTCATGAAAACGCGAATCCTTCTGTTCATGGCCCTGGCCCTGGTTCTCTCGACGGTCGCCGCCCCGGCCGCCGACAAAACCGTCTACGTCTTCAACTGGGCCGAGTACATGCCCGACGCGGTCATCGCCCGATTCGAAAAAGAGACCGGCATCCGCGTGGTCTACACCACTTACGAGAGCAACGAGGCCATGTACGCCAAGATCAAGCTGCTGAGTTCCGGGGGCGGCTATGACCTGGTCTTCCCCTCCACCTATGTCGTCAACCGCATGCGCCGGGAAGGGCTCCTGGCACCCATCGACCGAGACCGGCTGGCCAATTTTAAATTTCTGGATCCCAAACTGCTGGACAAATCTTACGATCCGGGTAACCGCTACAGCATTCCCTACCAGTGGGGAACCACGGCCATCGGCGTCAATAGCAAACTCGTCGATCCGGCGACCGTTACCAGCTGGAAGGACCTGTGGCGGCCCGAATTCAGGGGCAAGGTCATGCTGTCGAACGATCTAAGGGAAACCTTTGCCCTGGCGCTTCGGGATCTGGGGTATTCGGGGAACACCACCGATGTTGCCCAGATCGAGCAGGCCTACAACCACCTGCTGACCCTGCTACCCAACGTACGGGTCTTTTCAACCGATAGTCAGAAACAGGTGCTATTGAGCCTTGAGGCCACCATCGGCATGATCTGGAACGGAGAGGCCTACATGGCGGCCCAGGAAAACCCGGACATTAAATACATCTTCCCCAAGGAAGGCCCCCTGATCTGGCTTGACTCCATGGTGATCCCCAAACACGCGGCCAACCGGGACCACGCCCTGGCCTTTATCGACTTCATCCTTCGACCCGAGATTTCAAAGATGATCAGCGAAGAGGTGGGCTACGCCTCGCCCAACCTGGAGGCCATCACCCTCATGGATCCGGCGGTCCGGAACAACCCCACGGTCTATCCGCCGGCGGAAATCCTGGCCAAAGGCGAGTTTCAGTTGGATGTAGGCGAGGCGATTCTGGTTTATGAAAAGTACTGGGAGAAGTTAAAAAGCGGTCAATAAAATTGCATCAGCAATTTTATTGACCGCTTTTTAACTGTTTTTTAAGGATTTAAGGCAGTTCGAACCGGGAGCGAGGCGTTCACGAACGAACCGTTTCCCTGATCATTGCAACGAAACCCTCGACATCCTCCTCGGTGGTGTCGAAGGCGGTCATCCACCGCACCTCTGAGATGGCCTCGTTCCAGACGTAGAAAAAGGATTTTTCCTGAAGCGCCAATATGTGTTCGGCCGGGACCCGGGCAAAGACCCCGTTGGTTTCTGTTGCCTGGGTCGGGTCGATGCCGGGAATGTCCCGGATCCCTTCGGCCAGAAGGGCGGCCATGCGGTTGGCGTGCCGGGCGTTTTCCAGCCACAGGTCACCGGAGAGCAGGGCCTGGAACTGGGCCGCGATAAATCGCATCTTGGAGCCGAGTTGCATCCCCTGTTTTCTAAAATACTTGAAATCCTTTGCCAGGCCCGGGTCAAAAAAGACCACGGCCTCGCCGAACATCATCCCGTTCTTGGTGCCGCCAAAGGAGAGAACATCGACCCCGGCATCCGCGGTCATGGCTTTCAGCGGCGTGTCCAGGGCCGCGGCGGCGTTGGCCAGCCGGGCACCATCCATGTGAAGCACCATGCCGTATTCCGCGGCCAGGCCGGAAATTTCCCGGATCTCTTCTACCGAATAGAGGGTTCCCAGTTCCGTGGGCTGGGTGATGGAGATTACCCTCGGCTGGGCGTGATGCTCGAAACCGAAGCCATGAAGAAGGGGACGGATCGTCTTTGGGGTCAGCTTGCCGTCGGCGGTCGGAACGGCCAGGAGCTTGCACCCGGTGAAGCGTTCCGGTGCCCCGCATTCATCCACGTGAATATGGGCCGTATCGGCGCAGATCACCGCGTGATGGCTCCGGGTGGCGGCCTTTAATCCCAGGACATTGGCCGCCGTTCCGTTGAAGACGAAAAAGACTTCGATGCCCTCGCCGAAATGCCTTTTGAACGTTTCCATTGCTTCGGCGGTATACGGATCGTCGCCGTAGGCCAGGCAGTGGCCGGTGTTGGCCGCGGCCAGGGCCGCTATGATTGCCGGATGCACCACGGCGTTGTTGTCGCTGGCAAAACCCCTTGAATTTGAATTCAACATTTTTCCTTTAAGCCCTTAAAAGACGAGTAAAGAATCCACGCCCACAGGACGTGGATTCCGACTTCGAATTGAATTGCAGTCCGTTGGCAACCCGTTTCAGGTGAAACACTTTTGCCCGAAAAGAGATCATTCCGGATCATCAATGCGGGAAAAGGAGACCAGGCGGCTTTGGACCCCAAAGGATTCGGCTGCCTTGTGCAGCAGATGATCGCAGGTGACCATTTCAGCCCCCTGGTGAAGGCAGCAGGCAAGGTGAAGACTATCGAGGGTGCGAAGAGAAGACTTTCTCGAACAGAGCCAGCGTTCGGATTGCCTGTAATGGGCCGTTTTTATAGGGCGGCTAACGAATAGGCCCGATCGGATATCTTCAAGAAAGGCATTTTCCACGAGCCCGGCCTGGGATTCTTCGATTTCATGCATTCTGACCCATCTGGCCACGGCGGAAAAGAACTCGACCCGGCTCAAATCGCTGATCAGCACCGGTGGTTCCACAGATCCCAGCAAGTCGTTGATCATCCGACTTGTCGGTTCTTCACGGTAATACGGCAGCAGGGCACTGGTATCAAAATAAAGCATATCAGAAACGATCATTGCGAATTTGACGGATTGTTTCAGCGCTTGAACAGGTTGCCGGCGGCAGTTTGGCCCTCAAAGAACTTCTATCCGGAAATCTCAGCGGTTCGGCAGGTACGGTGTCCGCCTTAACCAGTTTGGCAACCGGTTTCCCCCGGCGGGTGATGACGAACTCTTCACCCATGGTTACGGCATCCAGCAACCGGCCGATTTTTTCCCGGGCCTCTCGAACATTTATGGTTTCCATTTCAACACCCCTTGCGAAACGAGTCTTTTTATGTGTACGCATTTTTTGTGTCCACGTCAAGAAATGTCGGGGGCTGATGGAAAACATCCAAGCTCTTGATCCTGAGCCGCCCCGACTTGAGTTCATGCCCGGATGATTGACATTTCACCCTGAGAATATAAACTGTGATATCTATCAGTACCAGCAGGAGGTGAATCATGCAGACTGCAAAAATATTTACCAACAACACCAAAGCGTTTTGCCGGATCCCGAACTTAAAAATCGACAATTGGGTTGAATAGCATTCCGGAAGAGGGGTCGGCTTTCTATGAACCCCCTCCTTTTTAACAAGGTTGTTTCCGTTCATGGACATTAAAATTCCGCCCGAAGGTTTCGACCCCTACGCGGACCGGTCAGCCCGGGATATTCGAAACAGCCTGTCCAGGGCCTTTGTGCGTGCCCTGGCGGCCGGCACGCCCGATCCGTTTTTGGACGAAGGAAACAAATGGCTGGAGACGGCCCCGCAGCCGGCCTGCCGGGTCTATATCCAGGACAGGCTGCCGCGCTTCGTTGCGGTTCTGGCTGAAATCAAAAGGGAACGGATTTCGGACCCCCTGCACAAGGCGGTGGTGATCTGGAACCACGGCCTGTTCTTCGAGGTCCACGAACAGATCGAAGACTTCTGGCACGAATCCACCGGCGGTCTGCACCGGGCATTGCAGGGCCTGATCCTGTCTGCCGGGGTTTACGTCCACCTGGAGGCTGGCAATAAGTCAGCGGCACGGGGACTGGCTGAAAAGGCGGGGAAATGGCTCGGCGCCCACGGCAGCGAACTGCCCCGGATCGCCAACCTCAGGGCGCTCATCGACGCACTGGAAACCCCATGCGAAAATCCGCCCGCGCTTCAATGGCAAGGATAGCCGACATGATAGATCGAGGGCATCACCAGTCAAGCCCAAAACACCAAACTCAAAACACCAAACACTTCCCTATCGAAGTCTTTCAGGCGGCTTTAGGAATGGGGAATTCGAAGTCGCAGACCAGGGGGACATGGTCCGAGTAGGTCACCTGGGGAATTTGAAAAGCGGCCACACGCAGCTCCGGGCTATGCAGAATATAGTCCAGTTGCCGGCGGGGCGCTTTGGCCGGATGGGAGGGCATGCCGGTGTCATTGGCGTTCTTCAGGCCGCTGGCCGCCAGAAAGAGCGCCAACTCCCGATCCCCCCAGAAGGCGTTGAAGTCGCCGGCGACAATGACCGGTTTTCGGGCTTGTTTGACAATGGTGTAAAGGTCCTGAAGCTGGTGCTGGCGATGCCGGAATTTCAAGGAGAGATGGACCAGAAAGACCGTCACCTCTTCGAGTTCCATCTCGATCACCAGCCGCTTGACACCGTTGTTGAGGTAATGGAAGCGCCGTTCAAGGATCGGCCGGTTGGTCGACACGGAGTTCCCCTGCTTGCTCAGTAGCGGCATCTTTCCCACCACACTGTGGTTGGCGTATTTGGTTTCAAAGACGTGTTCATGGGCCAGGTCCCGGGCAATGGTGCGGGCCTGGCCTCTTCGATCCGTCCGAAACGAACCGCCGTCCACCTCCACCAGCCCCACGATGTCCGGGGCCTGGGATCGGATAAAGTCCCGAATCCGATCAAAGTTGCCGTGGGTCCGCCTGAAATATCCGCTGAAGGGCACCGGGAGGTGAAAACCGTGGCCGGTGCCAGCCCCGTATCGAATGTTGTATAGAAGAAATCTCATATCCTCATTTCTGATTGGAAACGCCTATCGGTGACCATCCACCCAAATAACGATTCGTAAACGGGTCCTAGGGTAGCGCCTGGATGGCATTTGTCAAACGATAAATTGTTTTTTCTGTTATGCCCTAAACTCAAGTAACCCTTGGGCCTGACGGTACGCCCTGTCGGCGTTTGGTGCATAGCCAGATATTTTTTGTATCGTAAGCCCTTTGTGAATTTGGCCGGACCCTTCACTTTGACTTTACGGGGTCGGTGATTATTTTCCAACTGCAAGATTTAGACCGGAAAGGGAGCCGGGGCATCCATCAGATCCAGGAGAAGACCATGCGATTCGACAAATTTACCATCAAGAGCCAGGAACTCATGGGCAACGCCCAGTCCCTGGCGTCAAGGCATCACAACCAGCAAATTGAGCCCGAGCACCTGCTTGCGGCCATGCTGGACGAAAAGGACGGCGTGGCCCGGTCCATGCTGCGAAAACTCGGCGTTTCGCCTGAGGCGGTGGCCAGGGACGTGGCCACCGCCCTGGAAAAGCTACCCAAAGTCAGCGGGGGGGCTGAGGTCTACCTGTCGCCCCGAAGCCGAGCCGTGTTGGATGCCGCTTTTTCCGAATCGGCCAAGATGAAGGACGATTATGTCAGCATTGAGCACATCCTGCTGGCCGTGGCCGACGAAAAGAGTGGTGAGGCCCGGCAGATTCTTGGCGGCTGCGGCGTTAACCGGGAGACCATCCTTCGGGGGCTCATGGAGATTCGCGGCAACCAGCGGATCACCGACCCCAACCCCGAGGAAAAATACCAGGCCCTGGAAAAATTTAGCCGGGACCTGACGGCCCTGGCCCGCACGGGAAAGCTCGACCCGGTCATCGGCCGGGACGAGGAGGTGCGTCGTATCGTCCAGGTTTTGTCCCGCCGGACAAAAAACAACCCGGTGCTCATCGGCGAGCCGGGGGTCGGAAAGACCGCCATTGTGGAGGGTCTGGCCCAGCGCATCGTGGCCGGTGACGTTTCCGAGACGTTAAAAAACCGCCGTCTGGTCTCTCTGGACATGGGGGCGCTCATTGCCGGGGCCAAGTACCGCGGCGAATTCGAAGACCGGCTCAAGGCCGTTCTCAAGGAGGTGGAGAGCGCCGAAGGCGAGGTGATCATGTTCATTGACGAGCTGCACACCCTGGTGGGGGCCGGGGCCACCGAAGGGGCCATGGACGCCTCCAATATGCTCAAACCCGCCCTGGCCCGGGGGACTTTGAGGTGTGTGGGGGCCACGACCCTCACCGAATACCGCAAATACATTGAAAAAGACAGCGCCCTGGAGCGGCGGTTCCAGCCGGTGCTGGTGGCCGAACCTTCGGTGGAGGACACCATCAGTATCCTGCGGGGGCTGAAGGAAAAATACGAGGTCCATCACGGGGTGCGCATCAAGGATTCGGCCATCGTGGCCGCGGCCACTTTGAGCGAACGTTATATCTCCGATCGGTTCCTGCCGGACAAGGCCATCGATCTCATGGACGAATGCGCCTCCAAACTGCGCATTGAGATCGACTCCATGCCCACCGAGATCGACGAGATCCAGCGAAAGATCACCCAGGCCGAGATCGAGCGCCAGGCTTTGAAAAAGGAGACCGACAAGGCTTCCCGGGAGCGGCTGGAAAAACTTGACGGCTCTCTGGCCGAATGGAATTCTGAATTGACCCGCATGAAGGGGCACTGGCAGAACGAAAAAGCGCTGATCCAGACCATCCGGTCCATCAAGGAGGAGATCGAGCATCTGGGCACGGAAGAGCAAAAGGCCGAACGGGAGGGGAACCTTGCCCGGGTGGCCGAGCTTCGCTATGGACGGTCGACGGAGCTGAAAAAGCGTCTGGCTGAGGCCAACGAAAGACTCGAAGATCTCCAGTCCGAAAGCAAGATGCTCAAAGAAGAGGTCGACGACGAGGACATCGCCGCCGTGGTCTCGCGCTGGACCGGCATTCCGGTCAGTCGCATGCTCGAAGGCGAGCGGGAAAAGCTCGTCCGCATGGAAGATTTTTTAGAAAAACGGGTCGTCGGCCAGAAGGAGGCCATTTGCGCCGTCTCCAACGCCGTGCGCCGGGCCCGATCCGGCATGCAGGACCCGGACCGACCCATCGGCAGTTTTATCTTCATGGGCCCCACCGGTGTGGGCAAGACCGAACTGGTCAAGGCCCTGGCCGAGTTCGTCTTTGACAGCGAAGACGCCATGGTCCGCATCGACATGAGCGAATACATGGAAAAACACGCCGTCTCCCGGCTCATCGGAGCCCCGCCGGGCTACGTGGGATATGACCAGGGGGGGTATCTCACCGAAGCGGTGCGAAGGCGCCCCTATTCGGTGATCCTTTTCGACGAAATCGAAAAGGCCCACCCCGAGGTATTTAACGTCCTGCTTCAGATTCTTGACGATGGCCGCATGACCGACGGCCACGGCCGGACCGTGGATTTTACCAACACGCTGATCGTCATGACCTCCAACGTGGGCAGCCAGTGGATCCAGGAACTGGCCGGGTCGGACGGCGCCGAAATGGAACGCCGGGTTACCGAGACCCTGAGGGCCACCTTCAAACCGGAGTTTTTAAACCGCATCGACGAGACCATTATTTTTCACAGCCTGGTGGCCGACCAGATCCGCCATATCGTGGGCATCCAGATGCAGCGGCTGGAAAAACGCCTGGCCCAGATCGGTATCAAGTTGACCCTGACCGAGGCGGCCACGACTTTTCTCGCCGAAAAGGGCTACGATCCGGTTTACGGCGCCCGGCCCTTAAAGCGGGCCATCCAGCAGCACATCGAAAATCCGTTATCCATGGAGATCCTCAAAGGAACCGTGGCGAACAACTCCCGCATCAAGGCCGATGTGGAAGGAGGTGCCATCGTATTTGGTGCCCACCAGGCCAACTGACCGGCCAGGCCCGGCACTTTATCGAAAAAGGCGCCGGCCCTGCCATCATGCGGAGCCGGCGCCTCTTTTTATTTGCCGAGATGGATGTGTCAGGTCCTTATGAGGGGGATCTCGTATTGTATTCCGAATGCCGCGGCAACGTCCGGCGGCAGTTCGTCAAAGTCATCGGCAATCCGTATCTTGCCCTTCAGGGCACCGGGGGTGCGCGGTCGTAAGTCTTCCCGATAGCGGACCAGCCGGGCCACGGGCTTTCCGGCCTTGCCGATGATAACCTCTTCCCCCACCAGTACTTTTTCGATAAGCGCCGACAACTGTGCCTTGGCCTCGGATATGTTCGTAATCTGCATATCACACCTCCTTGTAGACATAGTCTGACCAGACCAGACCAGATTGTCAAGGGCTTGATTGCACATCAAGTCAGGCTGCTTTTTTTTGCTGAAAAGGGAACTTGACACTTGTTCATTATTGCACTATGTACATTAAAAATGAACGCATATAAATTTGAACAAACTGATGGGGCCATGAAGACGACAACTGATAAAGACCTCCTGCTGGACGCATTGGACGCATTTCGAAGAGCCACCGGACTTGCTGTTGAGACGGTCCTGCCGGGTTTGGACGAACCCCTTGGGGCTGAGACAAAAATTAGAATCAAATGGGACGGTTTCGAACGGGAATTTACCGTCGAAGTCAAACCCAGGCTCACCCAGCCGATGGCGGGGATGGTCGCTGAAAAAATAGCGGCATATGGATATCGACGGATCCTGGTTACCCGTTATGTGAATCCCAAACTGGCGGATCGGTTGCGGGAAATGGATATCCCGTTCATGGACACAGCAGGAAACGCATTTATCAAAGAGGCCCCCTTGGTTGTTTTCATCAAGGGCGTCAAACCTGAGCCCGGACAGATCCGACCCGAACCGGCAACCCGTGCTTTCAGGCCCAAAGGCCTTCAAATTATTTTTGCCTTTCTCTGCAATCCCGGTCTGGAAAACCAACCTTTTCGAAAGATCGCCGAAAACGCCAACGTCGCCCTGGGTACGGTGAACCTGGCCTTGACCGATCTCAAACACAAGGGGTTTCTCCTGGACATGGGCAAACGCGGTCGAAAACTGGTCCGGAAAGAGAGGCTCCTGAAGCGCTGGGTGGAAGCTTACGCAGAAGATCTGAGGCCAAAACTGCATCGATTTCGGTATGCGGCCGAGGGCCGGGACTGGTGGGGGGAGGCGGAAATCAAAGACCTTGGTGCGCTTTGGGGCGGCGAGGCCGCGGCCGATACCCTGACAGGCAACCTGAAGCCGGACATCGCGACTATTTACACAAAAGAACCCCTGGGAAAACTGGTGCTAAAACATCGGCTCCGAAAGGACCCCAACGGAAACCTCGAAGTGCTTCACAAATTCTGGAACTTCGACTTCGATTGGAAATTCCCCCATCTGGCGCCGCCGCTTTTGATCTACGCCGACCTCATGGCCACGGGGGATACCCGAAACATCGAAACCGCGAGGATGGTGTATGCCCAGCATCTCACTGGATTTGTCCGGGAAGATTGATGCGCAGACGATAGCGATCCTGGAACACATCGACTGACGGATAAAGGCAAAAAAGGTGCTGGAAAAATTGAAGGGGCTGTTGTATCCAAGTTGGCGACTTGGAAATGCCCGAACAGGAAAACTTAATTTGAGGAGATGCCGTGACCAAGATTTCACGAAATGCCCCGTGCCCCTGCGGCAGCGGGAAAAAATATAAAAAATGCTGCTTGCCCCGCCAAGAGGCTGAAGCCGCTGGAAAACGCAAGGATTCCGCCAAAAGCCTGGAGTCGTTCTACGCTGAAGTGGATGAACTTGACCGTCTGTCCAACAGTGTGCCGGCGCTTGTTAAGGCGGGCCGACTGGAAGACGCCGAAGCGGCATGCCATGAACTGCTGGAACGATATCCCGACCAAGCCGACGGGCTGGAGCGCCTGGCGGAGGTATATGAAGCCCGCGGGGACAATGAAAAGGCGATCGAATATTATTTGAAATCCTCGGAATTCATGAAATCTCATCCGGGTTTCGACCAGGAGGCCATTGATTGGCAGATGCAACAAGCTGAACGCTTGAAACAAAAATAGAGCCGTACCCTCTGAGTTCGGCTACCAATTCGTCGCTTCTTTTTCCAGACCGGAGCGTTCCTCGCCATTTTTCAATGGGATTGGTCTGAGTATTCTTGACCAGGTAGTACCGGCCATTCTCCGCCTTGAACGATACCTGTTCCCCCGGCTTGAGGTTCATCGCCTGTCGCACTTCCTTGGGCAGCGTGATCTGGTATTTCGTTGTGATTTTTGTTTGTTGCATCAATCCCCGCCCTTGCATTTCGAATACGATCCAACGCATACCGCTCACTCATTTCTGCATACCATCTTCCACGACCCGTTTAAAAGGCAAGTTCTTTGGGGAAGATTTCGGGGGTGGCAGCCCCTGTTCCTTGGTCCCTGCTTGGTCCCTTGGTGCCGGCTTTGTTCCTGTTCTGACCCTGGCTGCCACTCTATCTGTTTAGCCAGAGCCGTTTCAAACTTCATAAAAATTTTCACATATAAATCAATATATTAACTCGCAAACCACAGGCCATCTCTCCTGGAGTCCTGTATTCATTAGCCAATCTGACATATTGGAAAACCGTCTTTTCACTTCGGGGGTAGCTTCGGGGGTGACTTCGGGGGTGGCGGCCTCTGTTACTTGGTCCCTGCTTGGTGCCTTCGCCTACTCTGGCCGCGACTCTGGCTGCCGGCCAGAGTCGTTCAGAATTTCAACATTCCTGCGGTAATGATCTTCGCGATTGATCCAGAAGCTGGCCGGCACGCCGAGAACCCGTTCCAGATCCAGGGCAAAATCCTGCGTTATGGGGGCTTTCCCCTTGATGATCTCGTTGATCCGTTTCCTGGACCGGCCGGTTTGCTCGGCCAGTTCGGCCTGAGACATGCCTAATGCTGTCAGCGTATCCAGCAGGGTTTCTCCAGGAAGCGACACATCGTCCGGTCGATATTGGTTTTCGATGGCATTGCCCATACCTGAACCTACCATACCCATCCTTTTGGGCCCAAGCCTTAAAGCACGTTGACGACGAATTCGCCGCTACGGGCGACACAGTACCCGTTCTTCACGATAAAACATTCGATCCAATGCTTTCCCTTGTATCGCGTGCTTTCCTGGTGGGACAAACCGTTGTTGGGAATTCCTCCATCGAAAATCCTTCCCCTTAGATCTTTTGCCATCTCCGCTTCGATGCCGGTGTTCACGACCTGCCAGTAGACCTTGAACGGCGGCGCGACGTCCGTTTTTGCCTCAAAGTTAAGCTGGCAATTCGCTGTCAGACCAGGGCCATCGCTACGGATCGATTCGGCGGGCAGACCGCTTCGCGTAAAGTTGCAGCCGATGCGGACGTTTCTGCCTCCCACCACAGGCCACAGAGGTTCCTGCCGGTGGGGAACATTGAAAAAGGTTATCGCTCCAAAAAGAGATTTGCCTGGCAAATCCAAAGATTGAGGGGTGGTGATTTTGAGGCCCATGCGATCCATCGATGCGCGAACCACCCGTTCTCCTAAAGAGGCGCCGAGTTTATCACTCAATGCACCGGTATCGCGTTCCAGGACAGCGGCGCTTAAGTCCTCTTGTGCCTGGGTCATCCATCGGCGGAATTTTCGCTCCCGCTGCGGGTGCTCCTGCCATTTGTCGGCAAAGTTTTCCTCCGGATTGACGGGATTGGACACCACCGGTCTGCCGCCAACGCGCTGAATGTAATTCGGCATACCCTGAAGGATGGACTGGATCGCCTCGAACAAATCACCCTCGTTGTTGTAGGCCCGGGCAGCCAGGGTAGTGATGATGATGGAGATGGGCTTGTCGTCGGGATCGTCGGTGAACATTATATCCCGGTGGCGCTTGAGGATCTGAACGGCCCGTTGCAGCGGCGTTTTTATTTTGAAATCAGGCACTTCTTCGATGTTTACGTTCAGGGATTTGGCCATGGCAGCGCGCAGGGTATCGTGGATGACGATCATCCGCTGTTTAAACCATTCGGCATAACCGCGAGGATTACTGCGGGGCCATTCCGGATCGATATGCCATCGTTTATTGTCGGTCAGGCAGATGGCATGCCGGGCCAGCTCCGGCGGCACGCCCAGGGACACCAGCCAATGAGTGTCATCAGGAATCGCCGGCAGGATATCCATGTGGAAACGGGCCGCATCCGCATAGTTCAGGGTCCAGCAGCGGCGCCCTTCCGGCCCCAGCATCGCCTCATAGGTTTTATTTGCCTTGAGCCGGTCACCGACCACTTGCTTGAGCTGACGCTGGGTGACCTGTTGCCGGGTCAGACCTAATTGGCAGACCAGATCAATGTCGTATTCATCATCACCGGAAATCGGCTTGACCACGGTGCCCAGGCGAAACGACCCCTGGGGATAAATGTCGGGTTGAAAAGGTGCCAGCGGCGAGTCCTCAGATCCCAACCACTTGCCAACGGCCTGATAGTGCTGCTCGGCCAACTTGTAATTGGTTTCCGAGATATCGAGTTCTTCGGTGATATACTGGAGCAGGCTGTTGAGCCGTTCCTTCAGGGCGATATCAAGCATGGGAAGCCTCCTTTTGGCCATTGTACGGGGTGAATTCGGGGGCAATATGCGGTGCGAACATCTCGCTGAATTTCGGTGCAAAGTGACGGCTTTCATGGGCCGCCTTGCCCAGCAATGCACTTTCCAAAAGCTTGTCCAGGGCAAAGAGCCCGTCCGGCACCGCCGGGTCGAGCCGCGCCACCTTGTCTGCCCCGAGCAGGTGATGGGCCATGGTCACTGCACCGATACTTTGGCCCCGCAGGACCACATCCACCCCTGCCTGCCGCCAGTGCCACATGCCGCCGTGGTCCAGATGCTCTGCCCTCAATTTGACCTCGTCGGTAGTGCCCAGGCTGAACACGGAAATCGCCGAAAGAGGCACGTCAAGCATACTGACCGCTTCGGCAATGCCGACCAGAGTGGGGTTGTTGGCCCAGACTCCTCCGTCGATGATCCGGACATTGTCCACACTGGTGTAGGCCGGAAAATAGGTAGGCGCCGCACTGGTGGCCCGGGCCACCTTCCAAACGGGAACCTTGTAATCCCTGGTCAGTCGCGGATGATGGGCGGTCTTGAACACATAGACATGATCCTCGCCAAGGTTGTAGGCCGGCACCACCAGACGCTTGCCGCTTTCCCCCAGCAATTGATCGCCGAAACAGGATTTGAGGGCTTTTTCCAGGGGTTCGGCTGAAAACTTGCTTTTGAAGACGCGACGGGACAATCCGGCCGGAAAGATCGCCGGTCCATGCTCCACATAAAACTTCAGGATCTCGCGCGGGCGCATGCCGAGCCCTAAACCCAGGGCAATGATGCCGCCGGTGGAGGTGCCAGTGATCAAATCGAAATGGTTGACCAGCCGAATCCCCAGGTCGTCTTCGAGATGGGCCAACACCGCAGCCGAGAACATCCCCTTGATGCCGCCGCCGTCCAAGGCCAGAATTTGAAATCGCTCCGTCATGGTAGGCTCCATTAATCTTGATGAATCCGTAAAAAGTCGCCAGACTGTCATGCCGGACTTGATCCGGCATCCAGAACCATCGAAAAGCACTGGATTCCCGCTTTCTCGGGAATGACGCAAAAAGTCATTTTTTGATTTTTTACGACCGTGTCAACCTTTGGGCGGATAGGGATCGTTTTGGTAGGTATGCTCGGTCTGGATCCGGCCGTCCCGCTTGTGAATCTTGAGCTGGCCTTCTCCGGCCCCCTTGGCCAGTTCCCGACCCCGCTCCACAGCATCGGCCTTGGTGTCGAAAACGCCCGATGCCCGGGACGCCCCCTCTTTCTTGACCCTCCATCCGTCCTCCCCACCAGTGGTGACATGGTAAACCTGCCGATCCTTATCCTTTCCCATTTTTCGTTCTCCTTTGTTGTGATGAATAAAATTGTATGCTTGACCAACCATAGAGCAATTCGGATGCCAAACAGGGACGGAGAAAGGATGAAAGCGAATATATAGTTTAAAGTTAGTCTATTAAAAAGATAAACAGGGGGTGAAAGGTAGGGCTATAATTCAAATGACAATGTTTTGCGGAGGCCGGAGGGTAAAAATATTTGTGATCAAAAAATAATTATTGTGGTTTGGGGTGAAAAAAGACGGGGCGACCAGAGGCTATTAAATAATAAACGTAGCCGCACGGCTTTTACAGCGGCCCCACCATCGGCGGTGGGTTTCAGCGGAAATCCGGTTGATCTCGACAGCCGTCTGGCCGGAACCGTCATGAATGTCCAAACCGACACCGAACCTTGCGCCACCGATATCAGTTAGTACATACCTGTCGTGTAAATCATCCTTGGGCCATATATGAAACTCGATGCGCATGCCCGCAGGAATTTTGGCTCCGAAATGGTGTGTGCAGCGCCCCTGGACGTGGTGGACACCGAAATGGTCGCCGATATGGAAGGCAATTTTGTTGATGGAGGGGCTGAAGGTCCGCCGGGAAAGGAAAAGTGCCAGTTCTTCGAGAAACGGCCGCCACCTGTATTTGTCCGGATCGAAATTGCGGTCGATGAGGACCACTTCCCTTGCACAGTCCAGCATCGGGCGAATGGCCTCGATCATCATCTGAGTGGTCCGATCAACCGCCATATCTATCGGTATGGCCCATAGCGGCTCAGCGGCGAAATCGGTATCATTGGCAAATACATAGGCTTCATCACCCTCATGGGTATCCGTGAGAATAGCCCTGAACGGACGGTCCGCATGGGCAGCGAGTGCATGGTCCATCCAGATGTCCGTCGCCACATTCGGCACTGTGTTTCTTTTGAATAGGGCATCACGGCTCAAAGCGTCGAGATTGGCTGCGAGGCGTTTTTTGGCGACTTCACCGTTTTCGGAATCCAATATCGCTTTTCTGGCGATACGAGACCACTTTTTTCTGGGAATATCCGATATGAGTCGCCCCTGGTCCGCGCCAAGGGAACCGCGGAAAAAGTTCATGTCGCGGGGATCGGTCATCAACAGAGGGGAAATCGCGTATTCGTAAATCATTGTTAGAGCAGTTCCCGTTCCCGTTCTTCAAAAAACCCTTTTGGCCACTTGTCTAAAAATTCACCATCTTCGTCGACCCTCAATTGATGCACGGAAACACCATCCTTCCCCTGCTCGACATAGTAAACGGCCAAATCATCAGGTTTGAGAGGCCATTTGCCCGGAGGAAGGCTGTCCTCGGTCGTTTCTCTGATTCGGCGAAGAAATCTGAGCATCAAGTGCTCACTATGGGTTTCGATTAGAAAAGATGCCTCGCTAATTCTGGATATAAATAGATCGCCGAGTCCTACCTGAAACGCTGGATGGATGTGCAACTCCGGTTGTTCGATAGCAAAAAGCCCACGTTTGAGATGCAGGGCGCCAACGATGACCGGCAGCACTTGGGAAATTCCAACGCCGATGTCCTGAGCCATCAGTTCAATGCCCGTGGCCTCCTCACGTATACACAGCCTTGACTTTGTGGGGAATGCGGCAATACTCTCATGAATTGCAACCAGGTCGTCCAATTCGGGCAATCCTGAAAGCTTGAGCATGATGGGATCTTCGACATCGAATTCCTTAAAATGTTTGATGTCTATGCTGTAGCCACTATTCAATCGATCTTCATGTGTCAGCCAGCGGTTGGCCTCTTCGATAAAACTTTTTTCAGCTTTGAACAGAATGTCCCACCCCATTAGCCCCGATGCCCAGCGGGAAGGATCATTCGTTTTTTCCGGGGAGTAAGAGCGTGACGGTATTTCTCGAATAGGCCCGAGATACAGCATCCTCCTCAGCTCATTTCGAATTAGCTCACCGGGACCAACAATCAAGGAGCTGAGGCAAAGGACGATGCTGCCCTGCTGAATTCGATCTATGCCTTTCGACCAATGACCCTGTTCGATCTGAAGTGCTTTTCCAAACTCGGGCATTGCTGACCCCGAGTCTGAAATCACCAATGGTGTGATACCTGGGTCATCCTTCCGAAAATTGAAAGAGGCCATTACCAGCGGCAATAAAGGACCCAATTTTTCAAATTCAATCTCGCCAGAATCTTCGCCGATAGACATCTTCTCTAAAATGCCGATCGCATCATCTCTGTCGATACCGTCCAGGAACACGGGATGAATTAGATCAAGGCTTTCCAAAAAAACCTGTTTGCCGTCGTCCGTCGTGGAAATTTTGGCAAAAGCCTCTCCGTTGATTCCGATGTTGTATTCCCTGAGAATCGGTTTTTCAAACTGGTGACTCCATTGAATCGCTATCTCGACCCAAGCGGAATCCACCCGCTGTGGAATATCCCAGGTAGGGCTTTCATCCACAAACTGGAATTCTCCCATATCAATATAATCTTCGAAATATACAGGGAGCCATTCGGTCACATTCAACTCAAATTTCATCTTTATAGGAATATTCAAGTCATGACTTCGGACCAAGCTCTCAAAGCCGCCAAGATCGACAGCGGAGCCGCCTTTTATTGTTTTGCCTGGATCCAAGTTTTGCTTGTCGAAAATCTCAAGGGCGTAATGTAACGCTTGGATTAAGGTGCTCTTCCCTGCGCTGTTAGGCCCGAAAAGAAGCGTTATAGGCTTCAAATCAATTTTTGCGGGACCTTTGATGCCTTTGAAGTTCTCCAAAGTTATAGAGTTTATGGGCATTAAAGTTTTCCTATAAAGGCGCGTTGGCTAAGTGAATTAAAAAGCCCATTCATTTTTTTTAGACTTTCTGTTTCAACGCTGTTTATAGACATGATGCGTGACACCAACCTTATATATTTATTTTGCTCGCCAATGGACGGTAGTGGCAGTGGGTAGTCAAGCACCATTGTCTGGTTAATAAACGGAAGATCTAATCTTTCCACTGTTGCCCTAAGTGGGCTGTTTTGTAAGGCAGCAGCCAAATACACTGGATGTAATCTTCGCTTATCTAAAATTTTTAAAACTATTGCATTGTCCGTAACCCAGGCTGGTCCGGTTGTATAATGCACTATACCACATTGCTGCCCAACTCTTCCAAGAACAATTACCGGTTCCTCATAAAGAGGCAGCGTCGCCCAGCCGTTTATTCCGTTGCCTCCATATATCGGGTAATCGGTTTTCTCTTTGGATAAAACAGATCGACTGGATTTTCCACTTCGAGCTTCGCAATAGGAGCGAATGGGTGAGAATGGGTGCTTTGATATTTTTGCCGGGATATCGCCAAACATATCGAGAAAAGTGGCGTGGATGAAATCGTCGGCGACTTTGATGGCTTGTTGCCGTTTCCGGCGAATGGCATCGACCTTGTCCAAAATGGCTGAAATGCGTTTTTGCTCAGTCAATGGAGGAAAGGGAATTTCTAACTCTAATGCTTGCGCAAAGTTTAAGTTCGAAATGTTAGTTGTCTGACGCCCGCAATATCTTAACTTGAACTGTATTTGTGGTAAATTTAACCAATGATATAGATATCGAGCATCAACTCTTTTTTTTTCCGCTCTCAATATCGAAATAAAGCCACCTGCGGTCGCTTCATAGGCCAGTTTAGGAACCCATGAACATTTTCCAACCAATTCCCAACTATTCGCGCTTGAAACTAATATATCGCCCTCAACAAGAAATTGCTCTTTTCTTTTAATAAACGTTTTTGGAATAGCAATTAAGTCGTTTTGATCTAAATCGGTTTGTATATTTTTTGTTCGCATGCAGACAGCAGAGCCTTGAGAGTAAGGCTCAACTACATCTGTTGGTTTAAATGTGATTCCTCTGATAAATTTTGCAACCTCACCAAATTTGATAGATGCAGGCGTGTTCATTTGAGCATACCCCGCAGCTCTTCCATATCTGCCACGATATTCTTTTCCAAGTCCATCATTCGGTCCAAAATTTGATTCGGCGGATCATACTCCTCTTCTTCATAAACGATTTCCCTGTAGCGGTTGATGGAGAGGTCGTACTTGTTTTTCCGGATTTCCTCGGAAGGCACAAAGAAATGCCTGGCAGTCCGATCGATGTCTTTTTCGGGATCGCGGCGTCGCCAGCGCTCCAGCAGGTCCGGCAGGTCATTATCCTCGATCTCATTGCGTTTGTCATCCAAGGTTAATCCGTCAGCCTGAACGTCGTAATAAAAGACGTTGTCGGTGCGGCCGCCCTTGGTAAAGACGATGATACCGGTGGAAACGCCGGCATAGGGCTTGAACACGCCGGAGGGGAGCGAAATCACGGCCTCTAACTGGTTTTCGTCGATGAGCATTTTGCGAAGCGCCACATGGGCCTTGGAGGAGCCGAATAGGACCCCGTCGGGCACGACGGTGGCTGACCGGCCGCCCATCTTGAGCATGCGAAGGATCAGGGCCACAAAGAGTAGCTCGGTCTTTTTGGTCTTGACCTTGCTGAGAAGCGAAGCATGTACGTCCTCGTAGTCGAGGCTTCCCTTGAAGGGCGGATTGGCCAGGATAACGTCAAAATGGTCCTTGGCAAATTCCGGGAAACGGTCGGGAAAGTTGCTGCTCAGGGTGTCCTGGTAGTGAATGTCGGGCGCATCGATACCGTGGAGGAGCAGGTTCATGGAAGCGATGCGCAGCATGGTGACGTCAAAATCGAAGCCGTTGAACATGTGGGTCTGGATATGATGCATATGGGGAACAAGCTGGTCGCCGGTATAGGTCTTGGTGCCATCGTCGTTTTCGATGACGGCCTCAGGGGAAGTGTAGGTCTCCAGCAGGTATTCCATCGCGGAAACCAGGAACCCGGCCGTACCGCAGGCCGGATCTCCGATGGTTTCGTCGGGCAGGGGATCGACGATTTCCACCATCTTTCGGATGATGTGCCGCGGGGTGCGGAACTGGCCGTTGATGCCGGCGGTGGTGAGCTTGCCGAGCAGGTATTCGTACAGGTCGCCCTTGGTATCCCCTTCTGCCAGGGGGAGCTTGTCGATCATGCTGACGGCCGATACCAGGAGGCTCGGCTTCTGGATCATGAGCTGGGCGTCTTTCATGTATTCGCCGAACTTGGCTCCGTCCACCGCCACGCGTCTGAAGTGGGGGAACACCTTGTCCCGGACCAGGACCAGCATGGCTTCGCCCGGCGTTACGTTCTTTAAATAGGACCATCTCAGATCCTGTTCATCGTTGCCGAATACGCGGCGAAACGGCTTTCCGATGCGCTTGGCTTTTTTTTCCTCCCGTGTTTCGCGGATATCCAGCAGACGGGCAAACATCAAAAAGGAAATCTGTTCGATGACCATGAGGGGGTTGGTGATGCCGCCGGTCCAGAACTCGGTCCAGAGTTTATCGACCTGGCTTTTGATTCCGTTGATCATTGGGTTGGGTTACTCCTGATGTATTCGTAACGTGCCCCAAAATATTTTGGGCGTCATTCCCGAGAAAGCGGGGCACGAAGTGAAGCCTTGGCGCTATCCATCCATTTAGAATGGTTTTGGATGCCTGCCTTCGCAGGCATGACGAGCTTTCAGCTTTTTTACAAGACCGTCATTCCTGTCTGTTAATAAAGTCCTGGCCTTTATCGGTGATTCGATATTTTTGTTTTGGACTATTAGGGCTGCTTGGATCAGTCATTTCCAGGAGTCCGGCACCCAGTAAGGGATCGATGACACTTTTTTTGAACTTGGTGCGATTTGACCGCCCTGTTGCTTTCATCAATTCAGCCATAGAAATAGGATTTAGGCATTCTTTCAGGATGTTATACTGATTTGAGGGCAACTCAAGCTTGGTGCCTACTTGGTCCCTACTTGGTCCCTGCTTGGTCCCTACTTGGTCCCTACTTGGTCCCTGCTTAGTCCCTACTTGGTCCCGGCCAGCTTCCGTTCCTGACTGCGGAAGTGAATTCTTCTTGGTGAACTGCACCTGAAAGACATGACCAGCTTCTTTCAAGACGAGTTCGATCTCCGGATAATCCGTCAGTTCCTGCCGCATCTTCTGAATGCCACTGCCCCAGGCCTCGATGAGCTTGAGGTCTTTAAAAATCGGCGCCAGTACCCGGTTGCGGATCTCGCTGCGACCGGTGCCCAGCTCTTCCACGGGCAGGGTGTCGGGCAGCGGGCCGGGGCTGGTTATCTCCAGCATGTCGTCATATATGGCCACTTTGATATCGGCGCCAGATGCGGCATAGTCCCGGTGGATGATGGCGTTGACCAGGGCTTCTCGCATCGCCTCTATGGGGTATTCCCAGCGGTCCTTGCGGTAAATTTCGCCGATAGTGGCCCCAAGGGCGATGTTCTTTTTGATGAAGGCCATGGCAGGTTCGACGGCGGCGTGAACCGGGGCATCAATGGTGGCCTGGTCGAGGAAAACCTGTTTGTCGGTTCCTTTGAATCGGGCGCATTCGATCTTGGCATGGCCGAAAAAGCGCTTGCGGGCAGCCGAATCTGAAAGCAGAAGGGCCGCGTTGGTGGGAAACGTGCCGTCCGTTTCCTTTTGAAAGAGCCCCAGGTTGAAAAGCTGGGCCTTGTCCAACTGCCGGCCGGTCCGGGCCTTGAAGTCTCGGATAAAGCCGGAAAGATCGACCGCTTCCATGGGACATCCGAAAACCGTCAGTGCATCAAAGGAGATTCTTTGTCGCCGCCGCTCCAACTCCTGGATCGTATCTGTATCGGCCTTACGGTTTGAAGCGCCTACCCGAATATAGACTTCGGGGGTGCGGCCGGATTTTTTGATTCCGTATGGCTTTTGTGAACCGGGATAGATCTCGGCCACCAGGAGCGATTTGCCCTCATCGGTTTGAATGTAAATCTCAGGGACGATGCCCGGAGCGCAGAGATCAAAGATGCAACTGGCTATCCGCGCTTCGGTTTGAAAGAGTATATCATCCGGGATGCCGACGATTTCCCGTGGCGAATCCTTCACGCCGAAAACGATTTTGCCGCCGGCACCGTTGGCAAAGGCAACGGCGGTGCGGGCAACCTGTTCGCCTTTGGGAAAGCTTTCCTTGAACTCCAGGCGCCGCGATTCAGGCTGATCAAGAAAAGCCGGCCGGTTTTTATCCGTCGATATCATGGCCGCGATCCTCTGCCGTTATCGGTTCCGGTCCGAATGTGTCGAGGATGGCCAGCAGCGCATCCACCATCCGTTCGTCTGAAAATACCCCGTCCAGGCCGTCGCTGTGAAGGGTAGTAAAGGGCGCTTCGTAGAGCTGCCCGACCCGGATTGAACCGTACCGGCTGATATGGTTCTTCAAAAGATTCAAAAAGCTCACCTGGCCGGCGGTCAGGCTGGGATACCTGGCGGCGAATGCTGAAAAATGCCGGTTCACCGCCTCGGCGTCCATGCCGATGATGCCGCGGATGGCATGATCCAGGGGCCCGGCCGTCTCTTCGAAAAACTCCCTTAAAATCTCCTGGTCCACGTTGGGATTCCGGGTGAGGACCAGGGAAGTCAGGGCATTGAGGTCAGCGTCGGATACCGGCTGACCCTCCTTGATTTTCTGCAAGGTGGGATTTTCGTCGAAAACCTTCAGCAGGGCTTCCTGGACCTGTTTTCGGAAACCCGGCATATCTGAAAACTTCAATTTGGTGGGCAGCCGCTGGTATTTTTCCTCGCCGTCGTGAATATCGATGAACTTCGGGGGTATCGGTGTGTAGGTGGGTTTGGCGGCGTATTTCATGATCCCCCGAAGCTGTAATCGAACCGTTTCAAGGCTTTCCACCGTGACCGATTTCCAGAACGCATCGCGTTTGACCTTCCGTATGATCTCGGCCTTTTCGCGCACCGGATTCAGGTGCATCTGCAGGAGACTGAGCCGGTCCAGCATCTGGTGTTTCAGGTCATCAAAGATGCCGGCCTTTTTGAGATGGGCGATTTGAAGGGCGGTCATCAATTGGTCGAACCGATAGGCGTCCACAAAACCACGGATATCGGCCCACTGCATCAGCGGTGCCATCTGACGGCGCAGCACCTGCTCGGTGGCCGGGGTAAAGGCCTGCAGGGTCTCGGTCTTGGAAACCGTGCGTTTTTCCCGCCAGTTTTCCCGCACGCTGATGACATCTTCGGAGAGCCGGTCCAGGTCCTCCTTGATCAGCCCAATAACCGCGTTGAAGGCGGCGGGCTCGCTTCGGTCCAGAGCGGTGCGGGCTAGGTCGAGCCGTGACTCGAAGAGCTGCTGCATCAGGGACTTGGACACCGACGGTTCGGCCTTTTTATAGTGCTTTTCGAAATAATCGAAGTTGCCCCAATGGTCAAAGATCCGGAAATGGGTCTTGTTCTTGCCATCGCCGAACAGGTCCGTGCAGAGCCGGGTGCCGCGGCCGATCATCTGCTCGAACTTGACCAGGGACCGGATCGGCTTGGCAAAGACCAGGTTGACGATTTCCGGCACATCGATGCCCGTATCGAGCATGTCCACGGAAATGGCGATGCGCGGATCGCTGTCCTTGTGGCTTTTGAAATCGTCGATAAGCTGCTCGGCCCGCGGGTCGTAGTTGTCGATAACCCGGCAGAATTTTCCGCCGTACTGGGGATAGAGTTCGTTGAACACCTCGCCCAGCAGCACGGCATGGTTGTGGTTTCGGGCGAAAATGATGGTTTTGCCAGGAGTTTGGCCGGTTTCTTCGCGGATTCCGTTTTCCATCAAATTCCGGATAACGGCCCGGTTGGTATCACGATTGAAAATCTGCTTGTCGATCTGATGGTTTTCGAACTCAAAATCTTTCGGCTCTTCGCCGTCTTCTTCAAGCTGGTGTTTTTGCTCGTCGGAAAGGTCCTTGTATTTGATGCCTTTTCTTAAAAATTGCGTGGTATGCGTGTATACCTCATAATGAACGAGATGGCCCTCGTCCACTGCCTGGTCCAGGGCATAGTAGGCGGTCGGTGTTTTGTCCTCGCAATCGAAAATGCGGTAGGTATTCCGGGAAATGAAGTTCACCGGGGTGGCGGTAAGCCCCACCTGAAGGCAATCGAAATAGCGGAACATGTCCCGGTAGCGGTTGTAGATGCTCCGATGGGATTCATCGGCGATCATCAGGTCGAAAAAGCCGACGTCAAAGGTCTGGTAAATCTTGTTCATGGCCGGGTAGGTGGCCAGGTAGATGCGCTTGTCGCGGTCTTTGGCCGTGCCGGCACTGACGATGGTCATGGGTTCGGAGAGAAAATCATTGTAGGCGTTCTTGGCCTGCTTGCGAAGCTCTTTTCGGTCGCAGAGAAACAGCACGCGTTTGACCCAACTGGCCCGGTTCAACAGGTCGGTTAGGGCAATCGCCACGCGGGTTTTGCCGGTTCCGGTGGCCTGGACAATTAGCGCCGTCTGCCGGTTGGCGGAAAACTTTTCCGCAACCCGTTTGATGGCCTCAATTTGATAGAGGCGGTCGACGATTTCCGTTTTAGGAGAAAGGGTGTCCAGCGGCCTCCGGTTTTTTCTCTGGAACAACAGGTATTGCAGGCTGTCCTTGGAATAGAACCCGTACAGGGACCGGGGGGGATAGCCCTGGGCGTCGTCCCAGATAAAGATGTCAAAACCGTTGGTGTAAAAAATAACAGGGCGCTGGCCGTGCGCTTTTTCAAGGCCATCGGCATAGAGTTTTGCCTGTTCTTGACCTATTTCTGCGCTTTTGGCGGTTTTTTTTGCCTCAATCACCGCCAGGGGCAGGCCGTTATCGTCCCACAAAACATAATCGGCGTATCCAATACCGGTTTTGGTGGGCTGATATTCGACTTTTTCCTCCTGATGCACTTGGCCCGTATTGGCGCCACCATCGCCCACATCCCACCCGGCCACGGCCAATTGGGTGTCGATCAGGCGTTTGCGGGTGGCGTCTTCGTTAAAGCCGAGGATATCGGCAGCAACCTTTCCGGTGTTCAGGATCGCTTCAAGCGCTTCGATGCGCTTTTGGGCTGCGCGGGTTTTGGATCGAGCGGCTTCCAGCTCGGACAGGAGCGACTGCATTTCCATTTCATTGGCAGCCAGTTTTTCCTGAATTCGCCGTTTCTCCTGTTTCAACGCCTCGGCGCTCTCAAAAGCCGCCTGGGGCTTTTCGGGAGCCCGGTATGCCGGGCAGTCCTGCTGGTTGCCACCGCTGACAATGTGAAGCCAGCGGCCCAGGTCAAAGGCATTTTGGAGCAGATCGTGAACGTTGAACCGGTGGATGGGTTCGGCGTGGGCCGCTTTGTTTCCTGCGAGCCGGATGCTGTGCAGGGCATTTAACACCACCGACGGGACGGACTGTTTGAATTCGTCTTGACTGAGAAGGTCGATCAGGGAGGCCTGCTGGGGGCGGCCCAGGCTGTTTTCATCATAAAACCGGTGAATCAACGATTCGATATAGGCCCTGAGCTTGACCATCGCGCCGGCCGGGTCGGGCCAGGCATACTGCTCGGCAAACCCGCCCAGGCTGGCCAGCTCCGGCCATTTTTCCCGCAGGAACTCAAAATTTTCAGATTTCATGATGATGCGGTCCATTTCCGACAGATCAGCAACTGCCGTGCCAGATTATTCGACACCGTATTTTTTCATCCAGTTGGCAAATGTCTGGTAATTGGAAAGGCCGACCAACTGGGCCGCTTTGGTTTTGTTTCCATGAGCCTCTTTCAACGCTCGATCGATGTAATGTCGAGATATTTTGTCTGTCATTTCAATTAAGTTAAACCCGTCCCCCAGGGGTTGATTCAGCAGGTTGTCGTCCTTGGCGGAAGCATCCGGAAGCAGGGCGTCGCGAATGTCCTCCACATCGAGAACGGCGCCCGTGGACCAGATGGCGGCCCTTCGCAATGTGTTCTGAAGCTCTCTGACATTGCCCGGCCAGGTGTGCTGGAGCAGAAGGTTTTTTGCGCTAACAGAAATTTTTTTAGGCGCATAGCCGGGTTCATCGGCGCTTTCCTGGTTGATCTGGTCCAGAAGCCTGTCGACCAGTAGACCGGTATCGCCGGGCCGTTCCCTCAACGGGGGGAGCCGAAGCACCGCCACGGCCAGTCGATAGAACAAATCGACCCGAAAGCGTCCGTTGGACGTCTCTTCGATCAAGTTCCGGTTGGTGGCGGCAATGATCCGGACATCGAGCTTTACCGGGGAGGTAGCGCCGACTCGGACGATTTCCTTTTCTTGTAATGTCCGCAGTAGCTTGACCTGGGAATCTGGCGGCAACTCTCCGATTTCATCAAGAAAAAGCGTTCCTGTGTTGGCCGCTTCAAAATATCCCTGGCGAGGTTTATCAGCCCCGGTAAAGGATCCCTTTTCGTGGCCGAAGAGTTCGGATTCAACCAGTTCGTTGGGAATGGCGCCGCAGTTGACCGCCACAAAGGGGTTGTTGCGTCGCGGGCTCGCCCCATGGATCGCCCGGGCTAAAAGCTCTTTTCCTGTGCCGGATTCGCCTTCGATGAGCACCGGAACCGACCGGGGGGCAATATAGCGCGCCTTGGTGATAACGCGGGTCATGACCCGGCTGTGATGGATGATGCTCTCGAATGCAGGTGTTTGAGGCGGCAGGCCCGAAGCCAGTTTTTCCAGCCGCTCATCGGGCTGCCGCAGCAGGTCGGGAATAAATTCAGCTGAAATATCAAAAGGAACCGAGGCGGTTTTTACACCCTGCTGGAGAGACGATTCGATCAAGGTGGCGGGAAATCGGGTCTTGCCGAGAATGATCCAGACCGCGGCCATGGCCGGGGTTCCCGGACTGAGGTGGAAGGTCAGGGATATATTGTCCGGGTGACGTTTTTTAGCTTCCTCGACAACCTTGACGGCCGCCTGGTAAATCTCCCCGAACTGGGTCGGCCCCGAGAGTTTTGCCGGGTAAAGAAAGACATCGGCCGGTGTCCTTGGCTTCACCCAATCCAGATAAAGCGGCTCCCTTTCATCGGCCAGGTCGCTGAGCAGGTGGATCTCGTCGAAATCCAAAGCCGCCACCGCCTGGCCAATGGGCCCGAGAACGGAGGGATCGTTATTTTTCGCCGCCTTCACATCGGCAAAACCGATCCAGCAAATGAGGAGCCGCTTCATGAATGGACTGTATATAAAAAACTTTATAAAGGCAAAAGACTTTTTATGAATGAAAAGAAGGTGCCCATCCCATTCAAATTCGGCCCATACCGGGCAAGTCACCGTGCAAGTCACAGGGCAGGTCACCGGGGAAGTCAGACGGAAAACCACAGGTGAAGTCACGGGTGAAGTCGCAGGTGAAGTCACCCCGGAAGTCACCCCGGAAGTTACCCCGGAAGTTACCCCGCATGTCGCCCCGGAAGTTACCCCGCATGTCACCCCGGAAGTCAGCGGTTTGAAAATCGAATGGGGAACTTGCCGGGCTACCAAACAAAAAAACGGCCGCGGGCACCCATGGGGGGCCGGCGGCCGTGGCCTTTTGGTGGGTCGGGTGGTCAGCCCTTGTGGTTTTCCGTTTCCACCACGCCGTCCTCGTCAATGAGAACGTCGATCATGTCCAGGTCCACCAGGTCATGGGAATGGGTGGTGACCTTGTAGGAAAAGCGGTCCTGAACCATGTCGGTTTCTTCGCGGTGAATCTGCTGGCTGGAAGAAATGCCGTGGGAATAGTGCAGGGTATTGGCGAAGAGGTAGGATTGGACCCCCTGGGTTCGGCACAGGCTCAGGGCATTGGCCGTGCCGACCGGAACGACGATCTTGCGGTCGGCGGTCACGGTGACCGCGCCGATAAAGATCTTGTTGGCCTCCTCGATATAGTGGCTCAGGTTGTAGGCTGGCGCCACCATGTGCTCGATGCCGGCAGCGGACAGGGCATTGGTGAGCTGGCGGGTACGCACCAGGTCCAGCTGCATGGCAATGACCCGGAATTTGCGGTTGATGATCTGGCGGGCCTGCAACAAAATATTGGAGACCACGCTGCTGGCCATGTGCACGATGATCACATCACCGTCGTCCACGTGGATCAGGCCGTGCTGGGTCACCCGTTCGGCCTTGGATTTGAACAGGGCCGACTTGGCGTTGAGGATCTGAATGGCGCGGGTGCGGACCGTCTCCAGGTCGTCGTCCACGTACTCTGCCATCTCTTCCTCGAACGCTTCCAGCAGATGGATCAGTGGAATGATCTTGGGTTCGGTGTTCTTGATAGCGTCGGCCAGTTCCTGATAGAGTCCGACGAAGTCGCACCGGTCACAACGCAGCGCCTTCAACGCCTCGATGAAAGCGTTCAGGGACATGAGGGTGGCACGGGCCGTTCCCATGACATTGCCATGATGCCTGAAAAGCCGGTAAAGGTTCTCTTTGTCTTTTTGTTTCATAACACCAGCCACAGATAAACGGTCAGGTAGATCGATGCAATGGCCAGGGTGATCAGGGTGATCACCGCGCTCGATTTCATGAATTCGAAGAAACTGATGTTGACCCGCGCCTGTTTGGCCATGCCCACCGAAACGATATTGGCCGAGGCGCCGATCATGGTCAGGTTCCCCCCGAAGCAGGCCCCCAACGCCAGAGCCCACCAGAGAATATCGTTGGGAATGGGGTTGGATTCGAGCATCAACCGAACGATGGGGATCATGGTGATGGTAAAGGGGATGTTGTCCAGAAAGCCGGAGACGATGCCCGAGACCCACAGCACGGTGAGGACCATGACGTAGGGGTTGTCCCCGATCCGCAGGAAGATGTTGTGGGCGATCCATTCGATCACCCCTTTTTCCTCCAGGATCCCTACCAGAATGAAAAGCCCGGCAAAAAAGAGCAGGGTGCTCCATTCTATTTCTTCGAGCATGTGCTCTACATCCACCCGGGTGATGGTGAACAAGATCATGGCCACCAGCACAGCCACCACGCCCGGGGAGAGCCCATTAAAGGTCTGGGTGACAAACAGGGCGATGGCCAGGCCCAGACAGGCGAGCCCTTTTCCGAGCATGACCCGGTCGATCGGGGAATTGAGAAACTCGATACGGATTTTTTCCAGCAGTAACTGAACGGAAAAGAGCTTGGTCAGGTTGGTGTTGATGGGCTGGAACTTGTCTCGGTTGCGGTACCACAGATACGACAGGCCGACGACGAAAGAAACGATCACCGGAAGGATCAGGTTGATGGCAAAGGCGTTGAAACTCAGGCCGACCTTGGAGCCGATGATGATGTTGGGCGGATCGCCGATCAGGGTGGCCGTCCCCCCGATATTGGAGATGACCGCCTGGCTGATGACATAGATTTTCGGATCGAGCCCCATGCCGGCGGTCAGCTCAATAATGATGGGGATGATGATGAGCACGGTGGTGACATTGTCCAGAAAGGCCGACAACACCGCCGTGACAATGGAAAAGAGCACCAGGATCTTGAGGGGGCTGCCCTGGGTCAGTTCGGCGATCTTGACCGAGAGCAGGGAAAAAAAGCCGCTCTTTCTGAGAATCGCCACAATGGACATCATGCCCAGCAGCAGCATAATGGTTTCAAAATCGATAAAGGAAGCCGCCGTGTGCTCGTCCACCACGTGCAGGGCCAACAGCACCATGACCCCGAGCAGCGCGGCCACGGCCTTGTTGACCAGCTCAAAGGTGATCACCGCATAGACCGCTAAAAAAACAATGATGGGAAGTGTCGCGTTTTCCATGTCCTGCCTGTATTTATAGAAAAGGTCAGATCAAAGGGGGGTTTTATAACCCCGCTTGATAAGGTATCGTGAAGCCGGAGTCAACAAAAAGGACGGATGAATATCATTTTGTTTTTATAGATTATTTTTGTGGTGATGATACATTTATCCTCCGAATGTGCCATTAGCGGCTCAAGGTCGTCGGCAACGCTTTCTGTGGTGCCGGGAAATCGCTTTCCCAAAAAAGCCGTCCAGCCCCGCACCAGGTCACCGCCCGGAATTTGACATCACCGGGCAAACCGCTATATTGGGGACTCTTTAACGCGGCCCGGGGATTTTATTATTGTAATCAGGGCTGAGGCATCGTAAGTTTCTAAGGTTCCGCGGCTGCAAACCGATCGGCAGCCGGGGCCGCCCCAAGAGGCGCGCGCGTCAACTATTTCCGGCACCCAAGATTCAGACATCATGATGATACCACCAAGAACCGAAAAGCTGCTAAAATTTTACAAGCAGTTTTCAAACGACGACCATGTCCTGGTCCTCATTAACGCCGATCCGGACGCCATTGCCAGCGCCATGGCGGTCAAAAGGCTCCTATGGCGCAAGGTGGCCAGTGTTGTCATCGCCCATTGCAACGTCATCAAGCGCCCGGACAATCTTACCATGATCGGTGTACTGGGCGTCAACATGATCCATTTCAACGACATTGATGCAAGCCGCTACAACCGGATCGTCATGGTCGATTCCCAACCTTCCCACGGGGAGGCCATGGGCCGCTTTGAACCCCATGTCATCATCGACCACCATCCGGAATCCGGCACTTCCAAGGCCGCCGGGTTTGCCGACATTCGACCCAAATACGGCGCCACGGCCTCGATCCTCACCGAATACCTCCGTGCCGCCCGAATCAAACCCTCGGCCAAACTGGCCACCGGCCTTTTTTTTGCCATCAAGAACGACACCAGCAGTTTCGAACGTAAGACCCTCATCGAGGACCTGCGGGCCTTTCAGTTTCTCTTTCGATATGCCAACCCCTTTCTGGTCAGACGGATCGAGCAGGCCGAGCTCAAACCCGAATTTCTCAAGTACTTTCGCATTGCCCTGGAGTCGCGGAAGATGCGCAAAGGCAAGGTCTACGTAGACCTGGGGCCGGTGATCAGCCCGGATGTCTGTGTGCTTATTGCCGATTTTTTCATGCGGGTCAGCAATGTCAAATGGAGTGTCGTCTCCGGGCGCTGCGACAAGAAGCTCGTGGTGATCTTTAGAAACGACGGCATTCGAAAAAACGCCGGCAAGGTGGCCAAGGAGAGTTTCGGCCAGATCGGCTCGGCCGGCGGTCACAAATCCATGGCCAGGGCGGAGCTGGCCCTTTCCGATCTGAAAGACCTCGTGGACTGGAAAGACAGCAAGAAGCTCTCCCGATGGATCGTGCAACGGGTGGAAAAACGGACCGCCCCGAAACCCAAAAACGGAAAATCATGACATCGCTGCCCGAAGACCGGCTCTCAGTGACCATTCTCGGGTCCGGTACCTGTGTGCCGTCGTTGCGGCGAAGCGCCTGTGCTGTGCTGGTTGAGGCCGGGTCGACAAGCGTTCTCATGGATGTCGGCCCCGGCACCATGGGCCGACTTCTGGAGGCGAGAACGGAAATATTTGACATCACGTTGATTTGCTTGAGCCATTTTCACCTGGATCACTGCGGGGAACTGCCTGCCTTTTTATTTGCCACCCGATACCCGGACGCCAAACGACGGCAATCTCCCCTTATCCTGGCCGGCGGACGCGGCCTTGCCGAATTTGTTGGTGGCCTGAAGCAGGTCTGGGGCCGCTGGATCGAGCCGCCGGCAGGACTGACGATGATGGAATTCGGCGACGGGGGGGACCATCGCCGGCCCTTTGACGATTTCGTTCTGGATGCCCGGCCGGTGGTACACAATCCGGAGAGCACGGCCTTTCGCATCACCGTGCCGAATGGTCGCTCCGTGGTCTATTCCGGTGACACCGATGTTTGTGACGGCCTGGTGGCCCTGGCCCAGGGGGCCGATCTGCTGATTTGTGAATCGGCCTTTCCTGACGAACTCAGGGTATCGGGCCACCTGACCCCGTCTCTGGCCGGAGAGATGGCCCGTCGCGCCCGGGTCAAGAAGCTGGTCCTGACCCATTTCTATCCCCAATGCGATGCCGTGGACATGGCGGCGCAGTGCCGAAAAACCTGGCAGGGCCCATTGGTCCTGGCCGAGGACCTCATGCGGATTGCGGTCGAGTGAAGGGGTTTTCAGGGTCCGATCGGTCGGATCCGGCCGATCCGTCGAATCAGACAAAACCAACAACCGACCCGAACCCGCCTGCGGTGGGACCAAACGGAAGATCAACAACCATGAAATACTATCCCGTCAATCTGGACATTGAAAACCGTGACTGCCTCGTGGTGGGAGGCGGGCAGGTGGGCACGCGCAAGGTGGCCACCCTGGTCGATTGCGGTGCAAGGGTCACCCTGGTCAGCCCTGAGGCCACCCTCGCCCTGAAAGCCCTGGCCGACACCGGCCGGATCGCATGGCGGCAGCGGCCATATATCGAAAAAGACCTGGACGGCATGTTTCTGGTCATCGGCGCGACCAGCGACGAACCCCTCAATCGCCGTGTTCACGCCGATGCCCAGCGACAAAATCTGCTGTGCAATATTGCTGACCGGCCGGAGATCTGCAACTTCATCCTGCCGGCCGTGATTCGGCGCGGGGACCTGCTCATCGCCGTGTCCACTTCGGGAAAGAGTCCGGCATTTGCCAAGCGGCTTCGCAAATCCCTCGAAAGACAGTTTGGTACGGAGTATGAGACCTTTCTTCAAGTTATGGGGATTATTCGGGCGCGGCTCCTGGCCCAGGCCCATGCGCCGGAAGTCCACAAGCCGCTCTTTGAGCAACTCATCGATGGCGGTCTGGTGGATCTGATTCGAATGGCCAGAACCGCTGAAATCGACGCCCTTCTGGCTCGCACCCTGGGCGAAGGGTTTACCTTCGCCGACCTCATGGCCGAAGCCGGAACGCGCTAATCCGGCCCCAGAAAAAAGGCCTTCCATGGAACCCGCCATTGTCGCAACGATCTTTTTTTACCTGCTCAGCACGGCGTTCTATTTCGCCTACCTGGTTTCCCAAAAAAACCGCCTCCACCAGACCGGGGTTACCGTTCTGGTCCTGGGCTTCGCCTGCCACAGTGCCGCCGTCGTCTATGGCTGCATCGATCTGGGCCATGTCCCGGCCGAGAATCTGCACCAGACCCTGGTTCTGGCCGGCTGGGCCGTGGTCGGCGTTTTCCTGGCCCTTCAGGCCCGCTTCAAGCTTCGCATTCTCGGAATTTATGCCGCCCCCCTGGCATCTTTGGTCATGGTGATGGCCTTTTTTCTGCCCCGAGAACCGGTTCAGGTCAAAAACATCTTCAACAGCGTCTGGCTGGCGACCCACATCATCGCCATCTTTATAGGCGAAGCCGCACTGGCCCTGGCCTGCGGCGTCGGCATGCTCTACCTGGTCCAGGAACACGCCATCAAGACCAAACACCACGGCTTTTTTTTCAAGCGCCTGCCGTCTTTGGACCTGCTCGATTCCACCGGTTATGCCTGTATCGTCACCGGGTTTGCCCTGCTCTCCCTGGGCCTGATCACCGGATTCGTTTATGCCAAGACGATCTGGGGACGGTTTCTGAGCTGGGATCCCAAAGAGGTCTGGTCCGGTATTACCTGGCTGATTTACGCCGCCCTGCTTCACCAGCGGCTCACCGTGGGATGGCGAGGACGACGGGCGGCCATCATGGCCATCGTCGGCTTCGCCGTCATTCTCTTTACCTTTTTCGGTGTTAACTTCCTTCTTCAGGGTCATCACGGTGAATTTACGCGGTGGTGAGACCCTTTCCCGGCGGAGAGCCCCGGCCGGCCACAATGAATGGCGACCAGCGAATCCATGCACGATATTGTACTCATAGGGCTTAACCACAAGACCGCCCCCGTGGACCTGAGGGAATGCATCGCCTTTTCCGGTGATGAAGCCCAAGAGGCCCTCGGTATTCTAAAAAGCAATCCGGCCATCGAAGAGGTCATCCTTTTGTCCACCTGTAACCGGGTGGAGATCCTCATGGCGGCCGGAAGTGGTGACGCCGCCGTGGCGGCGGCACAGGCCTTTCTCGGGGACTTCAAACAGGTGCCCGTGGCCCGGCATGCCGGCGCTTTTTATGTGCATCGGGGCGACGAGGCGATCCGGCATGTCTTTCGGGTCGCTGCCAGCCTGGATTCCATGATCGTGGGCGAACCCCAGATTCTGGGCCAGATGAAGGCGGCCTACCTGGTGGCCAGCCAGCAGAAAACCGCCGGCGTCATTCTCAACCGATTGATGCATCGGACGTTTTTTGTCGCCAAACGGATTCGAACGGAAACCGGCATCGGGGACCATGCCGTCTCCATCAGTTATGCGGCCATCGAACTGGCCAAGAAAATTTTCGGCAGCCTGAAAGGCAAAAAAACCCTGCTCATCGGCGCCGGCGAAATGGCCGAACTGGCGGTGGAGCACCTGATTCGAAACCGTGCTGGCGCCATTTTCGTGGCCAACCGCACCTTTGAACGCGGCGTTGCCCTGGCCGAAACATTTCAAGGCACGGCCATCCGATTTGAGGAAATCGCCCATCGCCTGAGCGACGTGGACATCATTATCAGCTCCACGGGTGCGCCGGGGTATGTGGTGGACCGGGCTCAGGTTAAGGGCGCCATGCGATCCAGGCGTCACCGGCCGATTTTTTTCATCGATATCGCGGTCCCCCGGGATGTCGACCCCGAAATCAACCGGATCAACAACGCCTATGTCTACGATATCGACGATCTCAACGGGGTGATCGAAGAAAATATCGAAGACCGGCGACGCGAGGCCGTCAAGGGCGAGCGGATCGTGGACGAAGCGGTGATCCGGTTTCGCCAATGGCATGAGAGCCTTTCCGTGGTACCGACCATCAAGGCGCTGCGGGAAAAAATCGAAACCATTGTCTTTGCCGAGATTCAAAAAACCAGACAGGCCCTGAACCCGTCCGGGGACCCGACCGAAGCCATGGAGCGGATGGCCGGCGCCATGGTCAACAAGATTCTTCACGACCCCACGAAATGGCTCAAGGGAGATGGCTGCCGGGGCGGCCGATCGGTCTACTTGGATGCGGTGCGCAAACTCTTCAACCTCGATGACGATTCCCCGGCATAAAAATTCAATGCATTGATACGGGAGGCGGATTGAAAAAACTCGCGTTTCTATTCCCGGGCCAGGGCAGCCAGTCTGTGGGCATGGGCCGGGATTTTTACGAGGCCTTCAAAGAGGTTCGGGACCTGTTCGAAACGGTGAGCCAGATGGCCGGTGTCGACATCGCTGAACGATGCTTCAACGGGCCGGCAGTCGAGTTGACGCGCACCAAAAACCTTCAACCGGCCATCACCGCGGTCAATCTGGCCATTTGTAAGGTCCTGAACCAAAACGGATTTCGCCCGGATTTCGTTGCGGGCCATAGCCTGGGCGAATACAGCGCTCTGTGCGCCGCCGGCGTGCTCACCGCGGAAGCGACCCTTCGGCTGGTTTGCATGCGGGCGTCACTCATGGAACGGGAAGCTGCCAAGCATCCCGGTGCGATGGTTGCGGTGGTCGGTCTTTCGGGGGCAGAGGTCGAAGCCCTGGTCGCCCGGGCACGCCGCCGGGGCGAGGTGGGTGTTGCCAATTACAACGGCCCGGAACAGATTGTCGTCACGGGCGCCCCGGAACCGGTAGAAGCCCTTGGGGCGGCTGTATCGGAAAAAGGTGGGCGGGTCCTGCCGCTCAATGTCAGCGGTGCCTGGCACAGCCCGTTGATGCAGGGGGCTGAAGACGAATTGGCCCGGGCCTTTGAAGCGGAGACCTTCAGCCGGCCCGAGTGTGCCGTGGTCCTGAACGTGACAGCGGCGTTTACCGCGGAACCCGACCAGATTCGCGAGACCATGGCCCGCCAGCTATGCCATCCGGTCCGCTGGCATGAGAGCATGCACCGCATCGTCGGTCAGGCGCCCGATGCCTTCCTGGAAGTGGGGCCGGGAAAGGTGCTGGCGGGGCTATTGAAACGAATCCTGCCGACCGGAATGAAAATTCCCATCTATTGTGTCAACAGTCTGCCTGAATTGGAAAAGGTCCTGGCGCATTTGCAGTAACGCCATCTACCGATGAAAGCGGCAGCATCAGCCCTCTTCCGGCTCGACCCAGACGATATGATTCTTGTTGAGGATCAGGGTTTTGCCCTCCCCTTCACGAAGCACCACGTTCACCAGAACGACAAAAGGGGCCTGACTTTGGGTAAATAGATCCGAGACACGGTCCTTACTGCTGAGGTTGACCTGTCCCTGAAAGGTCGATCCGTCCGAGGTTCTAATGGTGACGGTTTGATAACGGGCATCATCCGTTCGCTCCATAAAAACACCTCCCTGGTGTGGCTTTGCACCGTTCGATGATGGGCCCACAGCGGTGCAGGCTGCTATGGCCATTGCGGTCGCGGGTTCACCCCTTGTTTACGATATTCCCAGCGGCCAGACAATAAAAAATCGATGCCTACCTGCCATTAGAACAAAATAGTCGAACTGGGCCTTTACAAACAAACCGTCTTGCGTTAGTTTCAGTTTTTCATTAACAAGGAGAACTTTACTAAGGGTCTGCCATGAAAAAGAAAGATCTTGACTATTTTAAGGCACTTCTGACGGATCAGCTTGAGGAACTGCTTAGCCAGGCCGATGACACCGTGTCAGGAATGACCGTTCCCAAGGAAAATTTTCCGGACCCCACCGACCGTGCATCGCTTGAGGCTGACCGCAACTTCATGCTTCGCATCCGAGACAGGGAAGCTAAGCTGATCAAAAAAATCAAGAAGGCTCTGAATCGCTTTGAAAACGGCACTTTTGGTATCTGTGAAAACTGTGGAGAAGAGATTTCCATCAAACGCCTCAAGGCACGGCCAGTGACCACCCAGTGCATCGATTGCAAAACCGAAGAGGAAGCGCTGGAAAAAGCCCTGGGGTTATAGAGCGCACGTGAACATCGATCTGCATGTTCACACGACGGCATCGGACGGCTCCCTGAGCCCGGCCGAGGTCATTGATCTGGCGCAACAAGTCGGCCTCGGCGCCATTGCCATCACCGATCACGATACTCTCCTTGGTGCCAGGCAAGCGGTTTCCCTCGGCATTCCGTCAAGCATCGCCTTTGTTACCGGTGTTGAAATCAGCGCCCAACGGCCGCCAGCCCTTCCCGGCCCCGGTAGCCTGCATATTCTCGGCTACGCCGTGGATCTGGGCGATCGGCAACTTAACCAAGCCCTGGACCGCCTTCAGGAAGCCCGGTGTTCGCGAAATCCCCGCATTATTAAGCGCTTAAACGAACTTGGCCTTCCACTGTCCATGGCTGAGTTAATGGCCGACGTCGAACCCGGTGGGCAGTTGGGCCGGCCCCATATTGCCACGGCCATGGTAAAACAGGGGCATGCCAAAAGCATCAACGATGCCTTTGACCGGTTCCTGGGAACGGGAAAGCCGGCTTATGTGGACAAGGAACGGCTCGGCTGCGCAGAGGCCATTGCCACAATCCGCGGTGCTGGCGGTATTGCCGTGCTGGCCCACCCCGGGCTGATTAAAACGCCCAGTGGCCGACTGGAACCGGATTTGGTGGCAACCCTTCAGGCCATGGGGCTGGGCGGAATCGAGGTTTATTACCCGGAGCATACGCCGGCACAGACCGCCCATTATGCTGCGTTAACCTCCCGGTTCGGACTGATTATGACCGGCGGGACCGATTTTCATGGCGATCTGAAACCGCAAATTCAGCTGGGGTCGGGGCTGGGCGACCTGAATGTTCCCATGGCCATTTATCACCGGTTGATGGCGGCGGCAGGTATCTCCCGGCATCGTCAGCACAAAAGTTGATGATCCCGTAAGCGTCCAAAATTACAACTCAAAGTTAACACCTTAAATTTAAAGTCTTTATTCTTTGTGCCGTTATGGTGAATGTGCCCGATGAGCACCATTTTCGGCGCCTCCAAGAAAACAGGAACACGCCCCATGCCGATGACCCCGAGCGATCCCAAGCAACTCTGCCGACACCTGGGATACACTTTTGTTGACGCGCGCTTACTGGAACAGGCCTTGCGGCACAGTTCCTTTGCCAATGAACAGCCCGGTGATCCCCTTCAGAGCAACGAAAGACTGGAGTTTCTTGGTGACGCCGTTATCAACCTGGTGGTCGGCCATTTGCTCATGGAGGAGAATCCAACCCTTCCCGAAGGGGCACTGTCTCGAATGCGGGCCGCCCTGGTCAACGAAAAACGCCTGGCAGCCATCGCCAGATCCATCCAGCTGGGAGACCACATAACACTCGGCAAGGGAGAGCGCCAGGGGATGGGGCAGAAAAAGAACTCCATTCTTTCAGACGCCCTTGAGGCTCTGATCGCAGCGGTATACATGGACGGCGGTTTTGAGGTGGCCTTTGCCGTGGCCGCCGGACTCTTTGCGGGGGCGTTGAAAGACCTCTTTGAAAAAGCCGTTAACCAGGACTTCAAGACTCAGCTTCAGGAAATGGTCCAGGACGGCTCGCGTCGGGTACCCGAATACTCGGTGGTCGGCGAACAGGGGCCGGATCATGAAAAAACCTTCCAGGTCCAGCTGCGGGTTCGCGGTCAGACCGTCGAGGGCGCCGGCAGAAGCAAAAAGATTGCCGAACAGGATGCTGCCCGAAAGGCCCTGGAGATCCTCGATCCGTCCTAGCTATTTTCCATCCATAAACGACCTTTATGAATTGGAAACACCGATGGGTGCCTGTCCACGAATCGTTTTGTATCGGAAAATTGGCAGACCCGTAAAAAGTCATTTGAAACCGCAAGGGCACACCGATCAAAAAGAAAAAATCAGTTAATTTGGTACGTTAACTTTGTGCCTTTTGTGTCTTTGTGGCAAATTCGGACTTTTTACGAAACCATCAAATTTGGGCAACAAGGCCATGGCAACACCCAAACGCCCCTATATCGTCCCCGTCTTCATCCCTCATGCCGGTTGCCCCCACCGATGCGCTTTCTGCAACCAGACAGCCATCACCCTTTCTGCCATGTCACTGCCTTCGGTGCAACGCATTCGCGAACGCATTGATCGACACCTGGCCTATCCCCGGGACCCTGACCGGCCCGTGGAAATCGCTTTTTTCGGAGGGAATTTTCTGGGGCTGGACCCACCTGCAATTGGGTCCCTGTTGTCGGAGGCGGGCCGCTATGTGGAGACGGGAAAGGTCGGCGCCATTCGATTTTCCACGCGGCCCGAGACCGTTACGGCCCGGCGGCTCGACCGGATTCATGGCTTGGGGGTGGGCACCATCGAAATCGGCGCCCAGTCCATGAATGATCAGGTTCTGGCAGCCGCCGGTCGAGGGCATACGGCCGACCATACGCGGAAGGCGGTGGCGCATCTGAAACAGCGAGGCTATGAAACCGGGCTGCAGATGATGGTGGGCCTTCCCGGGCAGAGCCCCGAAGATGCCATGGATACGGGCCGTCAGCTCGCTGCGCTTGAGCCGGATCTGGTTCGCATCTACCCTACGGTTGTCCTGCGCGGCAGCCGTCTGGCCCACTGGTACGCCACGGGCCGATACCGACCCATGTCGCTGGCCGACAGTGTCTCCCTGGTCAAATCGCTCTACACCATGTTTTGCGATCACGGCATTGCGGTGACCCGCATGGGGCTGCAGGGCTCTGAGGCCTTTGAGGCCAGCGGAGACATCGTTTGTGGCCCCTATCACCCGGCTTTCGGTCATCTGGTCCACGCGGAGCGTTTTCTGGACATGGCCGTCAAAACCCTTGAGGGACACGACATCCAGGCCGGCGCCGTGACCCTCGCGGTCAACCCCCGCAACCTTTCCCGGCTTCGCGGACAGAACAATGCCAACGTCCGGCAACTCAAGGAGCGATTCGGTATCGATCGGCTGACCATTAAAACCAACCCCTCACTGCCCGCAGATCTCGTTTCGGTCGTGGGGTGACGCGCCGCGACGATCCGCTCATAACCTTTACCCTGACGGGTATCGGTGATATCGTGAAGACGCTGTCAGGCCATGTAAAGCATCCAACGCCCGGAGGACGTGGCCTTGGATTGCCAACCCCTATCCGTGTCAAGTGACTATCGTGACTAAAGGTGATGCGTCGCTACGCGCCACCGGTTTTCTGTAATGAACAGAATTTCGCGGCGAAGCGTTTCGTTTGCCCCCTGAGGATTCCTGTCCATGCGGCTTCGGTTGATATTGCTGATTCTGTCTCTGCTGGCCTTTTTGTCGGCATCCATCGGCGGATACCTGTATTACACCTCACTGAAGGAGGCCGCCTTCAAGGCGGCCGACCGGCGGGCCAATACCCGGGTTGCGCTGCTCAAGCAAAATTTCTCGGCCTTTTTGCTGGAAAACATCAAACCCGCCCAGGCCCTGGCCGGCATGGAGGCGCTCAGAGAGTTGCTGGTCCGCCCGGGAGAAGCCTCCCGGGAATCGGCCAATGCCCTTTTGGACATCTTCAAAAGCGCTCTGAAGGCCGATGTCTGCTACCTGATGGACCACGCTGGAACCACGGTGGCCTCCACCAACCGGAACGCGCCGGACAGTTTTATTGGAAAAAACTTCGCCTTTCGCCCCTATTTCCAGCAGGCCATCCACAGCGCCCCGGCCACCTATCTGGCCCTGGGCACGGAATCCAACCGGCGCGGGGCCTACTACAGCTTTCCGGTATTTGAAAAAGGCGGGGATGTCCCCATCGGACTGACCGTCATCAAGGCCTCCATCGAAGAGATTGAAAACAAACTGGACCTGTCCAATGATGAAACGGTCCTGGTCACGGGTTCTCACGGCATCGTGTTTATCTCCAACCGCAAGGAGTGGCTCTACGGCTCCATGCGCAAACTGGCGCCCCGGGAAAAAGCCGAACTGACCCGTTCCAGACAGTTCGGTCAGGGACCGTGGTCATGGATCGGCCTGGAAATTGTGACTCCGAACCTGGCAAAAGATCTCGCCGGTGTGGAATACCAGGTCCATCGAAGCGCTGTGGCGCCGGAGACCTATCCGGGGTGGACCATCGTCTACCTTCAACGGCTTGAGGCCATCAGCAAATCCGTCTCCGACCCCCTGATCCGAATCACCGGCCCCATCGTATTATCGCTTTGCGTGCTCATCGGTCTGTCGGTTTTTCTGTTGTATCGGGAGGCCAGCCGTGAAATTGGAAAGCGGCTGGAGGTGGAAAACGCCCTGCGAAAAAGCGATGCACGATACCGATCCCTCTATCACAACACGCCGGCCATGCTCCACTCCATCGATCCGGAGGGACGACTCATCAGTGTGAGCGGACACTGGGCCGAGGCCCTGGGGTATACCCCGTCAGAGGTAATCGGAAAAAAACTGACCGATTTTCTCACCGAATCGTCCAAGCGCCATGCCCAGGAACAGATTTTTCCCGAATTTTTCAAGGCCGGTACCTGCCAGGAGATCCCCTACCGGTTCGTCAAGAAGAACGGCGAGCGCATCGACGTGCTGCTGTCAGCCATCGCCGACCGGGACGAAAGGGGAAGCATCAAGCGGTCCCTGGCCGTTTCCATCGACGTCACCGAGCGAAACCGGGCCGAGGAAGCCCTGCGGCTGGCCAAAGAGGAGTTAAGCCGCTATTCCAGGGATTTGGAGCGGCAGGTGGAAAAACGCACCCGGGAGATTACCAGCATCCTGTCCAACACGCCGGATGTGGTCTACATCAAGGATCTGGAAGGGCGCTACGTTTTGATCAACGCCCGGTACGAAGCGCTTCTGGGACGGAAAAACGAGGCGGTGCGCGGAAAGACCGATTTTGACATCCTGCCCCGGGACATTGCCCGAAAGGTCCGCCGCAACGATCAGAAGGTACTGCGCGACAACCAATCGTTTCAATTTGAGGAACTCGTCCCCCAGGACGGTACCATGCGAACTTTTTTATCCGTCAAATTTCCCATTTGCGACGAATCGAGACGCCCCATTTCGGTATGCAGCATTTCGACGGACATCACGGACCTGAAAAAGGCCCAGAATCAGCTTCGCCGGCTTTCGGGAAGCATTATGGTCAGCCAGGAAAAAGAGCGTGCCGCCATCGCCCGGGAACTGCACGACGAACTCGGACAGGTGCTCACCGCCCTTCGCATGGACGCCGTATGGCTCACGGAACGGCTTCGCGCCTCGGATCCCCAAGGGGTTGAACGGGCCCGCGCCATGTGCGATCTCATCGACAAAAACATCGATGAGGTCCGGGGCCTGGCCCTCAGGTTGCGCCCCGGCGTGCTGGACGACCTGGGGCTGGTGGATGCCCTAGAATGGTATACGGCGGATTTTGAGCGGCGCATGGGCATCACCTGCGTCTTTGAACATGGCGAGTTTCCCGCCATTGGCGACCGGATGGCAACGGCCGCCTACCGGATCACCCAGGAGGCCATGACCAACGTGGCACGCCACGCCGACGCCGGCCACGTATGGGTTTCGCTAAAGATCCGGGACCGCCGGATGATCCTTTCGGTCAAAGACGACGGCAGGGGGTTTGACACCCCCCTCCCGACCGAAGCGGAAGGACTGGGGGTGGCGGGGATGGTCGAGCGGGCCGGCCTGGCCGGCGGATCCCTGTCGGTCAAAAGCAAGCCCGGCATGGGGACCGAGGTGCGCCTGACCGTGCCCCTGGCCGCCTGATACAGCCGCATCTCCACCCGCCAAGGCAGCTGGCTCAGTTAGCCCCCTGAAAGGGGTTGGGTTACCGACCCCAAATAAGTGTGGAGTGACTATAGTCACTTGCAATAATACTGTCTCGGCATAGCCAGTTTACTCTGACCACGCCCAATGGACGTGGATTCCAACTGCGAGTTGAAAAGCGAGGTGATATGATTCGGGTGTTATTGGCCGACGACCACAGTATCGTTCGGGCTGGCCTTTGCCGCATTGTCGAGGAAAGCGGTGACATGGAAGTGGTGGCCGAAGCGTCAGACGGCCGGAACGCTGTTCTTCAGGCCCGATCCTGCCGGCCGGATGTGGCGGTGGTCGATATCTCCATGCCCGAGCTCGACGGACTGGAGGTGACCAGTCAGCTCCAGGCGGAGATGCCCGACCTTCCCATCATTATTCTGACCATGCATGCAGAGGACCAGTACGTTGTGCGTGCCGTTGAGGCCGGCGCCATGGGCTATATCACCAAGCGATCGGCCCCGGAGCAACTGGTCAATGCCATCCGCAACGTCCATGCCGGCCAGCGCTATCTGACGGCGGAAGCCACCGACGCCCTGGCCCTTCGGGTGGCCCGGGGCGAACACGGCCAGTCCCCCTTAGACAGTCTTTCCCGGAGAGAACTCCAGGTTTTGCGGCGTTTGGCCCTGGGGCATACCAACCGTGAAATTGCCGGCGCTTACAACATCAGCATCAAGACCGTGGACACCTACCGATTCCGCCTGCTCAAAAAGCTCGGTCTCCGCAACAACGCCGACCTGTCCCGCTTCGCCATCCAGCATCGGCTCATCGAACCATAAATTTGCCTGGGGCAAATTTATAAAACGCGGCTTCGCCGCTTGATTCAAAAACCCGGTCTTTGGCCCTGTTTTCCAAATGGGTTGTTCCCGGTCGCTTGCCAACGGACCTTGGCCAATTGCGATTGATTCCCAAGACCCCCAGCGGTCCTAAATCAAGCGGCGAAGCCGCGCTATATTTAGAAAGGCGGGCTCTTTCGCCTTTCTAAATTGTAAGAAAAAATCCGACAGCAAAATCAGAATTTGTCCAATTGACCCTTTTAGACAATTTGAATAGTATTCAGATAATGCTTTCCCCATCGGCCTGCCTCTGAAGCAAGGGGTGACCGACCGCCAACCATTCTTTTCAATGAGGAGGACCGTTCAATGAAAAAGCGCATGATCAACCTCACCACGGTGGCCTTTGCCGTCGCCGCCCTGACCCTCATGCTTTCCGGAGAGGCCGTGGCAAAAAAACGCATTGTCTTCGGCGGCGGACCTGCCGGCGGCACCTTTCAGGTGGTTGCCAATGCCATTCAAGTCTATAAGCCCGTAAAAGCATTGGAAAACTACAATGTTCAAGCCCAGTCTTCCGCAGGATCGGTGGAAAACCTTCGTAAAGTCAACTCCGGAAAATCCCATTTCGGCGTGGTCTATTCCGGTCATGTCTGGCTCGGCTCCAACGGCAAGATGAAAAACGACCCCAAGATGTACAAAGACGTCCTGGCCGTCTCCTACCTTTACGGCGCACCGGCCCAGCTGGTGGTTAAAAAGGGCTCCGGCATCAAGAGCACCCGCGACCTGGTCGGCAAGAAGGTCGGCGTGGGCAATGCCGGCTCCGGCGCCTTTGCCAACTGCGAACTCTTCTTCACCCACATGGGTGTCTGGGACAAGGTCGAGCGCAACGCCATGGGGTATAACGATGCCGCCGCCGCCTTCGGCAACAATCAGCTCGACGCCTTCTGGCTTTTCACCGCCTTTCCCAGCGGAGCAGTGATCATGGCGGCCCAGACCAACGACATTGACATGATCAACCTAGAAGCCGATGCCGAAAGCAGCGGATTCTTCAAAAAGTATCCGTATTTTGCAAAATTGTCCGTGCCGGCGGGGACCTACCGCGGTGTGGACGCCGCAACGCCGTCCTTTCAGGACTCCACCCTGTGGGTAGCCAACACCAATACCCCGGCAGACCTGGTTTACCAGCTCCTGTCCATCATCTACACCGATGAGGGCCTTGCCCACATGGTCGCCCAGAAGAAAACCTTCAAGGAAATGAGCCTTACAAACGGGGTCAAGGGGATCGTCACCCCCATGCACCCGGGCGCCATCAAGTTTTGGAAAGAAAAGGGCATGCTGAAATAAAATCGCCAACGGCGATTTTATGATGAGCGGCCTTGCCGCTTCAATGAACGGGTTCTGGGCCGGGGCGGCAAGACAAATTCGCTGCCCCGGTCGATCCGCTCCCAACCCTGTTATTGTCAGGTGATGCCGTGTACGACAATCTGAAAAAATTCGAGAAGATCATTTTCGACGTTCTGGCCGTGGGGCTGGTCCTGTTCTATTCCTATTCGGCGGTGCTTCGGCCGGCATCCACCCAGTACCACCGGGGCATCTACGTCATCATCACCTATGTACTGGTCTTTCTGGTCTACCAGGGCAAGACCCGGATCGGCCGGGCATTCGACTACCTGCTGATCGTTTTGTCCATCGTCACCGTCAGCTACTGGATATTCAATTTCGAGGTCATCAACTACCGCACCGGGGCCGAGACCCAGCTCGATCAATATATTGCCATGATCGGCGTGCTCATCGGCATCGAACTGGCCCGCCGGGTGGTAGGCAACGTCTTTGTCTTCATCGGCGCCCTGATGATGCTCTACGGCATCTACGGGGCACACATGCCCGAGCTGATCTCCCATGCCGGCGACACCTTTCCCGAGCTGTGTACCAGTATTTTTTATAAGAGCGACGGGGTCTTCGGCATCATGGCCAACGTGCTGGCCACCTATGTGTTGCTCTTTGTCATTTTCGGCGCCTTTCTGGAAAAATGCGGGGCTCAAAAGTTCTTCATCGATTTTCCCCTGGCCGCAGTCGGCCACAGGGTCGGCGGCCCGGCCAAGGTTGCCGTCATCGCCAGCGGTCTGTTCGGGTCCATCTCCGGCAGTGCCATCGCCAACGTCGTCTCCACCGGCACCTTCACCATCCCCATGATGAAACGTGCCGGTTTTCGGCCCCATATCGCCGGCGGCATCGAACCGGCCGCCTCCATCGGCGGCATGTTCATGCCCCCCATCATGGGCGCCGGGGGCTTTATCATGGCCGAACTGACCGGCGTGCCCTATTCGCGGATCATGCTGGTGGCCGTCTTTCCGGCCCTGATGTACTTTTTCTCCGTCTTCATGATGGTCCACTATGAAGCCAAGATGTACAACATCGTCGGTGATCGCCAGCCGGTCAGCGCCATGACCATCCTGAAAAAGGAATGGTATTACACCCTGCCGCTGATCGCCATCACCATTTTCATGCTCTACGGCTACTCGCCGGCCTACTCGGCCATTTTGGGCGTCATCACCTGCCTGGTGATCAGCTGGTTTAAAAAAGAGACCCGCATCGGCCTGCGCGGGTTCATCGAAGCCTCACGCACCGGCACGGAGAACAGCCTGAAGATCGGCGCCACCGTGGGCGTGATCGGCGTCATCATCGGTGTGCTGACCTTTTCCGGCCTGGTGCTCACCTTTGCCGACATCGTCATCGAACTGGCCGGCGGCTCGCTGGTGATGACCATTGTGCTCATCGCCCTGGCATCGCTGGTGCTGGGCATGGGAGTACCGGTGACCGCCGCCTACCTGATCACCGCCGTGGTGGCCGTGCCGGCCCTGACCCACCTGGGGGTCAACGAGATCGCCGCCCATATGATCGTCTACTGGCTCAGCCAGGATTCGAACATCACACCACCGGTCTGCATCGCCGCCTTTGCCGGGGCCACCATCGCCAAGGCCAACATGTGGCGTACGGCATTTGCCTCGTTTAAATTCGCCAAGTTTCTCTACCTGGGGCCCATTTTGTTCGGATACGTCCCGGGCTTTTCCCTCCAGGGCGACTCCACGGACATCGTCAAGGCCTTTGCCGCCATCTTCTTCGGTACCTGGCTTTACAGCTACATCCTCAGCGGCATCTGGGTCAAACAGATCCGTGGACTCGTCGCCAAATCCGCCTGACAAAAAGGTCGGCCGCAAAAACGAAAGTCCCCGGGTTTTTCCCGGGGGCTTTTCTATTTCCGTAAGCATTCACAGGGCACCGCATCTGCTTTGTTCCCGGGCAATTGAAGTACGAAAAAGCACGTCTGCATGCCCGGCGCCTCGCATCTACGGCACCCTGTAAACGCTTACCTTGTGGGGATTCGAAACGCCGTATCGTTTCAATCCCGTGAACAGTTACCTATTTCCAGATCGCCATATCCCTGTTGGGGGGTCAAGGGGTCGAGGGGTTGAGGGGTCAAGGGACCACGGGTTCCAGTGGAGATCCACCCGTCGGTCAGGAGGCCTCCATAGAAACACAATAAATATCGAACGTCGAACCGACGCAGAACATCCTTCGATGTGCGACGTTGGGTGTTGGATGTTCTTAAAAAACGGTTTCAGACAGTCAAAAAAACCGGTTCCGAATCTGTTCGGAACCGGCCTTTTTTGACTTACATGTCCAGCTTGAAAAACGCTTCGGTTTCGGTCACCATGTCGGACCGCTTGGTATATTCGGTGGGAACCGTCCCCTCTTTGAAACACTCGAAAATGGTTTTCTTGGATTGGGCAATGGGAAGCAGCCCGGTTTCGGCATCGATTTTCGAGAAAACCACCCCTTCGGGAACCTGAAAGGCCCGCACCGGCTTGTCCGCCAGGACCCGTTTCATGAAACCGAGCCAAATGGGGCTTGCCGCCCGCGAACCGGTTTCCCCCTTGCCCAGAGGGGCCTCTTCGTCAAAACCGACCCATGTTCCGGTAATGTACCGCGGTGTGTAGCCGACAAACCAGGCGTCGAAGAGGTTGTTGGTGGTGCCGGTCTTGCCCGCCGCCGGCCGCTTCAGGGCGAGAATCCGTCTACCCGTGCCGTGCTTGACCACCCCTTCCAGCAGGTTGGTCATGATATAGGCCGTGTCCTTTTCGATCACCTTTTGCCGCTGCAGGCTCGCCTCTTCGAGAAGCTTACCGTCACGAGCAAGGATCTTCGTGACAAAAACCGGTTCAATGAGATACCCCATATTGTCGAAGACCGAATAGGCCTTGACGATTTCCAGCAGCGAAATCCCCGAAGAACCCAAGGCAATGGACAGATCCCGGCTCAGGTCCGAGGTGATGCCCAGCTTTCGGGCGTAGTCGATGACATAGTCAATTCCCAGATCCCTTAAAATCTTGATGGTTACCACGTTGCGGGACTTGGCCAGGGCCGTTCGAAACAGCGTGGGGCCATAAAACTTTTCGCCGTAGTTTCTCGGCTTCCAGATCATGTCCTCTGCCTGGTCGTGAAAGACAATGGGCGAATCGATAATTACCGAAGCCGGCGTGTACCCCTTGTCCAGGGCCGCGGCAAAAATAACGGGCTTGAAGGCCGACCCGGGCTGGCGCCGCGATTGAATGGCCCGGTTGAACTGGCTTTCCATGAAATCCCGACCACCGATCATGACCTTGACCTGGCCGGTCTCAGCCTCGGTGCACAACAAGGCCGACTGGGCCTTGGGGGTTTGCTCCAGGGCCAGCTTCCACACGCCGGTCTTTTCGTCTATCGCCAGGGTCCGCACCCATATCACATCGCCGCTTTTGAGCACCTGTCCGGGGTGCCGGACCCGTGCCGCAAAATAGGCAATGTCCGGGTTCGGTTTTCGAGCCCAGCGCATCTCCGTCAGGCCGAGAGAACCCATGGCTTTTCCGATCCGGACGGAAACCGTGTCGGCAATGTCGTCCACAGCCATGACCACACCTTGCACCGTCATGTCCGGTGTCAGCGGTTGGGATCCGCGGTCGGTCTCGATGTCGCCGAGGAACCCTTCGATTTTTTCCTGGGCCAGATGCTGGAGCGGTCCGCGGTATCCCTGGCGCTTGTCCAGGTCCATCAGGCCCTTATTGATCTCGTCCCGCGCCACTTTCTGCATTTCGATGTTGACGGCGGTGTGGACCTGAAGGCCTTCGCGGTACAGGACGTCAGGACCGTATTTTTTCTCGACGTAGCGTCGGACATGCTCGGCATAGATCGGCACCTTTTCAATATACCAGTTTCGCCGCGGCTTGATGTCCAGCTTGGTATTGATGGCCTCGGTGGCCTGCAGGTTGGTGATGTAGCCTTCAGCCACCATGCGGTTGAGCACGTAAATCTGTCTCTGCCTGGCCCGCTCGGGAAACCGGAACGGCGAATAGCGACTGGGGGCCTGGGGCAGGCCGGCCAGAATGGCACACTCGGCCAGATTCAGATCCTTGACCGGCTTGCCAAAATAGTTTTCGGCGGCCGCTTCAACGCCGTATGCCCCGTGGCCCAGGTAGATCTGGTTCAGATAGAGAAAGAGGATTTCTTCCTTGGAAAAAACCTTATCGATGCGGTAGGCCAGAATGGCCTCCCGGATCTTTCGTGTGTAGCTGCGTTCCGGCGTCAGCAGAAAGGATTTGGTCACCTGCTGGGTGATGGTGCTGCCCCCCTGAACGATGGTGCCTGCTTCTATATTTTTGAAAAAGGCGCGAACAATGCTGATCAGGTCCACCCCCTGGTGTTTGTAAAACCGGGAATCTTCGGCGGCGATGAACGCCTCCACCAGCATGGGCGACATTTTAGACAACGGCATGATAATGCGGCGTTCCTTATAGAATTCGCCGATCTTGCGGCCGTCGTCGGAATAGACGGTGGTGATGATGGGCGGACGGTAGTCGGCCAGGGTCGAAATGCGGGGAAGGTCCTCGCTGAGGTAGTAAAACACGCCGACGACGGTGCCTCCCCCGGCTACAGCGGTCAGCAGGCAGGTCCAGAAGAACCATCGGGCGAGCCGGCGCAGCAGGCCCGGCTGCTCCGGGTTAACCCGTTTTTCGAGGATTTTGGCCTTGTCGTTGGGTTTGACCATATCATACCGTCTTCCTGGGTTCACTTGCGGTTCGGTTCCACAAACAGAAATTCATTCAAAGACGCATCTTTATATGCGAATGCCTGAAAAGATTCAAGCCTCAAGCCCCAGGGGAGAAAAAAGGTTTGACTTTCGGCAGGGTTGTGGGTATCCGATACGTTTTTAATTAGAAAATACGAGGGGCTGTCCGTTTGTGGGCAACACCCAGCAACGAGGTCTGCGATATGGTGTCACTCGACTTTAAAAAAACCGGCGGTCTGATTCCGGCCATTGTCCAGGATGCGTCAACCAACGAAGTCCTGATGCTGGCCTACATGAACCCGGAAGCCTGGGCAGCCACGCTGAAAACGGGAAAAGCGACCTTCTACAGCCGCAGCCGTAACGCGCTCTGGGTCAAGGGTGAAACCTCGGGGCACATTCAGCAGGTACGCGAAATCCGCGTCGACTGCGATGCCGATACGGTGCTGCTGAAGGTGGTCCAGGTCGGCGGCGCCGCCTGTCACACCGGGCATCGAAGTTGTTTTTACACAAAAATCGAGGACGGTGTCGCTACGGTGACGGATGCACCGGTATTTGACCCCAGGGAGGTATATCGAAAGTGAGCACCCCATTGAACCTCGGCATCCCCAAGGGGAGCCTTCAGGCGGCGACCATCGCCCTGTTCAAACGCTCGGGCTGGACCATCAACGTCAACGGTCGGAGCTATTTTCCTGAAATTGACGATGACGCCATTCAGTGCGCCATCTGCCGCGCCCAGGAAATGTCGCGGTACGTGGAAAACGGTACGCTTGATGCCGGGCTGACCGGAAAGGACTGGATCGCGGAGAACGTCTCCGATGTCCGTGTGGTGGCCGATCTGGTCTATTCCAAGGTCAGTTCCCGACCGGCCCGATGGGTTCTGGCGGTGCCCTACGATTCACCGGTTCGGACCCTCGAAGACCTTCGTGGGAAAAAAATCGCCACCGAGCTCGTGGCGTTTTCCCGTCGCTATTTTGAGGAGCGCGGCATTGACGTAACCATCGAGTTTTCCTGGGGTGCCACCGAAGCCAAGGTGGTCAGCGGCCTGGCCGATGCCATCGTCGAGGTCACCGAAACCGAGAGTACCATTCGGGCCCACGGCCTTCGCATCATTCATGAGTTGATGCAGACCAACACCCAGCTCATTGCCAACCACGAAGCGTGGCGCGATCCGGTCAAACGGAAGAAAATCGAACAGATCGCCCTGCTGCTCAGTGGCGCCCTAAAGGGAGAAAAACTGGTCGGCCTGAAAATGAATGTTTCGGGCACTGACCTGGAGAAGGTGGTGGCTCTGCTGCCGAGCCTCAATGCCCCCACGGTGGCGCCCCTTTACCAGTCCGAGTGGTTTTCAGTGGAAACCGTTATCGGTTCGGACGTGGTGCGGGAACTAATGCCGGTCCTGTTGGCCAATGGGGCCGAGGGGATCATTGAATACCCCCTGAACAAAGTGGTATAAAAGGTAATTTTCCCATGAGCACCAAGCGTCTCGAAGCGATCACGTCGTTTATCGTCATGGATGTGCTGGAAAAAGCCCATGAGATGGAGCGCCAGGGGATTGACGTGATCCACCTGGAGGTGGGGGAGCCTGACTTTGACACGCCCGACTGTGTCAAGGAAGCGGCCTGCCGTGCCCTTGCGGCCGGCGAGACCCACTACACCCACTCCCTGGGGCTCATCGAACTCCGGGAAGCCATCTGCCAATACTATTTTGACACCTACACCGTGAACATCGACCCGGACCAGATCGTGGTCTCCTCGGGAACCAGCCCCGCCATTTTCATGACCTTCGCCGCCTTGCTTGAACGCGGTGAAGAGGTGATCATCTCCGACCCCCACTACGCCTGCTATCCCAACTTCATCCGTTTCCTGGACGGGGTACCGGTGACCGTGCCGATTTACGAGGCAGACGGGTTTCAGTTCCACCCCGAGGCCATTGCCGAAAAAATCACCGATCAAACCCGGGCCATCTTCATCAACTCGCCGTCAAACCCCACGGGCAATCTGCTTTCGGCCGATCGCATGGCTGCCATCGCCGAGTTGCCGCCCCACATCGTTTCCGACGAAATCTATCACGGGCTGGTATATGAGGGCAAAGAACACTCCATCCTCGAATTCACCGACCGGGCCTTCGTGCTCAACGGGTTTTCCAAACTCTTTGCCATGACCGGGCTTCGACTGGGGTACCTCATCGCACCGAAATCCTTTATCCGGCCCATTCAGAAGCTGAACCAGAACTTTTTTATCTCGGCCAATGCCATGGTTCAACGCGCCGGCGTGGCAGCCCTCACGTCGGCCGGCGAGGACACGCGCCGCATGCGTCGCATTTACAACCAGCGGCGGCGGTACATGATCGACCGGGTCAAAGCCATGGGCCTGGGGATTACCGTGGAGCCGACCGGTGCCTTTTACGTTTTCGCCAATGCCCGTCACATCTCCATGGATTCGTATGCCCTGGCCTTTGACATTCTGGAAAAGGCCCGGGTCGGTGTCACGCCGGGGATCGATTTCGGACAAGGCGGGGAAGGCTACCTGAGATTCTCCTATGCCAACTCCATGGAAAACATTGCCACGGGCATGGACCGCCTGGAGGCGTATCTGAAAGCGAGGGCGTAATCAGCGCCGGCGTTCGTGCCGGGTCACGGTTGCCCCCCGCCCCGAGCTTGATGCGTTTGTAAAAACGATTTGAAATCACAAAGGCACAACGCGCACAAAGAGGAAATTCGCATCAATTAATACGTTAACTTTGTGCCCTTTGTGCCTTTGTGGTAAACTAATATTTTTACATAGGCATCGATCTTATGATCATCAAATCCGCCGATTTTATCACCAGCGCCGTCAATCTGGACCAGTATCCGCCGCCGGAACTTCCGGAAATCGCCTTTTCCGGCCGTTCCAATGTGGGCAAGTCATCGCTGATCAACACCCTGGTCAACCGTCGGCACCTGGTCAAGACCAGTTCCACGCCGGGGCGGACCCAACTGGTCAATTTCTTCCGAATCAATGATGCCCTCTCCCTGGTGGACCTGCCTGGATACGGCTATGCCCGGGTCCCCGAATCGGTCCGGCGCACCTGGGGGCCCATGATCGAGACCTATCTGGTTCACCGGTCCAGTCTTCGGGCCGTGGTGTTGATCCTGGACATTCGGCGGACCCCGGGCGCGGAGGAGTTCCGTTTCATCGACTGGCTTGCCTTGCACCAGCGCCCGGTGATCCTGGTGCTGACCAAGGCCGACAAGTTCTCCAAAAGCAAGCAGACCCTGCGCCAGCGGGAAATTATCAGCGCCCTGGGCAACAGGGGGAGCGACCCCATCCTTTTTTCTTCCAAGACCCGTCTGGGAAAAGAGGCCATCTGGTCGGCCATCGAAGGCCTGACCGCCGGCAGCGAAAAGGAGGATCCGAACCCATGAACGACGCCCCCCCATCAACTTCTGCCGGATTTCGCTCTGGGTTTGCCGCCATTGTCGGGGCTCCCAACGCCGGAAAATCGACCTTGCTCAACCGTCTGCTGGGCCAAAAGATCGCCATTACCTCCCAAAAACCCCAGACCACCCGCAACCGGATTCTCGGGGTGTTGCACCGCCCCGAGGCCCAGATCGTCTTTCTGGACACCCCGGGGGTCCATGTGGCCCGGGGAGAGCTCAATACCCGGATTGTCGAGGTTGCCCTGACGACCCTCGCCGAGGTGGACATCGTGCTGGTGCTGGTGGACCTGGAACGGCCGGACCCGAAGAGCGAAGCCCTGCTCATTGATCGCCTGAAAGCCGTCAAGCGTCCGAGCCTTGTGGTCCTGAACAAGATTGACCGGGTGCGTAAGCCTGCCATTTTAGAGGCCGCGGCTCGCTGGGCCGCGACCGATGTCTTTAAAGAGGTGGTGCCCATCTGTGCCAAGAGCGGTGCCCAGGTGGACGTGCTGGTTGCGGCCATGGCCCAGTATCTGCCGGTCGGGCCGCCCCTTTACCCCGAAGAGAGCCTCACCGACCTGTCCGAGCGGTTCATCGCAGCGGAGATGATCCGCGAAAAAGTCTTTCGGCTCACCGGCGAGGAAATCCCTTATGCCACGGCGGTCACCGTGGAGCAGTTTTCCGAAAAACCGGACGGCTCCCTGGTGACCATTCATGCCAGCATTCACGTGGAGCGCGACTCCCAAAAAGGGATCATCATCGGCCGGCAGGGGAGCAAGCTCAAACGCATCGGTTCCGATGCCCGCCTGGAAATTGAGCGGATGCTCGGCAAAAAGGTTTTTTTGAAGCTTTTTGTCCGGGTCCAGAAGAACTGGAGCCAGGACACCAAGACGCTTCAGCGCTTCGGCTACTGAAAATGAATTTGTCCGGGCAAATTCATAAAGCGCGGCTTTGCCGCTTTTTCAGCGGAACGTCGATGGAAACGATGATCGCCAACGGTATTGTTGGCAACAAAGCTGTTGGCAGGCGAGACCGGTCGCGATGATCCTTTCATACCATCCCTGCATCGAAGCGGACCGGAACCTGCTCTGCGCCGGGCGGGAGCCCGATGAAACCGATGCAGGGGCAATATCCGCGGCCGATGCGGTGATCCTGAATCAGGGCTGTTACGAAGCCCTGTATCAAATGGCCCGAAAGCGCGGCAAACGGGTTTTTCCCAACTACGACGCCCGGTTCGATTATCCGGGCAAGATCGGGCAGACACGCCTCTTTCGACAACATGGCGCACCCCATCCGCGAACCGAGACCTATGAAAATCTCGACGCCTACGGTGCCCGTGATCTCAGGGAATGCACTTTTCCCGCTGTTTTTAAATTCGACTGGGGCGGCGAAGGAGAGACGGTTTTTCTTGTAAAAAACCGGGAGGCCTTGGATCAGTGCCTGAACCGGGCAAAAGATTTTGAGCGGACCGGCCAAAAGGGGTTTTTGATCCAGGAATACGTGCCTCACGCCTGCCGATCCCTTCGCGTGGTGGTGGTCCACCGGCACCTGACGGCCTACTGGCGGGTTCAAGCCGACAACACCCGGTTCGGAACATCGGTGGCCGCCGGGGCAGGCATCGACAGCGGTTCCGACCCGGAGCTTCAAGCGCTGGCCATGGCCCGGGTGCAGGCGCTTTGTAAAAAAACCGGCATCAATCTGGCCGGATTCGATCTGCTGGTACCCGAACCGCCCCGGCCCCCGGAGCCGCTTTTCCTGGAAGTGAACTATTTTTTCGGCCGACGGGGTCTCGGTGGCGCCGATGCGTATTACGCCTTGCTGGGGCGGGAAGTGCGGAACTGGATTTCGGAGTAAAACGCAAGCGCTCTAGGAATAATTCGTCCATGGCCAAAAGAAAAAAGCGGCCCGACCCCTTCGCCTTCCACCAGGCGTCCGAGGATCTCGGTCGGGAAAAGCGGAAAGCGCGGGACCTGCGTAACACCCAATGGTGGAAGCGCCAATGCGACCGGGGGCGGTGCCATTACTGCGGTCGGCCCACGCCGCCCGGAGAGCTCACCATGGACCATATCGTTCCCCTGGCCCGAGGCGGGCTCAGTACGCGGGGAAACGTGGTTCCCTGCTGCAAGGATTGCAACACCAACAAAAAACAGTTGCTGCCCATGGAATGGGAGCGCTATCTCACCGGTTTTAAACAGGAGGACGGGCCGGCCGGCGAATAGACCGGTACGCGCGGCGCTATTGCGGTTGACAGGAAACCCCCATCTCTTATAGGGGTTCATTTCTTCAGCGGTGAAATACGATTTTTTCACATTCATATCAGGAGGAAAAGATGAAAAAAGTTTTGGTGCTGCTTTTGTGTGGTCTCATGGTCGGTTTCGCGACGCCCGCCCTTGCCCAAAAAGAGATAAAGGTCGGTTTTGTTTACGTCTCGCCCATCGGCGATGCCGGCTGGTCCTACGCCCATGACAAGGCGCGTCTGGCCCTGGAGGCCATGGACGGGGTGACCACCAGCTTTGTGGAAGCCGTTCCCGAGGGCCCTGACTCCGAGCGGGTGATGCTCAATATGGCCCGTAAGGGCTATGATCTGGTCTTTGCCACCAGCTTCGGATACATGGATCCCATGCTCAAGGTGGCCAAGAAGTTTCCCAAGACGATCTTCATGCACTGCTCCGGCTACAAGACGGCCGAGAACATGGGCAACTATTTCGGCCGCATGTACCAGGCCCGCTACCTTTCCGGCATGGTGGCCGGCGCCATGACAAAGGCCAATGTGCTCGGCTACGTGGCCGCCTTTCCCATTCCCGAAGTCATTCGCGGCATCAACGCCTTTACCCTGGGTGCCCAGGCCGTGAATCCCAAGGTGGGGGTTCGGGTGGTCTGGACCAAAACCTGGTACGACCCGGCCACGGAAAAAGAGGCGGCCAAGAGCCTGCTGGACGTCGGGGCCGACATCATTGCCCAGCACCAGGATTCCCCCGGCCCCCAAGAAGCGGCTCAAGAGCGCGGGGTTTACTCGGTCGGGTATAACTCCGATATGAGTTCTTTTGCCCCCAAGGCCCACATGACCGCTCCGATCTGGAACTGGTCGCCTTTTTACAAAGAGACGGTGGAAAAGGTGCGCAGCGGATCCTGGGTCAGCGAATCCACCTGGATCGGCATGGAAAAGGGGATCGTGGACCTGGCCCCCTTTGGCGCCATGGTCCCCCAGGCGGTCAGGGACAAGGTGATGGCCAAAAAAGCCGAGATCATCGCCGGCACTGAAAAGATTTTCGTCGGCCCCATCAGCAATCAGGCCGGGAAGGTGGCGATCGCCGACGGTGTGGTTGCCCCGGACAAAGACCTGCTCGGTATGACCTGGTTTGTTGAAGGGGTCATCGGCACCACCGAATAAATCAAAATCGATACATAAATGATTGGATTGAGAATAGAGAAAAGACAGGAGACGCCGTTCTGGCGCTCCTGTCTTGTTTTAGCGGGGGCCGTCGGTATCTCTCTGGCCTTGAGCGCTGCCATGCTCGCCTTCCAGGACAGGCCGGCTCTGTCCGGTATCGGGTTGCTCTTTCAGGGCGCCTTCGGAACCCCCTGGGCCATGGAGGACTGCCTGGTCAAGGCCATACCGATCTTTCTCTGCTCATTGGGTGTGGCCATCGCCTTTCGGCTTCAAATCTGGAACATCGGCGCCGAGGGCCAGTTTGCCTTTGGCGCCGTCGGTGCCACCTGGGTTGCCTTAAACCTTCCCGGACAGCCGGCCTGGGTCACCCTTGGGGCGATGATGGCCGCATCCATGGCCTTTGGCGGCCTCTGGGGGCTCATCCCGGCGGTGTTGAAGGTCCGGGCCCGGGCCAACGAAATCATCGTTACCCTGATGATGAATTACCTGGCCATTTTGTTTATCGACTACCTGGTCTACGGTGCGTGGAAGGATCCCACCAGCTTCGGCTTTCCCGTGACGCCCGAATTTTCCGCGGGCGCCATCATCGGCATGATTCCCGGAACCCGGGTCAACTGGGGGCTCGTTCTCTGCCTGGTCTTTGGTGTGGTCATGTGGGTTTTTCTCCGTTTCACCCGGTTGGGGTTTGAACTCAAGGCCAGCGGCGAGAACATCCGGGCCGCCCGTTATGCCCGGCTTCCCTATGACCGACTCGTGGCCCTGGTCATGGTGGCCAGCGGCGCCCTGGCCGGCTGCGCCGGATTCGTGGAGGCATCGGCCAACCTCAATCGGCTTCAACCCAGCATCATGGTCGGCTACGGCTATACCGCCATTGTGGTAGCCTGGCTGGCCCGGCTCAACCCCTTGCTTATCGCCGTGGCCTCCTTCCTGCTGGCCGGGCTTCGCGTCGGGGTGGAGACCCTTCAGCTGGACCTTCAGGTGCCGGCGGCCTTTGGGGGCATCATGGAAGGACTGATTCTTCTGACGGTGCTGGCCGGCGGCTTTTTCGAACAGTATCGCATCCGATTCAGGAAGTCGCCGTGACCCCTGAAATCCTCATCGCCCTGCTGGCTGCAACGGTTCAATCGGGCACGCCGATCCTCTACGCCACCCTGGGCGAGATCCTCACGGAGCGCGCAGGTGTCCTCAATCTCGGTGTCGAGGGGATATTGATGGTGGGGGCACTGGCCGGGTTTCTCGCCGCCAAAATGACGGGCAGTCCGGCCCTGGGGTTTATGGCCGCCGGTCTCGCCGGCATGGCACTGGCCGGCCTCCACGGACTGGTCTGTCTGGTCTTTCTCGGCAACCAGGTGGTGTCCGGCCTTGCCCTGACCATCCTCGGCATTGGGGTGGCTGACTATCTGGGCACCCCTTACATCGGACAATCCGCGCCCGGCTTCAACCACTGGCCCCTGCCCGTTTTGAACCAAATACCGGTGGCGGGACCGATCTTCTTTGACCAGGATCCCCTGGTCTATCTGAGCTACCTTGCCCCACTGCTGCTATGGTTGTTTTTGCGATACACCCGCTGGGGGCTGGGTATTCGGGCCGTGGGCGAGCATCCTGTTGCTGCCCAGGCCGCCGGCCTTCAGGTTTTGTGGTACCGCTGGGCCGCCGTTCTTTTTGGCGGATTCCTGGGTGGTCTCGGGGGTGGCTACCTCTCTCTGGCCTATACCCACCTGTGGACCAACGGCCTGAGTGCCGGCCGGGGATGGATCGCCGTGGCCCTGGTTATTTTCGCCTTCTGGCACCCCGGTCGGGCGGTCCTTGGGGCCTACCTCTTTGGCGGGGTGATGGCGTTTCAGCTGCGTCTTCAGGCCATGGGCACCAACCTGCCGAGTTCGCTCCTGCTCATGCTTCCCTATGCGCTGACCGTGGTGGTGCTCGTCTTGTCTTCCTGGAAGGCCAGGGGATCTGAAGCGCCTGCGGTGCTCGGCATCAACATGGCTCCGCCCGATTGACAGGAGGGGATATGGAAACCCGCGCCCTGTGGCGTGGTCAGGGTCAGTTTTTGGCGATGCCGAGACACCGATGTTGCAAGTGACTAAAGTGAACTAAAGTTTGGAGTGAATCCCGCCAGGGCGGGATTAGAAATTCTGCCTATTTCAGTGGCAAACCAAAGCATGGTCCTCCGGGCCGTGTTAAGCAGTTTCACTTTTTCGCCTATATGGGAGGCGTTATTATGGGTAACGATCCAAACCGCTACAAAAAAACCTACCCCATTTCCTGGGAACACCTTCACCGGGACGCCAAGGCCCTGGCCTGGCGCCTTCTGGAGTATGATTTTTTCAACGGAATCGTGGCCGTGACCCGAGGCGGCCTGGTGCCGGCAGCCATCGTGGCCAGGGAGCTCGATATCCGGCTGGTGGACACGGTCTGTATCGCCAGCTATACATGGCAGGATCAACAGGGGGAGATGGATGTCTTAAAGACCATCAAGGGCACCGGCGAGGGGTGGCTCATTATCGATGACCTGGTGGATACCGGGCGTACCGCCAAGACCGTACGCGACATGCTCCCCAAGGCCCACTTTGCCACCATCTATGCCAAGCCGGCCGGCCGGCCCCTGGTAGATACCTACATAACCGAACTCAGCCAGGATACCTGGATTCTGTTTCCCTGGGATTCCGAGGTCCAATTTGTCCAACCCATCGCCGATTGCAGGCAGGCGGATCGGTGACCCCTGACCGGCCACCCATGGTCCGCCTGGAGGCGATCAGCAAGCGCTTCGGTACGGTTGAGGCCAACCGGGCCATCTCCATCGATATCAAGGGCGGACAAATTCATGCCTTGTTGGGTGAAAACGGTGCCGGCAAGAGCACCCTCATGGGCATTCTTGCCGGCCGCACCCAACCGGACTCCGGACGGATTCTGGTGGACGGCCGCCTACGGCCCATGGTGAACACCAAGGCCGCCATCGATGCCGGCATCGGCATGGTTTATCAGCATTTCATGCTGGTGGAGGCCATGACGGTGGCGGAAAATGTCTTTCTCGGCCAGGAACCCGGGTTTTTCATCAACCCGGCACAAATGGCCGCTCGGGTGGCCAGGCTGGGCAAGAAGTTCGGGCTCCCCATCAATCCGGGGGCGAGAGTCTCGGATTTGTCCATGGGGGAAAAGCAGCGGGTCGAGATTCTACGCCTTCTTCAGCGACAGAGTCGAATCCTGATCTTCGATGAACCGACCGCCGTCTTGACCCCTGCCGAATCGGAACAACTCTTTGATGCCCTTCGGCAGATGGCCGCCCAAGGCAAGGCCGTTGTCTTTATCAGCCACAAACTGGCTGAAGTCATGGCCCTGGCCGACACCATCACCATTTTAAAGAAAGGGGCCGTGGTGGATAGCCTGCCGGCCACGTCGGTCGACTCCCGCGCCGACCTGGCCCGGCGCATGGTGGGCAGGGAGGTCCTTTTGGAGATTCAGCGGGAAGCCGTCGACGTTCGCCAGCGCGTGCTTCGCATCGATCATCTGGGCGGCGGTTGCCTCAAAGCCATTTCCCTGGACCTGCGACAGGGGGAGATTGTCGGCATTGTCGGGGTGGCCGGCAACGGCCAGAAAACCCTGGTGGAAACCGTCGCCGGTCTTCAACCACCGGCGTCCGGGTCGGTTCAGATTCTAGGCAAATCCTGGCATCGTTATTTTGCCCAACCCCGCCAAAAAGACCGTTTGAGTTACATTCCCGAAGATCGCCAGGGGCTGGCCAGCGTTCTCGGCCTGGATCTCGTGGATAACTTTCTGTTGACCACACGTCACGGCTTTTCGTCCGGACCGTGGCTGATCCGCTCCCGAGCCGAAGAAAAGACCGCCCAATTGATTGCTGATTTCAAAATCCACCCGCCCCATATTCGGGCGACCGCACGCCAGCTTTCCGGAGGGAATCTGCAAAAGATGGTTCTGGCCAGGGAGTTTTTTCGGCGCCCCCGCCTCATCGTCGCCGAGCAGCCTACCCAGGGGCTCGACATCGGGGCCATGGAAGAAGTCTGGAACCTGTTGCTCAAGGCAAGGGAACGTGCCGGAATTCTTCTGGTCACCGGTGATCTCAATGAGGCCCTGGTTCTGTCGGATCGCATCGGCGTCATGTTCGACGGCCATATCGTGGACATGTTTCCCGTTGACGACAAAGAAAAGGTCGACCGCATCGGCGTCATGATGGCCGGCGTTACCGACTGACTCTTCCGAGCAGCCGGCCATGCACGGGCCCCATCGGGCCATGGGGCGGCCGTTTCCCGATCCTCCGTTTAATTCGAAGTGGAAATCCACGTCCTTTGGGCGTGGTCAGAGCAAACTGGGTATGCCGAGACCGCTTTGTTGCCAGTGACTAAAGTGAACCAAAGCTTGGTCCTATGGGACAGAATTCTTTACCAATAAGCAAAAACCGTTGCGCTCGTGGAAACAACTTTTCCGGCCCAGTGAGGCAGTCCGTCCTGCCGCAGGCGATGGGTTTGGGGCCGGATGCCCTTATTGACAAGGATCGGGCACCGCATTATTATCATAAGCTATTTTCAAGCCGGAAGGGGTGTATGAAACAGATTCACAATCAGGAAAAAGAACAGTTCAAGAAGCTATTCGCTCAGGAACATGTCGAGCATTTCGAGGAACGCTTCAAGGTGCTGGAAGCCTTCCTTCAAACCGAACGCCATCTGACCGTTAGCGAACTGGCTCAAATGCTGGACGACATGGGCCATCATCTTGATTCCTCATTCGTTTCCGAGACCTTAAAGCTCATGTGCCGCTTCGGTTTTGCGCGCCGAAACCGGTTCGATAACGGAGAGATCCGATACGAACATTTTCATCTCGGACAACACCATGATCATATGGTCTGCACCAAGTGCCGGCGGATCGTTGAGTTCCGGGATCAGGATCTGGAAGACCTTCAGGCCCAAATTGCCGAGGCCAACGGGTTTCACATGCTTCAGCACCGCATGGAAATCTACGGCATTTGCGGTCTATGCCTGAAAAACCGTACCCGCCGCATGCCCCTGACCATGACCAAACCGGGCGAACGGTTGGTCATCGTTGAATTCAACGGCGGGCCGACCGCCCGGATGCGCCTGATGGCCATGGGGTTGCGGGTCGGCGACACCCTTGACGTCATCACCAATGTGAGCAAGGGGCAACTGGTCGTGGCCATAGACTTTAAACGATACGTTCTGGGCAGGGGCCTGGCCCAAAAAATTCTGGTGGAACCGGCCGACGCATGATCCCTATCACATGATGAATTCATTCACGAAGGCTCGTCGGGCCATGGATTTTTGGGCGGGCATTCCGGATGTTGGGTACAAATCAATATCGAACGCGCCTGAGGGCGCTTATTGCATTGGAGAATCGAGCCATGGTGCTCAGTGACATGGGAGAAGGCCAGCGGGGCACCATTGATCATGTGGGAGGCAAAGGTGCCTTGAGGCGACGGCTGCTGGAGATGGGCATTGTTCAGGGGGCCGGTGTCTATGTTGAAAAATATGCCCCGCTCAAGGACCCCTTGGAGCTGATCATCAAGGGGTATCACCTGTCCTTGCGGGTGGAAGAAGCCGCCCAGATACGGGTGACCGACGTTCGATAGGAGCCCATGGCTGACAAGCGCCTCACCATCGCCTTGGCCGGCAATCCCAACTCCGGCAAGACCACGATTTTCAACAACATCACCGGTACCCGTCAGAAAGTGGGCAACTGGCCCGGTGTGACCGTGGAGAAAAAAGAAGGGCGGATCCGCCGCCACGGCTACGATCTGACCATCATCGACCTACCCGGCACGTATAGCCTCACTCCCTTTTCCATCGAAGAGATCGTGGCCCGGGATTTTGTGCTCGAAGAAAACCCCGATGTGGTCATCGACATCATCGATGCTTCGAATCTGGAGCGCAGCCTTTATTTGGCCACTCAGATTCGTGAACTGGACTGCAAGGTGCTCTTCGCTCTGAATATGGCGGACCTGGCCCGGTCCCGGGGCATCAAGATTGATGAGGCCAAGCTTTGCGAACTGCTTGCCCTGCCGGTGGTTTTTACCGTGGGCAACAAAAACGAAGGGGTTGATGACCTGTTGCGCCGGGCCATTGACCTGGCCGAGTCCCCTGCGCCGCTTCCCTACAAACGCAGGGTGCGATACAGCCAGGACATTGAGGCGGCCATTGACCAGGTGCAGCGGGGGATTGTCCAGACGCCCGAGGCCGGGGCACTTAAGTACAATCCAAGATGGACAGCCATCAAGTTGCTGGAGGACGACGATATTGTCAAGCGGCGCCTGGGCGAGCGGTTCGGCGCTGCTGCACTGCCCATTGTCGAACAGGTCGCGATCCTTCGCCGGCAACTTGCCGATCGTTTCGATGACGACCCGGAGGTCGTCATGACCGATGAGCGGTACGGATTCATTTCCGGCCTGACCCGGGAGGTGTTGTCGACGACCGTTCAAAACCGGGTGGATGTTTCCCGTAACATCGACCTGGTGCTGACCAACCGGTTTCTCGGGTTTCCCATTTTTATTTTCTTCATCTGGGCGATGTTCCAGCTCACCTTTTCCCTGGGCACCTACCCCATGGCGTGGATCGAGTCGGGTGTCGGCGCCCTGACCACGGTGCTGGACCAGGCCCTGCCCGGCGGGCTCTTTAAAGACCTGCTGCTCAACGGTATCGTCGCCGGTGTCGGGAGTGTGGCCGTCTTTTTGCCCAATATTCTCATTCTTTTTTTCTGCATCGCCCTGTTCGAGGATACCGGATACCTGGCCCGGGCCGCCTTTCTCATGGACAGAATCATGCACCTGATCGGGCTGCACGGAAAATCCTTTATCCCCATGCTCATGGGCTTCGGTTGCAACGTACCGGCCGTGATGGCGGCACGGACCCTGGAGAGTGAAAAGGATCGGATCCTGACCATCCTGATCACCCCCTTCATGTCCTGTTCGGCCAAGCTGCCGGTGTATCTTGTGCTGGCCGGTACTTTTTTCGCCGACCGGGCCGGATCGGTGATCTTTGGCATCTACCTGCTCGGCATCGCCCTGTCGGTGGTCACCGGACGGCTGTTCCGCTCGACCTTGCTTCGGGGTCAGGACGCCCCCTTTGTCATGGAACTGCCTCCCTATCGGGCACCCATGATGAAAAGCCTCATGATCCATATGTGGGACCGCAGCAAGATTTTTCTCCGAAAGATGGGGGGGATCATTTTGGCCGGATCGGTGGTGGTCTGGTGCCTGTCGGCCTTTCCCAGAAACGGGGCCGATGCGGTGGCATCCCTGGCGGCTCAGGGCCTGCGGACCGATCATGCGGTGCAGATGCAGGGTGTTGAAGGTGCTGCCAGGGAAGAATTGCAGCGCGATCAGGACCGGCAACTGGCCGACCTGGCCAGGGCCCAGGAAACCCAACGGCTGTCCCGGTCCTACATGGGCCGCATCGGCCATGCCCTGGCCCCGGTTTTTGCGCCCATCGGTATCGACTGGCGCGGCGGCGTGGCGCTGGTAACCGGATTCGTGGCCAAGGAGATCGTCGTCTCCACCCTCGGGGTTTTGCATGCGGCCCCTGACGAGAGCGGCTCCGATGCACTGAGCCGGGCCCTTCGCCGCTCGGGCATGTCGCCCCTATCGGCCCTGTCCATGATGGTTTTTGTCCTTCTTTATCTGCCCTGTCTGGCCACGGTGGCCACCATCCGGAGGGAAACCGGCTCCTTTCGCTGGATGCTCTTTTCGGTTTTTTACTCCACCACCGTGGCATGGGTCACGGCGTTTTGCGTCTATCAAGGGGGACGGTTGGCGGGGTTTCATTAGTTTCCATCCATAAATGGCCTTTTTGCCCAATCTCGGCGTCAATCGGCGCCATTGCTTGTGCGGCATAGCGCGCTACGCCTCCGCGCAATGGCTCCGATTGCCTTGACCTTGGACAAAAATTCACATTTCTGGATTGGAAATTCGGCTCGAAGAACGATTCGCGGAAGGGCCAGTATGGACGGAGTACCGGCCCCGGCAACGTGCTTTCGAAAGACCGGGCCGTTGAATTACAGACCAAAAAGGTGTAAAAGCGGAATCTTCGACAAAGGAACAAAGCGGGCCATGGCAATGAGATCACAGGATACAGATCGGCACCATAGAATGACAATGGGCATCTGGGCGATGGCCCTGGCGGCGGTCCTGTTTTCCGGTGGCCTGGCTCTGGCCGAGCGCCAGGCGGTCGGCTCGCCGGTGGCCAATATCCGTTCCGGACCGGGCTCAAAATACGAGATCATCTGGAAAGTGGGACAGTACCACCCACTGGAGATCGTTGAAAAATCAGGCAATTGGTTCAGGTTCAAGGATTTTGAAGGCGACACCGGATGGATACACAAGTCCCTGGTCAGAAAATTGCCAACACTGATCACCACAAAGCCGGTCTGTAATGTCCGCTCCGGTCCGGGCACCGGTTACGACGTCCGATTTACCGTGGAAAAGGGAATTCCCTTTAAAAAGCTGAAAACAAAGGGCAGCTGGATTCAGGTGGAACACGCCGATGGCGACCGGGGATGGATACACAAGTCCCTGGTCTGGTAATAAGGCTCGATTTAGGAAGGAACTAAATTAATGAACAAAATGGAGCCCAAGGGAGAAACGCCGTCGCGGCTGGTGGTTGGGGTGGGGTCGGCCCTAGTGGATATTCTGGTTCATGAAGAGGATGCTTTTCTTCAACGAATCGGAGCCATCAAAGGGGGGATGACCTATGTGGACAAGGACCATATCGATCATGTCCTGACCCTGACAGCCTCAAAGCCCCAAATTGTGCCCGGCGGATCGGCGTGCAATACCGCGGTTGGTGTCGGAAAACTCGGTGGGCAGGCCCGCTTTGTCGGCAAGAGCGGTAGCGGTGACATGGGCCGATTTCTCGAGGCCGGCCTTCGCGGCAATCATGTGGATCCGGTCCTTTTCAAGTCTCCGTCCCCCACTGGACGGGTGCTGTCCGTGATTACACCCGATGCCCAGCGGTCCATGCTCACCTTTCTCGGCGCCGCTGCCGAGGCCCTGCCGGAAGAGGTCGCCTCCGGCTGTCTCGACGGGGCCGCCATCGTCCACATCGAAGGCTATCTGCTTTTTAATCCGGCATTGATCCGCTCCGCGCTGACCGTGGCCAAGGCGGTCGGCGCCCTGATTTCCCTGGATCTGGCCAGTTACAACGTGGTGGAGGCGTCCCGGGAGATGTTGGATGATCTGGTGGATGATTTTGTGGACATTCTCATCGCCAACGAGGACGAGGCCCGAGCCTTTACCGGCCACAGCGACGAGGAAAAGGCCATCGCAGCGCTCGGCCAAAGGGCTGATATCGCGGTGCTCAAGGTTGGCCCCCGGGGCAGTTATGTCGCCGCATCGGGTAAGGTTTGCCGTGTGTCGCCGCTGGGGCCCGGAACGGCGGTGGATACCACCGGTGCCGGGGATTTGTGGGCATCGGGTTTTCTGTTTGGGCTGGTCAGCGGTTACCCGCTGGAACGATGCGGTGAGCTGGGCTCGGCCTGTGGATATGAAGTCTGCCAGGTGGTCGGCGCCGCCATTCCCGAAGAGGGGTGGGCGCGCATTCGAAGAGACTTTTTACTGCGCCGTCAATCTTGATGCGCTCGTAAAAATTTTTTGTCTACCACAGAGCACACTGAGATCACAGAGATAACTTGATTATATCAATGACAATTCTCCGTGTGCTCCGTGATCTCTGTGGTTAAAAAAAGACTCTTTTAGAGTTGACACGTTTAATTGGCACGGGAGGATCAATGGCAAAGAAAGTATCGCGAAAACAGCTTCTCAAGGAGCCGGACCAATTTCTCACCTTCTCCAGTCGAATGCTCAATTTTGCCGGTCAATACCGGAATCGAATCCTGTGGGGCACGGTTTCCTTTTTTGGTTTGATCATCGCCATCGCTCTGGTTAATTTTATCTCAAGCCGGGCCGAAACCCGGGCTTTTGCCTTGCTGGATCAGGCAACGGGCCGTTATGAGGCGGCCTTGGCCAAGGACGGGCCGGAAAAAGCCCTGGAGGCGGCATCTGGTGATTTTCAGAAGCTTTTCGACGATTATACCAGCCAGGCCGGTGGACAAATGGCCCGGGTCGTTTTTGCCGATGCCTGTTTCCGCGGGGGCAACATCGACCGGGCGGTCTCGCTATATACCGATGCCCTGGTCGATTACGCCGACCAGCCTTTCTACCTGAACCGGATTCGTGCCAGCCTGGCCCTTGCCCTGGTTCAGAAAAAGGATTTCAAAACGGCCGCCGAGCAGTTCGAACAGGTCGTTCAGGGGGGGAGGGGCATGACGGACGAGGCCCTGTTCCATCTGGGAATGCTCTACGCCCGAATGGGCGAGGCGGACAAGAGCCGGCGCAGTTTTGACAAAATCGTTGCTGAGCACGCCGATTCTATTTACCTGGAACTGGCCAAGGCAGGGGCAAAAGGATAGCCAACGGAGGGCAGGCTGCGTCTATGGCCGCCCTTTTCCGCCTATGCGAGATTGTGCGGCCTTTTCGCCGCGCATCATGTATTGGTGACTGCGCCTGTCAGGATCGCGAACCGATATCCAGCTTGAATTTTTTGATCTTCTGGTTCAGCCCGCTCTTCCCGATGCCCAATAGCTCCGCGGCTCGGGACTGAACGTTGTCGGACAGCTTCAGGGCCCGTAGGATCATCCGCTTTTCAATCTCGACCAGGGTTTCAGCCAGGTTGGCATTGGCCGGAATGCCATCGAGATGCATAGTGTTGTCGGCATTGTCCCGAAAATCCCGGGGCAAATCCGACACGCGGATGGTATCGCTGGCGCACAGAATCATCGCCCGCTCAATGACATTTTCCAGTTCCCGCACATTTCCCGGCCAGTTATAATCGTGGAACAGGCGCTCGACTTCAGTGTCCAGGCCGATGACCGGAATACTCGCAGTCCGCTCAGGCGCATATTTTTTGATAAAATGGTTGCAGAGTGGGCGGATGTCCTCCTGGCGCGTGGTCAGTGACGGCAGGTCGATATGGACGACGTTGAGTCGGTAGTAGAGGTCCTCACGGAAACGTCCGGCCAGCATTTCCTTTTTCAATTGCTTGTTGGTGGCGGCCAGGACACGGATATCCACGGCCATGGGTTTGATACCCCCGACCCTTTCGATGGTCCGTTCCTGGAGGACGCGCAGCAGTTTGACCTGCAGGTTTTGGGTGAGTTCGCCGATTTCGTCAAGAAAGAGCGTCCCTCCTTCAGCCAGTTCGAAACGCCCTTTTTTCATGGCCACCGCCCCGGTAAAGGCCCCCCTCTCATGGCCGAAGAGTTCGCTTTCCAACAGGCTTTCGGCCAGGGCCGAACAGTTTACCGCCACGAAAGGCTTTTCGCGGCGCGGACTGTTGAAATGGATCGATTTGGCCACCAGTTCCTTACCTGTTCCGCTCTCTCCTTCGATGAGCACCGTCGCCGACGCCGGCGCAACCTTGCGGATGGTTTCAAAGACGTCGCGCATGGGCTTGCTCTTGCCGATGAGATTGCCGAACCGGTACTGGGATTCGACGGCGTTTCTCAACTGCCGGTTCTCTTTGATCACCCGGAACATGTCGGTGGCCTTGCGAACATAAAGAATCATCTGCTCGTTGTCGAAAGGCTTGAGAATATAGCTGTAGGCACCTTTTTGCATGGCCTCCACGGCCTTTTCCACGGTGCCGTGGGCCGTCATCATGATGACCGGAAGGTCGGCGTCCTCGGCCTTGATCCGTTCCAACAACTGAACGCCGTCCATGCCGGGCATCCGCATGTCGGTCAGCACCAGGTCCACATCGGAATATTTCAGGACCTGGAGCGCTTGTGGGCCGCTGTTGGCGGTCAGGGTTTCATACCCCTCGTCTTCCAGCACGGCGCTGAGGATCAGCGGGTAATTTTTTTCGTCATCGACAATCAGTACGGTTTCCATTGACCTATGCTCCATTTTCGTAACTGTTCACGGGGACGAAAGGATCAAAAAGTTCCAATCCCTTGCACGGTAAGCGTTTACAGGGTGCCGTAGATGCGAGGCGCCGGGCATGCAGACGTACTCTATTGTACTTCAAATGCCCGGGAACAAAGTCACGCCTCGGCGTGATGCCCTGTGAACGCTTACCCATTTTCAATGGGAAGTTCAACGGTGACGGAGGCGCCGACCGTTTCGCGGTTTCCGATGACAATGGTTCCGTTGTGGGCCTGAATGATGTTTTTCACGATGCCAAGCCCCAGGCCGGTACCCTGCTCCTTGGTGGTGAAAAACGGATCCCAAATCTTCTCCTGAGGTGCTTCGGTGATGCCTGGCCCCTGGTCTTCGATGGTCAGACGGATACACTCGTCGACCCGGTGCAGCGAAATGCGGATTTCGCCCCCTTCGGGCATGGCCTGCATGGCGTTGATCAGCAGGTTCAAAAATGCCTGGTAGAGCAGGGCGGCATCCCCAGGGATTTCGGGGATCGATGCCCCAATGTCCCGGGTAACCGTATATCCGGAGGTCTTGAACGGATTGTCGAGAAAGGAAAGATTTTTCTGAATCACCTTGTCGACGCGGCAGGGCCCCAGGTTCGGGTTGATGGGACGGGCAAAGCTGAGAAAATCAGTAATGATGTTGTTCAGGCGATCCGATTCCTCGACGATGATGTCCAGAAAGGTGTTGGACGGATCAATGGCAGCCATTTTTTTCTTGAGCAATGCCGCCGAGCTACTGATGATCCCCAGGGGGTTGCGAATTTCGTGGGACACACCGGCCACCATTTCGCCCAGCGATGACAGGTGCTGGGCCCGGCTGAGCTTGTCCTTGAGTCGAAGCCGCTCCAGTGCCCGCCGTTCGATAATCTTTTCGCCTCGGTTGACCACCAGAACCATACACAGAAACAACAGCCCCATGACCCCGGTGAGGGTGACGATGACCAGGATTTGAAATTTGAAGATGGCGTGGTAGTCTTCGGACATGTCCTGAACGATTTCAACGACGCCCAGCACCGGACCGGACAGCCGCGAGATGCGCTGTTCGGCCCGAAGGGGAGCGAATGTGACCAAATTGCTGTCGCGGGAAAAGCCCAGCAGAACCTCCCAGAAGTTGCCCCGCTGGACCAGTTTGGACGTGCGGTTTCCCTTGATGGCCTCCTGATAGAAGCTGCCGCCCCAACCGCGCTTGCCCACCATGGCGGCATCGAAGCTGTAGGAGATGGTGTTGTCCATGTCGTATATATTGACATTTTCAACCTTGAAGCTGTGAAGTGTGCTGCGCACCACCCGGTCCATCCGGTCGAACTGTTCCTTGTCCCTGAGCTGGATTTTTCCGTATTTGAGCGCTACCGGAAAGATGAACTGGAGAAATACCTGGTGATTGAGGTTTTCAATGAGAAGCTGGGCATAATCTTCGCTCTTTTGAAGTTGCATGTTTCTGGCCCAGTGGGTGTTGAGCAGGGAGAGCACGAGAATGCCCAGAAAGATGAAAAACAGGCTGGTGTAGGTGAAATATTTGACCAATCTGAAGGGCTTGGTTCTTTCTTCCTGAAACTGACGAACGGTCATGACGGTTCCCGGCGCGGTGCAGGTTTTGGTTTGTCTCGGGGGCGATGATACCCCCTAAAGGTGCATCACCCGGTCAGATTGTAAAAAAATATTGAAAAATCAGTTAGATTTGTCCAGCGTATAGTGAAAGAGAGGTTCAAAGTCAAGCTCCTTCCCCGGGAGCCCAAAGCCTGGTGCTGGTTATTTACTTTGGAGACGATTCCCGGGCGGGGTAAATCGATTGCGTCCGGCCGAATTGCGGCCGTGAGGGGAAGAAATCCCGGCCATGGGTCCTTTTGGGTCCGGGACGGACAAATTTTTTCACCTCAATTTATACAATATCTTGTGAATCCCAAAAAAATATAGCACAATATAAGGTAATTGGATATAATATATGTATAATTAAGCATAATTTTCCTTGACATGCTAATTCTTTGTCTGAATAATGCCACCATATGGCCATGTTTCGAGCCGGAAAATTCACGGACAAATGATATTCTGGCTCCCGTTTTTCTTTCCTCTAACATTTGGCCCAAGATGATTTCCATGAGTCCCAATACTTTAAAACAGATCAGAGAATCGCTCTTGGTAAGCAAAGCCGAGCTGGCGCGCAAGGCCAAGGTTTCTCCCATCACCATTTCCCGAATCGAAAAGGGATTGCCTTGCCGCATGGAGACCCAGCGGAAGATTCTTCTGGCTCTGGAGTTGCAGCTCTCTGACAAAGACAAAATATTCGGAAGTTAAGGTTGCGCCATGTTTTTCGGAAAAAAAATCAATCTGGTCGGCCTCGATATCGGCTCCAAGTCCATCAAGGCCGGTGAAGTGCTCGAAACCAAGACCGGTCGCAGTTTGAGAAAGTTCGGCATGATCGACATTGCCCCCGGGGTCATTGAGGACGGTGCCATCAAGGATGCCGATGCGGCTTCCCAGGCCATTAAAGAGCTGTTCAAGTCGAACGGCATCAAGGATCAGAATGTGGCCATTTCCGTCGGTGGTTACTCGGTGATCGTCAAGAAGATCAACGTCCAGAAGATGACCGAGGCCGAACTCCAGGAGACCATCAACTTCGAGGCCGAACAATACATCCCTTTTGATATCAACGATGTCAACCTGGACTTTCAGATTCTGGGTGAGAACGAACACAATTCGAATCAGATGAATGTTCTGCTTGTGGCGGCCAAGAAGGACATGATCGCTGAATACATCGACCTGATCAACCGGGCCGGTCTTAATCCGTGCCTGATCGATGTCGATGCCTTTGCCCTTCAGAACAACTACGAGTTCAACTATCATCCGGAAGACGAGAGCGTGGCGCTGATTGATATCGGAGCCAGTAAAACCTCCTTGAACATTTTAAAGGGGGCCGATTCGGTGTTCATGCGCGATGTCTCCCTCGGGTGCAGTCAGGTCAACCAGAAGATTGTGGCATTGATTGACTGCTCCCCGGAAGAAGCCGAACAGATCAAACAGAGCGAGCACAGTGAAAGCATTGCAGCGGAAGACCTCAGAGGGATTGTCTCGTCCGTTGTCGCCGACTGGTGCGCTGAAATTCGCCGCGCCCTGGACTTTTTTTATTCCACGGACCCGGACGACAACATCAAGCACATTGTTTTGAGCGGCGGGGGCGCCAATATCGCGGAGTTTCGTCAGTTGCTCGCGGTGGAGACTTCAACGGAAGTCGACATCATCGACCCCTTTCAGGCCTTTGAGATTGACGACGGCCAGTTCGACGCGTCGTATCTGAAACAAATTGCTCCCCAGGCAGCCATCTGCCTCGGGCTGGCCCTTAGGAAAGTGGACGACAAATGATACGCATAAACCTGCTGCCTTTTCGAGCGGCGCGGAAAAAAGAAAACGTTCGACGACAGATCTCGATTTTTTTCCTGTCTGTTTTCCTGCTTGCCGTCGCCATGCTCTACTACAATTCCATTTTGGCCGATCAGCAGGCGGATCTTGAGAAATCCGTTGCCAGCATCCAAACGGAAATTAAGACGTACGACAAGGACAACCGGGAAATCGCAGTCCTGAAAAAAAAGCTTGCAACACTGGAAAAGAAGACCACGGTGATTGAAGACCTCACCCTGAGCCGGGAAGAGGCCGTGCGGTTGCTGGATGTCATGACCCGGGTGGTGGTGGACAAGCGGATGTGGCTGACCAGTTTTCGTGCATCCGGGACTGGTATCAACCTGTCCGGAACTGCTCTGGACAACAAGACCATCGCGGATTTCATGACCCGGCTGGAAGATTCGCCCCGATTTACGTCGGTTCGCCTCAAATCGTCCCAGCAGCAAAAGGTCAAGGGGCTCAATTTGAAAAAATTCGATATTTCCTGCAGCCTGGTCACCCTGGCCAAGCTTAAAAAGCAGGAAGCGGATAAAAAGGCGAAGCTAAAGCAGAAAAAGAAGGCCTAGCATCATGAAAAAGCCGAAACTATCTTTGGAATCCCTGGCACCCTTTTTCGACAAGGTCGAAAAGCTGTCCAAGCTGCAGCGCATTCTGATCTACGGCGGCGTTTTTCTGGTGCTGGTGGGATCGGTTGTCTATTTTCTGTATCTGCCCAAGATGACCCAAATCGATTCTTTGAAAAAAGAGCAGACCGATCTGGAGGGCAAGCTGGCCGTTGCCAGGAAGAACGCCAGGCAGCTCCCCGGCCTCAAGAAGAAGATGGCCGCGGCCGAAAGCCGATACCAGGCCGTTATGAAAGCATTGCCCGAAAAGGAGGAAATCCCGTCGCTGCTGACCAGCGTCTCCCAGTCCGGCACGGATGCCGGTCTGGAGTTTCTCCTCTTTCAACCCAAGGCGGAAGTGAGAAAAGATTTTTATGCTGAGATTCCGGTGTCGATTCGGGTCGAGGGCAGTTATCACAATGTGGCCATGTTTTTTGATCGGGTGGCGGGTCTGTCGCGGATCGTCAACATCGAGAACATTGTCATGGCGCCCAAAGGCGCCGATTCGCTGACAACCACCTGTACCGCCGTGACGTATAAATTTGTCGAGCCAGTGAAAACGGCTCCAAAGAAAAAGGGTCGCAGAAAATAATAAAGTGACACATCATGATGAAACCGATTGATATCAAACGGTGTCTGGTCTTAGGGGCCTGCCTTCTGGCGGCAGTCACCATGGGGTGCGAAAAAGAGCCACAAGCGCCTTCGAAACCGAACGTGGTGGTGAAAAAGATCGCCGTTGCCCAGAAGGTGCCGGTAGCTACCGCCAACCCAGCCAAGGCCAAGCCGGCGGCACCAGAGCCAGCGCCGGCGGCACCAGAGCCAGCGCCGGCCGTCCCATCGGCGAGCCAACCCGACAAGGCGGCCGCATCGGTTCCGGCCCAGGCCGCGGAAGCCAAATCGACGGCCACGGCAGAATCGGTCACGGCGCCTTCGGCCGGGGGGATGTCTGCCGGATCGGGCGTCTCGGAGGCCTTGCCGGTTCCGCCGACCCCCGAAGGGGTCGCTGCAACAGATGCCCCTATTGCTAAGAAACCTTCAGGTATCGGAGGCTTGGCCATGATGGTTAGGCCGCGGACGTATGATCCCGAAGGACGCGTCAACCCGTTTACCCCCCTGTTTCAAAAGCAGGCAGAGGCCGAAGAAGAAACAAAAACGGCCAAAGGCAGGCAGCGGCAACCGCGTGTGCCCCAGACACCGCTGGAGAAGGTGGATCTGGCACAGCTAAAACTGGTGGCGGTCATGCAAATGCAGAGCGGTCCGCGGGCACTGGTGGAAGAGAGCTCCGGCAAGGGGTATGTGGTCCGCAAGGGAACATATATGGGACTTCACTCCGGACAGGTGGTTGAAATCGCGGGCGACCGGGTGGTCGTTGAAGAAGAGGTGAAAAGCCTGTTGGGGGATTTCGAAATTAAAAAGCGGGAATTAAAACTTCAGAAACCTCTCGGAGAATAAACGCATGAAGCAGCAAACAAGCAGATCAACGCGAAACGGGATGCTGTCCGTATTGCTTACGGTATGGCTGATCGCCTTTTCCGGTTGTGCTGCCCAGAAAGCCGCCGAAAAAGCCGCTGATGCGCCCGAGGCGCCGGCTGAACCCAAAGCCATTACAGCCGTCCAAACGGCAGAGGATTCTGATTCCATACGGATTTCCATCTCCGGCAACCGTGTCCTGACCTATACATCGGTCAAACAGCCGTTTCCTGAGGGGGTGGTGCTCTACTTTCCGGAAACCGTTCTCAATGCCGACGTGGCAGACCTGTATCCGGTGGACAGCGATCCCGTCGATTCCGTTAAAGTGGCACAACTCGACGACAAGGGACCGACGGCCCGCGTGGAAATTCTTCTGACCGGTGATGCACCGTATCAGGTGGAACGGGACGGAGACGGCCTTTCGGTCACTTTTGCCAAGCCGTCTTTCGGTGAAACATCGATGGCGGTCGTGCCGGACCAGACGGCTGAGCCGATGGCCGCTGAACCCGCCGAAACACCGACCATGGCCATGGCTGCGGCAGGTGGTGATAACGCCGGAGCATCGGCCAATAGACTGCGTGCCGTGACGGCAGACCCCAAGGACAAAGGGGTGACGGTGACGATTTTTGCCAACGGGCCCATTGCCGACTATAATTCATTTTCCCTTAAAAACCCCGCACGCATCGTGTTCGACCTCCACAACCTGGACAGCCCTTTCAAGGGCGAGCAGATCGTCTCGGTTGAAAGCCCCTGGGTTAAGCGGGTGCGTCACTACCGAGACGCCGATAAACTGCGCGTGGTTCTGGACACGGAAAATCAATATCTAAACGCTTTTTCTGCCGCTGCCACGGAAAAGGGATTGCGAATCCATGTGGGCGAACTGGCTGCCCTTGCCAGTGACATGGCCTCCCCTGCGCCGGTGCCTGTATCGGCGGCAACGGCCGGTGTCGCCTGGGTCAATCGAGTCGACTTTGCCAGCGAGGAAGGCGGCAAGTCTACCATTCTTATCGGCACCACCGAACAGGTGGAGTACAAGATTAAAAAAGTCAATGACCGGCGTCTGCTCCTGAGCCTGTTCGGCGCCAAGATTCCGGGCTATCGTCAACGTCCCCTGATCACCACGCGTTTTGAGAGTGCCGTGGACCGCGTGACACCGGTGCAGTCAACGACCATGAAGGATACGGCGCTGGTCAACATTGAGCTGCGTGAGGCGGTACCATACTTCGTTGACCAGGTGGACAATTTGCTGATGGTTCACTTGGAACCGTCTGCCGTGCCTCCCAAGGCGGCAGAGGAGGCTGGTCTTCCGGAATGGAAGCAGGTCCTGGCCCAGACGGCGGAAATCCTGCCGGAAGCGGCCGGTGCTGATGAAATGACGTCGGGCAATCTGGAAGAGAAACGGACCCGTACCCGGACGGGCGCGGGAAAGTTTACCGGCGAGAAAATTGCCCTGGATTTTTATGAAACCGACATCAAGAATGTCTTTCGTATTTTACGGGAGGTCAGCGGCAAGAACTACGCCATCGACAAGGACGTCACCGGCAAGGTGACCCTTTCCCTGGAAAAACCGGTTCCCTGGGACCAGGTGCTGGATCTGGTTCTGCGGATGAATCAGTTGGGCATGGTCTATGAGGGCGATATCGTTCGCGTGGCCACTCTGACCACGATGAAAAACGAAGAGTCCCTGCGGCAGGCCGCCATGGCCGCGGCTAAAAAAAGCCTGGATGACCAGCAGGAACTCGAACCCCTGGTTACCGAGTACATTCCCATCAACTACTCCAATGCCAGTGCAGACATATTGCCCCATCTGAAAAATGTGGTCAGTGCCCGGGGAAAATTGAGCGTTCACGCCGCCACCAATCAGATTATCATCAAGGATACGGCCGACCGCGTTGCCGAGGCCAAGGCGCTGGTCCGTGAACTCGACCAGGTCACCCGTCAGGTGCTTATCGAGGCGCGGGTCGTCGAGGCCACTTCAAACTTTACAAGGACTTTGGGGGCCAAGTTTTCGGTGGGTCCCGGCACCGGCACCACATGGAACAGTTCGAATCTCGGGGGAGACTGGGATCTGAACGTGGCGTCCAATTATGTGACAAGCCCAACGGCTGCTTTTAACTTTGGCAGAATTATCGGATCTCCGCTGACCCTTAACGCAGAACTTCAGGCTTCTGAGACCGAAAGCGAGACCAAAACGATTTCCGCTCCCAAAATTCTGACCATGGATAATAAAGCCGCCACCATCAAAACGGGGACCAGCTACCCCATCAGCAAACTCGATGCCAACGGTAATTCCACTACGGAGTTCAAGGACATTGTACTCAGCTTGACGGTGACGCCCCATGTCACCCTGGACGATCGCATCAGTCTGGTGATCAATATCTCCAAAAATGATGTCGGTGCCCAGATCGGCAGCAACGTGTCGTTTACCGTCAATGAGGCCAATACGGAACTGTTGCTCAATGACGGCGATACGGTGGTGATCGGCGGCATTACCAAAACCAACAAGGTCAACAGCGACGAGGGGGTTCCGGGGCTATCAAAGATGCCCATTCTCGGCTGGCTCTTTAAAAGCAAAACGCGGACAAAAACCATGAACGAACTGCTGATTTTCATCACACCGCGGATTCTCAAATTGGATCAAAAGGAAGGATAGGCAACACCACTACACATACGGGCAGAACAGCGAGCCAAAGGGGGGACCGGTGTCGGTCCCCCCTTTGTTTTGGCGTCTTTATGGCTTTGTGGTAAATCTGAAATTTTTTATGAGACCGTCAAAACTGATGGGTACGAAAAAAAGTCGCCGACATGCCGGTTTTTTTATTCGCCATGAATTGCATTTTTCGCGGATGGGCACCTATGGATGGAAACTAACTTATTTGAGCTTTTCCATGGCCAGGCGGGCCTTTTCGGCCAGTTGGGTTTCCGGTACCAGAGCCAGAACCATTTTATAGGATAGGCGGGCCTTGGCATTGTCCCCGGCCCGGGTATGGGCCTGGGCCAGGATCATATGGATTTCGGCCAGATTGGGAGCAAACCGTATGGCCCTTTCCAAATAGGTCACGGAAAGTTGAATTTTGCCCGTTTCCATGAAGGTTCTGCCGAGGCCGACCAGGGCCTTGAGATACGTTCCATCCTTTGGGAATCCGTCTTCGTAATGTTGCAGGGTGTCCCGGTAGTACTTTTCGGCTTTGCCGTAATCGGCCTTGTTGTAATAGGCCCAACCCAAATTCAGAAACGCGTAATGGGGCGTGGCGTAAAGCAAATCCTGGGAAAGCCTTTCCAAATGGGCGATGGCCAGGTCCCATTGCCCAATTTTCAAATAGGCCGTCGACAGGTTGTTTAGCGCATTGGGCCAATCCTGTTTAAGTTCGACCGCCTTTTTGAAGTGGGTTATGGCCAGGTCCAGCCGGTCTTTGTCCATGTAGGTCAGCCCCAGATCGTTTTGAAGGAGGGGGTCTTTGTCATAGAGCTTTTCGGCCTTGATCAATTCCATGAGGGCCATGGTCGTCTTACCTTCAACCAGGTAGGCCTCCCCCAGATCCCGAAGACTTTCCGATTGCCTTTTTCTCTGTTCAAGACTAACCGTTGTACATGATGCCAGCACAAAGGCAGCAGCGCAAAGAAAGACCAATCCGATTCGGTGCATGCGTCGGTATCTCATTGTAACCCTTTCGATTCGGGTGAGTGGTGCGTTGGGTCATGCTTCTTTATCTTCGAGGTCGGGTCGATTGCCGGGGCCACTCTCCCTGGAGAGCTCAATGATTCGTATCCCTTTTCCGCTGAGAAAGTCACTGATGGCTGGATTCAGATCCAGATCGGTGAACAGAAGATCGTCGGTGTCGGCATTGCGAACCAGGAATCCCGGCACCATAACGGTGGTGTTTTTATCCGCCGGTCGACCGGTGGCAAGGATGGCGGGATTTTCCGTTACATCCGCTTCCATGGCGGTCAAGAGTTTTTTCACCATGGTGCCAGGCCGGTCATCACGGGTGATCTGAACGATACGAAACCCGCTTTTTTCAATGGCTTCAACGGCATCGCCGTAAAGATCTTCGAAATCAACGAACAGGGGGGTGCCGCCGGGAGTCGTTACCAAATTGGATACGGCCGACACCTGGATACCGGCGTAAGGAAAGGTGATGGTCACATTCTCGGCGTATCGGTATCCCATGGCGAAGATCAGGTTGCGGACAAAGGCGCGATGGGGAGCCGGTTTAATGATGATCGGTTTCGGTGGTGACGGCGGACAGGGTCTCTCCTTCGGGGCAACCTCGGTTCTGCTGGCCGGGGGGCGCACCACGTCGCGAATGATGATCTGGCGATCGGCCAGATAGCGTGTCAGCGGGGCCGGGGTGCGCTGGGACGGGTCGTCGATGACCGTGATGCAAAGATGCCCCGGGGCACCGTCTTCCGATGCCGGCAGGGGGAGAATCCATCGTGCCTGAACGGAAAAATGCAGACCGTCGGCTGTCAGCTCGACGTGGGTCTGTTTTTCGGAACCGTTGATTGTCCAGCTGACAGCGTCCAGAATGGAGGCCATGTCAGACCCCGGAGCCATCAAGATGGGGCTGGCGTTGTTCCAGTGGTTTCGGACGGCATCGATAAGGGTGCCTGCATCCCAGTCCGGCGGATGAAACAGAAGCCTGCGGCCGTCCGACAGGGTCATGACCGGCACCTCGGCCATATCCATGGGCAGGTCTTCGCTCCCTTGCCTGGGAAAGTAGAAGATCCCCTTGTCCAGTAACTTTGCGTCCAGCACCGAAGCGGCCTGTTCCAGGCCGGCGTTGGCGCCCGATGGCTCCGGTTCGTTTTGTCGCAGCGTATCATAAAGGTCGTAGCCGGTCCTTACCGGAGCGAATTCGGTCGGGGTGTCGGTTGATGGCCTCGTAACCGACGTTGCACCGGTCGCTGGAACCGACATACCGTCGAGGTCGGGAAGCTGAACCCATTGCCCCACGTAAATGCGGCTCAAATCCTTGATTGTCGGATTGGCCAGTTGAAACCGTCGCAGCCCATTTCGATAGGCATCGGTGCCGTAGTCGCCGAAACGACCGGCCACCAGTTTTGAAACGCAGTCGCCGCGCAGAATTTGGTAGGCGGTTGTGGTGGTGGTCGTGCCGGGTTTTCTCCCGCCTTTGGACAGGGCCAGAAACGGCACACGAACGATACCGGCGGGATCCTCTGCCAGAAGGCTGCGGCTCAACTCTTTGAGGGGAATAAGAATGTGCTGGCCCGGCCGGATGGTGTCGATATCTCGGATGTGGGGGTTGATCCGTTTGAACAGCTTAAGGAATCGGGGAAAGTCCGCCTGGGCGATTTCCCCGCGGAGTTTGAAGATTTTCAGCACCCAGTCCTTTTCCCGGACCACATAGGGGTCACAGAGAATCTCACGGCCGCTGTCCTGTCGGACGAGATAGTTTTTGTAGGCGAGTCCCGCCATTGCAGGCCCGCTGTCCAGGCCCGAAACGGTTGCCAGGGCACATATGGCCACGGCGGCGCAAAGGCCCTTTATGGCGTTGGATGTGGCCATGGGTTAGTGTAGACCGAGTTTTTGGGCAATGTCCCGGCTCACGCTCGCAACGAACCGATCGAAGTCCTTGCCTGTAAGCGGCAGTCCGGGAGCTGGCACCTTGTCCAGATCCGCGGGATGAATCAGTACCGGCGCATTGAGCAGTTGCGGGTCCGGCGTGATGCCGTATTCTTCAGGGAACCGCCCCTGGAAATACATTTCCTGAAAGCCGGCAAATTTCAGGGCGTGGGCCGTCGAATCGATCACCGCCGTCTCCCGGGCAGAGACCAGACCGCGCTTTGCCGCCTGAACCAGCCCGGCCAGACATTCGCCCCCGTGGGTGCAGGCGATGTGACCGTTGCGGTTGGCCGTCAACTCCCAGTCCATGATCTCTTGCTCCGTGACTTCTACAAAAAAGACCCGGGGCTCTCCGGCCAGGCGACTGTAAAGCTGCTCCAGATGGATCACCCGGGGCATGGAGACCGGATTGCCGATCATGGCGGCCTGGGCAGCGCTGGGTTGGACCGTCACCGGGGCAAAACGGCGCTTTTGGGAATCGGGTTCCTGGTAATAGCGAAAGACCGGATTGGCGTGATGGGACTGGACGCCGATAATTTTGGGCAGGTGATCGATAACACCGGCCTGGAGAAATTTGATGAACCCGCTCATCACCGCCGTGATGTTTCCGGCGTTACCGATCGGCACCACCACCACGATGTCCTTTACGTCGTATGAGAAATCCTGGGCGATTTCGTAGCTGTACGATTCCTGGCCAAGAATCCGCCAGGCGTTTTTGGAATTGAGCAGGGCCACGGGGTAGTCTTCGCTCAGGGCCTCGACCACTTTCATGCAGTCATCAAAAACGCCGGGAATTTCAAATACGGCCGCCCCGCTGCCCAGGGGTTGGGAGAGTTGCTGGGGGGTGACCTTGCCGTGGGGCAGGAGAACGGCGGATTTGACCCGGGGGCGCAGGTAGGCGGCGTAGAGCGCTGCGGCGGCCGATGTATCGCCGGTGGAGGCGCAAACGGCCAGCACTTCGGAGACCTTGCCGGTCTGAATCAGGTACTGGATGTAGCTCATGGCGCTGGCCATGCCCCGATCCTTGAAGGAGGCGCTGGGATTCTGGCCGTCGTTTTTGAAAAAGAAGCGAAAGCCCGCCTGTTGCTGAAGCGCTGCGTTGGCTTCCACAATGGGGGTATGTCCTTCGCCCAGATAGACCACCGCATCCAGGGGGATTACCGGGCCGATAAACTCATGAAACCGGTAGATCCCTTTCATGGCAGGGATCCGGAGCATCTTGCGATAGTCAAAGAGGCGGTGCCAGGTCTTTTGGGGTACTTTTTTGAGTCGGTCGAACTGCTCGTCGTGGAGCAGCAGCACCTGCCCGCAGGATGGACAAGTGTAGAGCAGTTCCTCGATACCCGCTTCCAGGTTGCAGCCCAGGCAGCGATAGACCAGGCGTCCCGATGGCTCGGGAATGATCAGCGGTTGCAGGTCCTTCGGAAAGTCTTCACGTTTCATGGGGTGATGCGCTCCATACCGCCCATATACGGGCGTAGGGCCTCGGGGACGATCACCGATCCGTCGGCCTGCTGGTAGTTTTCCAAAATGGCGGCCAGGGTCCGGCCAACAGCCAGACCGGATCCGTTGAGGGTGTGGACCAGTTCAGTCCCTTTTTTGCCTTTGCGTTTGAACCGGATGTTGGCGCGCCGGGCCTGAAAGCTTTCGCAGTTGCTGCAGGAGCTGATCTCCCGGTAGATCCCCTGGGCAGGCATCCAGACTTCGATGTCGTAAGTCTTGGCCGCTGAAAAACCCATGTCGCCGGTACACAGGGTAATGACCTGAAAGGGAAGGCCGAGTCGGGCCAGAATGGTTTCGGCGTTGGCCAGCATGGCTTCGAGTTCGTCGTAGGAGGTTTCCGGGTGGCTGAACTTGACCATCTCCACCTTGTTGAACTGGTGCTGGCGGATCAGGCCCCGGGTGTCCTTGCCGTAGCTGCCGGCCTCGGATCGGAAGCACGGTGTATGGGCGGTATAGTAGATGGGAAGATCGGCCTCATCGAGCACCTCTCCGGCGTGGATGTTGGTCAGCGGCACTTCGGCGGTGGGGATCATGAAGTAGTCCCACCCGTCAATCTTGAACAGGTCTTCTTGGAATTTGGGCAGTTGGCCGGTGCCGGTCATGGTCTGGCGGTTGACCATAAAGGGCGGCAGGACTTCGCGGTAGCCGTGCTCGATGGTGTGGATGTCGAGCATGAAGTTGGCAAGGGCCCGTTCGAGCCGGGCACCGTGTCCGAAGTACAGGGGAAAGCGCGCGCCGGTGATGCGCGAGGCCCGCTCAAAGTCGAAGATGCCCAGGGTGTCCCCCACATCCCAGTGGGCCTTGGGCGCAAAGTCCATTTCCGGCCGGTCCCCGACCTGTTTTTCCAGCCGATTGTCGGTTTCGTCCTTTCCCACGGGGATCGACGCATGGGGCAGGTTGGGTATCGTCATAAGCACTTGGCCTACCGCTGCTTCGTCTGCACCAAGCGACTTTTCCAGTTCCTTGATGCGCCCTGAGACCTCGCGCATTTGCGTAACCGAAACATCGGCGTTTTCGCCGGCCTTTTTCATGGTAGCGATTTCGTCCGAAACCGTGTTCCGGCGATGTCTCAATTCCTCGATCTCCTGGAGCAGATCCCGCCGTCTGGCATCGCTGGCCATCAGTGCGTCCAGATCCACATCCTTGCTCCGGGTGGCCATGGCCTGGCGGATCGACTCCAAATTTTGCCGTATGAACTTGATTTCAAGCATAACGCGTCCTATATTTACAGTTTACGGAAACGCTTGGGGCTGAGACCGGTCAAAATGGCATGGGGATGAATCGTGCCCGCCGTGCCGGGCCGGCCGGTTTAGCGAGTAAGTAGTACGGGAGGCCCATTTAGTCAATGATTATTATAGGTTGACTTTGGTCGGCGAGCCGGTGTAAGAAAAAAAACTTTCTCAATACGAGCCAGGAGAGGCCAGATGGAGGAAATTCAAGCGGCAAAGGCGGAAGCGCGAGAAACCGTGGCAAAGGCCCGCGAAGCGCTATCTGAGGCGGAGATCACGGGGAAAACAAAAACCATTGAGAACCGACTCTTTGAGTTTGCCAATTTTCTAGAGTCCAACATCGTTATGATGTACATGGCGGGTCCCAGCCATGTGGCATCCCGGGATATGGTAAAAAAATGTTATGAATTTAACAAGATAGTCGTTCTTCCCGCCTTTGACGCGAACCACTTCAAAATGACCCTCATGAAGGTGGATAACCTCGACACCGATCTGGTGACCGGGCCCAGGGGGATTCTGGAGCCGAACCCGCGGCGCTGCAAGGTTGTGCCCATCGACTGTATCGACATCGCCATCATTCCCGGCGTTGCCCTGGACGAAAAGGGGGGGCGTGTCGGTTCGGGTCAGGGGTATTACGACCGGTTCATTCCCAAGTTGCCCATTACCACCCGGAAGGTGGCCCTGGCCCTGGAAGCCCAGATTATTCCCCAGGCACCCATGGAGTCCCATGACAAGCATGTGGACATCATCATTACCGAGAACCGGGTGATTTACAAAATCTGATCCGGTTCAAACCCATCGAAAAAATACGACAGCCGCCGGCGCAACATTTGCCCGGCGGCTGTTTTATTTGCCCGGTCGTTCGTTTGGTCATCGCCAATCCCTTGGCGACCTCCGACAGAGGATCTTCGAGATTGCCCGCCTTTTCAACCCGTTATGCTTCTGCCTGAAGGCCTGTCACCGGGCTTGTGTTTGCCAATACCGTTAAGGGAAGCGTTGGGTTGTCATTTGAGGTGGGATAATGCCATGATGTCCCGCGGGCCGATAAACACCCCATTTACTTTTAGAATCTACGTCCCATGCGAGGATTCCTTAAGGGGCGGGGCGACCCCCTTCACCGACCATGACAAAGGGAGCCCAAAAAAATGGATGCGCATAACTTGCGACGATTTTTCCGGAAGCATCGTTTTTCAGACCCGGATCATCCATCAGTTTAAGCATCGACTTTCGATGTGCCTGTGTTTTTGTCAGGGATTCGTCTGTCTGCAGAAACCGGAAAAGTTCGGTGGTCAACTTGTTGGCCGAAGTGGTCTCCACCGGCCACATGGTGACCAGCATGGCCCGGGCGCCGGAGTAGAAAAACGCCAGGCCAAGACCGCTGATCGCCTCGCTGTCGCTGTTGGCGCCGGCGCCGGTATCACAGGCACTGAGCACGACCAGATCGGCATTGAGCTTGAGGGTGAGAATTTCTCCAACGGTCAACAGTCCATCTTCATCCTGGTGCGTGACCTCCGGCGAAGAAAAAGCAATGGCCGGCTGGGCAAGGCCGTCCAGATCGCCCGGACGCAGGGCGTGGGTGGCAAAGGCCAGGATTTTTTTCCTGGACAGGTCTTCGGTTTTGACACGGGTTTCCGATGCGGCCTTTCCTAGAAATACGTCCCTTTCGGGGTCGGCTCCCAGACTTGTTGCGATGCCGGTAATCTCGGCGGCGGTATCGGGCAGTCGGCATAGATCGCCGATACCTACCGAAGCAAGGGAAGTGCTGTCGAGATGACCCAGATCGCTAACCCGAATGCCCCGGACGGAGATCTTTTCGCTGCCGGCACCCCGGCTTGCCAGGCGTTGATGACCTGTTGCCCGGGGTTCAATCTGGGCCTGGTTGAAGAGGGGATCTCCAAAACCTGCAAATGCCTCTCGGTCCGAATGGCCATGGGGCAGGGCGCGCAGAGTCAGCAGCGCAGAGGCGGAAGGAAGCCGTGTAACAGAGGCCTTGCGAATCAACCAGGGCACGTTCCGATAGAAATTGAAACGAATGCCGGCTTCGGACTGCCGCTTTGTCGGTTCGGTGGGAAGAACAGAAAGGGGGATCTGGTCCAAGGGGCCTTTGATTGCCACCAGCAAGTCCGTTGCCTTTTGCCAACCGGTCGCCACCGGCCGCAGAAGGCGATCGAAGAGTTCGTAGGCGATGGCCAAGTCGAATTCCGGGATTTCGCTGAGCCGCCGGGCATTGGGACTTAGGGCCTTTCTCAACGCAATGATTTTTTCCCGGACAGCCTGTTCCCCCAATTCAATGACCGCAAATGCCGGCTTGCCTTCCCGGGGTATGGCCCACACACAGGTTTTATGGGCCAGGGTCCAGATGGCGATAAGCGCCTCGCCACGGGCCAGATTTGCCTGAACCTGGGCAATGGACGGGGGAATGGGCTGAAGATAATTGCTGTATCTGGGAAACTCTTTTCCGATGCGTGTGGCCATGGCCGTTCTCGCCTTGGAAAGGGACTGTATGTCGCGTTCCAGAGAAACCATAGAGCGGCTCGAGGCGTCGTCCCCTGCAGCGGAGGCATTATATAATACGGCCTGGAGACTTTTTATCTTTTTCCCGGCATCCTGTTCCTGGCGCACCAGTTCGGCCAGTGCCGGGTCTGTCAGCGAAGCTGCACGGGCGACGCTTTCACCCAATGCACTGGTCACCTTACTGTGTTGGGCTTCGGCTATCCTGAATATTTCTCCGACCATGTCCATGCCGTAAGCCCGGTGACCATCCCGATGATACAGATCTATCAGCATATCCATGTAAACCCGAAGCAGGATGTCGGCAAGATGCCTTTTTTCAAAGGCGCTATTCGGGTTTTGGATGATGGCGATAAGACCCGGAAAAGAGGCCGAAAATCGTTTCAGGGCTTTGTCCGTTTGTTGTTTTTCATACAACACCACGGCCTCCAAAGCCTGCATATACGTCTCGTCGGAGACCATTGCCCTACCGATCTTCAGGTTCGCGTTTCTGGTCTGGCCGATCAGATTTTCGGCTTCGGCAACACGGCTGTTTTGGATCAGGGCCAAAATCAACCCGTGGTTTCGGTATGCATAACGTTTGATGAAATATGGATTGTCGGCCATGCCCTTCAAGGCCAGGTCAAAGGAGGCCATGGCTTCGGGAAACTTCTCTCTAATGACCATGACTCTGGCCGCGAAGAGCCGGGCTCTTACCATGATATCTTCTTCCATGGAAAGCCCCAGGTGGGTCAGAATGTCAATCTGGGTGTTGGAGAGGATCTGGGCGTTGTTCAGGTCTCCTTTGGCCAGGATGATTTCGCCGAGAGACTGAACGGCGTCGGCTGTGATGCCGGAACGCTTTCCCGAAACGCCCACGGCATCCATGACCGCTTCCCGTGCCGCTTTTTCTGCCAGGATCAGCCGACCCTGGCCCATGAGGTTGGCGGCCAGCGCCATCTGTGCACGGACACTGCCAAGGGGTTTGCGTTTGCGCTTGCTGTAACAATAGTTGAACACGCTGGCGCGAAGAGAGTGGGCCTGGTCATGGCGGCCCTGAGCTTCTATCATTTCCGATTCCGCAGCCAGAATGTCGTTTTCGTTGCCCATGTCCAGGTCGCCGCCGTCGACAATGAGGCTGAGGCGGGCAGCGGCTGGTACCTGCTTATAGGCAGCCTTGGCCATCCCGATGGTCCTTTCAGCCAGGGAAAAATTGCCCATGCGTTGATGGATGCGGCTTTGAAATGCCCGGTAAGGTCCGAGCCGCCATTTGGTTATTTTTTGGATACTCGCGGCTTCCAGACTCAACCGAAGGGCCGATTCGTAGCGGCCGGCAAGCATTTCCAGTTCGGCCAAACGCTGTTTCAGGGTTCCGTCGCCGACGCCGGCCGCCTTGTCGTAGGCGATGGCGGTGCGGATGTCTCCACGACAATCATTGAGCCGGCTGAGTTCATACCTGGCATTGGCCCGGGATTTGTAGAATTGATAAAGGTCTTTGGGGCTCTGCCGATCTGGCGGGGCCACGTCGGCCCGGCGAATGAGGGAATCGACATGATCGGTTCCGGTGCCCCGGCCACTTTCCAAAATGGCGAGAATATCATCCATTTTCCTCGGTGGAGGTTCCATGGGCACGCTCTGCATTTGGAGAACCACCTCCCTGGCTTGCTCAAGGCTCATCTTTGGTTCGGGGCCAATGGTCCGGCAGGATACGATTACCCAAAGGAAGCCCAGGCTCAGCAAAACAGTGAATAATCTCATTTAACCAACCTTTTTCATGTGAAAATCTCTGGAGCCTGTTTCAGTACGGCATCAGATCCTCTTACAACAAAAAGAGCGTAGCAACAATGGCCACGCTCTTTTCGGGTTCCGGTATGCAGAGCCGGAAATAGTGTTGTTTACCTTGATCGTTCCTTATTTGTACAACTCCTGGTAATCGTCGCGAATGATGTTCTTCTTGATCTTGCCGGTGGAGGTCATGGGAAGTTCTTTTACGATGACGACCTTTTTGGGCACTTCAAACCCGCCCAGTTCCTTTTTGGCTGCGGCGATGACGTCTTCTTCCGTTAGTTCCACGCCGGGTGCGGGCACCACGAATGCCGTCACGGCCTCGACCCAGCGCTCGTTGGGCAGGCCGACCACGGCGGCAGCAGCAGCAATACGCGGGTTGGCAAGAAGGGTCCGTTCCACCTTGACCGACGGCACATTTTCACCGCCGGTCTTGATCATGTCTTTTTTCCGATCCACGAAAACTGTTGGTGGACGGAAAACACTCGGTCTGGCCGGTGCCGAGAAAAAATTCCGCATCAAATACCCGCACCCCTTCTTCTATGGTGCGCTGGTCCATGGGGGCCATGGCGTTAAGTTCTTCATGCCCTTCCGGCGGTTCCGCGCCGGTGTATAGAATGGCGCATTTGAATCGGACGCCGGGGATGGTATCTCCCAAATGCCAGGACATGGGTTACCCAAGCTTAACGGCAAAAAATGCCAGGACATAGGTAACCCAGTCATGGC
>JAEINQ010000103.1 GCA_016342285.1 Desulfobacterales bacterium
CCTCAGCCGTGATGGTATCATCGGCCTCGGTCACGATATTGGTCCCGGCGATCAGCGTCACGCCGCCCACATCCGAAATGATGGTGTTGTCGATATCCAGATCCGCCGTGATCGATTCGATGTTCACCGTGGCGCCGGACACCGCACCGGTCAGGGTGATAGTGTTTTCGGCGGAAAGCGTTATCGAGCCTGCATTGTTGTCTGTCCCGTCATCGGAGGACGTGATTGCCCCGCTGTCAATGGTGTCGCCCGCATTGACGATCACGTCATTGACGGCGCTAAGCGTTCCCGCGGTAACGTCGTTGATTGCTGTGATGTCAATGTTGCCATTGTCCGCAGTTACCGCGTCAAGGGTAACAACCGCACCGCTGATGTTGACATTGTCTCCCTCAAGTACTGCCGGGGTAGTTGACGAATCAACAGTGCCGTCAGTACCGAGGATGCCGCTTGCGTTAGCATTGGCCTGAATCAACAGCAGACCGCCATCAGCCGTAACACCGTCTCCGATGGTCACATGCCGGTTCGCCGACAGAGTAATATCGGTGGCCGCATCAATGGTGCCACCGCCGGCGGATATCAGATCGTTGGCCGCCGTGATGGTCACGGACGTCGTTCCCGCATTCACTGCACCGGCCACAGTGATGTTGTCGGAAGCGTTGGTCACGGAAATCTCCGATCCCTCGATACCCAAAATTTCCAGGCCACTGGCTTCATCAATATTAACGGCACCATCGGCATCAATGTCCACCTGGGAAACGCTCGTATCCACGTCGACACCGCCGGTAATGTTTGTGCCTGCCGATCCATTGTAAACAAACAGCTTTTTGGCTGTAATCACCGTGGCACTGTTGCCGTCATCCAAAACACTGCCATTTGATACATTCAGCACGACATCGTTGGCCGTGTTGGCCGTGATCGTGCCTGCCACAATATTGCCCGCGGCCGTGGTCTCCAGCAAGATGTTGTTGGTGCCGCCGGCAACCACATCCGTTGCCGTGATGGTGCCGCCGGCTTTGATCCCGATCTCGCCGTCGACCGTATCCACATTGGTGAGGATGATGGCGTCGGTCTCTTCGATATCCAGGGTCGTGCCGGCACTAGCATCAAGAGAGGCCACTGCGGTATCCAGGTTGATGCTGGTGTTCGCCGTGGCGGTGAGGGCAACAGTGCTCACCAGATTGTCGTTGCCCGTGATGGCACCGCCGGACGCCGTCAGCACCGCATCACCCGTGGTTGTTAGGGTATTGCCATTTGGTGTCCCAGCATCAGCGGCCAATGTGATGCCGTCGTCAGCCGCCAGCGTCAGCAGACCGCTGCCCGCATCCACCGCACCGCCATCCACCACGATGTCGGCCGTGTTGGCGTTGCCGTCATCGATGGCCGTCAGGGTCAAGGAGCCGCTGCCCGTGGCCGTCAGGTTATCGGCAACCGTCAGGGTGCCGTCGGCCGCGGTCACCGACACGTCTCCGCGGGAGGTACTGCCTTGCACACTCAGATCGATTCCCCCGGTGGTTTCGCGAATGGTCACATCCGAAGCCGCCGCGAAATCGACGCTTGTTGCCACGGTGTCAATCCGCTTGCCGAAACCGATTCCGCCGCTGGTGGCAATCAGGGTCAGTGCCCCACCGGTGATTTCCGCCGCATCGTCGGTATTGTCCGAATCGATGGAGGCGGCGGTCAGGTTCACCACCTGGCTGCCTGCGGCGATGGAGCCGTTGCCCAGCAGCAGGGCGCCAACAGCAGCAATATCCACCTGATCCGAAGCGCCGATGCTGGTAATGGTGATATCATTGGCTTCGTCCACGGTCACTTCGCTGGCGTTTCTGATGGTGATGGTGTCCAGGTCGGTGTCGGCGCTGAACACGTCGTCCGCATCGCCGTCACCGTTCAGGGTGATGTCGGCGTCGGCGCCGCGCAGGTTCATGGTCGTGGTGTTTCCGTCGGTCAGCCCCGCGGAGGACGCGATGATAATGTTTCCGGTGCCGGCATCGATCAATCCGGCAGGCAGGGTTCCGAGGCTGTCGATGACGATGTGGCTGTCGTCGCCGGCAACCGTATTGGCGTTGAACTGGTCAGCAGCCGTAATATCCAACACCGAATCGTTGCCGATGCCGCCGACCAGGGCCGTCAGGCTGATGGTGCTGCCCACGATGTCGGCCGTATCGTCATCCGTAACGCTGTCGATGGCCCCGGCCGCCACCAGGGTCACGTCTCCGCCAGCCGCGTTGACGGATACCAGGCTCATGTCGCCATTTGTTTCGGAAATATAAATCCCGCCACTGCCGGTGGCCGTGCTGGCCGTCAGGTTACCTGCCAAGTCAACTTCCAGGGCATCGGCAGCATCACCGATTTGTTTATCGGTGTTGTCGGCCGCCAGGGTCAGATGATTCGCCGTGATGTTCAGCGTGTCGGTATTGGCATCCAGGATGCTGCCATCCGAAGCGGTGAGGTTTACGTCGTTGGTGCTGCCCACATCGATGGTGTTCACGTAGAGATTTCCGCTGTCCAGCGCCAGGGTGAAATCCAGTCCGCTGTCGGCCGTGATGCCGGCTGTCAGGTCGGTGCCGTCACCGGAAATGGCAAAGTCGGAGATATTGGCGTTGTCTGAAATGATATGGGTAGCGAGAGTCTTGGCCAGGGTCAGGTTAAGTGTCACCAGGTCCGCGTCCGTCGCCACCTGCACCAAACCATCTGAATCGATGGTCAGGTCGGTCACGCCGGAAAGATCCAACACCGAGCCGTCGCCCACGCCGTCGGCACCGGTCAACGACACGGCGCCTGTGGTGGTGATGTCAGCCGCGATGGGGCCGGCATCGTCGTCCGTGGCCTCGTTGATGCTGCCGGCCGCCGTCAGGGTCACGGCCCCGCTGCTTGCCGTGATGCCATCGATGGCGATGTCCCCGGTGGTTTCGTTCAGGTAGATCCCGCCGGCGCCATCGCTGGCACTGGCCGTCAAATTCCCGTCGAGGGTGACATTGATGGGCGTGCCGTCCTCGCCGATGCTCTTGGCACTGGCATCAGCGGTGAGCGACAGGTTATTGGCCTTGATGTCTGAGGTTGTGCCGTCGAGGATACTGCCGCCTGTGGCGGTCAGGCTCACGTCGTTGGCATTGCCCACGTCAATGGTCTGCACGTAGAGGTCACCGCTGTCGGTGGCCAGACTGAAATCCATGCCAGCGGCTTCGATATCAGCCGTCACCTTCGTGTTGTCATCTGAGATATCAAAGACCGTGATCACGCTGTTGTCGGCCACGCTGTGGGTGAAGCCGCCCATTTCCAGGGTCAGGGCCAGGTTGGCCAGATCCGCATCCGTGGCCACCTGGACCAGGCCGTCGGAATCCACCGTGAGATCGGTCACGCCGGAAAGATCCAGCACCGAGCCATCGCCCACGCCGTCGGCACCGGTCAACGACACGGCGCCTGTGGTGGTGATGTCAGCCGCGATGGAGCCGGCATCGTCGTCCATGGCCTCGTTGATGCTACCGGCCGCCGTCAGGGCCACGTCCCCGCCGTCGGCGTCAATACTGTCGATGGAAATATTTCCGTTGATCTCTTCCAGGAAAATACCACCGTCGCCGGTGTCGGCACTGGCCGTTAAATTGACGGAAAGATCGACCTCCAGCACATCGGCCGAATCGCCGATCTGCTTGCCGGTGGTGTCGGCGGTCAGGGAGAGATCCTTCGCCGTAATGTTCAGTGTGTCGGCATTGCCGTCCAGGATGCTGCCGCCTGTAGAGGTCAGAACCACGTCGCCGCCGACCGCATTAATGGCGCCCAGGGACATGTCATCGCTCTCGGTGACGTAGATGCCGCCATCGCCATCGTCTGCGCTGGCTGTCAGGGTGTCCGTCAAAGTGATTTCCAGAGCATTGAGGGCGGCACCGATTTGCTTATTGGTGGTATTCGCCGTCAGGGTAAGGGCCGCCGCCGTGATGTTGGTGCTGGTATCGTTGTTGGCATCCAGGATGCTGCCGTCAGTTGAGGTCAGTACCGCGTTGCCCGCGGCCGCATCGATGGTGTTCAGATCCATGTCACCGGTCTCGGTGATGTAGATGCCGCCGCTGCCGTCGGCCGCGCTGGCCGTCAGGGTGCCACCCAGTTCAATATTGATGGGCGTGCCATCCTCACCAATGCTCTTCGTCGCGGCATCAGCCGTCAGGGACAGGCCATGGGCCGTGATGCTGGACGTCGTTCCGTCCAGGATACTGCCCCCCGTGGCGGTCAGGCTTACGTCGTTGTTGGCCGTTGTAGACAATTCAATGGTCTGCACCAGCAGGTCGCCGGTGTCAGTGGTCAAACTCAGGTTCATGTCGTTGTCGGTTTGGGTTATGCCGGCAATGGTAACAATCCCGCCGCTGGCGGTCACGGCAAAGGTCAGGTTGTCCGCCTGGACATCCGAGTTCGCTCCCAAATTGGTGGCATTCAGGGAAAGGGTCAGGTCGGTCAGGGCCGTACCAGTGACCACATCCACGTTGAGGGTCGTGCCGGCGGTCAGGTCCAACCGACCGGCGTCGATATCCAACGGGTTATTGCCTCCAATAGCTCCGATGGAGGTGCCGGCATTCAAGGTCACCAGACCTGCCGAGGTAATTTTGGCATCGGTGTTGTCGGCTAATTCATCGATGGCACCGGCTGCCGTCAGGGTCACGTCCCCGTCTCCGGCATCGACCGTCACCAGGGACAGATCGCCGCTGGTGGCCTCCACAAAAACCCCGCCGCTGCCGTCGCTGGCATCGGCCGTCAGGGTGCCGGCCAGGGTCACTTCCAGGGCGTCGGCCGCTTCGCCGATGGCGTAATCGCCGCCCGTACCGGCGGTCAGGGAAAGGTTTTGGGCCGTGATGTTCAGATCGGCTGCATCGTCGGCATCCAGGATATTGCCGGCCGAGGCGGTCAGGGCCACGTCGTTGGCGTTGCCCACATCCATGGTGCCCACATTCAGATCGCCGCTGTCGGTGGTCAGGCTGAAATCCATGCCCAAGGCCGTTATGCCGGCCGTCACGTTCGTGCCATCATCGGAGATATCAAAGGCCGTGATCACGCTGTTGTCAGCGATGCTATGGGTAAAGCTGCCCACATTCAGGGTCAGGGCCAGGCTGGCCAGATCCGCATCGGTGGCCACCTGGACCAGGTTGTTGGAATCCACGGTGAGATCGGTCACACCGGAAAGATCCAGCACCGAACCGTCGCCCACGCCGGTGGCGCCGGTCAGCGACACGGCTCCTGTGGTGGTAATGTTGGCGTCGCCGTTGTTTGTGGCTTCATTGATATTGCCGAGGACTGAGGTCAGGGCCACGGCACCGCTGCCCGCATCCACCGTCACCAGAGAAATGTTGCCGTCTGCCTCCTTGAGGAAAACCCCACCGCCGCCCGTGTCGGCAGAGGCCGTCAGGGTGCCGACGAGATTGATATCGATGGCCTGGTCGGTCGCGCTGTCGCCGATGGCCGCGCCGTTGGCGTTGGCCACCAGGCTCAGGTTGCCGGCCGTGATGTTGGTAGTTCCATCGTTGGTATCGACGATACTGCCGTCGGTGGAGGTCAGGCTCACCGCGCCGCTGCCCACGGAAATGGCGCCCAGCGCCAGGCTCTCGTCACCCTGAAAGGTGAAGTTCAGGCTGGCATCGGTGACCTCGGTGAGGAGATATTGGTCAGTGTTGTCCGTGGCCGTGAAGGTCAGACCGCTGGCCGTCAATTTATAGGTGTTGCTCTCTCCATTCTGGGTACTGGTGATGGACAGGTCGGAAAGATCCTCCACCGCCGCCAGGCCCAGATCGGTGCCGAAAACCAGGGTCAGGTCCGTGGCATCGTCGATGTCGAGGTAATCGTTGGTGGTGGTCGGGTCACCGATGGCCGTGGCCGCTGTCAGGCTCACCGCGCCGGTGGTGGTAATGTTGGCGTCCGTGTTGCTCGCAGATTCCAGGATGGCGCCGTTTTCAGCAGTCAGTTTCACCACGCCGCTGCCCGCGCTGATCTCGTCGACGATCAGATCGCCACCCGCGGCTATCTCACTTAGGTAAAGGGCGTTGACATCGGCCTTCAAAACCCCGCTCAGATTGACCTCCAACGCATCGGCAACACTGCCGGTCGCCCCGGTTGTCGTGCTGCTGGGACTTCCATAGAAGCCGAAATCCAGGTCACCGGCGGTAATGTTGAGGGTATCACCGTTGGCGTCGGTAAGCGCAGTGTAGTCGTTCAGGCTGACGCTACCGCCTCCGATGTTGATCACACCCAGTTCAATGCTCGAATTGTATTCGTTGCTGATCGTAAGGGAGTCCATGCCGTCGACGTCGGATATCTCGTTGATCTGCATCACCAAGGCCCCAGAGGTCACATCAAAGGTAAGATCGGGGCTGCTGAGGCTATACGTTGTGTTGTCAGCCAGGGTGTTTATCCGCAGAGAATCCAGTTCGGTGTTGCTATTGATCCAGAAGTTATTTGCAGTAATGGTAAGGTTTCGCGTCGAAACGCCTATGTCGCTTGAAGCGCTGCCCACATCGACCCAATCCCAAAGCTCTATACTCCCCAGCGATAGCGGATAGATCGTCTCCCGGGCCTTGATCGAACCGCCTAATAGCGAGTGGAAGCCAGACGCTGCGAGACGCACGGAACCGCTTTCGGCATTTACGGTTGCATTCTGCAAATCGTCATGGCTGGTGATATCGATATAACCATATGGATCCATCCCACCAGGAGCGGTATTCCATGCCGTCGCATTCAGATCGCCGCTGATGTCGATGTCCAGCGAGGAACCGCCCGCACCGGTGCCGCCGATATAGACAGGCAGGGTAGCGGACAGTCTCGCCTTGAGCGTCAAGTCGTCAGCCGTAATGTTCAGGCTGCTGCCATTGGCATCTAAGATGCTCCCATCCACCGTCTCCAAAGTCACGTCGCCGGCATTGGCACCCACCACCGTAACCTCAAGATCTCCGGTCTCGCTGGTCAGGCTGAAGTTCAGGTCGCCCGAGTTCACGCTTACGTCGTTGAGTTTGAGCAGGGTGTCGGTGGTAGTGTCGTCCACCAGGTCGAAATTCAGGTTGGCCGTACCGCCCACACCGTCGGCAATGGTGTAGGTTTCGTCTTCGCTGTTGCCGGTGTTCAGGCGCAGGGTCAGGTCGGTGATGGTCCCCGTGGTCGTCACATCAATGCTGCCGTCGGTGTCGATGGAGAGGTTGGCGACGCCATCGAGTTCGATCGCTTCCGTGCCGCCGACGCCGTCCGGTCCGGTCAGGGTCACGGCTCCCGTGGTGGTGATGTCGGCCACGCTGTTGGTCGTTGCATCGTCGATGGCGCCGGTCGCCGTCAGGGCGATCTCCCCGCTGTCGGCATCAATGGTGTTCAGCGCCATGTCACCGGTCTCGGTGATGTAAATGCCGCCGCTGCCGTCACTGGCATCGGCCGTCAGGCTGCCGGTCAAAGTCACGTCCAGGGCATCTCCCACTTCACCGACGGCGTAATCGCCCCCAGTACCGGCAGTCAATGAAAGATTCGCCGCCGTGATGTTCGGCGTGACGGCATTGCCGTCCAGAATGCTGCCGCCGGTGGATGTCAGCACCACATAGCCACCGGCCGCGTTGACAGAGCCCAGAGACATGTCGTCGCTTTCGGTGATGTAGATGCCGCCCGTGCCCAAATTCGCACTGGCCGTGAGCAATCCGCTCAGGGTGACTTCCAGGGCATCGGCCTCTTCTCCGATTTCCTTGCCGTTGGTATTCGCCGTCAGGGTCAGGGCTGCGGCCGTGATGTTGGTGCTGGTATCGTTGTTGGCATCCAGGATGCTGCCGTCAGTTGAGGTCAGTACCGCGTTGCCCGCGGCCGCATCGATGGTGTTCAGATCCATGTCACCGGTCTCGGTGATGTAGATCCCACCGACACCGTCATTGGCGCTGGCCGTTAGGGTGCCGGTCAGCTCGATGCCGATGGCCGTCCCGTCGACACCGATGGTCTGGTTTGCACCATCTGCCGTCAGGGTCAGATCCCCGGCCGTGATCGCCGAACTGCTGCTGGTCAGGGAACCGGCCGTGGATGTCACGGCCAGGGTACCCGCGTTCACATCGATGGCCCCCAGGGCAATGCCCCCTTGGCCCGCCGTGGTGTTGGCCGCGGTGAAGCTGAAGTTCAGACCGTCGCTGTCGGTCACGCCCAGGTTGGTGAAGGCAGTGCCGGTGTCAGTAATGTCCAGGGCCGCATTGAAGGCCGCCGTTATGGAATGCTCGTAATCATTGGCCGTGGCCGTGATGCTCAGATCGGTCAGGTCTTTGGCGTTTCCGGCATTGTCATCCACCACCGCCAGGTAAAAGTTCTCACCGGCATCCACGACCAGTTTGGCCGTATCCACGTCCAGCGCGCTGCCGGTGGCCCCGATGTCGGTGCCGGCCGTCAGGCTCACCGTACCATTCGTGGTCAGGATATTGCGCATGGCGTCACTGCCGTTCTCGGTGATGCTCGTCTCGGCGGTCAGCGATACGTCACCGCTGCCCGCGTCGACCGTCACCAGGGACAGATCGCCGCTGGTGGCCTCCACAAAAACCCCGCCGCTGCCGTCGCTGGCATCGGCCGTCAGGGTGCCGGCCAGGGTCACTTCCAGGGCGTCGGCCGCTTCGCCGATGGCGTAATCGCCGCCCGTACCGGCGGTCAGGGAAAGGTTTTGGGCCGTGATGTTCAGATCGGCTGCATCGTCGGCATCCAGGATATTGCCGGCCGAGGCGGTCAGGGCCACGTCGTTGCCATTGCCCACGTCCATGGTGCCCACATTCAGGTCGCCGTGGTCGGTGGTCAGGCTGAAATCCATGCCCGAGGCCGTGATGCCGGCCGTCACGTTCGTGCCGTTATCGGAGATATCAAAGGCCGTGATCACGCTGTTGTCGGCCACGCTATGGGTGAAGCTGCCCACATCCAGCGTCAAAGCCAGACTGGCCAGATCCGCATCGGTGGCCACCCGGACCCGGCCGTCGGAATCCACGGTGAGATCGGTCACGCCGGAAAGATCCAGCACCGAGCCGTCGCCCACACCGGCGGCCCCGGTCAGGGTCACCGCACCGCTGGTGGTGATGTTGACGTTGGTGCTGTTTGAAGCTTCATTGATGCCGCCGCCCGCTGTCAGGGCCACAACCCCACTGCCCGCGGCGATCTGGTCGATGGAGATATCCCCCCCGTCGCTGAGGTAAACGCCGCCACCGCCATCGCTGGCACTGGCGGTCAGGGTGCCGGAAAGATCGGTATCAATGGCGCCATTGGGCACATCGCTGCCGATAGCCGCCCCCGAAGTGTCCGCCGTCAGGGAAAGGTTAAGGGCCGTTACATTGGGCGTGCCCCCATTGCCGTCAACGATGCTGCCGCCGGTGGAGGTCAGTGCCACGTTGCCGGTGGCGGCATCGATGGCGCCCAGGAACATATCGTTGGTCTCGGTGACGTAGATCCCGCCGTTGCCGCTGGCAGCGCTGGCCGCCAGGGTACCGGCCAGGGTCATGTGAAGGGGATTGGCGCCCGTGCCGATGGCCTGGTCGCTGTCGGAAACGGTCAGGAAAACATTTTGGGCCGTGACGGTCTGGTCCGTGCTGTTGGTGAGTGACCCGGCATCAAGGGTCAGGGTCAGATCGTTGCTGCTGCCCAGGTCCATCGTGAGCAGATCGAGACCGTCTCCGGAGTTGTTGTCCGTTTCATTGATGTAGGCATCGGCCGCCGACGCGGTGATTTCCAGACTGGCGATATCCGTCAAAAGAGGATTGGCCAAGGAGCCGATTCCGGTTGCGCCGCTGATGGAAAGCCGATTGGCCTCAACGACTTTATTCGCCGAATTGTCGATGACCTCAGCGATCAGGTTCATGTCGGCCCCGAGGGTGTCGATGTCGGCAATGATGTTGACGGTATCCGAATCGGCCCCGCCGTCCGCTGTGCCCACGGCGGCCGAAAGATCGAACACATCTTCACCGGCGCCGCCGGAAAGGGTGCCGCTGATGGCATGGTCGATGGTGAAGGTGTCGGCACCCGATCCACCACTGACATTGGCAAAATCGGTGAAAACCGTAGATTCAATGGTACCGTCATTGACTCCGGTGGTGGCGATGGCAGCCCCCCCGCCGGTGGCTGTGCCCGTATCAAATGCCACGATCACGTGGTCGCTGTTGTCGCCGACAAATTTCTCGATACCGCTAAAACGGCCGATCAGGTTGGCCGCGGCAGGCAGCGTGGCCGTGGCGTTTTCCAGGTCCACGGTGACCGCGCCGGCCGACACGCCGGCGATGCTGATCTGGTCCGTGCCGCCGGCCGTGCCGTCGATGGTGCCGGTCAGTTCGCCCGAAGTGGTCGCACCGTCATTGGCAAAGCTGAAGGTGTCGTCCAGATTTCCGCCGGTAAGGTTTTCGATGCCGCTGAACGTCGGACCGCCGGTAATGTTGCCCGCATCGGCCGCCGTGATATTCCAGGTCGTGTTGGCGTTCTCGCCCACCAGGGCATCGCCGACGTCGCCCGTACCCACGTAATTGCCGATTCCAGCGACCGTGCCCACCAGATCGAATCCGGCCCCGGCAGACGCCGTGATGTCGGCATTCTGCAAGTCGATGGTCACCGCGCCCACTGCTGGGTTGGTCGGATCCACATTGGCCAGATCGATCGTGTCCACCGTAGTGGCACCCCCACCGGTGATCGTACCGCTGATGCTGCCCGTGTCATTGGTGACATCATGATAAATGTTGAACGTATCATCGGCCGTGCCGCCGGTCAGGTTCTCAATGCCGCTGAACGTCGGGCCGCCGGTGATGTTACCCGCATTGGCTGCCGTGATATTCCAGGTCGTGTTGGCGTTTTCACCAACCAGGGTATCGGTGGTATCGCCCGTTCCGACATAGTTGCCGATTCCGGCGACCGTACCCACCAGATCGAATCCGGCCCCGGCAGACGCCGTGATGTCGGCATTCTGCAAGTCGATGGTCACCGTTCCCACAGCTGGGTCGGTCGGGTCTACATTGGACAGGTTGATGGTGTCAGCAGTGGTGGTGAAACCGCCGCCGTCGATGGTCCCGCTGATGGCACCCGTGGTCGTCCCGTCGTGGTCAATATTGAACGTGTCATCAGCCGTGCCGCCCGTCAGATTCGCAATGGCGCTGAACGTGGGACCGCCGGTAATGTTGCCCGCATCGGCCGCGGTGATGTTCCAGGTGGTGTCACTGTTGGCACCCACCAGGGTGTCGGTGGCGCCGGCCCCGGTGAAGTTTTCGATGCTGCTGAAGCTGCCCACCAGCCCGGCGATGGCGCTGTTTTGCAGGTCCACGGTGTTGCCGCCGCCTGCCGAAGCAATATCGATGGTATCGAAGCCGGCGCCGCCCACGGCTTGGGCCAGACTTGCCCCGGATGCAATATCGAAAGTGTCGTCGCCGGCACCGGCCTGGACAATTCCGAAGTCGGTAAAGGTGGCCAGAAGGGTTGGGTTGCTGTCATACACCTCGCCGTCGTTGATATCCGTCACATTGATGGTGACGGCGGCATTGGAAACCTGGAACGTGTCCGTCGCCCCGGCGCCGATGAAAGTGTCGATGTTGCTGAAACTGCCCGCGACAACCGTGGCCGGTGAGGCGGCCCCGTCGTCCACGGTACCAGCTTCCAGATCCACCTCCAACGGCGTGCCGCTGAAAGCCGAGATATCGATGGTGCCCTGATCGGTGGTATCGCCGATCACTGAAAGCAGCTCACCGCTGCCGGAAAAGATGAAGCGGTCCCCGCCTGCGCCTGCCTGGATCTTGGCAAAATCGGTGAAGTCGATCACCCCGCCCACGTCGCCGTCGTACTGGCCGGTGATGTTGATCTGGCTGGTGCTGTCGGCCACCTTGAGTGTGTGGTTGGCATTGCCCGCGCCGGTGAAGGCCTCGATGCTGCTGAAACCGCCCACGACGCTCCCGATGGTGGCCGCCCCGAGGTCGACGAGCAGGGAACTGCCACTGAGAGCGGAGATATCGATGGTGTCGGCGCCGCTGCCGCCGGTCACGGTGCCAAGGGATCCGGAGCCGGAGAAGGTAAAGCTGTCGCCGCCGGTTCCGGCCCGGACCGTGCTGAAATCGGTAAATGAAACACCGGATACGCTGCCGTCGTTTTCACCGTCGATCGTGATGGTGGTGGCACCGTTGGCTACCTGCAGGATGTCGCCGCTACCGGTAAAACTGCCAATATTGCTGAAGCTGTCCACCACCCCTGCGATGGTGTTGTTTTGCAAATCCAAGGTCTTGCCGCCGCCCAGGGCGGAGATATCGATGCTCCCGCTGCCGCTCTGCATGGCGATGGTACCCACGCCCCCGCCGGTGATGTTGAAGGTGCTGCCGGAAGCACCGGAAAGGGTCTGGTAGCCGGAAAAACTCACGCTATTGACGGTTCCGCTGGTCCCGGAGACAGATGTCCAGGAACCGGACCCGCTGAAAATACCGCTGCCGGAGATGCTCTCGATGTTGGAGATGCTGCCCGTGCCGATCGCGTTGCTGGCACTGGCATCGCCCACGCCGCTGATGCTGTCCGAATCGTCGCCGCCGTCCACGTTGCCGCTGATGCTGCTGGCGCCCAGCAGTTTAATGGTGTCGTTGCCCGCACCGGCATCGATGGAGCCGGTGACGGCCACGCCGTCGGCGATGCGGATGGTGTCGGCGCCGGTCCCGCCGCCGATGGTATAGCTCTGGAGGCCAACGTAGGTGCTGATGTTGATCTGGTCATTGCCGGCATCGCCGTTGATGGCCAGGGACGCGTCGAAAGCCGAATCCAGGGTGATCAGGTTGATGGTGTCCCCATCGTCACCGGCATTGACGGTCATGGAGTCATTGGGGTTGGTGAAGGTCACCGACTCGCCGCCGATGTCCGAATCGATCTGGGAATAGCCGTCGGCGCCACCCACGTCCACAATGTTGATGGTCTCAGCCGTGCCGGAGGTGGTATAGGTGAAGACCCGGTCATCGACGTCCAGGTTGTCGTTGATGGGCGCCAGGCCGGTGTAAGTCGTGGTTGCGGTATCAGCTCCTTCAACAAAGTTGACGGTCCCGTCGCTGTCGTTGGTAAAGCTGTGGGTGACCGTATCGAATGTGGTGGATCCACCATCGATCAGGGTCAGGGTGTCGTCACCCAACCCGGCGTTGAAGGTCAGGTCCGGGAAAGTGCTGCCAAAACTGGCAAGGTCCAGGGTCAGGGTGTCGCTGCCGGAAGTACCGGCAATGGTGAAGTCTTGCAGGCCCGAAATGGCGTCGTTGAACATCTCACCGCCTGAACTCACGATGAGGTTGCCGCTGCCGTCCAGGGAAACGCTGATGGTGGGATTGTCGGCCGCGATGTCCAGATCATAATCGGTGGGCAGGCCGGTTCGCGTCTCGGTGCTGGCATAGGTGACCTTGCCGGCATCGTCCCAGGTGACAAAACCGCTGTGGGTCAAGGTGCGGGTCAGGGCCGCGTTGGTCAGCCCCCCGGCCAAGACATTGAGGGTATCGCTGCCGGCCCCGCCGTCAACGGTGAATTCCATGTTGGGTGCCGGGTCGCTGTCCGGCGTCAGGTTGATGGTATCGTCGCCCTGACCGGCATTGACCGACACGAACTCCAAGGTATCGTCGATGGAAATCTGCCCCATTCCGGTGCGGTCCAGGGTGGTGGCGGTGAGGTCATAAGTGTTGTTGTCGCCATCGGCCTGGTCGTTGAGGGTCACCGTGTCCACACCATCTCCGCCGACGATGGTCATGGCTGCCGTGACGCTGTCCAGGGAGTTGCTGTCGCCTAGGTTGAAGGCATCATCGCCGGCATCGCCCTGCAGTTCCTCTATTTCTATGAAATCACTTCCGTCAACATCACCGCTGCCAGCCCCTGTAATGCTAAAGGTATTGTTTCCACTGGTTCCAATCAGAATGTCGGTACCCGCCCCACCGGCGATCGTGCCGCTGATGCTGCCCGTCGACTCGATCGTAAACGTGTCCGCCGTGGCGCCACCTTGCAAATTGGCAAAATC
>JAEINQ010000104.1 GCA_016342285.1 Desulfobacterales bacterium
ATCCGGACTCAGGCCTGACATTGTTTTTGGGCATAACATACCCCAAAATTGGCCCTTGACTTTCCACGGATTAACTTTATGGTTTCAAAGACTTTTTCCGACAACATCATGGTTAGCCGCCCAAAAGGCGTACCGTGATGTAATACCCCTGATCCTGACGCTGGATCAGCACCACCACCGACGGCTTCAGGCGGTATTTGACCACCGCCTTATTAAAATCTTCGGCTGTCTCAATGGGAAGATCGTCCATTCGGCGGATCACGTCCCCGGGTTTCGCCCCCACGCGGCCCAGCTGGGACCGGGCATCGACCTGGGTGATCACAGCGCCGGTTTCGGCCAGAACCTGGAATCGACGGCGGTGGGCCGGTGCCAGCGTTTCCACCGTTACCCCGAACAGATCCAATCCCAGCTTCGAGGCCAGGGAAAGGGGAAAAACAGCTGCGGTCACCGGCACGGTGAGGCGACGCTTTTTCCGCCACAGAACCATTTCGGTGCGGCTCCCATCAGCGTAGTCTCGCAAGCGCTGGCGGTAATCGGCTGGCGTGCCCATGCGGCGACCGCCAAGGGAGAGAAGGACGTCGCCCTCCCGAACCCCGGCCCGGGCCGCTGGACTGTCAGGCACCACAGCGTGAACCACCAACCCCTGCCCGTTGGGCACCGCCAGATAACGGGCTGTGCCATCATCAAGACCATGAACAAAAAGCCCGAACCAGGCCGGAATCACCTCGCCGTAGGCGATGAGGTCGGAGACGATCCGGCGGGCCTTGCAGATGGGAATGGCAAAGCCGATGCCTTGGGCCTTGGCGTAGATGGCGGTGTTGATTCCGATCAGTTCGCCGTTGATGTTGAGAAGCGGCCCGCCGCTGTTGCCCGGATTGATGGACGCGTCGATCTGGATAAACTCGTGAAACACCCGGTCACGGGTTCTAAGGCTCCGGTTCACGGCGCTGATCACGCCGGTGGTGACGGTATGGGAAAAACCGAAAGGGTTTCCGATGGCGATGACGGTTTCGCCGATCATCAGGTCGTCGGAGCGACCCATGGCCACTGACGGCAAGGGCTCCGGCGATTGGATTTTAAGTACGGCCAGATCCGAATCCGGATCGGCACCCACCACGCTCGCCTCGAATTCCCGTTCGTCCTTGAGCGTGACGGTGATGGCTCCGGCATTTTCCATAACATGGGCATTGGTGAGGATAAAGCCGCGCTCACCGTCGATGATGACTCCGGACCCGAGGCTCGATCGACTGTACCCGCGCGGTGTGCCCGGGTCGAAGAAATCGCGGAAAAACTGCTCGAACAATGGATCGGCCGCCACGCCCGAAAAGGGACTGGCCCGGTGGCGAATCTCATGTCGGGAACTCACATTGACCACCGCCGGGCCGACCTTTTCCACGGCCCGAACCACCGGGGTGGCCCGATCCACGGCGGCCACGAGAAACGGCAGGCCGATCAGAAGAAACCAGCAAAGGCGTTTAATTGGGCTCCTGGGGCGGTTTTTATTGCTTACGGCACGTTTCTTTGGCATTAGATGCCTTTTGTTCGTTTGCGGTCATCCGGATTGTCCCCGGCCTCATCCGTGAGGGGGGTAACCGGCCGATCAGAGGGCGCCTATACATTGACACCAAATTGCGGACATCGCATTATATATCATGCAGCCAAAGACCCTTCAAGACATCCTGGCCCTGGTAGACCAGCCCAGCCGCTATCTGGGCTCTGAAACCAATCGCGTTTTAAAGGATTCGAAAACCGTGCGGCTCTTTGTGGCCCTGGCCTTTCCGGACCTCTACGAGATCGGCACCTCCCATTTCGGGCTTCAGATCCTCTATGACCTGCTCAACCGGCGCCCCGACGTGGCGGCCGAGCGGGTCTATGCGCCAGCGGCGGATATGGAGCAGCAGCTTCGCGAATCCGGCCTTCCTCTGGCGTCTCTGGAGAGCCGCACCCCGTTGGCTCGGTTTGACCTGATCGGGTTCAGCCTCCTCTATGAACTCGGTTACACCAACGTGCTGGCCATGCTGGATCTGGCGGGGCTGCCGCCAATGGCTCGGGATAGAGACGGTCGCCATCCGCTGATCATTGCCGGTGGCCCGTGCACCAGCAATCCGGAACCAGTGGCGGATTTCTTCGACGCCATGGTCGTCGGAGACGGCGAGACGGTGATCGAGGCCATGGTGTCGGCGCTGATCGAGTGGAAGACGGCGGGAGACGGCGACCGGACGACCCTATTGCATCGATGGGCAGCCATCGAAGGGGTTTATGTGCCCTCCTTTTTCGAGCCGGTTTACGGGTCCGACGGCCTGACGCGGCTGATTGCCCGGGCCGGCACCGTAAAGTGTGTGCGGCGGGCCGTGGTGGCTGACATGGATAGCGCGCCGTTTCCCGGCGCGCCCATCATCCCTTTTTCACGGCCGGTTCACGACCGTCTACGCATCGAGGTTTCCCGGGGCTGCACGCGGGGCTGCCGTTTTTGCCAGGCAGGGATGATTTACCGCCCGGTACGCGAGCGTAATGTCGACACCCTGGTGGAACTGGCCGAAAAGTCCCTGGCGGTGACCGGGTACGAGGACCTGTCCCTTCTTTCGCTCAGCACGGGCGACTACACCCATATCACCGATCTGGCCGAGCGTCTCATGACACAATGTGAAGCCGGCCGTGTGGCCATATCGCTCCCGTCGCTTCGGGCCGGAACATTGACGCCCGAACTGATGCGGCTGATACGGAGGGTTCGAAAGACCGGCTTCACCCTGGCTCCGGAAGCCGGCAGCCAGCGGCTGCGCGATGTAATCAACAAAAACATCAGCGAATCCGATATTCTCGATACGGTCCAAAACGCCTTCGCCCTGGGCTGGAAACACGTTAAGCTCTATTTTATGATCGGATTGCCCACGGAAACGGAAACCGATTTGAAGGGGATCGTCGATCTGGTGAAAACCATTCGAAAGATCAAAGGGCCTGGGGGGCGAAAAGGGCAGATCCATGTCAGCGTTGGCACCTTTATCCCCAAACCCCATACCCCCTTTCAATGGGCCGGGCAGATCGACATCGAGACGGCCAAGGCCCGGATGGTTTGGCTCAAAGAACAACTTCGGCTTCCCGGGATTCAGTTCAAATGGCAAAACCCCGAGACCAGCCTCATTGAAGGGCTCTGGTCACGAGGGGACCGGCGCATGGCCGAACTGCTGCTGGCGGCCTTTCGACTCGGGTGCCGATTTGACGGGTGGAGCGACCGGTTCAGGTTCGATCTCTGGTGCCAGGCCATAGAGGAGACCGGTATTGACAAAGAGGCCTTTACCAGCCGGCACCGGGACCTGGACGAACCGCTCCCCTGGGACCACATTGACACCCGGGTGAGCAAGGAATTTCTGCGCCGGGAATGGGAGCAGGCCCTGGGGGCGATTCCCACGGCTGACTGCCGCTCATCGGACTGCAATCTCTGCGGGGTCTGTGATTTTAAAACCATTTCGCCGCAACTCGCCGCCGCCGGCAGTGCCGGGACTTACACCGCCGTCCTAGCAGGCGATGCCAAAACCGATGGTTACAAGACGCTTCGGGTCTGTTATCGTAAGGTAGGAACAGCCAGGTTCTTCGGGCACCTGGAGTTGATTAATATTTTCACTCGGGCGATCCGTCGCTGTGGCATTGCGGTGAAGTATTCCGAGGGGTTTCACCCCAAGCCCCGGATCTCTTTCGAAGATACGCTACCCGTGGGGATGGAGAGTCTTGCCGAAGCGTTTTACCTGACGGTGGTCGAAACCCAAAAGCCAGCGGCTGTGTTTCAGGGCCTGCGGGGTCAGTTGCCTGACGGGCTCGAAATTACGGACTGCCGACTGGCGCCGCAACGATCCAATCGGCGAATGGCCCGGGCCGTTCGTTATTGCGTGGTACGAAGGGATGGCACGTTCAGCGAAAACACCATGGCGGCCTTTGAACAGCGGGAGAACTGGGTGGTGACCCGGGTCCGCCCCAACGGAAAGAGACGAGAGATCGACCTGAAAAAAGCTGTTTACCAAATGGTTCGAAACGATCCCGAAACCATGGAAATGGTTCTGGCCGCCGGACCAGGGGAAACCGTCCGTCCGTCCGAAGTCCTATCTGAGGTTTTTGAATTCCAGGAAGCGCAGATTCGAGCAAGCCGTATCCTGAAAATCGAAACCCTGAGCGAGGTGGATTTGAAGGGCGGGGGTAGCGGCCACAAGGAAGACCGACCATGCTCAAACAACTGATTGTCAATATGGCTCAGCACGAAACCCGGCTGGCCCTTGTCGAGGACGGCACCATCGCCGAGCTTTTCATTAACCGGCAAGACAACAACGACATTGCCGGAGATATCTACAAAGGGCGGGTCCAGCGCGTCCTGCCTGGAATGCAGGCGGCGTTTGTGGACATCGGCATGCATCAGGCTGCCTTTATTCACGTCAACGATTTGATCGGTGAAAGCGCCCGTCGGCGGACCTTTCGTGAGGCGCCAAAGGAAGCGGTTGAGGATGAGGGTTCGGAGGCGGCATGGGGTTCTTTTGAGTCGGAAATTCCCATTGAGGACCTCCTGAAGGAAGGTCAGGAGATCATGGTGCATGTGGCCAAGTCGCCCATCGGCACCAAGGGGGCGAGAATTACCTGCAATGTCTCCCTTCCCGGGCGGTTTCTCGTCATGATGCCCACGTCCGACCATATCGGTGTTTCACGAAAAATCGAAGATGAAACTGAACGCCAGCGCCTCAAGGAGATGGTACAATCCCTTCGAAAAGGGCAATTCGGGTATATTGTTCGAACCGCGGCCGAAGGGATTCAGCGGGAAAAGGCCGCCTATGAGATGGGTTTTCTTGAAAACCTCTGGGAAAACATTCAGGAAAAATACAAGGGGGCCACAGCCCCTGTCCTTCTTCACAAGGAGCTCAACGTAAGCCTTCGCGCCGTCCGGGATCTGCTGACGCACGAGGCAGACAAGCTCGTCATCGACAGCAAGGACGGATACAACAGCATTATGGGTTTTCTCGACACGTTCATGCCGGGTTACAAGAACAGCGTGGAACTCTACGAGGGGACCGAGCCGCTTTTTGAAGCCTACAACCTCGAAGGGGACATCAGCCGGGCGCTGAAAAGAAAGGTTTGGCTCAAGTCCGGCGGGTACATTGTCATTGAGCAGACCGAGGCGCTTGTAGCCATCGACGTCAATACCGGCCGCTACGTGGGCAAACATAATCTAGAAGAGACGATTCTCAAGACCAACCTTGAAGCGGTCAAGGAAATTGCCTATCAGATTCGACTTCGTGACATCGGCGGCATCATCATCATCGATTTCATTGACATGATTCGGAAATCGAATCAGGAAAAGGTCTACAATGCATTGAAGGAGGCCCTGAAAAAGGATCGCAGCAAGACCCACGTGCTTCCTATTTCCGAAATGGGGCTGATTCAGATGACACGAAAGCGGATCAAGGATCCGCTGACCAGCATTTTATGCGAACCTTGCATTTATTGCGACGGGGAGGGTAGCCTCGTATCGCGTCGGACGATCTGTTACAACATTTACCGCGAGGTTCTCAGGGCCGCCCAAGACATGATCGGCAGTGCCCGGTTCACCCTTCACGTCAACCCGGAAATCGCGGAAAGGTTGCACGGAGAGGAAAACGGCATCATCATTTCCCTGGAGCGCATTATCGGAAAACAGATCGTTATTTATCCAAACACCCAATTCCACCTCGAAGAATTTGATGTTTTTGAAGTGCACAGCTAATCGTTGGACAACCGGCGCACCACGGGCGGGCGCCAGATAAGCTGTTGACAGCGGGTTGAGCTTGTGCTTATATATTTCGATTCGAAATGTTTAAACAGGAAGGTTTTTGCCGTGACCGCCATACGGGTATCGGTTACAAACCACGACCCATGAACAAAGAGGAAGAAAAATGAAACGCACATTTCAGCCTAGCAGGATAAAACGCGCTCGAACCCATGGATTTCTGAAGCGCATGGCCACAAAAGGCGGCAAGCGGGTGATCCGTCGCCGTCGAGCCAAGGGGCGACACCGTCTATCGGCGTAAACAGTTATGCATCATGACGTTGGTCAGCCAACGGAAAAAGAGAATACACCGATAACGGTGTATTCTTTTTTTCATGGCAACGAAGATGAGGCAAAACGATTTTCCGATCTTGAACGATTCCTCTGAGCGTCAGGTTCAACAACCGCTGCAACCGGGCCGGTTTCCAAAAGCAGAGCGGTTGTTGAAGAGGCCCTCTTTTCTGCGCCTCACCAAGGGTGGAAAAAGGGTCCATACGCGTTTGTTTCTGGCGGCCGCGCTTCCCGGAGAAACCACGAAGACCCGACTCGGTGTGACGGTCACGCGCAAGGTCGGATCGGCCGTACGGCGCAACCGGATTAAACGACTGGTCAGAGAATTTTTTCGTCTGAACCGAAACGGGCTCCCGCGGGGGGTGGACATCAACGTCATCGCCAAGAAGGAAGCGGTCGATGCTGAGGCAGAGCAACTTCGAGCCTCATTGAAAACGCTTTTCGTTCAAATACAGGGCAGGGTATCATCAAAACGTTGATCCATATTCTCATCAGGGGCTACCAGTACGCCATCTCGCCGATTCTCGGACCTTCATGCCGTTTCTACCCGACCTGTTCGGAATATGCCCACGATGCCATCATGCAACATGGTGTTATAAAAGGCGGCCTTCTGGCGACACGACGGATTTTTAAATGCCACCCGTTTCACCCCGGTGGGGTTGACCCGGTGCCAAGAGGCGATAGACGGGAAGCCCGCCGGTAAATTCGAGGGCGTCCCCTTGAGCCTGAGGGGTGCGAGGGTCAGGGCGAAAAACAAAAGAATGAAAAAAGCGAGCCGACCCTCCGACCGCTCCGAACCGATCAAGGGAATCCACGCCAGACGACTTGAACCAACGATTCCAATGCTTGCAGAAGCCCAAACGGTTGGCTTTCAGCGACCTCGAATGCGGGCATGCGATTTCTTACGTAGCCGATAGGAGACACCCATGGAACATGCCCGGATGTTCATCGCCATTGTTTTGTCCTTTCTTGTTTTTTTTGTCTGGGAGACGTTTTTTGTCGACCGGGAGACCATGAAGCCGACGGTTAATCCGACAGCGACCCAAGAAACCCAAAATCTTCAATCCAACTCCCAGGCTCAGACCGCCCCTGTTTCGATCGCCCCGGTCGCCTTGACCCCAGACGCCACCGTCGTGGAAGGAAAAAGCGACAGGCGCCTGATCGTCGAAACACCCCTTTACACCGTCACTATCGCCGACAAGGGCGCGGTTTTCAAAAGCCTGGTGCTGAAAAATTATCGGGAAACCGCCCAAGAGGGGTCTGACAACCTGGAAATGATCGACACGAAGATTGTCAAGGATGGAACACTGGAAGTTGGTTTTGAAGGGAATGACCTGCCGGGACTCGCAACGGCTGTCTACCGCTCCGATGTTTCTGCCGACACCCTTATGGTGCGTGATGCTGAAAAGAGAATAAGCTACCGCTGGGTTTCTCCAGACGGGGTTGTCGTGGAAAAGGTTTTTCGCTTCCAGCCGGACAGCTACTTGATTCCCCTGACGGTGACCATCCGGAACGAGTCCGGCCGAAACATCAACGGAAACAGCTACGTGGCTCTGAAAAAATTCAGCCCGGACAACGATGTCCGCTACGGTTTCGAGGGACCGAGTGCCCTCATCGATGACCACCTGGAGCAGGTCAAAGTCAAGGACCTTGACGAAAAAAACAGCTTCAGCGGCAAGGTGAACTGGATGGCCCTTCAGGACCGATATTTTATGTCCAGCCTGAGTCCCGAAGCGACGGGAAGGGGCACGATAAAACTCTCTATCAATGGGGATCGGTTGCTGGAAAGCCGGCTATTCAACGGCGACATCGCCCTCAAACCCGGCACCCAGGTCAGTTATGGGTATCAGGTGTTTTTCGGACCGCTCAGCGTCAGCCTGCTTAAAACCCTTGGCCACCAACTCGACCGGGCCGTCGACTTCGGGTGGTTTGATATTATCGCCAAGCCCTGCCTGTGGCTGATGAACTTTTTTTACCGATTCATTCCTAACTACGGCGTGGCCATCATCCTGCTGACCATCCTGACCAAGGTCCTGCTGTGGCCGCTGGGCAACAAGAGCTACAAGTCCATGGGAGAGATGAAAAAAATCCAGCCACTGATGGCGGAAATCAGAGAAAAATACAAGGACGACAAGAAGAAAATGAACGAGGAGGTCATGGGGCTTTACCGCATATACAAGATCAACCCCATGGGTGGCTGCCTGCCGATGCTGGTTCAGATCCCGGTTTTCTTCGCGCTCTACCGCATGCTTTACGAAGCCATTGAACTGAGACACGCGCCTTTTTTCGGATGGATTACTGATCTGTCCGCCCCGGACCGGCTCTTTCAATTTGATTTTTCCATCCCCATGATGGAGCCACCCTATGGAATTCCCGTGCTGACCGTGGTCATGGGGGCGACGATGTTTCTCCAGCAAAAGATGAGCCCTCCCATGGGAGATCCAGCTCAAGCCAAGGTCATGATGTTCATGCCCATTATTTTTACGGTCATTTTCATCAACTTTTCATCCGGTCTCGTCCTTTACTGGCTGGTAAACAACGTTCTGTCCATCTCTCAGCAGTACTATGTACAAAAAAAGATGGCATGATCGGAGGGGCCTAAATGACATCCAGCATGGAATTTCGCGGCAGGACCGTGGAAAAGGCCATCGAAAAGGCTTGCCGAGAGCTGAACATTTCAAGAGAGGCGCTTGACCATGATGTGATTTCCCGTGGCGCGAAAGGCGTTTTTGGCATCATTGGCTTTAAAAGAGCTAAAATCCGGGTCACCAGAAAAGACACAACCGATGAATGCGCCTCACCGGCGGCTGAATCGAACTCGCTCTCAGGCGTTGTTCCATCGAAGCGCGATGGTAGCGGATACGACCTCGATGACAGCGGCACGACGGTGGCCTGCTACAACGACGGTGGCGAGAAAGCCGAACAGCTCTGTCGGAGATCGGCGGAACGGATTGTTGAATTCATCGACCCGCGGGCCGTCATTGAAACCGTGGTCGGCAACGGAAAGATAGAAATCAATGTCAAAGGCGGGGACGCCGCGCTGCTTATCGGAAAGCACGGACAGACACTAGAGGCGATTCAATACATCGTCGAAAAAATCGTTAATCGGGCCATAACAAGCCGCGTCCGAATTCAGGTCGATGTCGAAGGGTATCAGGCAAATCGCAGGAAAAACCTTCAACGTATCGCCGTCAAACAGGCGGAAAAGGCGCGACGTACCGGGCGACCATGCAGTCTTGGTCAGATGAACGCCAACGATCGGAGGATTGTTCACCTTTTCCTAAAGGATGACCGCAGCATCCGAACACAGAGTCTCGGTGAAGGCCCTCTGCGAAAACTTCTCATTATTCCTCGACGCCAGCGACCGCCCCAAGGCCACCGACCTCCTGCTAAACTGTGAAACCTTGGAATTCAATGAGCCGCAACATGGCTGAATAGAACGATAAGGCCGTACCCGTCATGGAAAACGATACCATTGCCGCCATCGCCACACCCAAGGGGTGGGGCGGCATCGGCATTGTCAAAATTTCAGGCTCTGACGCTTTCCACATTGCCGGGGCGGTTTTTCGGCCTGGACGATCAGGGTCTGCGATGGAAGAAACGACACCCCCCTCTCTTCGGCCGGAAGATTTCAAATCGCATCGAATCCGATACGGGCGCGTTGAAAAGCCGCCAAAGGGGCGTATTATTGACGAGGTTCTTCTTTCGACCATGCGCGGCCCGCACACCTATACCGGTGAAGACGTGGTCGAGATCAACGGGCACGGCGGGCCCGCCGTGATGCGTACCATTTTGGAGCTTGTGGTGGAACAGGGCGCGAGGCTGGCAGATCCCGGCGAATTCACCAAGCGCGCCTTTCTCAATGGGCGCATGGATCTCACTCAGGCCGAAGCCGTGGTCGACGTGATTCAGGCCAAGACGGAACGCGCGCTTCAGTTGGCCGCTGCGCACCTTGAGGGCCGATTCGGCACGGTGGTTCGGCGCGTCCGGTCGGTCCTTACCGATTTGCGTGTCCGGCTGGAGGCGGGCATTGATTTTCCCGAAGCGGTTTCGGAGGTGTTCGACCGACCAACGACATCCGCCCTGCTTGAGAAACAGGCAAAAAGACCCTTGGCGCGGTTGATAAAGGGGTTTCGGAACGGGCGGATCCTGCGAGAAGGGTTGCGCCTGACCGTGCTTGGGACGCCCAATGTTGGCAAATCCAGCCTGATGAATCGACTGTTGAAAACCGAGCGTGTCATTGTTGCCCCCGTTCCAGGAACCACCAGAGATTTAGTGGAAGAAGCGCTGGACATCAATGGCGTGCCGGTCATCTTAACCGATACGGCCGGAATCCATCCGACCGCGGACCCCGTTGAGCGGATCGGAATTCAAAAGGCCCGCGAGGCCGCTGAACGCTCCGACCTGGTTCTGTTTATGGTCGATGGCGTCCGGGGTGCGACCGAAGCGGACGAGACGATTTACCAGGTCGTTCGGGCACAGCCCACGATTCTGGTCATCAATAAAATCGACCTATTGGAAGAGCGAGCCGCCTTTCACGTTCCCCAAAAATGGGGGCATCTGGAGCAGGTATACCTGTCGGCCCGCACCGGTGAAGGGATCGACCGGCTTGAACGGGCCATTGCCAATGGTCTCGACGAAGAACGACGCCATGGCCATGGGTTTTCTGATGTGGCGCCGAACCTGAGACAGAAAGACTGTATCGATCGCATCCTTGTTTCGGTCAACCGATTAATGGACGAATTGGCCAACGGTTCACCCGAAGAGATTCTGGCCATTGATGCCAAAGAGGCCGTGGAGGGACTTAACGAGGTTTTGGGCGACCACCTGTCCGAGGAGATCCTCGAACAGATATTTGGCCGTTTTTGCGTTGGAAAATAGTGTTTCACGTGAAACATTTCCACAAGATGTTGTTGCCTTCTTGGGGATTTGTCTCCATATCTGCGGTAATGCTTGGCCGGCCGCATGCAAGCCTCGGGGCTGATGGCAACGCCAACCCATAGACGGGGTGTGAGACCGGGCAGCCCCCGGTAGGGCGGTCGCCGTTCTTGAAAGGAGAAAGCTGGATGGATTTTACCCTGTTTTATGAAAAATACGAGGCGCTGGCCAAGGCCGCTGATGCCGCTTTTGAGACGATTCGAAAAGGCCATGGCGACTGCGTGACCTGCCGAACCGGATGTGCGGACTGCTGTCATGCCCTGTTTGACCTGACCCTTGTCGAGGCCATGTATATCAACGATCGCTTCCGGCGTCGGTATTCGGGAGAAGCGCTGGATCGGTTGATCGAAAAGGCGGCCACAGCCGATCGGAAGCTCGCCAAAATCAAACGAAAGGCCTACAAGCGGGTTCAAGAAGGCGTGGATGATTCGGTAATTCTTGAAGAAATGGCCGCGGTTCGGATGCGTTGTCCCTTGCTCGATGACAGCGACCAGTGTGCGCTTTACGAGTTTCGCCCCATCACCTGCCGGCTTTATGGCGTTCCGACGTCGATCAACGGCCAGGCCCACACCTGCGGACTGACCGGGTTCGATCAGGGCCAGGCATATCCGACAGTGAAGTTAGAGGTTATTCAGGGAAAACTGTTCTCCCTTTCCGGCGAACTGGTGCGGGCCATCGGCAGCAAATACACCCAAATGGCGTCCTTGCTGGTACCCCTGTCCATGGCGCTGATCACTGACTATACCGATGATTATCTGGGCATTTCCGTAATGCAGACGGTGCCGGTCGACCCGGAGGGAGGCGGGCGCCATGGATAAATTCAGTCCGGAAGAGATTGAGCAGAGGAAACGAGCTGTATTCGAGGCCATGTCGCCTCGACGCCAGAAGCATCTTCTCAAACGGGGGTACGAGAAATGGGATCCGTTTCAAGAGCCCAAGGATCCCATTGACATCCGCACCGAACGCACCAAGCGAACCTCCCAGATGCTGGTCCGAGAGTTTCTCCAGGCCTGCCCCATGGAGGAGTACAGCAACGACTATGGCCGGGGGGTCTTTGAACTCTGTCTCGGCATTATCAACGACGATGAAAAAGCCCGAGGAATGTTCGAATTTGCCTGCTGGTACCGTGACCTGCTGGTGAGAGAGGGTCACCTGCCCTCCGAGGATGGGGACGCCTGACCTGATGGCCGCGCCGGACGGCTTGCCGGCCGGAAGAAGGGGGCAGAAACCCGCAAATCGTTCTCCGCTGTCGCATTTGCGGTATTTTGCGATAGGAGGCCATGCCTACCCCAAGATATTGGGTGTCGCTCAATCGACAGAATATGCTCAAATGCGACGGCCTCCCTTAAAAGCCTTGCCAGGTAAGGGTTTGCGCGAATGGTCGCCGCGTGTCCGGGGGATGAGTCCTCTCAAGGCCCTATCGCGGGGCGATGTTGGGTCGTTTTGGCCGCATTGAGCCCATCTGTCGGAACGACGGTGGACGGTCGGTAGCGGCGAGGAGCGATGGGTGTTTCTTGTCACCATGTGCAAAAAAGCGCCGCCCTGTTTCCAGAGGCACGGCGCTTTTTTCACAGGACGATGTCGAGTTTCTTCAGGATTGGTTGAAAACCAGTTTTCCTCCGAGATAGCCGGCGATGGCGCCGGCCCCCAGCAAGACCGCATGTGCGGCCAGATACCCCAGGTTGCCGGAAGAACCCAGGGCGATGTCGGGGTTGACCGTGCGCCAGATGACGGCGACCAAGGCCATGAGGGTCACCACGGCACCACACGCCATCTTGCCGAGAAAAAGGCTCGTTATGTTTCCGCCAAACCGCTTTTTCCAGTCGTTGTAGCCGGTAAAGAGCACAACCGGCATGGCGACGAGAACGACGATCATGTTGTAAAAAGCAGCCAACTCCAGCGCGGGGGAATCGAAGACCACGGCCATGAAAAGAAACAGGACCGCGACAGGTGCCACGCCGTTGGGAATATGAACCGAGATGGGATGGGCATGGCTCCGGACCAATTGTTCGGCAATGCGGTCGTAAAACACCTGCTTCCGGGTCGGTTTTGCCGTGGGCCCGCTTATGGGGTCGGTTGACTCGGACGCTTCAGGCGCTTCGGTGATCTCGACGAACTTGCTTCGGTCGGCACCGCAGACCGGGCACTTCTCAGGCGGTTCGACTCCGGTGTGGATGTATCCGCATACGGTGCAACGCCATTTTCTTTCCTGGGCACCGTCTTGATCTTCTATCGCTGCAACTTTCTCTTCTTGAGCCGATGCCTTTTCTTCGATAATTTCGACAAATTTACTTCTGTCGGCACCGCAGACCGGGCATTTCTCAGGCGGTTCGATTCCGGTGTGGATGTATCCGCATACCGTGCATTTCCATTTTTTCATTGGCAGTTGATCCTGTTGGTCATGGCGGCGTAGCCGCCGTTCATCAATTTGCGCCAGCAAATTTATGCGAGCATAAAGCTCCATAGGATGCCGGCGCAGATGGCCGATCCGATAACACCGGAGCTGTTGCAGGCCATGGCATGCATGAGCAGGTAGTTGGTCGGATCGGCCTTGAGCCCGACCGTGTGAACCTC
>JAEINQ010000105.1 GCA_016342285.1 Desulfobacterales bacterium
CGTCGGTCCACGGCCCGGGCCGTGGCCGCTTCGAACTCGGCCACAAAAGGCCCTTCCGAAGAAATCCAGCCGGTATCGATGCACCGGGCCAGAAGTTCCTTTTCCCTCGGACCCAAAACCGGGGTGTTCACTGGAATCATCACGTTTCCCCTTGCAGTGAGGTGCCGTCGGTCAGTCTCCCCAGGACCGGCCTTGCGTCTTTCCTGAAGAGCAACGTCATTCCGGGCAGTCCGGTGGCGGCGGTGATGGTGGTGTATCGGCCGGGAGACCGGGCCAGGAAGTTGCCCACGGCCGCATGGGGGTCGGTGCAGTAGCCTGACTCGTGCGACTGGTAGAAGGTATCGTGGATCAGCATGGCAGCATCGGGGAAAGCCTCGGCCACCCCGCAAAGCTCCCGGGCCACGGTCTGCTCGCTGTGATCTCCGTCGAGGAAAAAAAGAAACGGCGCTTCCTGGGCCAGATCGCGGCCCAAGGCCGTGGCGATCGCCAGGCCGTCGCCCTGGTAGAGCCGGACCGATGCCAGGCCCTGCACCAGGCGGCCGCGTTCCCTGCCGGGGTGCTCCACATGGGAAACGTGGTCGGGCAGATCGATACTGTGCACCGTGGCGCCGAGCCCCAGCCATTGGCTGGTCTCGTAAAATATCCGGGCCGACTTGCCCACATGGGTCCCCCATTCAAAGATGTGCCGCGGCCGCAGCCGGCAGACCGCCGCGCTCAAGAGCAGCAGTTCGTCCAGGGGAAACGGATGGATCCCCACCACGGGCAGCAGCCGGCGCACGACAAATTCGGACAAGGCCCATTTGTTCACCTCGAACTCACGGCAGTGGGCATTGACCAGCGGCCGGCCGTAAATGCTGGACGGACTGCCGCTCACGGGGCCCGCCATCGGATCGGGCCGGCTGCCAAGGGGGGCGGTCGTGGTCATGGCGCCCTCCCCTCGAACCGTTCCTTGTCTTCCTCGCCGGCGTAGGGACCCTGCTTGACCTCGATCATCTCGGACTCTTCCAGCATGAGAAAATCGTGCCCCCCGGAGACCAGCAAAAGGACATCCCCGGTCTTAAGGGTGCGGCTCTCCAGAAAGTGTTTGTCCTCGTCGTAGAAATTGACCTGTACCCGCCCCGACTTGATAAAGAGGGTCTCCTGGGTATAGCGAACGTTTCTCGGCACGGGCTTGTGCACATGGGCCTGAATCCGGTACCCCTTGGGCCGGCGCATGGCAGCCAACTGCTGGGAGAAATTGTGGGGGGTGAAAAACTCGATCCCCTCAACCTTATACTCCGCGTAAATGATGATGGCGATCATCCGGTACTCATCGAAAATCTGCTCGATATGGGGCTTGTTCATCTATGCAACCTTTGAAATCCGGGGTGTCAATTGTTCGGCAATAATCGGATCCGTTGTCCGCCCCTCTTCGGCCGAGTTTTCTTTGCCTCCGGGTCCGGTACCGGCACCGGCCCCAAGATCCGGAAGACGAAAATCGAGGTAATCGTCCCGAAGGACCCAGTCCAGAAGCCGGCGGTCAGCCCTGACCGCCTCCTGGTGGAACCGGAAACCGGCGGCATGGGCCGACTGGATCCGGCCGTAAACGATTTGCCGGTATCGGTCATAAAGCGTGCCGTCGGTCGGGATCGCCACCGGGCCGGCTGATGGACAGTCGATCTCATCTCCGACGCCTCGTGCCTCACGGATACCGGTGTAGGAGTCACAGACGCCCTGATAGAAATACCGGTTCTCGAAGTAGGCGACGGTGAGCCGTTCACGGGGGATATGGTGAATCACCCGGGCGCCGGCGGCATAGACGGCGGACAGGCCTTTTTCCCGGATCTTCAGCGCCAGTCCGGTCTCTCCGTCGCCTTGAAAATGCTGGAGTTCCTTGGGGATGCAATCCGGGTGAAATCCGCCCAAATCGAACAGGGTCTGTTTGCGGATGGAAAAATTCAGCCCCCAGACATAGGTCGGATCTACGGGCACGGTCCGGTCGCCGATATCAAAAAGGCTCAGGTCCCCGCAATTGATCCGGCCGTTTCGGCGATCCATGAACCGATCCATCCAGGCCGGCGGATCGACCTCGAACCGCGGCTCGCTCGGTCCGCCGACCAGGTGTAGGGCCTCGTCGGTGAAGGTCTCGACAATGGCTGAAAGCCAGGTCGTTGCAACCTCGATATCGTCATCGACAAAACAGAGCAGGTCGCCCCGTGCCTCCAGGGCACCCCGATGGCGCCCGTAGAGCAGCCCCGGAACCGGTTCGTAAACACAGCTCAGGTTCAGGCCGGGATGGTCGGTCCCGGCTTTGGTCGCGACCTCGGCCGTGTCATCGGTGGAGCCGTTGTCCACCACGAGGATTTCATACCCCGTGCGGGAAAAATCCTGCCGGGCAAAGGCGGCGATGGCCCTTTCCAGGGACCGGGCTCGGTTGCGGGTCGGGATGACGATGGTGGCTTGAATCATCATGTTTCCAATGGGTTGTATTTTCTGACGGGTTCGTTGTCTTTTGCGGTCCGCACGCGGTATAGGGCTCGGACCGGCATGGCGAAAAACCTTCTGGCACCGGAGTTTGCAAATTGCGTGCCTTGAATGAAAAAACGGATCGGTAAGGGTAAAACGGGGCCGAAAGGCCATGGGAGCAGACAAAAAAGGGTTTCACGGGCGTTGGCACGACCCGAAACCGGACCCATGGCAGCCGGGGCAGGCGGTCGGTGTCAATTCGTTGACGAATAAATTCGCTGGCGCGAATTTATGAGACGCGGCTTCGCCGCTATGAAGGACAGGTCCTGGTTTGACTTGGCAAAGGTCCAGGCAGACGAGGTGGAATGGTGATCCGGTGGAATCCCTGTCACTGTTTGAGTGGATTAGAGGCTGTTATTAAAAAACAGCGCAGACAGAAATATCCCCCATGGGCCGAAGGCGAGGCATCTTGTCGGCCCGATTTCAATATTAGGCCCTGTTTTTTTATTACAGCCTCTTATTCACGAGTTTGACAGGGTTGGAATCGGATTGGCATTCCAACCGAAGGCGACGCGCCTGAACCGAATGGGCAATGCTCCGGAATTATATTGATATCACATCTGGACACCCCGTTCTTTTTCCATGCTCCTCTTAAGAGAAAGGGCCTGGGGGTGGGCGGGTTCGAGGATCAGTGCGTCCCTGAGAAATTCCCTGGCACCGGATAGGTCGCTCTCGCCGGCAGCCTCCAGAGCCAGTCGGGCCAGGACGTCGGCCTGGCCGGGATCCTCGGCGATGGCGGCCAGCAGGGATTGGGCACTCGGTCGGTCTTTCTCCGGGGCAACCTTTGAAATCACATCGACGCCCTGTGGCTCTGGGGCCTTCTCATGGTCATGGTTGTTCTCCATATAGACCGCCAGGCTGGTTCCGGCGATGTGCACCAGGGGAAAACGGCCGTGGACCGTTTCCAATGCCCGCATGACGCCCGGCGCATAGTCGGCGTAATCGTGCCAGACAATCATACCGCCGGGAGAGCGCATCTTAAAGGCGTTCATGCTGTCGCGGATCACAAAATCATGGTGGTGGCAGGCGTCGACGAAGACCAGGTCCATCTTCCCGAAATAGGGCGAATAGTCAAACGTCCGACTGTCGGCGAGAACCTGCTCGATCCGTCGGGCATGGGGTGAGCCGCGAAACCGGATGCCCGGTATATCGGGGTAGACGTCCAGCTCCGGATCGTTCATCTCCGGCAACCGATGATCCCGGTGACCTTTGGCGGGCAGGTCCAGGGTGGTGATTTGCGCCTGGCTGTTGGCTGCCATGCGAAGGGTGGTTCCCCCTTTGAATGTGCCGATTTCAAAAATGGTTTGGGGCTGGCGAGCCCGGATCACGGCACACAGAATCCGCAACTCTTCGGGCGGCATGCCGCCGTATTCGGCAATATGGCCGGCCATGTCCACGGGCAAATCCGAGACGCCGGGGAAAAGGCTTTCCACCGGCTGGGTGGCGGGTCGACGGGTCATGGGCGTGGACCCTTCCTTGGAAATCAGGTTCCCGGTCATCATCTCCCCCACGATGTCCGAAAGGGAGTCATAGGCCGACGTGTCGAGATGGGTCCGGGCAAAGACGTCGGCCCGATTCCGCAGGCGTTGGGCAAAGGCCGGATTGGTGAAAAACTGTTCCACGATTTGCCAAAGGTCCCTGCCGGTTTCGACCCGCTCGCCGGCCGGCAGCATCAGATGGGCGTGCCGGAAGGAATGGCTGCGCCTGAGCAGCAAGGGATCGTTCCAAAAAAAAACCATCGGTTTTCTCGCCTGCAGGGCGTAGATCAGGGCCGTTCCCAGGTAGTTCAGGGCTATGACCAGATCGGCTTGTTCCAGGGCATCGGCCAAGGGGACGGTGGCCGGAAGCACGTGTTCGGCCAGTCCACCACCGGCCAGTTCGAACAGGGGGTGGTCGTGGCGGCTCGGATGGGTCTTGATCATCAGGTCCACCTTCCCGGCCAGATTCGCCGGCGGGTCGGTCATGGCCTCCAGGGCCGCCATCTGGCTGCCGATCATGGTGGTGTTGAACAGACAGGCATCGAATTTGACCGGATTGGTCAGCACCAGGATCCTCCAACTTTTCCGGCTGTGCAATACCCTCTGGGACGCTGTGGGGTATTCGTTTTCGCCGATGACGTCCCGGCAGGAGCGCAGGCGCTGCTCGCCGATGCCGGCCGCCACGTAGACCTGTCGGGTCGGCTCGCAGTTATAAAGCACGGTGCGGGCATGACAATCCTGCTCTCTGGCGCCGAACCCGCCGTGGGGCAAGGAAAGGGTGGGAATACCGGCCCGGTCCGCGGCCAGGGCCGGGAGCTGGGATTCGCTGTCCGGCAGGCTACTGGTGATCACCATGGCCGGTCGATGGGCCTGCCACAGGCCGGACCACGCCCGGAAATTGACAGCCAGAACCGGCAGCCGAAAACCGCAATAGTATTCGAACTGGAACCGGGTCAGGGTCAGGGCCTCGGCCCAGTCTTTTCCATCGGCCGCGGCCGCGGCCTGGAGATATCCACCAAAAAATCGCTTTCCTAAATCGGCATCCATTGCCGGGGCCAGGCCCGGTGTGAGGACATCGGCCGGACAGGACCGGGCCAGGGCCGTGGTCTCGGCTGGTGACGGCCATAGGGCGATCACCGTCACCCGGTTGACGAACCGCTGGCAAAGTTCTTCGATGGCCGGGGCGAACCGATGAAACTCGCCCGGGTTCAGGGCCAGGACAATGCGCCCCGCGATCCGGTCCGGGGAGACGGTTTCGCGCCCCTTACGAAGCCGTTCCAGGGCGATGGCCGGAGAGAGGATGGCCGGCCAGGGGTCATGGCCGGTCTCACGGACCACTACCCGGTCGCCCAGGGCCGCGCGGATCAGAAGGCCGGGCACGTCCGAACGGCCGTAACCCAGGGCTGGCCGCAACGGGTTATTGAGCACCAGGGAGACTTTTTCCACGTCCCGCTCCCGGCAGGCCCGGACCATTCGGTCGGCCAGGGTCAGATCCCGCCAGTACCAGTTCAAGGCTTCCTTGTCGAAGCCTGGCCAGCAGATCCCGTCCGAGGAAAGGGCCTCGCGGGCCGGTACAAACCATCGGGCTTCCCAGTCGTCGGCTGCCCACCGGGCTTTGAGAGTCGCCTCGGTACCGAGCCAGTCTTCGGGCAGCACGAAGGGAAGCCCATCCTGACGGGCCTTTTGCATGGCCCCGGCATTGACGGGGAGAAGCGTCTCCCCGGCACGGTGGTGGACGCCCAAAAGGCCGCGCTCGAACTGCGGAAGATCTTCTCCCCAAAACAGAAATATCTTTTCTTTGTTTGCCATCACATGCTCCGACGCCGAAGTAGGCATCGTAAAAAGTCGTTTGAAACCACAATGGATCCCGACGCTTCGGATCAGACTCGGGTAGCGACAAATTTCAACTGGGCTTCGCCGTATTTGGCTTCGGCATGGGGCAGTCCGGTCGAAACCTGTTCGATCTGGTCAATGGCGACCCCCCGGGTCAACTGCCGGATCCGGTCAAATCCGTTCCGCTTGAGCATGGCGACCACTTCGGCCCGGGATTTCCAATCATAGGGGGCGTAGAGGCAGTCCATGATCCAGTAGATCCGGCCGGAATTGATACCGAGCAGGACGAGAAAATGCTGAAACAGCTCCCGGGGCACATCGGCGGTGGCCGTCCGGAGGGTATCGAGCAGGACCTCAAAGAGTCCGAACCGTCCGTTGACATAGAGAAACAATTTCCCTGAGGGTTTCACCACCCGGGCAAATTCGCCAATGCATCGTTCATAGTCAAGGGTGTGGTGGACCACGCCGTTGGACCAGACCAGATCGACCGAGGCATCCGGCAACGGCAAATCGAGCAGGCTGCCGCAGAGGTAATCCAGGCGGTGGCCATAGGAAACCTTGGCCGCCTGGTCCCTGGCAAAAGAGAGCCCCTTTTGCCCCAGATCGACCCCGATGACCCGGTCCGCGCCGAACCGGGCAAGGGCACAGGAGAACTTTCCGCTGCCGCATCCGGCGTCCAAAACCACTTTGGAGCCGAACAGGTCTCCGGGCGCGATGCTGTTTTTTTCCAGCCGTTGCCGGGTGAATTCATAAGACTGGTCAAAATAGACGTCATCGGTCAATCCCACCCAGACATCGCTGAAAAGCCCGAAGATCCGCTGCTCGAAGCCTTCAACCCCGGAAGCCGCCGTTGCCGGGGGAGGAAACGATGCCATGGCCGTCCCGGAGGCGGCCGCCTGCCGTAGAAACCGGGTCGCCCGGGTGAAGACCTCAACGAACAACGGAACAGGGTCTTCGTCCTTTTCAAAAGCGTCGATATGCCACAGGAACAGGTTTAAGGCGGTAAACATCTTCAGGGGCCAGAACATGCGATCGGTGAGTTCCCCGCAAACCCGCACATAGTCCGAAGCCGCCTCACTGGCCATCGCATCGACAAGGGGGGGGCGTGGGGCCGGATTCATCTCCATTTTGTTTCCTCGCTGAATGGTCACGGGTGACAGTCCGAAAATACAGTGCGGGCGTCCGGACCGGGTCGGCCCAGCGGTTTCGGCCCGTTCTCTTTTTCCCCGCCGGGACCGTAAACCTGGTCGACCAACCGGCTATTTTGCGCCACCATCTCATGGGGAAGATTGTGAATATCGCTTTTAAACGATTCGAACTCGTCCATGAAGATGCGGATCAGTTCCTCGATCCGGGGTGCGGAAAGCTGGGGCATTTTCAGCGGCGAGTATTTGTAGACGTTCTGGTGGGGATCAAACCCGTCGTAAAAGCCTTCGGCCACGCACAGATCATAGAGTTCGGTCCCCAGAAAAGGGGTGAAGTAGGTGATGGCCACCGACGGCGGGTTGATCTGGCGGTTCAAGGCGATGGTCTGCCTCACGTCCGCCTCGGTCTCGTAGGGAAGCCCGATCATGTAGTTGGCCGTGGTGCGAAAATTGTAATCCCGGCACAGGTCGAATGTCTTTTTGATCCGCCCCAGGGAGACGCGTTTTTTGATCACTTCCCGGCGCATGCGGGGCGATCCGCTCTCCACCCCGATGGAGGCCGACACGCAGCCGGCATCCACGATGGCGGCCAGCTTGCGCTCGCTGAAAGACTCGGCGCTGGCCTGGATGATCCAGGGGATGCCGACCTCGGCTTTGTACAGGCGGCAGAATTCGGCCAGGGTCTCGTAGGGAACGCCGAAGAGAAAGTCGGTGTCGCACATGGCCAGAAAGGTCAGGTTGAATGCCTCTTTCTTCTCTTTGATCTCGGCCACGGCCCGCGCGGGGTCTTTGGTCCGGTGGTATCGTTTGGCCGTCTCCGGGCCGTAGGCGCAGCGCAATTGGGGGGCCACGCAGAAGGTGCATGACTTGAAGCAGCCCCGGCTTAGTTCAAAGGACCCACCGATCCAGACGTTGCCGTCATAGGGTTTAAGGAGCTGGCGCCGGTCGAAATCGCTCCAGTCCTGAAAGGGGATGGCGTTCATATCGGCCAGCGGTCCCGGGGCGTTGACCTGGGTTCGGCCCGAACGGTCGCGGCGAAGCAGGTTCGGCAGGTTATCAAAGCCGCGCTGGTCTCCAAAGCATCGGACCAGGTCCCGGACGAAGTCTTCGCCCTCGCCATGGGCCACGTAATCCACGCAGGGGTGGTTCAGGATCATCTCCGGCTTCAGGGTCGGCAGAATCCCGCCGGCAATGATCGCCACGTCGGGCCGGGCGTCCTTGCAGGCCCGGACCAGGATGTCGAAGAGCCAGAAATGGCGCTCCATGACCGAAACCAGGATCAGGTCCGGATCGAAATCGTCCACGGCCGCCCGCATCCGCTGGGAAATGTTCACCTCGGGCAGATCGCCCATGAGTTCGTCCAGGCGTGTCTTCTTGACCACCCCCCGTTTCTCCATCAAGGTGTAGTCTAAGGACTCCTCGATCTTGAAAAAAGTGGTGTCAAATACCCGCACGTCCACGCCGGTCTCCCTGAGAATGGCCGAAAGAATGGCCACGGCCAGGGGAATGCGCAACGCGCCGCTGTTGGGGTAGACAAAAAGCACCCGTTCGAGTTTGTTTCGTTTCATGTCAATCCTCGTTTTTTTGCGACATCGGAATCCACGTCGTGTTGGCGTGGTCAGAGTCAATTGGCTATGCCGGTGTATCTATCAGCGAATGCCTAAAATTTAGGCATTTAAGGCATTTCGAACTCAGAGCTTTGTAGGGCAGCCCCTTTCAGGGGCGACCCAAAGTCACAAAGAAGGCTCACATCCGCAGGAACACCGGTTCGGCCGCAGGGCCGTCCAGGTGGTCTTGGGCACTCTCCCCTTTTCGATAAACCTCTCCCATGAATCCCAAAACCTCCCGGTAGACCGATAAGATTTTTTCCACATAGGGGTCGGTGTGGGCGTAGCTGACGTTGTGACACCCCAGGGTGATCACCCCGCGCCGGACACACTCCTGCTGGAACAGGGTCTTGACGGCCAGGTCCGGGCTCTTTTCCAGGTTTCGAAACACCTGGACGCTCCGGGGCGGCGCGCCGATCGATTCAATGTATTGACCCAGGCCGTTTTCTCCAGCGATGGCGTTAAACCCATCGTGAAGCTTTTTTCCCTGGGCCCAGATGAAATCGATCACCGGATTTTCCTGGAGATAGGTCAGGGTCTCCAAGGCCACGGCCATGGAAAGGCTCTCGTTGCCGTATGTGGTGGACCAGAAGGCATGGCCCAGGGCAAAGCGGCCCATGAGGTCGGCCCGTCCGGCCAGGGCTGAAATGGGAAACCCATTGGACATGCACTTGGCAAAAGTGGCCAGGTCCGGGGTAACCCCGAAAACCCCCTGGGCCCCCTCCAGGGACCAGCGAAAGCCGGTGATGATCTCGTCAAAGACCAGAATCGCGCCGTTTTTACGGGTCAGGGCCTGTACCGCTTCGAGAAATCCCGGCTCGGGCCAGGCCATGCTCATGGGCTCCATGATCACGCAGGCGATCTGGCCGGGATACTGATCGAAAATCTCCTCCAGGGAAGCGATATCGTTATAGACAAACTTGTGGGAGAGCGATTCCACCGCCCGGGGAATACCGCCGTTCTGGTCTGTGGTGGCAATGTACCAGTCCTGCCAACCGTGGTAGCCGCAGATGGCGATGTGATCCCGGCCGGTCACCTCCCGGGCCAGCCGAACGGCGGCGGTGGTGGCGTCGGCTCCGTTTTTGCCGAACCGCACCATCTCGGCACAAGGGACCATCTCCACGATCTTTTCGGCCAGTTCCACCTCCATGCGGTGGGGCAGGGTGAAAAGCGGCCCCTTTTGGGCATGTTTGGAAAGAGCGGCCAGGGTGTTCGGATGGGAATATCCCAGGATCACCGGGCACAGGCCCATGGTGGTGTCGATGTAGACGTTTCCGTCCACATCGATGAGTTCGCATCCCCTCCCCTGTTCCACATAGGACGGATAGCTCCCCCGGGCGTAGGAGAGCGGCGCCCGACTGTAGCAAGAGGCGAATCCGGGAAGGACTTTTCCGGCCCGGGCCAGGTATTCCCGGGAGCGGTCCAGGGATCGGTGTTCAGGCAGCATGGGATTGCCTCCGTTCTTCGTGATCGAACGATTCGAAAATATTGACCCCGTTTCGCCAGACATTGCAGCCGGCGCAGGGGGAAAGCTCCGCCTCGCGGCCGTTGAGCATCTTTTCCCGGTAGATCCGGATCGGACCGCGAACGAAAATCGCCTGAAGGGTCTCGCGGCTCAGGTCGCCCACGATGTTTTCACCGGAAAGATCGACACAGCAGGGGGATACGGTTCCGTTCCAGTTGACGGCCAGGGCGTACCAGGGCAGGGCGCAGGGGTAACGGTCCGGCGCGCCGGCCGCGGAATCGACGGCAATACCGCCGCCGGCGTTGTGAATGGGTTGGACCTGCACCTCATCCACCCGGGGTCGCCAGGTACGGCAAAAACCGTCGATCTCCCCGGCGGTCAACGGCATGTCGATGATCTTTGCCCGAACCCATGGATTGGATCGGCCGAGCTTTGTCCGGACGGCCATGAGCCGCCGGGTGTTTTCGGCAACGGTGGCAAGGTCGCCGCCTCGCTTGACCCGGGCGAACGTTTCCGGGGTCAGGGCGTCGATGCTCACCGTGATATCATCCAGTCCGGCCTGGACCAGGGCCGCGGCCGCATCCTCGGTGAGAAGCTGGCCGTTGGTGTTGAAGTGGACGTTCTCCACGACCCCCGAAGACTTGGCCATGTGAACCATCACGGCCAAATCCGGATGAAGCAGGGGCTCGCCGTCATTGTGAAGGGAGAGCCATTGGATGGTCTTTCCACACCGGCGCACGTCGGCCAGAATGGCGTCGAAGAGGTCTAACGACATGAACCCCAGGGGTCGGCCCGAACGGCGACGCGAGCACATGACACAGTTGAAGTTGCAGTGGTTGGTCGGCTCGACGTTGAGCATCTTGGGATAGTTGAGTCCCCCCTGGCGAATGGCCTCGCGGGTGAAGAAGGTGTAGGATCCGGGTTTGAAAAAAGGATAGTTCATAACGGCATCTCCGGAGACAGGTGGTGATTGTCGAAACGCTGGCCATGGGCCGCGAAAATTTGCGGCAACTGCTCGACGAGTTTGTGGTCCCGCACGGCACCGCCGTTGGCGGCAGCCACCTCGGGATGGGACGCCAGCACGGTTAGGACCCGCTGGAATCCGTAATTGGCCGGGTCCCTCAGGTCGATATGCCCGGCCAGGGCACGCACAAAGTCCAGGTCGGCCGGGGTGTCAACGGCCCAGCAAAGCCCGGACAGGTTCCGGTGCCAGGCGAGGTTGGCCAGGGAAAAGCGATCCGGGTGCATGCGCAGATAGGGGGTGACGTGCTCGCGTTCCTCGACCCGGGTCGCCTCCGCCCAGGTCCGCGCCAGCGCTGCCATGGAAAAGCACTCTGCGTCCAGGCCGTCTGGCAGGGTCGGTGACAGGGAGTTGCTGGCATAGTCATAATTGCCCGCGGCCCGGACCGCGGCCACGGCATCGACGACCGCCGGATCGATCAGGGGCGAATCGGAGGTGACCCGGACCACGGTATGGGCCGCAAATGCCCGGGCGGCCGACAGGTACCGATCCAGCACGTCGTTTTCGTCGCCCCGGAAGCGACCGATCCGGGGAAAGGTCTTTTCAAGGTAGTCCACCAACCGGTCGTCAGCCGAATTGACCGTGGTGGCCACCACGGTCTCGTCGATATTTTGACACACCGCCAGACGCTCCAGCACATGACCGAGGATTTCAAGTCCGGCCACAGAGGCCAGCACCTTGCCCGGAAGCCGGGTCGAAGAGAGCCTGGCCTGAACGATGGCAACGCATTTTCTCTTTTTATTCATACCTTTAACAGATACCCAGGATGTTACCCCGCAGCAGGCCGATCCGCCGGCGGGGACGGTGTTCACCAAAACGAATGCAAGATCCAGACCGTGGCAGCAAAATGGAATCAGCCTTCATACTTATAATCGTATTTCCCGAAAAAATCCTCCGGCCGGATCAGACCTCCCCGGGGAATCGTCCGGCGGGCGATGCGGGTGAGTACCCGGTGTTTTTCATCCCAGGCCAGGCTGGAACGCTTTTGGGTTTTAAACCGCTCGATCATGACGCTGGTTACCATCTCTCCTTTTTCAATGTTCCGGGCAGCGGCGATGCCGAATTCGGTATCCATCTTGGCGATGGCGCCCCGGAACAGGGCCTGGAGGCGGGACGGATCCCGGGCATAGGCCGGATCGTCCATGGCCATTTCCGCCAGGGCCTCGGTCTCCCGGGAACAGAGGATCATCTGAAAGAGCCAGGCATAGTAAACGTAGGTATCAAAGGGGAGCGGTTCGGGTCGCCGGACGTTCTGCAGTCCGTCGAGCCGGCTGCCCGGAAAAATGTGGGTCTGGCTCACCACCACGTCTTCACCCTTGGGAAGCCGTTTTAAGAAGCGAACCCCCGCTTCCAGGGTTTCGCGGGTGTCAAAGGGATTCCAGTGCATGATGTCGTAGTGGATCCCCACACCGTTAGCGATGAGCATCTCGGCATAGGCCACCAGGTCGTCATCGGTGGAGGTGCGTCCCATGATGGTCTTTCGAACCGATTCACAGGCCGCCTGAATCCCCACGGTGGTCTTGTCCATGCCCGAGGCCTTGAGACGTTTCACCCGCCGTTCGTCGGTGAAATTCGGCTCGAGAAAACAGATGAAAGGGACCCCGATGCGCCGATCGTAGAGATCCATGAACCGATCGAACCACTTGCGGGAAAACCCGAAGATGGAGTCCTTGAAATAGACCCGGCAGATGCCGAAGGCTTCTTTAGCGTGTTCCAGTTCTGCAATCACCGATTCGGGCGAACGCAGCCGGATCCGGGGCATTCCCCGGGTCCCGTAATGCTTGTAGGTCCGGTTCCAGTGGCTGGCCATGCAGTAGGTGCAGCGGTTGGGGCACCCCCGGGTGGTAAAGATGTCGTAGGTTTTGGTGTCGTAACAGTCGGCGATGGGGGTTGCGGCATCGTCTTCGATGAGGAACTTGTCTTCGGGCGACCAGTCCGGCCACAGGTCATCGTCGAGGTTCACCGGCGGGGCCAGCCGATTGTGACGCAGCCGGCCGTCCTCCATCCAGGCCGCATTGGCGACCGTCGTGGGATCTTCGGCAGCCGCCAGGTCAGCCACGACCCGCTCGCCTTCGCCCAGGCAGACAACATCTAAAAATTCCAGGAATTTTTCCGGTTCGGCCGTGGGTCCGTAACCGCCGCCGATGTAGCGGGCCCGGGGCAGCACCCGGCGCAGCCGGCCGACCACCGCCCGGGCCATGCCCATGGTGGCCGTGCGGGCACTGACGCCCACCACATCCGGCGCGATCCGTTCCACCCGGGCCGTGAGCAGGTCCATCTCGGTGTCGGTGGCCGGATTGATGTCCCCCAGGGATCCCATGATCTTATCGTTGAACAGGTACTGGTAGAACCCGGCCTCGCGGTTGAAGTCGTCGATGGTGGAAGACCGATCGTCTTTTAAAAAGAACAAGTGGGGTAGTCGGTTAGCTCCTCCTGTGCTACAGTGCCTGGACGAGATTCTTCTGCAATGGAGGAACAATGAGC
>JAEINQ010000106.1 GCA_016342285.1 Desulfobacterales bacterium
GTCCGGGGTTACGGGCGCTTGGCGACGAGTTTTTCGGGCCGCGAGAAGGCACCCTCCTGGCCTCCCACACGAAATAGCGAGGAACCTGAAAAATGTGCGGGGAGTGAACGCACCATTGAGACCGCTGGAGATTTAACCTTGTGGCAGCAATTGATCAGGGTCTTTCCCGGCATTTGGTAAATGCGCGGTTTACAGCCATCCTTTGGGATTTTTCGTTGTTTCCGTTTCCCACTGCTGCATGACTTTTTCGAGTTTTTCAGCCACGTCCGGATAGGTATTGATAACATTGTAGCTTTCTCCCGGGTCGATCTCGAGGTTGTAGAGGAGCGGCCATCGGTTTCCGAGCTGGTCTCCGCCCAGGCGGTTGGCAATGGCAGCCGAATCTAGAGGAACGGGCCACACATAGCGGTTGAGTTTTCGGAAATACTTCCATTTTCCCACCCGGACCCCTTCGAGAAGGTCGTAGTGGTAGTAAAACAGGGCCTCATGGGGGGATTGCGATTTTTGCCCTGTCAATATGGGCAGAATGTTCCGGCCGTCGATGACGCGGTCGCCGGGCCGATCCGCGCCGGCCACCGACAATATGGTGGGGTAAAGGTCGATGTTCATCAGGGGCACCGCGCACTCGCTGCCGGCGGGGATGTGGTTCGGCCAGCGGGCGATCATGGGCACGTGAAAGCCGCCTTCGTAGCTCTGGCCCTTGCGGCCGCGATAGGGGCCGGCGCTTCCTTCAAACCAGGGGCCGTTGTCGCTGGTGAAAAAAATCAGGGTGTTTTCCTCGATTCCTTTTTCTCGCAAGGTTTCCAGGATGCGGCCCACGCTCCAGTCGATTTCTTCCACGGCATCGCCGAATTTGCCGGCCTTTGATTTGCCGGCAAATTTTTCCGAAGCGTACAGGGGCTGGTGGGGAAAGGTATGGGCAAAATAGAGGAAAAAGGGCTTGCCGCCAGATTCCCGTATAAACTCAACAGCCTCTTTGGTATACAGGCCGGTGAGCTTGGCCTGGTCGGTGCCGATGTTTTCCTGAAGCATTTCTTCGTTGCGGAACAGCGGGCAGGGGAGCATATCGTTGCTGTGGGGTACGCCCAAATAATGGTCGAACCCGTTTTTGACGGGATTAAAGACCGGCTCCTTGCTGTAATCTCCCAGATGCCATTTTCCCACCATGCAGGTCCGGTACCCGACGGCTTTGAGGGCCTCGCCCAGCAGAAACTCGTTTTCCGGGATGCCGGATATGTCCGTTGAATCCCGAAGATCGATCGACCCCAGTTCCCGCAAGGCCCCGCCGACGTATTCCCTGGCGGCTCTTCGCTTGAAGGGCTCGTCCTTGGGATAGACATTGCCGATGATACCGGATCGAAAAGGGTAACGGCCGGTGAGAAGGCCTGCCCGGGACGGGGCGCAGACGGCATTGCAGGCGTAGTAGTCGGTGAGCCGGACACCCTGGCTGGCCAGACGGTCCACGTTGGGGGTGGCGATGGCCCGGCTCCCGTAGCAGCCCAGGTCCCCGTAGCCCAGATCGTCGCAGTAGATGATGATGACATTGGGAGAAACAGGACGCGACGCACGGGCCGTCGCGCTGCACCCAAACAGCCCGGCCAAGGGGCCTGCGGCGGATGCGGCCAGTGCGGCCCCGCCGGCGGCCATGCCGGTTTTGAGCCATTCCCTTCGGGTCATTGGTTGGCGGCGTGGACTCACAAGCATGGTATCTCCTTTGTGTTTTCGGTAAATCTGTCCGAAAGATTAGGATTTGCGTCCGGGGCCTGGCCCAATTCTATTCAGGATGTTAACTTTCTGTCGAGGTCTTTTCAAGCCCTGACCGGTTTGATTCATCCAAAAGGGGCGAGAGTCGGCATGGTTTTCCGCCACGCGGCGGTTGCATCGCCCGTTGTGCTGTACTAAACTCGTGGCCATTCATATCTGGAGGATTCATGGCAACCCCCTCGACGGAGACGGAACTTGCCCGCGTGCCCGGACTGCGCCGGCATTTGTCCGTGGTGATGTTGATTTTGGCTCGTCTTATCAGGTATTAGACGGGGCCATACGGGAAGCTGTTTTCATCTCTTCCTATGGAGTGAATCGATGAAAATTCTTTTCGCGAATGGACCGGCAGATCCATAGCAAGGGTGTGTCTCCATTGACAGATTTCGTCCCATCCCCACCAATCCAGTAACCAGGAGAAGTACCATGACAAAAGCGTTGAGAATGGCAACTTTGGGCATTGCATGGGCAGTTCTTATTTCGGGTTGTGCTTCCCTGAACGACTATCAGCAAACCGGCAAACTGAATCTTTCGGGATTGAAGACTCCGGTGACGATCCTTCGGGACGGGCGGGGGGTACCCTATATCCGGGCTGCCGAATCGGCCGATGCTTTTATGGCCCAGGGGTTTGTCTCGGCCCAGGACAGGCTCTTTCAGATGGAACTCAACCGGCGGTTTGCCGCCGGCCGGATCAGCGAATTTGCCGGGGAGAAAGCCATCGGCCTCGATACACGCATGCGGACCCTGGGGCTGTATCGAAATGCGCAAAAGCATGCGCGTCTTCTCGATGCCCCCACCCGGGCGTTCTTCCAGCACTACGCCGACGGTGTCAACGCCTACATTCAAACCCGCGCCGAGACCCTTCCCCTGGAATTCAAACTGGCCGGCATCACCCCCGGGCCCTGGTCGGTGGAAGATTCCCTGGCCATATTGTACATCATGGCGTGGGACACCTCGGCCAACATCAGAACCGAGATCGTCACCCAGATGCTGGTGGAAAAGCTCGGGGAAGAAAAGGCGCGGGAGATCTTTCCCCTCAACGTCAATCCGGATGACCCGGAAGCTTCCCATCAGGCGAAAAACGTAAGACTTCATAATCCGTCGGTGGCAGGTGTCGGTGCCGACCCGTTGACCATGGCATTGCTCGATCCCGGAATTTTGAGTCTGGGGAGCAACAATTGGGTGTCCGGTCCGGCCATGTCGAAAAACGGACGACCGATCGTGGCCAACGATCCCCACCTCGATGCCCGCGTCCTGCCCGGCCCCTGGTATCCGGTGGGGATGGTAACGCCGGAATTCAGGGCCGTGGGGGTGAACATCGCCGGCATTCCCGGCATTGTGGTTGGAAGGACCGCCCATCTGGCCTTCGGGGCCACCAATGCGTACGGCGACATGCAGGATCTCTATGTGGAGACCGTCGATGCAAACAACCCCGCCAACTACATGGAGGGAAAGGCTTCCATCCCCTTCGTCGTTCTCGAAGAAGAGATCCGTTTTAAGGACAAAAAGGCGGCCGACGGATATGGGATAAAAAAAATCCAAATTCGAAAGACCCACCGGGGGCCGGTGATTTCAGGCCTGTTAAAGGGGTTGAACACCGAAAAGGTGATGACGGTCCGGTTTGCCCCGTTTGAAACCATGCACGGCGGGGTAGGCTTCAACCATTTCCTCACGGCCCCGACAGTGGATCGGGCCATTGACGCCCTGCGACAGGTTAACATGATCGGCCTGAACATGGTATTCGCCGATACGGCCGGCAACATCGCCTGGTGGGTGACCGGCACCCTGCCCAACCGAACCGGCGGGGGCGGCACCATCCCCTATACCGTCACCGATGGCAAAGACAACTGGAACGGCTGGATTGACTTTGAGGAAAAACCCCATGCCGTCAACCCGGAAAAGGGCTGGCTCGGCACCTGCAACCACACCACCATCACCCGGGATACCTCTTATTACCATTCATCCTATTTCTCTCCCTCGTTCCGGTACCGCCGCCTCAAGGAACTCATGGGCAGCAAGACGTCGGTGGATGTGACCGATCACTGGCAGTTCCAGCGGGACACCAAAAACATGCTGGCCGTGAAGGTGGCCCCCCTGATGGCCAGGGTGCTGTCAAGCCATGAAGAGACACGGCGCATGGGCGAGATTTTGTCCCAATGGAATTTTCACGACGATACGGACCAGGCGGCCCCGACGATTTTTCAGGCGGTGTTTAGAAAACTGGCCTTTCACGTCTTCGAAGACGAACTGGGCCCAGAGACCGCCGCGGTCTACCTGGACAACTGGTACCTCTGGCAGGAGCGGCTGCTGGACATGATCATCAAAAACGATTCGGCCTGGTTCGACGATGTTCGTACGAAAGAGGTGCAGGAAAGCCGCGATGACCTGTTTGTCCGGGCGGCCCTGGATGCGGCGGACCAATTGCGCGAGCGATTGGGCAGCAATCCCGCGACATGGCTCTGGGGCAAAGTCCACCAGTTGGAGCTGGTCAGCCCGATCCGAAGAAAAGGGTTCGGCAAAGGGCTGCTCGGGGGTGGAACCCATCCGGCACCCGGCTCGGGGGAAACCCTTTGCCGGGGCTGGTACGATGTGAACAACCCCTTCGATGTGACCCACAGCGCTTCATTGCGCATGGTGGCGGATCTGGCAGATGACGAAAAAGTTCTGGCCGTCCAGCCCAGCGGGGTTTCAGGGCGGGTCTTTCATCCCCATGCCACCGACCAGATTCCCGATTTCATGTCGGGAAAAATCCGGTACTGGTGGTTCAGCGATGCGGCCATCGAAGCGCATGCTGTAACGCGGATGATCCTGAATCCTTAAGTTTCCATCCATAAAATATGCAATTCATGGATGGACGCGAACAAAAGTTGTGTGACTGGAAAGACGTAACCGTATTTGTGAATCGAAGCACTTAGCGCATGCGAAAGGGCTTATCCTATGAATTTAGCTTCCGGGAATGAAGATGTCCGCCTCGACCGCCCCATCGGACTGGCCGGCGGGGTCGCCCTGGTGGTGGGCGGGGTCATCGGCATGGGGATCTATGCGCTGATTGCCGCCGTGGGGGCACAGGCCGGCTCGGCGCTCTGGATCGCCTTTACGGTGGCCATCATCGTTTCCGCGGTGGGCGTGGCGCCTTTGATTCAACTCGCCAGTGCCCTTCCCCGGGCCGGCGGCGGTTACCTGTATACCAGCCGGTTGATGAATCCCCTGTTGGGAACCTTGACATCCTCCTGGGCCATTCTCGGCGGAGCGTCTTGCTCGGCCATGGTCGCCCTGGGGATGGCCGGGTATGTGGTCCCCTACCTGCCGTTTCAAGTGCCGGTTCAGGTTGTGGCTGTCATGCTGCCCCTGGTTTTTTACGGCCTCTACCTCTTCGGGCTTCGGCTCGCCACTTCCCTTCAGATGATCATGGCAGCCCAGCTCATCGTGGCGCTGGGCATTTACGGTGTGGTGGGGGCTACCCGGTACGACCTGAATTTTTCTCCGGCCCCGCCCCAGGGGACGGGTGGACTGATCATGGCTGTGATCTTGTGCTACAGCGTCTGCATGGGGTTTCAGGTCATCGCGGAAATGGGCGAGGAGATGAAAAACGCCCGCCGTAATATCCCCCTGTCGCTGCTGATCGGAGGCAGCATCGTCCTGGTCATCTATATCCTGGTTGGAACCGTCTTCATCAGCTCTGTTCCCTACGATTTCAAAACCATCAAAGCCATGACCGCCCCGCTGCTGGACACGGGAAAAACCTTCCTGCCCGACTTCTGGGTGGCTTTTTTGAGCCTCGGGGCTTTGAGTGCCGGCTTGACATCGTTTAACGCCGGCGCCATCGCCCTTCCCCGGGAGCTTTTTTCCCAGGCGCGGGACGGGGTGATGCCACACTTTCTGGGGCGGATCGATTCTCGGACCCGGATGCCTTTGAACGCCGTCACCGCTTATTTTGCCTTTACCATTTTCCTGGTCCTGTTCGACCGGAGCATCGATTTTTACGGGGTCATGACCGCTGTGGGGATTCTCTTGATGACGGCCATGATCGCCATTGCCGGGGTGCGTCTGCCCGGGAGATTCCCGGAGCATTACGCCGCGGCATATTTCAGGCTTTCCGGTCTCTGGCTTAAAGTCATCGCCGTGGTTGCCGTGACGAGTAGCCTCGGCTTTGTCTTTCTCGTCCTCATGGAGTTGCCCGTGGTGGGGGCCATCTATCTGGCCTGGTCGATCCTGGTGATGATTTATTTTCGTTTTCGACTCAATTGGCTCAAGTCCCAAGGGGGTGACTGGGAGGAGCGGTTTAAAAGAATACCGGGTTACGACGAGTAAAATTTTCCCGGGAAAATTTTACATAACGAGGCTTCGCTTCACTAAAAAGCGGGCTCTCCGCTGTTTCGTGTGGGTAAAAAATGTCCAATACAGCGCCAGGAGGGTTACGGTCGCTTGGCACCGAGTTTTTCGGGTTGCGAAACGTAACCCTCCTGGCTCCCCACACGAAATAGCGAGGGACCAAAAAGCGGTTCGAAGGCGGTTTTCCAAACTGTGCCGAGACGACAGGTCGATGGGTATCGGTTCGGATGACGGGCAATTGTTTGAGTCGATTAGACCCGTAAAAGATGCTGTATACGGCTAAAATGCCTTTCGTATGAGGATTCATTTCTAAGATGAAAGAAGATCGAGACAGAGAATATCTCCGATACAAGAAGATATTCGAGGGGACGCGGTTTCCTTTTGCCTTTGTGGACCTGGATCGGTTCGACCGGAACGTCGCCTATGTGGCCGCCACCCAGGCAAAGACCGGCAAGCGTGTGCGCATCCACTCCAAGTCGATTCGATGCGCCCCGTTGATTCAACGTATTCTTGAAAAAGGGGGGGCGATCTACCAAGGGATCATGACCATCTCCGTGGAAGAGACCGCCTGCCTGGCCGGTCTGGGGCTGGATGACTTCATTGTGGCCTACCCCACGGTGCAGCCCTCGGACATGCAGCTTTTGGTCGACCTGGCCCGGGAAGGCAAGAAAGTCTCCCTGATGGTTGATTGCGAGGCCCACCTGAAGATTCTTTCCAATGCGGGCCTGGAGGCAGGCGTGGTGCTGGGCGCCTGTATGGAGATCGACATGGCCTACCGGCCCCTGAAGAGCCCCCTGCACCTGGGGGTGCGGCGCAGCCCGATCCGCTCGCCGGATGAAGCCGTGTCGGTTGCTCGGGCGTCCATGCAATACCCTGGCGTGAAAATCGATGCCATCATGGGATACGAAGGCCACATCGCCGGGCCCAACGATGCCGTGCCCGGCCAATGGCTGAAGAACAAGGTGATGCGGGGGCTCAAGGCCGCCTCGGTTCGGGAACTGACACGGCGTCGTGGGGCGGTGGTTGCAGCCCTGGGAAATGCGGGGCTCGATCTTGCGGTGGTCAACGGTGGTGGTAGCGGGAGTCTGGTCTCCACCGGAAAAGACCCTTCGGTCACGGAAGTGACCGCCGGATCGGCCTTTTTTGCACCGGGGCTTTTCCGGCATTACCAGGAGGTGGCCTTTGAGCCCGCAGCCTTTTTCGCCGTTCAGGTGGTGCGAAAGCCGGCGACCGACATGGTGACCTGCCAGGGGGGCGGATACGTGGCGTCGGGATCTGCCGGTACTGATAAACTACCGGTGCCGGTCTTTCCCCGCGGCATGAAACTGCTCCCTTTGGAAGGGGCCGGTGAGGTCCAGACACCGCTGTTGCTCCCCGGGGACTGTCCGCCCCTGGAACTGGGCGACCCGGTTTTTTTCCAACACGCCAAGGGAGGGGAACTGGCCGAACGGTTCAACGAATTCTATCTGGTCTCCGGAGACCGTATTGTCGATACGGTCAAAACATACCGGGGTGATGGGCACGCTTTTATTTAGAGTTGGCCCGTTTGCCAGTTACGCCACTGTCAATGTCAGGCAGGCGGATCTCTCGGCGTTGGTGACCGCCGAACTCATGGAACGCATGGCCGCCGTCTACAGAGGCGAAAATGAAAAATCCGTCAAATGGTTGACCTGGATACGATAAGCGGTAAAGGGGATTCGAAATGAAACTTTTCCGGCAAGTTTGCCTATTCAAAAACCGGCGTGGAGATCGACGGGCAGCGGGTGCCGCTGACTGCAAAAATTTGAATGAACAGGGATGCACAGGATATACAGGATGAAGGATTAATTGATTTTTGCAGTCCATACTCGAAGATTGATGGATTCGGCAAAAATCGGCTTGCCATGAAGATCATGTGGTTGAAAAACATTCATGTTCTATCCTGTCCATCCTGTATATCCCTGTTAAGTTAACCCTTGCCAGGGAAAGCATACCGTAATAGGTCATGGACATGGGGTTTCGAAGATTTTTTTCAGAACAGGCCAGAAAGCCGTCAGGGGTTTTCGGACGCTGGGTCATGTCCAGGATTTTTGACCAAGGCAACGCCGTTCTAAACGGCTTTGTCAAGGAGCTTCTGGCGTTGGAGCAAAGCGATCATGTACTCGAGATCGGTTTCGGTACCGGTAAACTGATCAGCGAAATGGCTGAATTGACCGGTGAGGGGCTGATCGAGGGGATCGATTTTTCCGGCACCATGGTGGCCATGGCGGCCAGGCGAAACAAAACCCAAATGGCCAACGGGCGGGTGAAGCTTGAGCAGGGCGATTTTGAAAAGACGGCCTACCCGGACAATCGTTTCAACAAGGTGTGCTCAACCAATACCATCTACTTCTGGCCAAACCCGGAAAGCTATCTCAATCGTATATTGACATTGTTAAAACCAGGCGGAAACCTCATCCTGGCATTTGAAGACAGGGCCCAGTTGGAAGGAAAGAAGCTGAATTCAGATCTGTTTCGCGTCTACGAAGAAAATGAAGTGAAACAGCTTCTTGTGGCTTCCGGTTTTGTTGACGTCGACATCCGATCAAAAAAAGTCGGTTCGTCCATTTATCATTGTGCCGTAGCGGCGAAATCCAACCTGATTTAGAGACAGGCTATTGAAAAACGATTCCGTTTGGACGTTTTAGACGAATGGTTCGGCGTCGGTTTCTTGACTTTCAAATACCGTCTGGCGCGGACTTTCCCGTTCGGCGTTGCGTTCCTCTTTTGCTTCGCTGGCACCGCCGACGAGCCCTGCCAGTTCGACGACCATCACCTTCATCTGCCCTGCCTGGGCGGTCATTTCCTTTGACGTTGATGCCGAATCTTCCGCATTGATGGCATTCTGCTGGACAACCTCGTCGATATTTGTGACCGCCAGATTCACCTGTTCGATGCCCTGGGATTGTTCAATGGACGCCTCGGTAATCTCGGCAACCAGTTTTCCTGCTTTACTGGCGTTTTCAGCCACACGGTCAAAGGCATTGTTGGTTCGGGAAACCAGTTCCGTGCCGTCCTTGATCCTTTTGACGGTGTCTTCGATAAGCACTGTCGTGTTGCGGGCCGCTTCGGCGGATCGCATGGCCAGGTTTCTGACTTCATCGGCTACCACGGCGAATCCAGCCCCCGCTTCCCCGGCACGGGCCGCCTCGACGGCCGCGTTCAAGGCCAGCAGGTTGGTCTGAAAAGCAATTTCATCAATGGTTTTAACGATTTTAAATGTCTCTTCACTGGCCTTGGATAACCCTGCCATGGACGTGGTCAGTTCGGTCATGGAATGGACCGCCAGATCAACGATCCCGTTGGTTTCCTTCATCAACCCATTGGCACTGCCGGCCCTGTCGGCATTTTGCTTGGTCGCGGCGGACATCTCTTCGAGGGCAGAGGATGTCTCTTCGACGGAGGCGGCTTGTTCCGAGGCCCCTCGGGCCAGAGATTGGCTGGTAGACGTAATCTGGTCCGATACCGACAAGGTCAATTCCGTGCCTTGGACCAATTTTTCGATTACTTTTTTTATCGGTCCGGCGATGCCGTTGGATATCAGCAGCGACACACCGGCAAAGATGATCAGTGATATGGCGCCGATGATATAAAACCAGTTCCTGACGCTTTGTCCGATGGCCTCGCCATAGGCCGCCATCTTTTTTCTAAGCGCAAGAATCTCTTTTTCCGGGACCGCGGTCAAAATAACCCCGACTTTTTCGCCGGTAAAGGACGTTATGGGGGAACATGAGACGATATTCCTTTCACCGCCCAGGGTCACTGTCTGGTTGGTCGTATCCTCTGAACCGTTTATGGTTGACACGACCTCGGGATTCAAATCAAGAGTGCTTAGCTTGACCCCTTTGTCTGATTTGTCCGAAATAAAACCGGCCTGGGCAATGGCGGTGGCCCGGTAGTAAAGGGCACAGGATGATCCGCTTTGGGATATCTGACGCAACCCTTCGCTGATACCGTTAAGCATTTTTCCGGTGACATAGATCCCCAGCGGGTCGTCGAAATCATCGTTGATCATTGATGAAGAGACGATAATAATTCCGCCGTTGCCGTAAATGGTTTTATCCGTCAGGCCGATCATGTCGAGGAAATCAAAATCCTTTCCGACCACAATATCCTGGCTTGCGATGTCTGCGCTTGCGGTTCCGTCTTTGATCTTCTGTACGATTTGGGAAATGTTGGTTTTCGAGGACTTGTAAAACGCCTCGACCCTGCCGGGATCGGCGGTTTTTGGAAAAGAGGCCTGAATTTTGCCGTCGAGATCAAACACAAAACCAAAATCGGTATCCGATGCCCTGCTTTCCCGTTCAAGGAGTTGGGCCATGGGGGCCAACTGCTGGGATTCGATATTTTTTGCCAGCGTGGGATTCTGGCTCACAGAATCAGCGCTTTTGCGAACCCTTTTCTTTCGGTCGTCAATGGATGACTTTAAAATGCCATTGTGTGCATTGAGCGTTTGGATGGTTTGGGCTTTAACGTCGTCCATCATGGCAACGGTTTGTTGGGAAACCTTCCGGTCGATTTGCCACAGGAGCAACACAAAGGTCAGTCCGCCGATAAAGACCGCGGCAACCAGAAAATTCATGAGAATTTTATATTTGATACTTTTCATGTGTTCTCCTGCAATCATGGATAAGGAGCGCTCGGGGGGGGGGGAGGGGATTCCCCCCCCTCCCCTGAAAGACCAATGGCGTCTCTTGACAGCGCTATTTATTGTCCATTCACAAACCGCTTTTTGAATGGGTGGAAACTTTCTAAAGAACCGGTATTCCGCCGGTTTTCTCGATAACTTGCTTTGCGGAAGCGGTGACGATAAAATCAAGGAAATTCTGTATCGTTCCGGCCTTGTTTTTTTCCTTGAAAATCAGTGCCAGGGTCCCGGCATATTGATAATCGGGACTGGTCGGCTGGACACCTTCGATGGCAAGCACGTCAAGGTCATAATTTTTTGCATTGGCGTAGGTGCCGAAGGCAATGGTATTGGCCTTGTTGGCGGTCAACTGGCATGTATCCGGATCGGAATAGGTGGTTTTTGATTTGGCGGTGAGGGTGATATCGGAAAAACCGGGAAAGGTCTTCAAGAGAACCGAAAGGGAACTGTCACCGTCTTCACGCCGAATCACCCGGATGCTGGCATCTTTTCCGCCGACGTCTTTCCAGTTGGTGATTTTGCCGCTGTAGATGTCAAGGACCTGGCTGATTGTCAGGGATTTCACGCCCACACTTTTGTTGGTAAAAAAGACGATCGGCATCTTTGCGATGGGATGATAGGCAAGGCCGAAATGCTTTTCCTTATCCTTAATCGGACGGGCAATGCGTCCGATGACGGATTCATCCTTGCCCACCGCCTTGATGCCGCCCCCGGAACCGATGCTTTTGGGGACGCTGACGACCGCTCCCGGTGTCGTTTCGGTGAAGGCATTGCCTATCGCGGCTAAAATGGATTGACCGCTGCCGGTGCCGACAATGGTCAGTTCCTCTGCGGCCACAGGGCCAGCTACCATCAATCCAATACACATCACAGCAACCAGTAGAGACGTTTTTTTCATGGCCATAGCTCCTTGTTCATGTTTGAGTTCATCCGTTTGGATCTCTTGCGCCTCCTCCGGCCAAGTTACGGTATACCGGGTAAGGCGAACCAATTCTTTTGTAATCATCGGAATATTTGCGAAATACTTAACTGAAGAAAATGAATAAAATCATGTAGAAGACCAGTTGGCATTTTACAGGGCTTCCGACTTTTCATTCAGGGCTTTTGTTTAAGTCATTTAAAATCGGTCGTTTATGCTGGTGCTGGTGAGGCGCGCAGAGGCACTTTTTTGACCGGGTGATTCACCTCAAAAATATTTGGTTGAATTAATATTAAGTAGGGCTAACGCAAATCATTACAATTTTGATCCTATTTTCATTTATCACACATAAACGCCGCCATCTCGTCGATTTTTGCCTTGTCTTGCCCTTGCTCATGACGTTTTTCAACACCCCGCCAATGGTTAAATCTCCTTGCATCCCCTTGGAATCCCCGGTAGCATGCCCTTTAAAACCGCACCGCGCTTCTGAGTTGTTTGCGGCGTGGCCAAGCCGGCATGATTCCGCCACTGGCGGGACCAAACGGGTTAACTGGCTAAACTGACATAACTGGCATATGGAGGCATAATGGCGACCATTTCCTATGGACTCAATGGCAAGGTCTTTCTGGTCACCGGCGGTAGCCGGGGGATCGGGTTTGAAATTGCAAAGATGATGCTGGCCGAAGGGGCGAAGGTGGCCATCTGCGGCCGCAAGCAGGAAGGCCTGGATGCGGCCGCGGCTGAACTGGCCGCCGGCGAAAACCTGCTGGCCGTATCCGCCCATGTGGCCAAGGAAGAGGATGTCAACCGGATGTTTGACCAGGTGGTGGAACAGTTCGGCACCATCGACGGCCTGGTCAACAACGTGGGCATGAACATCGCCACCGGGGCTGTGGATGCTGATTTCGGTCTCTGGCAGAAAATCGTCGATTCCAACTTGAACGGCACTTTCCTTTGCTCGCGAAAGGCCGGCCAGATTATGCGGGAGAAAAAACAGGGCAAGATCGTGAGCATCACCTCCATCGCCGCGCGGCGAGCAGCCCCCTTCATGGGCATTTACGGCGTGGCCAAGGCCGGCATCGAGATGATGACCCGGGTCCTGGCCCAGGAGTTGGCCCCTTTTAACATTCAGGTCAATGCCGTGGCGCCGTGCATGGTGCGCACCAAGTTCAGCCAGCCCTTCTGGTCCAATGCCGACATTCATGACCAGATTGTTAAGACCGTTCCCCTGGGCCGGATCGCCGAGCCGGCCGACGTGGCTCATCCGACCCTGTTTTTCTGCAGCGAGGCAGCGAATTTCATTACCGGCCAGATCCTGATGGTGGACGGCGGTGCTACGGCCGTGTAGAGACGGCGCTTGGTAACGCATTCACTCCCGGAGGACATGGCCTTGGGGCTGCCCTCTGGAAGGGGCTGCCGTTGGGCGTTTGAAGTTTGAAGTGCCTAAAATGCCTAAAATTAAGGAATTCTGCCATATCTTGGCTGAAAAGAGCTGGAGCGAAGCGACTCCTTAACTTTAGGCATTTCAAACTTTAGTGCATTTTAGCCCTACAACGTAAGTTATGTTTCATTGCCAAGCTCTCTTAACCTTCTCTTTCGGTGAGAAAGGTACGCACGATGATT
>JAEINQ010000018.1 GCA_016342285.1 Desulfobacterales bacterium
TCGCTGTCATTGTCCAGCAACCCGCCAGAAGCAGCCGCTACGGTTATCGGCGTGTCCTCATCGGTCGAGGCACTGTCATCAACTCCCGTCGGATCGTCGTTCACCGCGCTGACCGTGATCGTCAACGTGGCCGTGGCACTGCCGCCTTGATCGTCATTGACCGTATACACATACGTGTCATCGATATCCGCGTCACCCACCGCCATTGCCTGCAACGTCGCCGAACCCGTCGGATCGTAGGTGTAACCGCCGTCCGTGCCTATCGTGATACTGCCGCCCTGGGTGGTGGCAAACGTGCCTGCCGTGGCTGTTATCGGGTCAACATCCGTATCGCTGTCATTGTCCAGCAACCCGCCAGAAGCAGCCGCTACGGTTATCGGCGTGTCCTCATCGGTCGAGGCACTGTCGTCAACTCCCGTCGGATTATTATTGGCCCAAACCGACTGCGCACCAAAGCAGATGAAAATGGACAGAAGCACCATGATGAATAGAAACCGCCAGTTCTTCCCGGAGGTTTTTCGAGTTCCGCTTTTCTTGGATAATCCGTAAAACATGGCTTCTCTCCTTATTATCTGCCTTTGTTCCGCTTCCATATTTTTACCGGGAAAGCGGTTCAAAACCGTGCACTCAAAGGTATGATGCAATTTCCTTCAATTCTTTTTCACATATTCCAAAATATATTTCTCAAACAAATCGAAATCGCCCAATTTGTTTTTAAAAATACCGTATACAATTTCGTCATCGACGCTTTCGTAATGGTGAACCAGCATGTTTCGAAACGAGGCCATATTTTGGAAATCGACGACATTGTCTTCGGGCAGAACACCATGGTCAGCAAGAATGGCAAACGATTCCCGATAGGTTTCCGGCTCTTTCCACTTTTGGTACGAAATGATGTGGTTGGCGATGTCGAAAACCGTCTGAATGGCAATATGAATATATCGCTCCACAAAGGCCCGGCTGCGGGAATTTTTCCGGTATTCTTCCCAACCGATATCGTCCGCCAGGCGAAGTTCGCCAACGTACTCTTTGAGTTTCGATAACTTTCTATCAATGACGTCACCGTTCACCATAAAGGTACTCCCTCCTCACCTCTCTTAAATGACCGGTATCCAGGTAATCTCTGATGGAAGCAGCACGGAACAGAAATGGAAACTCGGTGTCGTCCTGGTAGATCAGCTTTCCGTATTTGTAGATCTGGTGGCGCAGAAAGGGTCCGCTTCGCCGCATGTCGATCAAGTCCACGTCCTTTTTCAGCAGGTTCGACAATTCGGTCTCCAGGTCGATCCGCGCAAATCCGTCGATCTCTTTGTGAAAGAGTACGCCCAGGTCCAGGTCGCTTCGCTTTCTCTGGTGCCCCGTGGCATGAGAACCGAACAGATACACGGCGGCAATATCCGGGTGGGCTTTGGCAAACACCTCCACCTTGGATATAATCGCTGCCAGATCCGTATCGGTTGTTTTCTTCATAATATTTGTTTCACCGCAGAGACGCAGAGGTCGCTGAGTTTATACTATTTTTTAATTTGCCGCTGAGAGGCCGGCAAATAAAAACGTTCGCATCTATCAAGACATTATCGTTCATGTGCTTCAACTCTATTGAATTTCCATTTGGCGGTATCGATCTTGATCTGATCCGATAAAATATCCGTTTCGATGTCGCGCAAGTTTTCCTTCAATTCATCAAGCGTTTCGCCCTGGGTCATGTAGTCGGGATACTCCTCGAAATACCCGAGCCACATGTCGCCGTCTTGCCGGTATGTAATTTTTTTCTTTTCCATTTTCACCGCCCACTCGCTGTGCTCGTTCGAGACGCCGAGGTTTCTATTTTTTCACAGATCGGGAAACGGCAATCTGTAAAAAGAGAACACTGTCATGGCTTTCTTAACCCCGGCCGCCGTCTACCGGCCGGGGATAAATCAAAAAAACTCCGTGGCCTCTGTGACTCCGTGGTTAAACAAACAATTGGTTGCAGCCATGCCTCGCCAAATAATCCGTGTAATCCGTGTAATCCGCGCCAAAAGTTAAAATCGCTCGGCAATTTTAACTATAACGCGCCTGACGCCGCTTCATTCAATCCCAACCAATTAGGCAACCATTCAGCATTGTAATAAAAAAACTCAACGCCCGAGGGGCATGGCGCCATTTGGCCGACCGGAACAAATAGATCCTGAAAATCCTGTCCATCCTGTCATTACCTTCGCGTCCCCTGCGCCTCCGCGGTGAATCCAGGATTATGATTTCTTGTTCACAAAAAAGACAAAATCAACCGCCTCGCTCTTCCCCTGCCCCTGCTCGAACTTGATGACCACGCTCTCGACCTGCTGCTCGGCGGGGTTGTTGACGATGTCGTAGTAAACCCAGGTCTTTCGATCGTCTCTTCGGTCCGGGGTCCGCTTTAAAAACTTATAGACCCGCTCCGGGGTCTTTCCCCGGACCTTGCCCATGAAAAATTCCTTGTCGTAGACCTTGTGCGCAATGCCTGATCCGGTGGCGGCCTTGTCCTCGGCAGTTCCCTTTAGAATCTTGAGCGCCGCCTTGTTGTCGGCCTTTTCCACGGGTTCCTTGAATTTGAGTTCATCGATCTTCTTGGCATCAAGGGTGTCGGGTTGGGGGAAATTGCTGTAATGCTTCACGCCCTTGTCGTCGGTCCAGGTGTACATGGCCGCGTGGGCCAAGGCACCGAAAAGAAGCATGGCAGCGATCATCGACGGAATAACCAGTCGCATGGCGATTTTTCTCTCGGTAAAAGCGTTCATTGCTATGGCTAAAGATCCCATAAGTTCATTTACGTATTTTTATGCCACCACAGAGACTCAGAGAGCACAGAGGTTTTGCATATTTTTCACAGATCGGGAGACGACGATCTGTGAAAAGGTTACTCAGTCAAGGCTTGCTTATCCTCGGCCGCCGTCTCCCGGCCGGGGATAAACAGGAAAAGCTCTGTGGCCTCAGTGTCTCAGTGGTGAAAAAAGCATTTGATTCCGTCTCAACAATTGCGAAAGACCAAATAGAATGTTTATCACTTAATATCGTTTGCTTATGCTTTGTTTCGAAATTTAAAATGCTCAGTTTAGGAAGCACTTAGTTCAGAGCTACCTGCTGGGTGGTCAGGTCGCCGGCAGCGATGGCTTCGGCGTCTTCGGCCGTGTAGGCCTTGCCGGAGCCGCCACCGGCCTGGGCCGAGTACCCGGTCACGGCCCCGCCGCCGGTAATGAACCCGTTCAGGGTAATCTCGACGGCGCTGTTGCCACCACCGGTACCGGCAGCAACGGAACGGAGCATGATCTTACCGTCCTCGTCATTGGTGGCGCTGCCGCCGTCCCCCGTGGAGTTCCACACTGTCACTGTATAGGAACCCCGGCCGCCGGTGGTGCCACCTGCGATCCATACGGTTCCGGTGTCAAAGGTGTTACCGGTGGCTGCCGCGATCCCGGACTGGGACCCGTCCAGGGCGAAATCCCAGTCGGCAGACCCGCCGCTGGCCACCTTGGAGCTGTTTTTCTGGACAAACATGCTCCGCAGAATCCCCTTGGCATGTTCGATGCCGGCCTCAGCCGTGTAAAAAGCCACCTGCTGGTCCCGCTGGGCGCCGGAAATGATCACCTCCATGTCCGAGGTGTCCGTGGCGGCGATGCCGATGGCCGACATGATGCCTAGGATCATCAGGGTAATCACGATGGCCGACCCTTTGTCTGTCCGGATCAGTCTTTCCAATTTTGACTTCAAGCGTGAAAAAATCGGTTTCATGAAAATGCGTCCTTATTTTGTCATGATGACATGTTGCGGACCTTGATCGTCGTGGTCAGCAGTTTCCGCATGCGCTGGTCGACAGCGCCGCTGTTGTTGTCCTCGATGGTGAAGGTCTTTCCGGTCACGGTCGGGTGGATGCTCTGGGTCTGGGCCAACAGGTTGATGCGGACCAGGCGGATCTGATCCAGCCGGGTCTGGGTGGTGGTATCGGTCAGGTTGTCCATGCTGGTATTGTTGATCCAGGTATCGACGTTCCCGTCGGCATTGGTATCCAGGCCGAAGGCAAACTGGAGATCTTCGATGTTTTCGGCGATGGGATTGAAAATCTCGGTGGCCGTGGTCGGCTGATTGCTTCGCATCAGCACCCCGTTGGTGAGCTTGTAGACCACCTTAAGAAGCGCCGTTTCCGAAAAAAAACTGATGGTGCTACCGGCCGGATACTGGTTCATTGCCTTGTTGCAGTCCGAAGCACTGCCGCATTGGGCCGAAAGGTTCCCCGGCACACCGGCAGCGTTGTTGATGAGTTTATGGTCCGAGCCTGTTTTTAAGACGTTGGTTATATAGACGGCATCGGAACGGGTGCCGTCCGGTGAAGTGATTAAAATTTTGTAGCGGACATTGCCTGGGCTAGACGGCGGCGGTCCGTAAACCACTGGCGGTGTACCACAAGTGCATGGGCCGTCCCACAGGCTGAATGGGGAGACGCCGAAATCTTCTTGCACCGGCACGGCGGCCGATTTGGCGGGCATGGTCCCTTTCAGGGAAAGTGGGGGCAGGTCGTCGCAGGCAATCGCTGGGGCTGTAACAGAACCACATCCGCCACCATCGAAGTCTTGATAGATAATCGTTACCAGATCCGATCCATTTGAACCCTCGCTGTTGGTAAAGGTAATGGGATAAGTCCTCACGCTGAACTGGAAGTGTTGGCCCATGAGTCCCGATCCGGCCATGCGCACGTCCCGGGACAAAAACATCTTGCCCACCCGAATGTTCTGCTGCATGCCGGCCACATCCTCTTGAAGGGCGTAGTTGCGGTAGTTGACCCGAAAGATCTGGAGCACCGCACTCATCACCACACCGAAAATAGCGAGGGCCACCAACAGTTCAACCAATGTAAACCCGGATTCGCTTTTGATCTTTTTCATGCCCATGGCTATTCGACACCTTTGTCAGGAATTGGTCAAAAGGGTACGGAAGGAAACCGTGTGGGTGGTGGTATCCCTCCAGGAGACCACCACGGACACCCGCTTGACGTCGTTGAGCGGTACGTTGTTTTCCACCGTGGTGGTCCGCGTCAGGCCGCCCGACGTGGTGGTGAACGTGCCCACGGGGATGTCGGCCCACGGCGTGCCGGTGTACTGTTCGATCTGGTCCTCCACGTAGGAGACAGCCTCGGTCCGCTTCATGGCCGACCCGTTTCCGCGGATGGCGACCAACTGGAGCGTGGCCATCCCCAGCAGACCCACGGCCAGGATTCCCATGGCGATCACGGTTTCCAGCAGCGAAAACCCGCCCTCACTGTTTTTGTCTTTTCGCCCGTTCATCGGTCTTTCCACCCCCCTCCATAATTGTACCAGGTCTTGACCCTTCCGGACGCGGCCGTCACCCCCACGGCCATGGTGTCCCCTTTTTCGTTTCTGATGTATACGGTCCCCGAATTTGAGGTCGCCCGGTTGGTGAACATGACCACATTGTTATTAAACGTCACGCCGGACACCGGCGTGATTGTATCTCCCGGCCGGAGGGTGCTGGCGGTAGACCCGTAGGAAACCCCTTTGAAATCGGAGAGCGTAACGGTTTTACGGACGACCTCGCCGCCGTCGGTCCAGTTTTCGCTCCCCGCGGCTTCGCCCGAGTCGGTGATAACCTGGTAGGTGCCGGCGGGATTGAACAAGACCGCCGTTGTGGTGTTGGTCTTGATAGCCTGCACCTTGATGTACTGCATGTCCGACCCGATCTCCCGGGCCGCCTCACGGAGCCGGATGCGGGGCAGATAGCTCAAATAGGCGGGAACCGAAACGGCCATGACCACGCCCGCGATAGCAATGACCACCATCAACTCCACCAGGGAAAAACCGTGTGAACCGTGTCCGCTTCGGCCTCGCGTGATCGGTGTTGCCTCAGACATAAGATTTTGCTCCGATTATAGGGATTGTCATATTTCCCGTTCCGTTTACGTGACTGCCGGCCTGTTCCATGAGGCATGGCAGTCCCGTGCCGACAAGGTTCTGTACAATCCCTATGATAGTGAACCTCATTGAATTTCCCCTTATCCGGCATCCAGATGATTACAAAATCGTTTATGACACTTGGGTCTTTGGTGTTCGGGTGCCAAATAAGGTCAGCAAAATGCGTGCCGCCGCGGATTGCACACCTTCATCCCCCGCAAATCAACCGTAAAAGAGGCTCTAAATTGACTTATCGCTTTATATTTATTGATATAATTTGATTTTCTGAGCAGGCAGGCGTCCAGAGAACGCAGGACTGGGTCTTGAGGCTTGTGGCAGGCAATCCATAAAACTTTTTAACGAACTATTAAACTTTTTAATACCCGACGCCATGTGACCCATGCTCCCATGATGGGTATTTGGGGAATATCGGCACTTGATCATTGGACATTGAGACCCAATCTGAGCGTTTTAAATTTCGAATTTTAAAACCCTTCGGGCTTGCCGATCTTACCGCATCTACAGCGTCAGACGCCTACCCGCATAAAGGACTATAGCGGAAAAACATCTTCCTTGTAGCTACGGCAACCTCGACAATCGCTCAACTTAGGTGAGAATTGGAGATTCGACATTGCCTTAACTTTGACAGCCCCGTAAAAAGTCCATTTTTCACCACGAAGGACACGAAGAGCACGAAGAGGTCGTAATAATATGCAATGATTTCAGCTTCGTGTACTTCGTGCTCTTCGTGGTTAATCAAAAAAGTGGGCATATTGCTGACTTTTTACGAGAGCATCAACTTTGACACACCCGTAAAAAGCGGTTCCAGGCCGCGAACGGCCATATATCGGAAAGGAACGGTTCGTCATTCCCGCGCAGGCGGGAATCCAGTGATTTAAAAAAGAGTCTGGATGCCTGCCTGCGCAGGCAAGACGCTATGTGGAAATTTTCAGTTTTGAATTCATCTGGTTATCTTGCTTCATCGGAAGTTGGTTCCTTAGAAGCCAACATATGCCAAACTTTTTTAATTCACCACGAAGGACCTATCGCAGCATAGCCGCAACCAAATGATTATCTCACCACTGAGACACTGAGGCCACGGAGATTTTCCTGTTTATCCCCGGCCGGGAGACGGCGGCCGAGGATAAGCAAACCTTGACTGAGTAACCTTTTCACAGATCTCCGTCTCCCGATCTGTGAAAAATATGCAAAACCTCTGTGCTCTCTGAGTCTCCGTGGTTAGCCATAAAAAAACGGCTACGACTGCCATCCCGCCCCGAAATCATACCAGGCCCGGATCCGCCCGGCCGCGGAAGCCGCGCCGATGGCCATGGTATCCCCTTTTCCGTTTCTCAGGTAGACCGTGCCCGAGGCGGATGTGCCATTGCCATTGAACTTGGCCTTGTTGCCGTTAAAGCTCACCCCGTCGGTTTGAGGCGGCGTATGGTTGCTGTCGATGGCATCGGGATTGTTGGAGCCAAAAGAAATTCCGTCAAAGCGCTCCAGGGTCACGGTTCGGCAGACATTTCCGGAATCGTCAAGGACACAGAACTCGCCCGTCGACGGCGTAAAGGTGACATGCCAGGCGCTGCTGTCGCGGATGGCTTGAACCCGCGCGTACTGCAGACAGGAGATCACCTCACGGCAGGCCGCCTTGAGGCGGATTCGCGGCAGGTAGCTCAGGTAGGCCGGAACCGCCAAGGCGATCACAGCGGCGCCGATGCCCACCGCCACCAGGAGCTCGGTCAGGGTAAACCCGTGGTCCGTGTCCATAGCACCTCCCGTTTTTATAAATGGCCGGTCGAAACGGCCAGATGAACGGCAGCTCGCTGAGAGGCAACAAATCGGCGAATCTTTCGTTTACAGGCAAAAAGGACAGCCATAAACAGGGGATCGAACGGATCAGGAACCTGGGAAACAATTGAAGGAATACGAAAATGCGGGTACAGCTCGAAATCGGATGGGCGGTCAAAGCGTTGAGAAGAAGGGAATTGCTCAGCGAATCTTGAAAAAGGAAATTATCCTGCTAAAACAGCTCTTGTCAATAAGTTTTTGGTAAGCGTTCACAGGGCATCACGCCGAGGCGTGACTGCGTTCCCGGGCACTTGAAGTACGAACAAGTACGTCTGCGCGCCCGGCGCCTTGCAGCTACGGCACCCTATAAACGCTTACCTGTCTATGGCTTAAAGCACATTGCTCAGATTAACCCCGTGAACAGTTACAGTTTTTATTCGCAAAACAAAAGGCTTTACAGGCTTATCGCGTTTACCGGAAAAGCGTCCCGATAACGGTATCCGAACTGATGACCCAATTTGTGCTTTCCATTATGCGAAGCAGGGAGGGGCGAACCACCGAACGTGTACTTGCCGACCCAGTTTTTTACAAATCGCTTTTGGAAATAAGGGAAAAACTTCGGACAGGAAAGGCGGAATGGCATACGTTCGAAGAGGTGTTTGAAAACTGATGGAAGCCTTTCCAATGGCGTGCCAAGCCACCCTCGAGCAACCACGCGCTTTTCCACGAATCCGCTGGAGGCTTGTGGATTACCGGTGTCTCCCGGCAATCCATAAACATTTTATCTCTGCGTTCTAATCTGTGTAATCTGCGAAATCTGCGGATTAAAAATAATTCACGGCATTGATAAACATCTGGGTCCCCGGTGTGGGGCCATCGCCCACGGATCGCCCTTCCCGCCGGGCCCGGTCACAAATACGGGTCCAGTCCGGATGGGTGGTCCAGTGGTTGAAGGACTCCGGGTGAGGCATGAGGCCGAATACCCGGCCGGTCGGATCGCAAATGCCGGCGATGTCCGCCACCGAGCCGTTGGGATTGTTTGGGAATCGCCCGCCGGCCGGACTGCCGTCGGCGCCGGCGTATTTCAGGGCGATCTGCCCGTCGGCACCCAGCCGGTCGATGATTTCCGGCGATGCGTAGAATTTCCCCTCTCCGTGGCGCACCGGCAATTCCAGGTGGGTCAGCCCTTGGGTGAAAACGCAGGGGCTGGCCGTCTCGGCGCGCAGGTGCACCCACTGGTCACGAAAATTGCCACAGTCGTTGTAGGTCAGGGCCACGGTCCGGCGTCGGTAGTCGCCGTCAAAGCCGGGCAACAGCCCCAGATTCACCAGAACCTGGAAACCGTTACAGATCCCCATGACGAGCTTTCCCGCCGCCACAAAGTCCAGCAGGCTGTCACCCATGCGGCCCTTCATGCGCACCGCCTGGATCACACCGGCACCGTGGTCGTCACCCCAGCTGAAGCCGCCCACAAAAACCATGATCCGGTAATCGTCCAGGGAGACCGAGCCGTCGATGAGGCTGTTGATGTGAACCCGGTCGGCCCTGGCGCCGGCCAGTTCCAAGGCATGGGCGGTTTCGTGGTCACAGTTCAACCCGTAGCCGCAGAGCACCAGTGCCCGGATCGGTTCTGCCTGTGTCGCCTGAGATGTCATCGTTGCCTTGTCCATTTTATGTTAAAATAAAGCTCTGTTAGACAGGATCGACGGGATTGACGGGATATTTAAGAATTTCGGAAGAATTCTTAAAAAATCGCATGGCAAAGTTGCACCGATGTCGGAGTCAAGATCGACTCTGTGCTCCGATCGCCACCTCCTGCGAAGCGGCGGGTTCTTTTCAGGTTCCGTCCGGAAACCTGAAAACAAAAAACAATCCTGAAAATCCTGTTTATCCTGTCAAAAGTCAAAGTGGTAAAACCAATCCAACCAACCAAACCAATCCAACCAACCAAACCAATCCAACCAACCAAACCAATCCAACCAACCAAACCAATCCAACCAAACCAATTAAACCGCTTTTAAATCAAATCCCCGAAAGGCGCCTGCCAACACGCCTTGAGGTCACTCACCCCGGCATCGACAATCCTCCGGCCGGCGGCGCCGGTCACCTTCAGGCGCCCATTGTCGGTCACCTCTCCCACCCGAGCGCAGGCAAGGCCGCCAAAAAGCCGCTCAAAGACTTTCCGTCGATCCGGAGCCACGGTCACCACGAAACGACCGGCCGATTCCGAAAACAGAGCGGTGTCGTCACGAAGCGCCCCGGCAGAGACCATGCGGGTCAGATCCACGTCCATGCCAAGACCGCCCCCCATGGCGCAAAGGGCCAGGTGGATCCCGAGCCCGCCCCGGTAAACGCCGTGGACCGACGCGACCAGCCCCCGCACGACGGCCGTCTCCACGGCCCGGTAGAGCGGAATAAAGGCGTCAGGCACAACCCGGGGGACATGGACCCCGACATAGCCGAACATTTCATAATATTCACTCCCCCCCAGTTCATCGGCCGTGGTGCCGATCACATAGATGCCGTCGCCGGGGGCCTTGACATCGGAGGTGGTGCACCGGTGCACGTCTTCCACGATACCGGTGGCCGAAAACATGAGGGTCTCGGGGCCGGAGACCTTGCGGGTTTCCCCGTAGGGACCGGCCAGGTGGCCGTCCACGTACATGCTGTCCTTTCCCGAGAGCAGCGGCACGCCGTAAGCCAGGCAGGTTTCCCGGAGCGCCTTGCAAGCCCGAACCAACTGGGCCGCCTTGAATTTTCCGTCCGGATTGGCCGCCGGATCGTACTGGATGCTGGGCCAGCAGAAATTATCCACCCCGCCGATCTCGTCGAGCCGGGCACCCACGGCCAGCAGCCGCCTCAGGGCCTCGTCGATGGTACAGGCGGTCATATGAAACGCATCGATGGCCGAATACTGGGGCAGCAGGGCCTGTGAAAAAGCCAGGCCCCGACAGGATTTAAGCACCGGCCGGATCACGGCCCCGTCCGAGGGCACATCCCGGTCTTTTCCCACCAGGGGCTTGATCACGCTGGTCCCCTGAACCTCGTGGTCGTACTGGCGCACAATCCACTCTTTCGAGCAGATGTTGGGCCGGGCCAGCATGTCGGCCAGCACCCCGCCCAAGTCCGCGGGTCGGCCCAGCACCGGCTCGGTCAAGCCGCGCAGCTCGGGGGTGATCCATTCGGCATCGAAATCCCACTGGGGAAACCCCCGGGCCAGGAGGTCCATGTCCACGTAGGCGCAGGTCGTCCCTTTCCAGGTGATGTGAAGTTTGCCCGAATCGGTGTATCGGCCGATCACCGTCGATTCCACGGCGTGCCTGGCGGACAAGGCCATGAAAGCATCCAGGTCGCCGGGGGCCACGGCCACGGTCATCCGTTCCTGGGACTCGGAGATCCAGATCTCCCACTGGTCAAGCCCGTCATATTTTAAGGGGATCTTGTCCAGTTCAACGACGCAGCCGCCGGAAAACCGCGCCGATTCCCCTACCGAGGAGGAGAGCCCGCCGCCGCCGTTGTCGGTAACAAAGCGGATCAGGCCCCGGTCCCGGGCTTCCAGCAGAAAATCGTGCATTTTCTTCTGGGTGTAGGGATCACCAATCTGCACATGGCCGGCCGGGGTGTTTTCCGAATAGGTCTCGGAGGATGCCGTCACCCCGTGAATGCCGTCTTTTCCCACCCTTCCGCCGCACATGATCACCAGTTCACCGGGTGAGGTCTTCTTTTGTTCGGTGGGCTCCCCGGCCGAAATGGCCGGCATCAGCCCGAGGGCCGTGACAAAAACCAGACATTTTCCCAAGTACCCGTGATGGAACAACACCTGGCCAAAAGGGGTGGGAATGCCGCTCTTGTTGCCGCCGTCACGCACCCCTTCGATGACCCCGTCCAGCAGTCGGCGGGGATGGAGCCTGGGCCGAAGGGGTCCGTCGTAATCCCTGGGACCCACGCAGAATCCATAACTGCCCATGAGCAGCTTGGACCCCCGGCCCGTGCCCAAAGGATCCCGGTAGACACCGACGATACCGGTGATGGCACCGCCATAGGCCTCCATGTTGGACGGGGAATTGTGGGTCTCGCCGGTAACGACGTAATGGTGGTCGGCGTCGAAGCGCCCCACCCCGGCATTGTCCCAGAGCACCGACACCACCCAGTCTTTTTCTTTCTGGAGGGCCAGGGTCGGGGCCTCGATGCAGGTTTTAAAGAGGCTGTCGATGATTTCCGTATCGCCGACCCCGGTCTCTCGGTACCGAAACAGCCCCCCGAAGGTGTTGTGGTTGCAATGGTCGCTTCGGGCCTGGGAAATATACTCCAGTTCGATATCGGTGGGGTCGCACAGCCCCACGGCAGCCCGTTCGGTGCGCACCCGGTCATCCAGGAAATAGCTTCGAATGGTGGGGATATCGGCCGGGTTCAGGGCCAGGTTCCGTTGGTCACTGACCGCCTGAAGGGCCGCATCGCTCTCTGTGGCAATGGTGGTGACCGTCGGGGTGTGGTTCAGCATCACCTTGGGCAGGATATACCCAATGCCGGTCTCCCCATGCCAGTCCCGGGCCGAAAAGACCCGCCACTGCTGAATGATGTCGTTGGCCAGCAGTTCCGCGGCGATCTGACGCATATCCGCCTCGGTCAGGTCCCTGCCGCCTATGCAGTAGCGTCTGGAGGTAAAAACCCCTTCACCAGGCCCGAGGCCCACACCGAGAAGGTCTTCCATGGCCTCGGCAGCCGTGGCGCCGGGGTTGTCCCGCACACCGGGCCGGCATCCCACCCAGACACACCAGTCAAAGGGCAGGTCCAGAGGGGCATAGGAAGAGATCTGGGTGACCGGATTGGTAAAGACCTCACAGCGCAGCGCTTCAAGCTGTTCGGTGTTCAGGTCGACATCCATGGTCACCACATGGACGGTGCGCACACGGTCCAAGGTGAGACCGAAATAGTCCCTGGCCTTCCGGCGAACCCCCTCGCCCTCGGCGTCAAGCAGATCCGGCCTGAGTGTGATTTCGAGTCGATGTGGCATTTTTTTCCGCTTTTTATAAGGTTTCAGTCTGGGTTGAGCGATTATCGAGGCTTGCCCGCCTTTGGCGGTGTTGCCTCGTCTACAGGGATGCTGACGCGGTTCGGACAGAATCACTTCGTCCGGAACGGGTCGGTTCCGGGTGACGGATGCCAACAGGTTGGGAATTTGTACAACAAAGCGCCGATTTTCTCAACCGCCGCGTGTGTCATTTATGGATGGAAATCAGCTGGCGATGATCCGCGTGATGTCATTATAAAAAACCAGGATCATCAGCATCAGCAGAAGGAACATACCGGCCTGCTGGGCGATTTCCCGGACACGGATGCTCAACGGACGGCCCCGCAGCATTTCGATGAAAAAAAACAGAAGGTGGCCGCCATCTAGAACCGGAATGGGGAGAAAGTTCAAGATGGCCAGATTGATGCTGATCAGGGCGATAAAAAAAAGCAGGTTCATCGCCCCTTCCCGGGCCTGTTGGCCGGCCATCTCAGCAATCATGATCGGCCCGCCGAGGTTCTTGGCGGAAATACTTCCCTGGACGATCTTGACCACACTGACCACGGTAAGCTCGGTGATCTTGTAGGTCTGGACCAGGGCCTGGCCGGCGGCCTGGAGCGGGTTGAGGCGGCGGGTGCGTGTCTCGCCCGACGAACTGATGCCGATCATGTACTGCCGGGTCTCTTCGCCAAAGAGGTTGGGGGCGGTGTCGAGCCGCGGCCGAACGGAAAGGGTGACGGTCATCCCCTCGCGAATCACCGTAAACCCCAGAGATTCGCCGCGGCTCCGGGAAATCAGCTTCGCCATTTCTTCCCAGGCACGCACCGGGATCCCATCGATGGCCACGACTTCGTCTCCGGAACGCAGACCGCCCAATTCAGCCGGCGCCCCGGCCCGAACCTTGCCGATGCTCGCCTTGAGCTCGAAGACGCCGTTGATCTGAAAAACCCCGAAAAAAATCACCACGGCCAGCAGGAGGTTAAAGACCGGTCCCGCGGCCACGATGAGAAAACGCTGAAACACGTGCTTGTGGGTAAAGGAGTAAGGGATCTGCCAGTCTTCGAGTTCCGTGTCCGGCTCATCGCCCACCATCTTCACGTAACCGCCTAACGGAATGGCGGAAAGCCGGTAGTCGGTCATGCCCACGGTCCGGCCCACCAGGCGCGGCCCGAACCCCAGGGAAAATTTTTCCACCCCGACCCCGAAAAACCGGGCCACCAGGAAATGACCCAGTTCATGGACAAAAATCAGAACGCCGAGAACAATGACAAATGATATGATGCTGGTGCTCATAAGATATCCGACTCCGCTTCAGTCAATATCAGTAAAGTATCCCGCCCCGCAGGATCAGGCCTTGGTTTGCCCCTGGAAAGGGCTCCGATACTTCGCTTCCAGTTCGAAATGCCTAAAATCCCTAAATTTTATGCATTTCACACTTTAGTGCATTTTAGGCATTTGCCAGCAAACGGAACGGTATAGCCAATTGACCCTGACCACGCCCAAACAACGTGGACTCCACCTTCGGATTGAAGGGTCAGACTCCACTATAACCACGATCCGGGAGCGGGCAAATATAAAATACCCGAAACCGACGCCAGGACGCTGATTGCATCGAAATCGCAAACGAAATCGATTTGGATTCTCTCGCCCCGGTCGGAGTCGCTAGCGGGGGCCAAGTCGGGTGGCGACCTCGGCCGCAACGACCCGCCCCTGACGGTCGGCGTCGAGAATGCCGGCCATGTCTACGGAGCGGGTCGAGCCGCATCGGGCCAGGGTCTCTTCCACGACCGCGGCAATACCGTCATAGGGGAGACGGTGGTCAAGGAAGGCTTCCACGGCCACTTCATTGGCGGCATTGAGTACCGCCGGCAGGGTGCCCCCGCCCTCACAGGCTTTCAGGGCCAGGGCCAGGCACCGGAACTTGTCCATATCCGGGGCCTCGAAGGTCAGCTGGCCCAAGGCGGCAAAATCCGGAACCGGCAGTTTCAGGGCAAGCCGTTCAGGATAGCTCAGTGCGTAAGCGATGGCGCCCCGCATGTCCGGTGCGCCCAACTGGGCCATGACCGAACCGTCCGCATAGGCCACCATGGAATGAACGATGCTCTGGGGGTGGATCACCACCTCAATGCGTTCCGGGGGGACGTCGAACAGGTGCCTGGCTTCGATAAATTCGAGCCCTTTGTTCATCAGGGTCGAAGAATCAATGGTAATCTTTGGCCCCATCTGCCAGTTGGGATGGGCCAGGGCCTCTTCAACGGTAATCGCGGCGAAGCTCTCCCGGTCTCGGGTGCGAAAGGGTCCGCCGGAGCCGGTCAGCAAAATCCGGTCCAGATCCTGGCGGCGGTTTCCGGCCAGGCACTGAAAAATGGCGCTGTGTTCGCTGTCCACGGGAAGGATGGAAACCTCTTTTTCACGCGCCCGGGCCATAACAATGTCACCGGCCATAACCAGGGTTTCCTTGTTGGCCAGGGCGATGGATTTTCCCGCATCAATGGCAGCCAGGGTCGGCATGAGTCCGGCGGCGCCCACCATGGCGGTGAGCACCGTATGGACCGAAGGCAGGGAAGCCGCCGCCGCATACCCGTCGGATCCGTGAAGAATTTGAACCGGCGGCCCATTCCCCACCCGGTCCCTGAGTTGAGCGGCCCGATTGGCATCGATCACCACGGCCACTTCCGGTCGAAACCGATGAATCTGTTCGGCCAGCAGGTCGACGCTGCTGTGGGCTGCCAGAGCTGCCACGGAGAAACGTTCCGGAAAGGCCGCCACCACTTTCAGGGCGTTTTGACCAATGGAACCGGTGGAACCGAGAATGGCGAGTTGTTTCATGGCACCATCAATTGTGAATTGGCGGATTTAGGAATTGGCGAATAGTCGAATTGTGAATTATCGAATTGGCGTATTGGCCAACTGACAAACCGGCAAACTAAAAAATAAAAGCCTTGAAAAAATAGGCCACGGGCGCGGCAAATAGCAGCGCGTCGATGCGGTCCAGCAACCCGCCGTGCCCGGGCAGAATGCCGCCGGAATCCTTGATGTCCCCGCCGCGCTTAAGAACCGACTCGAACAGGTCCCCAAGGGGGGCCACCACGCCGATGCACAGAAACAGGGCCAGACATCCCCCCCAGGACAGATGGGGCAAAAAGAAGGTGCGAAACAGCGCGCCGACCACCATGCTCACCCCCAATCCACCCAGGGCGCCCTCCACGGTCTTCTTGGGACTCACCGAAGGCCAGAGCTTTCGCCGCCCGTAATAGGTTCCCGCATAGTAAGCGCCGGTATCTCCCGCAAAAACCAGAAAAAGCAGGAAGAAGATCCAGGCAATGCCGTCGGTGCCGTTGCGGATGTAGACCACACTGGAAAGCAGCAGCGGGACATAGGCCACCCCCGCCACCTGGCGGCTGACAGCATCGAACACCGCTTCGTCCCGGGGAAAAAGGGCCAGCGCCACCACGCCGGTGGCAATGGTGTTGGCGGCCAGGGCGCCGAAGAGAAGCGCAAAGGAATCGGCATGGGCAGCCCAGACCATGGCAACGGCGGCCCCATAGCCGATGCAGGGCAACAGGCCCAGCGGCGAACGGGGTGTACGGTTAAAAACGATGCGGTAGTATTCCCAAAGGGTGATAACGGTGACAGCGGCGATAAACAGGTTAAAGACAGTCCCGCCGAAGACAATCAGGAAAATCAGAATGGGGATGGCGATCAGGGCGGTGATGAGACGCGTTGAATGCATGGGATACGATCCGGGTTAAGGAAACGTCTGTGTAATCCCCCAGGGGGAGTCCTCTTTGTCGGCAGCGGGCTTTCGTGGAAAGCTGGAGTAGGGAATTTTCTAAATACACGGCAGGTCTGAGCATAAAAATCTATAGCATCGCTCCAGACCCTGAGCTTTTGGTAACCGCGGTTCTTGTTTTTTCGATCTCCCACCGCCCCATCACTCCATCACTCCATCACTCCATCACTCCATCACTCCCAGATTCTCAAACCACCTTGCCAAACCGCCTCTCCCGGCCCTGGTAGTCTCGGAGAATAGACAAAAACTCCTCCCGGTTGAAGTCGGGCCAGAGGGTCTCGGTGACGAAAATTTCCGCGTAGGCAATCTGCCAGAGAAGAAAATTACTGACTCGCATCTCACCGCTGGTCCGGATCAGCAAGTCCGGATCCGGCATGTCCCGCGTGTAGAGGCGGTCGGCCATGCAGGCCTCATCCACGGCTGACGGATCGAGCTGCCCGGCCGCGACCGCCTCGGCAATGCTCCGGGCCGCGTCCACCAGTTCGGTGCGCCCGCCGTAGCTCAGCGCCAGGTTCAGCGTCATGTCGCGGTTGTGACCGGTGTCGGCAGTGACCCGTGCGATGGCCTCCCGCACGCCGTCGGGAAGGCGGTGGACCTGGCCGAGAATGTTGAGTCGAATGCCGTTTTCCATCATCTCACGGCGTTCGGTCAAAAGGAAATTTTTCAGCAGGGCCATCAGGGCGGTGACTTCGCCCTTGGGCCGCTGCCAGTTCTCCGTGGAAAAAGCAAAAAGGGTCAGATGAGAGAGGCCGATTTCCCGGGCGGTCCGAACGGTGGTTCGGACCGTATCGGCCCCTTTTTCATGGCCGCGGACCCGGTTGAGCAACCGCTTCTTGGCCCATCGGCCGTTGCCGTCCATGATAATGGCCACATGGGCCGGTATCCGCGCCGGATCAAGACCCTGGGGCCAGGGCACATCCGGTTTAGAATTCAAGGATTTCCGTCTCTTTCTCTTTGACGGTATCGTCGATCTTGGCGATAAACGTGTTGGTGATTTCCTGGATACTGTCCTGGCCCTTGAAGGCGTCGTCTTCGGAAATGTCCCCGTCCTTCTTGGCCAGTTTGAGCATTTCGTTCCCGTCACGGCGAATGTTTCTCACGGCGACCTTGTACTCTTCACCCAGTTTGTTGACCACCTTGCCCAGCGCCTTACGGCGCTCTTCGGTCAAGGGGGGGATGGCGATGCGTACGATCTTGCCGTCACTGGAAGGGGTCAGGCCCAGGTCGGACCTTAAAATGGCCTTTTCAATCTCCTTGATCGCGGACACATCCCAGGGCTGAATGGTAATCAGCCGGCTTTCCGGAACGGCCAGGGTCGCCATCTGGTTCAACGGGGTAGGCGTGCCGTAGTAATCGACACGGATGCCGTCAAGAATGGTCAAAGAGGCCCGACCGGTGCGAACCCGCTTGAGCTCGGTCTTCAGGGCCTCAATGGACTTGGCCATCCGCTCACTGGTTTCTTGGCATGTCGATTCAATCATGGATGGTCACCTCAATCGGTTTGGGTTGGGCGGGTCGGGGGGCGGGGCAAACGATGATCTTTCACGCGGTCAGAACCGGCTCAGCTAGCTGGACCGGTTAACTGTGAATCCGGGTCCCGATGTTTTCCCCCATAACAACCCGTCGAATATTTCCCTTGCCCTTGAGATTGAAAACCGTCAGGGGCAGGTTATTGTCCATGGCCAGGGAGATGGCCGTCATGTCCATCACCTTGAGCTGTCGTTCCAGCACCTCCATGTAGGAGATGTCTTTGACAAAATTCGCATCCGCATTTTTGACCGGGTCCGCATCGTAGAGGCCGTCAACCTTGGTGGCCTTGAGAAGGATCTGAGCGTGAATTTCCTGGGCACGGAGCACGGCCGCCGTATCGGTGGTAAAGTAGGGATTGCCGGTACCGGCGCCAAAAATCACCACCCGCCCCTTTTCCAGGTGGCGAACCGCCCGGCGAAGGATATAAGGTTCGGCCACTTCATGCATGGAAATGGCAGACTGGACCCGGGTCTGGATGCCCCGCTTGTCCAGGGCATCCTGAAGGGCCAGGCTATTGATCACCGTGGCCAGCATGCCCATGTGATCGGCCGAGGCACGATCCATGTCATGGGAGCTGGCGGCAATACCGCGAAAGATATTGCCGCCCCCCACGACGATGGCGATCTCCACCCCGAGTTCGTAAACGGAATGAATTTCGTCTGCCACGTATTGGATGACATCAAGGCTGATGCCAAAGCTTTCATCTCCCATCAAGGCTTCGCCGCTGAGTTTCAGCAGGATCCTTTTAAACGGTGAGTTCATTGAGGCGTCCTATTCGCCAACCTGGAAACGGGCGAACCTTTTGATGGTGATGTTTTCTCCAATTTTGGCAATCAGTTCGTTGATCAGGTCGGCGATATTGATGTCCGGATTCTTGACATAAGGCTGGTTCAGCAGGCAGAAATCCTTGAAGAACTTGGCCATTTTGCCGTCCACGATCTTGTCCACGATGTTTTCGGGTTTGCCCTGCTCCAGGGCCTGGGCACGGTAAATCTCCCGCTCGCGGGCGATGGTCTTCTCGGGCACGTCCTCTTCGCGGATACCCACCGGGCTGGTGGCGGCGATGTGCATGGCCACGTTGCGGGCAAACGTCTGGAAATCTTCGTTTTTGGCCACGAAGTCGGTTTCGCAATTGACTTCGACCATCACGCCGATCTTCCCCCCCATATGGATATAGGACTGAACGACCCCTTCGCTCATGGCCCGTCCGGACCGCTTGGCAGCGGTCGCCAGGCCCTTTTTGCGCAGGAAGTCCGTCGCCTTTTCAATATCACCATCGCACTCTTTCAGTGCTTCCTTACAGTCCATCATTCCGGCTCCGGTCTTTTCCCGGAGCTCTTTGACAAGTGTTGCGCTGATCTTTGACATGTTATCTTTCTCCTGATTCATTACTCTGCTTCGCTGGCAGTTTCAGTTTCAGTTTCAGTTTCGGTTTCGGTTTCGATCTCTGGAGTGCTCTCGGATTCGTCCGTCGTGGCGCGTTTGATAATTTCCACCACCGGGCCGTCGGTGCCGTCGGAGATCACTTTGCGCTCACCCGGCTTGAGTTCCGCTGCAGCCGCGGACACTTCGCTCCGCGGCTCATCGGTGGCCTTGTCCTTTTCAGCCTGGCTCCGTTCTTCGCGACGCTTGTGCCCATCCAGGCAGGCCTCGGCAACGCGTGAGGTAAGGAGCCGAATGGCACGGATGGCATCATCGTTGCCCGGAATGAGGTAGTCGACATCGTCCGGGTTGCAGTTGGTGTCAACGACCGCCACAATGGGAATCCCCAGTCGCCGCCCTTCACGCACGGCAATGGCCTCGCACTTCGGGTCCACAACAAAAATGGCGCCGGGCATCTGCTTCATATCCTTGATGCCACCCAGGGTGCTGTCCAGTTTGGCCTGCTCCTTGGCCAGCTTAAGGCGTTCCTTTTTGGGGAACATACTGATGCTGCCGTCATTTTCAATGCCATTGAGATAGTTGAGCCGTTCGATGCTTTTTTTGATGGTCTGGAAGTTGGTGAGCATGCCGCCCAGCCAACGGTTGTGAACGTAGTACATCTCGCAACGATTGGCTTCCTCGTAAATGGACTCGCGGGCCTGTTTCTTGGTGCCGACAAAGAGAACGGACTTGCCGCGGGCCACCGTATCGGTGATGAAGTCGTAGGCGGTCCGGAACATGCGCACGGTCTTTTGCAGGTCGATGATGTAGATGCCGTTGCGCGCCCCAAAAATATACGGCTTCATGCGGGGATTCCAGCGTTTGGTCTGATGTCCGAAGTGGACACCGGCTTCAAGAAGTTCCTTCATTGTAACATAGGCCATTGTTTTCTCTCCATTCTTTAGGTTTGGCCACCGCCTTTTTCATCCCCGGCGCCAACCCCGCTCCCATAGCGGGGCACCTGGACCGGATCCCAAGGCGTGTGAGTTAAACAAGTTGTTAAACGATTTTCTATACCAGATCGAACCGGGCCTCGCAACGCTTAATTCCACGCGTGTCCTATTCGTCAATTTCCGATCCGAATTCCCCGCTTGTAGGGGCAAACCCTCTGTGGTTGCCCTGGTATCGGTTTGCCCGGTGGTGACGGTAGGTGTTTACGATTTCAATTTGGACAACCCCACGGGCTACGAGCTACGAGCTATGAGCTGCAAGCCAAGCGCTGCAGATGCACCACCCGGTCATGGCCACTGTAGTCTTGCCCCACAACGGCCGGCAGATAGCGACCCGTGGCCTCGGCCATGGCTTGAACGGCTGCTGCCTGGTCGTATCCGATCTCAAGGACCAGATGGCCTGCCGGGGCCAGAAATTCAGGCACGGCCCTGAGAATCCGACCGATTTCGTCGAGTCCGCCCGGGCCGCCGTCCAGAGCGCCAACCGGCTCGTATTCGGTGATCTCCGGCGCCAGGGTCGCCAGATCCGCCGTGGCAATGTAGGGCGGGTTGCTTACAATCAAAAAAAAATCCGAAGATTGACTGTCCAGGGCATCGAGCCAGTCGCCGGCCAGGAAATCAATCCGTCCGTCCAGGCGATGACGCCGGGCGTTTGCACGGGCCAGGGCCAGGGCCGGTATGGATCGGTCCAGGGCCACATATCGATTCCAGGGCCGCTCCTTGACCAGGGCCAGGGTGATCGCACCGGAACCGATGCCCAGTTCCAGCACCTGGCGCGGGGTGTCGTCGTCTTTGGGCAGGACGTTTTCGAGAACGATCTCCACCAGACATTCGGTCTCCGGCCGTGGAATCAGGACATGGGGAGAGACGGCCAGGGGGAGCCCCCAGAATTCCTTTTCGCCGACGATATAGGCCACGGGCTCGCGCCGAACCCGGCGCTGGGCCAGGGACTTGAACCGGCCCAGTTCGTCGCCTGTCAGGGGCTGATCGTACCGCAGGTAGAGATCGATGCGCTCAAGGTCCAGGACGTGGGCCAACAGGATTTCCGCGGCAGACCTGGGGCTGTCGATGTCATGGCCGCCAAAATAACCGGCCGCCCACCGAAGCAGCGACCCGATGGTCCAGTGGTCCGGCGTCATGGTGGGTGGCTCAGGGCTCAAACGACGCCACCTGCTGCATGGCCGCGGCCTGATGATGGGTGGTCAGGGCCTCCACAAAGGGATCGATATTGCCCTGCAGAATGTCGTCGAGTTTGTAGAGGGTCAATCCAATGCGGTGATCGGTGACCCGCCCCTGGGGAAAATTGTAGGTTCGAATGCGGCCACTGCGGTCCCCGGTGCCCACCTGGGTCTTTCGGGCCTCGGAGCGCAGGGAATGCTGTTCCTGAACCATCTGGTCGAAAAGCCGGGCCCGCAGCACTTTCATGGCCTTGACCTTGTTCTTGTGCTGGGATTTTTCGTCCTGGCAGGTCACCACCAGGCCGCTGGGCAGGTGGGTCAGGCGCACCGCCGAGTCCGTGGTGTTGACGCTCTGGCCGCCAGGCCCCGAAGAACGGTAGACATCGACCTTGATCTCGTTGGGGTCGATGTCCAATTCCACCTCTTCGGCTTCGGGAAGAACGGCCACGGTGACCGCCGAGGTGTGAATCCGCCCCTGGGTCTCCGTGGAGGGTACACGCTGGACACGATGGGTCCCGCTTTCGTATTTGAAGCAGCTGTATGCGCCTCGACCGGTCACCATGGCAATGACCTCCTTGAGCCCACCGGTGCCCGTGACATGATGGGTCACGATCTCGACCTTCCAGCCTCTCCCCTCAGCGTACCGGCCGTACATGCGAAACAGGTCACCGGCAAACAGGGCCGCCTCCTCCCCGCCCGTGCCCGCACGAATCTCCAGAATCACGTTCTTGTCGTCCAGGGGATCCTTGGGGACCATTAACCGGTTCAGTTGACCGGCCAGTTCGTCGCAGCGCTCGGTGAGTGAGGCGATCTCCTCTTTGGCCATGGCCTTGATGTCCGGATCGTCGTCGGCCAGCAATTCCTTGCTGCTATCCAGGTCGTCGACCACCTTTTGGTATTGGCCGAACGCCTCTACCACCGGGCTGAGCTCGGCATGCTCGCGGCTGCACATCTCGTAGGCGGAGCGATCCTGAAGGGTCTTGGGATCACTGAGCATCTTTTCAATTTCGGCGAACCGTTTCACGACGCCTTCGAGTTTTTCGAACATGACGCTTTCCTCACCGCCGGCCGCAGCCCCTCTTGCCGGTTCGCGAAATGAATCACCGGATCAAACCGGATCAGGCCCAAGCTCTCCTTACGGGAGCGGACCTGATCCGGAACTTCCGTCCATGGGACATGGAATGCGGCCCGCAACGCGGCGGGCCGGAAATGACGGGAACCTGGCTGCGGAAAACGCTATTGGGAATCCTGATTTTTCTGGAACTTCTCGTACTTTTTGCGGAACCGCTCGATCCGGCCGGCGGTGTCTATCAGCTTCTGTTTGCCCGTAAAAAACGGGTGGCATTTGGAGCAGATTTCCACGCGGATGTCCTGTTTCGTGGAACCGACCTCCACCACGGCGCCACAGGCGCAGTTGATGGTGGTATCCTTGTATTCCGGATGAATTTCAGGTTTCATGTCGAAAAAATCCCCCTTAATCTGAATTTTCGCCCCGATACCGGCGCACCCGCCGGGACCGCAACGTGATCGGTTATGTGTTCATGGAATCCAAAAATCGTTTATTATCCACGGTTCCGTTCATTTTATCAAGTAAAAATTCGAGGCTGTCGGAAGGATTCAGCGACGAGAGAAGCTTCCTGAGGATCCAGACCCGGTTCAGGGTCTCTTCGGGCAGCAGCAGCTCTTCCTTACGGGTACCGGACTTCTTGATGTCGATGGCCGGGAAGATCCGCTTGTCGGCCAGGCGGCGATCCAATTGAATTTCCATATTGCCGGTCCCTTTGAATTCCTCGAAAATCACCTCGTCCATGCGGCTGCCCGTGTCCACCAGGGCCGTGGCCATGATGGTCAGGCTCCCGCCTTCCTCGATGTTGCGGGCCGCACCAAAAAAACGCTTGGGCCGCTGCAAGGCGTTGGAGTCGACACCGCCGGAAAGAATTTTTCCGCTGGGCGGCATCACCGAGTTGTAAGCCCGGGCCAGGCGGGTGATGCTGTCGAGCAGGATGATCACGTCCTTTTTGTGCTCCACCAGCCGTTTGGCCTTTTCGATGACCATCTCCGCCACCTGCACGTGCCGCTCGGCCGGTTCGTCGAAAGTGGAACTGATCACCTCGCCATTGACCGAGCGCTCCATGTCGGTCACTTCTTCGGGCCGTTCGTCGATGAGCAGCACGAACAGGACGATGTCCTTGTGATTGGCGGTAATGGCATTGGCAATGGCCTGAAGCAGCATGGTCTTGCCTGAACGCGGCGGCGAGACGATCAGACCGCGCTGGCCGAATCCGATGGGGGTAAGCAAATCCATAATACGGCTGGAAAAATTATCCGACTCCGTCTCCAGGCGGATTCTTTGCTCCGGATACAGGGGGGTCAGGTTGTCGAACAGAATCTTTTCCCGGGCCACCTCGGGGTCTTCGTAATTGACCGCTTCGACCTTTAGCAGGGCGAAGTAGCGCTCGGTCTCCTTGGGCTGGCGGATCTGCCCCGACACCGTGTCACCGGTACGCAGGTTGAATCGTCGAATCTGGGAAGGGGAAACGTAAATATCATCCGGGCCGGGCAGATAATTGCAGTCCGGCGCACGGAGAAAGCCGAATCCGTCCGGCAAAATCTCCAAGGTCCCTTCACCGTAGATCAGGCCGTTTTTCTCGATCTGGGCCTGGAGCAGCGAAAAGATAAGCTCCTGTTTTCTCAAGCCAGCGGCCCCTTCGATCTTAAATTCCTTGGCCATCTGGGTCAGGGCGTTGATCTTCATGTTCTTAAGTTCGGTAATGTTCATGAACGTTTCCCACTCCCTTTGTTAATTTGGTCAAATATATCGCGGTCAATGCCCACCTCAGCGGCAGCATTTGCGACCAACGGCCCAAGCCGTGAATTATCGTTCCGCAACGAGAAAGTTGCCAAGACTTTGGATATGGCGTATCAATCAGCAAATCGGGAAGGCGTCCACCCCTTGGGTTGAAAGGCAAACGAATTGCTCGCGCAATCGTACCGCTACTTTAAACAGATTATCTTCCTGATGGAAACATGCTGGTGTCTTTGGCGCAATTGAGTGCTATTGACGTTGTTCTGTAGAGTTTGGTTTAGGTGTTTTCTCCATGTTGGCGGGTACCTGGCCGTCTTTTATCGTTATGGCAGGGTATATCATTGATTTTTTCGTGTCAAGCGCTTTCCGAGCCTTTCTAATTGGCCGGGTTCATGATAGTGCCGTACCATGTCCGCCCATCCTTTCCATCCTCCCCTGCCCCACAATTTTCCGGCGCCGCTTCGGCGGATTCTTGCCGGCATGGACGGCGTATTTGTGGTGGGCGGGTCCTTACGGGACCTGGCCATGGGTCGCCCCCCCACCGATGTAGACATCACGGTGACGGGAGACCCTTACCACGCCGCCCGCCAGATTGCTCGCAGAATCGGCGGACGTCCGGTGCGACTGGGAAAAGACGACCGGTTCATTTACCGGGTGGCAGCCGGTGAGCGGATTTTTGACATCGCCCCGGTTGAAGGCAAGGACATGGCCAGCGACCTGGCCCGGCGCGATTTCACCGTTAACGCCATGGCCTGGGACCCGAGGACCGACACCCTTTTGGATCCCCATGGCGGCATGACCGATCTGGCCGACCGCACCATCCGCATGGTCAGCGACAGCGTTTTTTCGGCCGATCCCCTGAGGATGCTGCGGGCCTTTCGCCTTTGCGCCACCCTCGAATTTGCATTGGACGCCCGAACCGGGGCACGCATCGCCATCGACGCATTCAGGATTGAACAAAGCGCCGGGGAACGGATCAGCGCCGAACTGTTCAAATTCTTCCAGGCACCCCGCTCGGCTGCCGCCCTGACCGGCATGGACCGGTGCGGACTCCTGCGCTGCGTTTTTCCGGAACTGGCCCCGTTGGCGGCCTGCAACCAGGACCCGCCCCACAACGGCGATGTCCTGGCCCACACCCTGGCCGCCTACGGCCACCTGGAGAACCTGCTCGCCGATGGCATGGGACCCGTCATGACCGGCAAGACCGCGCCCCCCCTTGAAGCCCTGGATCCGGAGCGCCAGGGACTTTTAAAGTGTGCCATCCTGCTCCACGATATCGGAAAGCCCGCGGCCCGAACCATCGAGGCCGACGGCCGGATCCGCTTCCACGGCCACGGCCGGATCGGAGCGGCCCTGGCCCAAAAGGCAGCACGGCGACTGGCTTTTTCAAATCGCCAACGCCGGTATATCGAGACCGTCATCGCCCATCATTTGCGCCCCTTGTCCCTGTTTCTCGCCCATGGGCGCGGGCAGTTGACCCCCAAGGGCATGACCCGCTTTTTCCGCGCCTGCCACCCCTATGTGCCGGACCTCTTACATCACGCGGTGGCGGACATGCGGGCCAAAGCCACCGGCGAGGCCACAGGCAAGGCATTTGCCGATTTCGCCCGTCATCTGCTCTACCGTGAACTGCCGGCCTTTTCCGCACAGGCCGCCCGCCCGCCGCTGATCAGCGGGCACGATCTCATGGAAGGTCTCGCCATGGCGCCGTCACCGCTCCTTGGCCGAATACTGGACCGGGTCGAAGAGGCCCGCCTGGCCGGCACAATCAAAACCCGTGATGAGGCACTGGCCCTGGCGCATAACCTCAGCAAGCCCTGATTAACATGACATATCAGTTTATTAACCGCAGACAAACGCCGACACCCGCAGACTTTTTTGGGACCGACCGCCAACAAGCTTTTCCGTCCGCGATGATCTGCGCGTGTCCGCGGTTCATAAATAAGTGGCTGGGCGCTTATGGATTGCCGCCGTCTCCCGGCAATCCATAAAAAAAATCCCCTGTGAACTCTGCGTCTCTGTGGTGAGTCAAATAAAATACGGCATCGTACAGGAACCAGGCCGCTCGCCCGTCGGGCAATCAATTTCTTGACAATCGCATTCCGTTTTAATAGGTAGTGCCGATCCACCAAGTGCATTTTTAGTGGATGGGCACCTATAGATGTTTCCAATTCCATAGTGGATAGCGGTGCCGACTGGCGGCAGTACGGCACCTGTACCCCATCACCTGAAAGGAGAGTCACATGAACATTCTGTTTTTTGGGCCGAACGGCAGTGGAAAAGGCACCCAGGGCTCCATTCTCAAGGACAAGTACAACACGCCCCACATCGAATCCGGAGCGATCTTCCGCGAGAATATCGGCAAGGGAACGGAACTCGGCGCCAAAGCCAAAGCATTCATCGACAAGGGCGATCTGGTCCCCGACGAGATCACCATCCCGATGATCCTCGATCGCCTGCAACAGGATGACTGCAAAAACGGATGGCTCCTTGATGGATTCCCCCGTAACAAGACCCAGGCGATCAAGCTGGACGAGTCTCTCAAGGCCTCGGGCATGGCCCTGGACATCGTGGTCGAGATTCTGCTGGACCGCGAAACCGCCAAGAACCGGATCATGGGCCGTCGGCTCTGCGCCAAAGACCCCAACCATCCCAACAACATCTATATCGACGCCATCAAGCCGACCGATGACAACAAATGCCGGGTCTGCGGCGGCGAACTGAGTGCCCGCGGCGACGACCAGGACGAGTCTGCCATCAGCAAGCGCCACGGCATCTACTACGACGCCGACACCGGCACCCTGGCCGCGGCCTACTATTTCAGGGATCTGGCCGCCGCCTCGTCGGACATCAAGTATATCGAGCTGGACGGCACCCCCGGCGTCAAGGAAGTGACCGCCGAACTGGTCTCCAAACTATAGCTCAGGCTGCTGAAAAACGATTGCGCTTGGCCATACGGCGTTAAAATTCGGCGAAACCTGCTCACTTATTCCATATAAGCTCCGCTATTTCGTCGAATTTTGCCTTGTCTGACCTTCGCTCATGACGTTTTTCAACACCCTGATAAATACCGGTACGTTGGAAAGACACCCATTCGACAGCAAGACCGAAAAAATGCCCGCACCGCGTGCGGGTATTTTTTTCTTGCACAGCCATTATGATTGCGGTATAGAATTACGTTTATTGTACGTGGAAGTAAATTTACCATCGACCAATTGACCATGCCAACGGCATCGATGGAACGAAGGGGGCGAGAAGTTTGAAGGAAATTGAAGTCAAGGTACTGGACAACGACCTTGAAAAGGCCATGCGTATTCTCAAGAAAAAGATTCAAAACGACGGTCTTTTCAAGCGGTTGAAGCTCAAGAAGAGCTACGAAAAACCCAGTGAGTACAAGCGCCGCAAGCAGCGCGAGGCATTGAGACGGCAGCGTATCGCAGCCGCCCGCAGCCGCCGCTACCGCTAATTGTACCCCATGCGATCACAGGCCCGGCAGAAGGACATCCCTTCGGCCGGGTTTTTGCGTTCGGAGTCTGTTTTAGACATCTCATTTAACAGGGATGAACAGGATAGACAGGATAATATCATCTGACGAATACGATCGATTTTGACACACCCGTAATAGCCTGGAATCCCGTCATGCCTGCGCAGGCAGGCATCCAGAACAATATGAATGGAAATTTTATCATGTGAATCCTGTTAATCCTGTCTGATTGTTTTTCAAAGGCCGCCATGACGAACACCAACGCCTACGACCAGTGCATCGAGACCATGTTCGCCCTCCAGCGTTTCGGCATCAAGCTGGGGCTGGAAACCATCACCGATATCCTCGACGGGCTGGGCAACCCCCACCGAAACTACCGCTGCATTCACGTGGCCGGCACCAACGGCAAGGGCTCCATCGCCTCGGGACTGACCGCCGCGCTTCGCTGCGCCGGATATAAAACCGGCCTGTACACCTCACCCCACCTGGTCCGCTTCAACGAGCGGATCGCCATCAACGGGGTCCCCATCACCGACGAACGGGTGGTGGCGGGCTACCAGGCGGTCAAAGCGGTTCACGGCGGCGACCGGGAACCGACCTTTTTCGAGTTTGCCACGGCCATGGCCCTGTGGGAATTCGCGGCCCAAAAGGTGGACTGGGCGGTGATCGAAACCGGCATGGGGGGCCGACTCGACGCCACCAACGTGCTCACCCCGGCCCTGTCGGTGATCACCAACATCAGCGTGGAACACGGCGAATACCTGGGCAACACCATCGCCCGGGTCGCCTATGAAAAGGCCGGTATCATCAAACCCGGCGTGCCCGCGGTCACCGGGGTCACACAAAAAAGCGCCATATCGGCCCTGGAGAAAAAAGCCGCCGAAGAAAACGCCCCGCTCTTTCGACTGGGAAAAGACTTTCGCATCCGCCGCAGCCGCACAGGATTTACCTACCACGGCATGGACCACACCTGGAAGCAAATGGAAACAAGCCTTCTCGGCCGGTTCCAGGCGGAAAACGCAGCCATCGTGGCCGCCGCCTCCGAGGTTTTGATCCGAAGCGGCGCGGCCGACATTTCCGAGGCCGACATCCGCCGGGGGCTGATCGAAAACCGCTGGCCCGGCCGCCTGGAAGTGGTCAGTCAACAGCCGCTGCTGATTCTCGACGGCGCCCACAACCTGGCCGCGGCCCGGGAACTGGGCCGGTACATGGCCACAGACCTTGCCGGCCGGCGCATTACCCTGGTGGTGGGCATTTTAGACGACAAACCCTACCGGGCCATGCTCGACCATTTGATCCCAGCCTGCGCCCGGGTGGTGCTCACCCAGCCGGTCATCGGCCGGGCCCTTTCGGCCCAAACCCTTCGGGCCGCCATTGCCCCCACCTGCCATGACATCACGGTGATCCCCAAGGTGGCAGAGGCCGTGCGCCACGCCATCGAAACCAGCGGACCGGACGACGTGGTGGTGGTGGCCGGGTCCCTGTACGTGGTCGGCGAAGCCAAAGAAACATTAGCAGCTTTTGGCTAACCACGGAGACACCGAGTTCACAGAGGGATTCTAATTTTTCACAGATCGGGAGACGACGATCTTTGAAAAGCCGGTCACTGTCGGAGCGCTCTTGTTCCCGGCCGCCGTCTCCCGGCCGGGAATAAACCAAAAAAAGCTCCGTGACCTCTGTGGCTCTGTGGTGAACTCAAATTGGAATTTGGGTTGACTTCGAAGGGGCAATCCTCTACATATATTTTTTTGTACGCGCCCGTAGCCCAGGGGATAGGGCGTCAGCCTCCGGAGCTGAAGATCGCAGGTTCGAATCCTGCCGGGCGTACCATAATAAATTAAAGGGGTTAGCGGATTTCCGCTAACCCCTTTATTCTTGGTATAAATTTTACTCCCCACACTATTCCCCACAAAAAGCCAGTAACGAATCATGGTGCAAGGAACGGCGCTACGACGCGCCCAATGGATTAAATCTCTGTCTGGTGTCTTGGGAACGGATTGGATTGGATTGGATTTATGGAGTTTTTTTGGCTGTTTTTGGATAAATAGCAGATATCAGAAACGTTGCTTTTCAGCGGGCGCGGCTTTTTGCGCTCCCGAGCAACAAATTGTTGGCAATATTTTTTTAGATCTTGATATCCTGAAAGAACTTTCGGATTTCTGGTAGAATATAGTCTATATATGTAGCTTTTACGATAGCGCTACCTGAAATCTCTTCTTTCTCTACGTTTTGGTTTCTGAGTTCAATAAACCCATGCTTGATATGTTTTTTCAATGTTGAATTTTTTGTTTTGAGCTGACCTTTTTCATGAACAATTGCATTTCTGAGTGTCTTGAGTGCCATTATTTCGGGCCATTGGGGGTTGCTTCTAAGCTCCAAATCAATACCAAGAACTTTTTCCATGTAAAGTTTTGCTTGGTCCAGGTATCCGCTTCCTCTGAGATCACTGTACCTCAAAAGAGTAGAGTCACCAGTTTCCTTTTGCTTATCTTGGCGTATTGCATCACACAATGTCGCCATTCCTGTCTCGACACGGGAATAAATCATTACGACAAATGACTCAAGGGCAAGTTTTTCAAAAACTGAGCCTATTTTCTGACAATCTTCGGCGAAATAATCCCAGTATAGATCAAGTTCCTCCTTTTCTAACCCGATTGCTCCCTTTTCAAGGCGTGTAGCGGATTGACTCTTTTCTTTTTTAATGGCCGACTTCATAAATTCATTGAAGTCGTATATCTCATCAAAGCTGCTCATGACAATACTATGCGCTAAACGGACTACTTTGAATCTTATTTTGAGTTTTTCTCGTTTCGTTTTCTTTATTTCTTTATACATATCATTGATTTTCCTTTGTGGCTAACGATACGCTCACAGGCAAATTAGGAGCGTAGCGAGTAATTTATCCGAGTGCAGTGCTTTGTTAAAATCTCTTCACGCCCAACCCTTCTATTGATCTCCTGACTTCAATCAAAGACTCCTCCTTAAAAAGAGAGTGATCAACTACAATAATTAATTCGCGCATTGATCTGGTTAATGCAACATAGAGCTTATTCCATTCTTTGTTAAAGCGATGATTCTCGTCGATGTCTTTTTGAATGAGATATTTGTATGTGTTAGGAGTAAGGACAATCACACAACAATCGGCTTCTATCCCCTTTACAGCATCAATACTCGAAATCTTATACTGGGCGATGGTATTCTTCTGTGTTTCACACAGCTCGTACATCTGTGCAAACTCTTTTTTGTCCAGTTTTATTCCGAATCTTTTAACAAACTTATTAACTGCCTGTTTTTGTCTTTTATGCGCATCACTAATAAATTCATTAAAAGCCGCTTTTACAATAAGTTTTTTATCTTTTATAGGTTCTGCTTCAATTATTTTTTCTTCAATAGAAGCTGGGAAGCAATATTTATATGAATCCCCGGTTAAGTACTTCCCCTGTTTTTTATCAATACAAACGATACTATCGCTATTTATGTGCATCTGTAAAATTCGATCAAACTCGTCATGATTACTTTCAATATATGAAACTGAACCGGTTATTTCACTGAGACTTTGTTGCTGCTGGTCTTCATAACAAAATCTATTCGAAAGAAATAGGATCTCATTAGGGACTCTTCTTGTTAAGTTGTTTACTTTGAGAAACGTAAAATGTTCAGATTTATCACACTTGTGCTTTTTAATAAAATTATTAAAGTCATGTGACCATTTAATTGCTTGTTTTGGATCCCCTATCATATAAACAAGGATGGCATTACTTCCCAAAATCTCAAACACTCTTAATGCGTCGCTATCTAAATCCTGTACTTCATCAACGAATATACTATCTATACATTCGGTTAGGATAGCTAATACTCGATCAACTCTTGTTTTATTTGCTTTTGATATGTTTTTGGGGTTTTGTTTATCAATTATCTGTTTGGCGACTGAATAAACCTTCTCTACATGTATTTCACCCTTATCTTTTAAGGCCTTTATTTTTGAAGCTTTATATCTTACTTTGTTCCCAAGATATAGAATAGACGCTTTCCTATATATATCTCCCAATATATATCCTGAAAAAGGGAAAATAATCTCGTTTAGAAAAAAGCTGTGTACCGTTTCAATATATATATTTTCAGGTTCATAACCGATTTGCTTTAATAACTCTGTTTCGATTTTTTCTTTTGCTTTATTGGTATATGTCAGAGCAAATATTTTCTTTGGAATTTCAAGTTTTTGAAGTCGTTCAGCTACCTTTTTAGATAGGCCATGTGTTTTCCCTGCACCAGCACCTGCGACTTGCACTTCAATCATGACAAAGCCTCTAAAACCTCAGCAATATGCTTGGGAATGACAAGGTCTACTGGGTTTTTTTCCCTTAAAATTGCATCACATACATTTAGCATTTCATCTGTTTTTTCATTTTTCATATGTTCTGAAACAGCTTCGAACGAATCGGCAACATCAAACAAGACACTCAACTTCTTACAGTTGTCTCCGGCTCTAACAAAATCATCTTCCAAGGTATATTGTTTTGTTGTTCTTACGGTAATATTATCATTTTCTTGGTCATATTTATCATGATCCATTTGGGCCTGTGGTTGATTGTCAAAATCTCTTACAACTCCAATTTTTTTCGACGCATTTCCCTTATTGAGCTGAAGCCATATGTCTAAAAATGTTCGATATCCCTTTTGACCAATACTAATTACTTCTATATTATTAAGGCTATTATTCTTTTTGCTCAAAAAAGCATTTATTAACATTTCATCACTGGGTCCCTCTACAAGAACGACACGCTCTGCAAAAAGCAACTTTAAAATATCAAAATTGGGGCGTTTCCTAAGATAGTCTTGCAATTCTTGTCCAGCCGTCGAAAGACTAATTGCATTATCACCCGTAAATACAACAACATTGTTAATTTTTAGTTTATTAATCACACTAGGGTTATGCGTCGAAAGAACAGACTGAAGCATACTGTTACTTTTTTCCATGCTTTTATTAATATAATCTATTGCTAATCGAAGGTTGTTTACACATAGATGCGCCTCCGGCTCTTCAATACAACACAGGTTAAAGCTTCGAGTTGCAGTTTTATAATATGTAAACAATAAAAACATATATACTAAATTTCTCTCACCAAGTCCTTTTTGATATAAAAATTCGTTACCGTACCCAAGAGTGATATTTGATAATATATTTTTCAAATTAGGAAGATTTGGAATGCATTCAATATCATCTACAAAGTTTTTTATATTTTCAAAATCGGTACCTACCGAAAGGACCTTTTTAAATATATCCGTTTTTTTTATTTCAGAAAAGAATTCTGTATAGGCGTAATTTATTTCTTTTTTTTCTGTATCACCAACAGCATCAATAAGAAGCTTAGTAAGCATGTTATTTGAACGAAACGATTTAGAATCAGAAAAGTCATCTCTTTCTGCGCCTATTATATTAACAACAACATGCTTCAGCTCATTATAGCCAATAGTTCTTTCATTATTTGTTGATACAATTTGGTATTCGTATTGTTCAACAGGTAATGTGAACCATCTTGTTTCACTAACCTCCTTATACCCTTCAAGAAGATCTTTTACGTAAGACAAAAAATCTTGATTATTTTTGGGTTTGAAGTCGTATCTTATTTGATAAACATCCTTATTATCTTCGGATATAATCCATTTTGACAATATCTCAATCTCATAAAAGCCTTGAGGGTCAACGAACTGAACAGTAACAGAAACACGAGGTATTTTCTTTAATTGCTCTTGTGGGGAGGCTTCTTCAAGAATGGCCTTATAGAAATCTTTGATACAATCGGTATTGATATCAGATACATTTAATCTTTTTTGATTGTAGTCTAAGCCACTGCTGCTTAACGGTAATGCTATTGCTTCGATGAAATTCGATTTACCAGTTTCATTCTCACCAACCAATACTGTAAGCTTAGACAAGCTTGCTTCAAAATGTCTGAAGCCACGATAGTTTTCTATAACGACCTTTTTGATATACATAGATTCCCTAAAAAACTGTATAACAGCCAAGTTTAACTTTAATAAATAGATTGACAATCTGCTCGTTTTTGCACAGACAACTTCAAGTCTTCAAAACAACAGAAAACTACTGTCGAGGCTTACCTTTTCAGAAAGGGCTTGTCATCCATGCCATATTGCTCAAATCAATTCAGTTAGTATTGAAACTTGGTTAGCCTATTTCGACCCTCGCCAGAGCCTTACAAAACGCCTCGCCTCCTCTGATTTCGGAATTTTTGTTTAAATACATCTGGTTAAAATTCAATGTGTTTATTTACATGCAACGGTATAGATATTCATTTCGCATGGATATTGGCGAATTTAGCGAATTTAAAAAAAATATCCCAACCATTCGATATTATATTACAATTGAATTGTCAAAAGATTATTTTTTAATAGAATTTTGCGAATTTATCCTTGTCGGACAAATCGACGGGCAACGATGACCAGCGAAATTATCGACGATCATCAATCGAAAACCCCATAGCAACCTCGACTTAACATACTTTATTTACTGTTATTTTATCGATGCGCATCGATATACATCGGTTTCAATAGCCGGGGATCAATCGGCTATCGGTTCGGTTGATCGGTTTCGGGTTGGATATCTATCGTCGGTTGAGCCAAGCGAAAAACATTTTTCGATTTTCTACCAGTGCGGATTTTTTCAGACACCACTTTCTGCTGGGAGACAAGTTCCTTCAGCGCACTGTTGAGGTCCTTTGCCGCAGGGTGACAACCCTGAAGCCGGCCATTGTTAGGTGTCACGTTATATTGCCAGAAAATGGTCTTTTTTTCTCAAGGTATTTGGCATTGCCATATTATCGCGAGAAAGATCTCACAAGGGGCTGATTACATTCAATCGTGGTTGGTGTCTCAAATGTGAGCACAAAAGCATGCGTGAAGGAACGATGTAACTGCTGAGAGGCTGCTATTCATCCCAGATGCCCAAATTTACATCGTTTCTTCATGCATGCTAACCATAAATACAGATTTTGTGATGGCAAAATAAAATGAGATTCAGCTGGGCATTTGCCGTGAGATTCTACACACGTCGGCTGGCGTAAATCCTCTGCCCGTCATGTCGGGCTAAAGCGGGACAACGGGGCTGCGGTGGTCTGCGTCCGCCTGCCGTGGAGAATCTCGCAGAGCGAAGACTGGTCTTCGGTAAATAATCACGGTTTCACTCAAAGTTCTGGACGCAGCATCTCCTCGGGCAGGGGGCGGACACGTTTCCAGTCGCTGGAGGATTGAACAGCCTTCCAGAGATCGTAATTTTTTTGCAGATTGAGCCACAAATCCGGTGTGGTGCCAAAAGCACGGGAAAGCCGCAAAGCCATATCGGGGGTAATGGCTCCATTTTCATTCAATATTTTGGATAGTGTCTTTCTGGACACGCCCAGCATGACCGCCATATCCGTAATGGTGATCGCAAGCGGAACCAAATAATCTTCCTTCAGGATGGCGCCAGGGTGGGTTGGCTGCCGTTTCATTTTCTTCATTTTGTTGTCCTCAGTGATAGTCGTCATAGTTCACAACATATGTGTCGCCATCTATGAATTTGAAAAATATCCGCCAATTGCCCGACACACGCACTGAATATTGGCCGGATAGTGTCCCGGTAAGCTTGTGTAAATATGAGCCGGGATAATTCATATCGATGATGTCACCAGCCGCATTCAGACGGTCGAGGATTCTGGCAATTTTCCCCGCATGTTCAGGACGAATTCCTTTCTTGGTACCGATATAAAAAAAGGTTTCAAGCCCCTTGTGCTTAAATGATTTAATCATGTACAGCTACTGTAACCCATAAGGTTACGCCTGTCAATAAAACGCTCAATTTTGTCACCGGCGAGCGGTGCGACCAGATGCGGCCCGTTATTGGGCCGGCAAAAAAATCCTGACCATCCTGTTGATCCTGTCAAAAAAAAGACAAGCTGTTTCAGCGCCTGTTTAAGTCCCTGGCCGAAATTCGGCGGTTGAACCCAACCATGGAGTTCCGTTTTCGTTTTCTGGCCACATCTGAGGGCCTCCAAAACACCCCTTGGGTGTACTTGATAGCTTCCTTGTCCCCAAAAATGAAACGGGCAGAGGCCGGAAACACAACGGGGCTTCCCGAGTTCTTCAGCGAATCCGGCAGCACTACTGATTATTCGTACCCGCGGAAATCGGTCACAAATCGGCTGTTGACATAATGCCCGTTCTCGGCCACGCTGGTTTTGGATGAGCATGTCTTTATGCAGACTGAGGATTGGTAAGCGTTTACAGGGTGCCGTAGCTGCAAGGCGCCGGGCGCGCAGACGTACTTGTTCGTACTTCAAGTGCCCGGGAACGCAGCAGATGCGGTGCCCTGTGAACGCTTACGAACATTCAACAACAGGAGACTACCATGCCTGAGAAAAAAGACGAGTTTCTGGAACAGATGAAAAAAAAGTATGACGAACTCAACTATCACTGGAACATCGAACGCAACAAATTCGAGGCCAAGATCCAGCATGAAAGCGCCGGAGCGAAAAAAAAGCTCGAAGCCGAACGCGATGAGTTGCTCAAGCTCAGAGACGAAATGAAGGAGAAGATCATCGATCTGGAAGTGGCCAGCGAAAACGCCTGGTACGATGTCAAGGACGGCGTTGAAAACGCATGGAAAGCCCTGAGTAAGTCGTTCGACAAAGCCACCTCTCATTTCAAGAAATGAACTGCCGCCAACAATAAATGCTTCCACCGTCACCTTAGGGCGACCGGATGCCGAAACACTTCGGATGCTTTTAGCCGGGCATTGGAAAACCGGACAATCGGTGCCGTTGCCTCAGAATGTGGTCGACCTGTTGGAAGATGTCGGCGTTTGGCGGGTTTAATTCGACAGCCGGTGATCAATCTGCTAACGATACCGCTATGGGCTTTGGTAGCCTTAATCCTCGTATGGGTCGATGCCCTCGATCTGCTGGGCCGGCTTTCCGATATAGATCGTATGCTTGAGGAGAAACGGTGGATACCAGTTTCAGGATGTAATGTTTAAAAAATGGATTCAAGGGTTTTGATTATCGATTTATGGATGGTATGGTTGCCTCGTATAAAGCAGCAGGAAATCACAATCAGGATGAAATTGAAACCTTACATCAGCAGCAATCTTGAACCAAATTCTATCTTTAAAAAAATTGTCTGTAAAAAATCCTGGCCTTCTGGGCCAGGATTCCCATTTAAAACTAAAAATCTTTGAAGTCATCCTCGTCAAAAGGAATCAGCTTGGCAGAATCAGTTTCACTTCTCCCATGAACCGCTTGAGCTCTAATTTGAGTGCTCCGCTTGTGCGGAGTATTTAAATCAGAGGCTGCCACTTTCACCACGCTCTGGGCTCCAGCAATATTGCCGGTACCCTTGATAAAGGCTAAAAGCTCGCGCACCATTGTTTTCATCTGCTCAGCGTGGGCATTCATCTCTTCTGATGCACTTGCAGATTCTTCAGCCCCGGCAGCATTCTGCTGGGTCACTTTTTCCATCTCTGTTACAGCTGTGTTTATCTGTGAAATACCTTTAGCTTGCTCGTTAGACGCTGCCGCAATTTCAGACACCAGATCACCTACCTTGGTAGCGATCTGCACAACAGAGGTAAACGCCTCGTTGGTCTGGGTAACCAAGGTTGTTCCATCGGTCACCTTTTTTACAGTACCCGCAATTAATTCAGCAGTATTTTTAGCAGCGTCTGCAGCTCGCATGGCAAGATTTCTTACCTCGTCTGCAACGACCGCAAAACCGGCCCCGGCTTCACCCGCCCGGGCTGCTTCCACGGCGGCATTGAGCGCCAGCAAATTGGTCTGGAAGGCAATCTCGTCGATTGTCTTAATAATTTTGGAAGTTTCCTCACTGGCGTTTGCGATATCTCCCATGGAAACTGTCAGGGCTTGCATGGAATCATTCGCCTGGGCGGCCACCTGGTTGGCTTCCTTCATCAGATTATCCGCCTGGCCGGCATTATCCGCATTCTGGCTGGTCATGGATGAAAGCTCTTCCAGGGATGATGATGTTTCTTCGATAGAGGCCGCCTGCTCGGCTGAACCGGCTGCCAACGATTGGCTTGAACCGGCCACCTGCCCTGAGGCCTCGGACACCTGGGACGCACCGTCGTCAATGTTTTCAGCAACTTTCTGCATCTTTCCTGCAATTCTTGAAATCATAAAGAATGTGACTACGGCGATTATGGTGATTGACACCAAACCAAGAATTATCAGGACCAAACGAACTTTTTTCCCCATTTCCTGAATGGTTCTTGTAATTTCGGTCTCTATTTTTTGAACTGCCTTGGCATTGCCACTTGTTATCTCTTGGAGCCCGGTCGAAAATCGTTGTACGACTTTTTCCGACTCGCTGTTTAGAATTTGGGAAACTTCAATATTGTTACTCTGAATGAGCTTTGAAAAGCGTTGCCCCATGTCTCCCAGCTTTTTATTCATTGAGTCCTTACTGATGCATAAACGGAGAGACCCTAAAACCTTTTCATCCAGCATAACCGGCTTTTCGATAACGATGACGCCGGGGTCGCTTTTTGATGCTGACAGTACTTTGTCTATCTTCTTCCCGGAACCTGTTTCGATATACTCTTTTATTTTTGCATTCTTTTTGTCAATGTAGCGCGAAAGAGGTTTGCCGTCCGGCTTTAGATATATCGCATACACAACATCCTGACCCGCAGTAGCCGATTTGGCATATGAGATCAGCGTCAAAAAGTCGTTTGAGATGATAGCGGCAGGTGCCACCTTTGCCAGCAGGTCCGCCAGTGAGTCCATGCTATATTTCAAAGAGTTTTCAAAATCCGACGCGACGATCTTTTGCTCTTCGTCCAGAGCACTTGCGGTTACATTGGCCAGCCGTTTACCGGCTGATTCAGGCAATCGGTTCAGGCGTTGTGAGACCTGCTGGCCCATGTCTTTAAATTGGCTCTTAATCTGGGTACTGTTATCGTTTAAGAGCTTTGCAACCGAACTCTCCATTCCCGATAGAAGATTTTTTTGTATTATGATAACACCCGCTGCCAAGCCAGCAATCGATAGTATGGATACCGATATTATCAAAATAATCAACTTGGTGCACATACCTTTTTTTGCTATAAAGTTAAACATGGTTTGCCCTTTCGATCAGGGGCGTCCGAAAGTAAATTCGGGCGGGACCTAAGACTTAATCATTTCAAAAACGCGAACAGGCAGAGGACCACCCGTGCCTATTTTAAGCTGTACGCTCCCACCTTCAGTTTTTTCTGAAGATCTTCTACCGGCTGATAGTCAAGGGCGTCAACCCAGCCTACGATTTTAGCACTTTTCGCAGCCGCATCTTCGGGTTTAAGCTGTTTAAGCGCTTCGACAACCTTCCTGGCTGTGTCATCCGAGGTGTTTTTGGTCTTGGCAAGGGGCCATTCCGGGTACAGGGCAGTGCTGCACACAAACGGGAAACCAGCATGTTTTTGAGACCCCACAACAGTAATATCTTCCATATCTATTGTGCCTGAAGCAGCCATTCTTTCCAGCGTGTCGGTCCTAACTGTCCCACTCTCCACCGCGCCATTCTGGACGGCGAGAACAACATTGTCGTGTTTTCCGCCGAATTCCAGTTTTGTGAAATCCTTAAACGGGTCTATGCCGGCATCCAACAACTCTTTGTAGGCCATCTGCCACCCTCCAAATGAGGATTTTTTAACGGCCATAAAAGTCTTGCCTTTCAAGTCGGCCAAACTCTTGATCGCGTCGTTATCCGATGAAGTTATTATGACTCCACCGAAAGCTTTGAGCGGCAACCCCTGGCGTGAGTTAATCATCGTTGCAATGGCACTGGCACCATATTTTACCTTTGCGGTGACAAACATGGATGAGTTGACCAGGAAAAAATCAACCGCACCTTTTTCAATTGAGGGGTTGACGGCATCGAAACCCAGTGGAACTATTTCAACTGTTGTACCGGCCATTTTGCTGTTCAGGTAGTCACCGGTCGCCTTCCACATCTTGAGCGCTTGGACGGGGCCGTTTTTAGCAAGAACACCAATTTTTACTGTTTTTGCCGAGGCAAGGGCGGGAATTGCAACAAGACTTAAAACAATTGCAATGGCCATAACATTTCGAAGTGCTTTCATAGTTCCTCCTGATTCGTGCTATATGAATAATATTCAAAGTGCGAAACTATCACTAAATTTAGTATCGCCCAGATACGAAGGAGCTTAAGCCTTTCTTGAATATTATGTAAAAATTTATGACAGCTGCATTGAAATGCAAACCATGTGGTAAAGATTGATTCAGTTTATTCGGGAGGTTATGTTTTCAAACAGGCCGATCCACCAAGCCCTGATGCACAACGATGCATCGGGGCTTTTTTTCACCTGAATTGAACGGATGTGAAAATCGTCGCAGATGCTTGATGCTCGTAGCCGTGATTGTTGTGACATTACCAATTACTTGGCTGACCACAGAGCCACTGAGGCCACAGAGATTTTCGGGGAACAAGGGGTCTGATCTTAAATATTCACTATCTGCATTCCCCGCTTTATCGAATTAGACGGTCGATTTGAATGACCCCAGACACCGAGTTCGCAGAAAATTTCTTTTTATTGATTGCAAAGAAAATGGGGTCGCGTCTTGAATCATGAATCAATAGCATATCCATCAGTCCCATCAAGCTCAATTTCATTGACAGCCGAACAATTTAGTTTCATATTGGTTTCATAACGAAACCTAAATCAAACGGAACGACGATGGCGACAGTAACCGTAAAGAATATCCCCGATGATACGTACGAGCGCCTAAAGGGTGTGGCGAAGGCTAATCTTCGATCCGTGAACAGTGAAATTATCGTATGCATTGAGAATGCTATGAAGAGCCGCCGGATTGATCCCGAGGAAGTGCTCGATGCGGCCAGGCGCCTTCGCCGACTGACGGACTCTCACCCCATCGACAAGAAGGATTTCAACCGTGCCAAAACAGAGGGCCGGCCGTGATCGTTGTCGACACGAACATCATCGGCTACCTCTTCCTTTCGAACGTGCAATCGCCTTCGGCCGAGCGAACCCTGACCATCGACAACGATTGGGCGGCGCCCTTGCTCTGGCGTAGCGAGCTTCGAAACGTTCTGGCGCTTTATATGCGAAAGAAACTCCTCGCGTTGGCGCAGGCCAACCAGATTATGAATGAGGCATTGAAATTGATGAGAGGGCGGGAATTTGAAGTATCGTCCTATGAAGTGCTCCGGCTTGCCTCGGAAAGCCGGTGCACGGCGTATGACTGCGAATTTATCGCCTTGGCAAACGATCTGAAAGTTCCCCTGGTAACCGTTGACAAGGCGCTTCTGCGCGGCTTTCCATCGGTGGCAGTGTCGCTGAAATTGTTTTGCGAGAGGTTTGGCCATTCGTAGATTTGGATACGAACAATGATGGCGATTTCAAACACAACCAAAAGGCAAACCCCGCCAACCCATCCTGGCGCGGCATATCCGCAAAAGCATTTCACCACGGAGCCACAGAGGCCACAGAGCCTTTTTTGTTTATCACCGGCCGGGAGACGGCGGCCGGAGATAAGAAAGCATGGCAGTGTTCCCTTGTACAGATTGCCGTCTCCCGATCTGTACAAATTGAAATTCTCTGTGCCCACTGTGCCTCAGTGGTTAGCCAGACACAATCGGAGACGATCGGAAGAGAAACGCATCCCATAAAACAGGCCTTTGCCATGACCATAACTACGACCCGGACCAAGCGTCCAAGGGCTTGGTACGGTCATGCTGCTGGAGGTTTTACCATGTAACCTGCTTTAACATAAACCGATTCACCAAGCCCTGATGCACCGACGCATCGGGGCTTTTTTTTTGTCGTTCAACACAACAGGAGGGTTGAAATGGAAAAGATCAAGGTAGGCGTCATCGGAGCCACGGGCATGGTGGGCCAAAATTATATTGCGCTTCTATCGACGCATCCCTGGTTTGACATGTCTTACGTGGCCGCCTCACCCGGTTCCGCCGACAAACCATATGAGGATTCAAAGCTATATGGCGCCGGTTTATGCCCTGATCAAAGCCGGCTACAGCGTTGAAAAAATCATCCTGACGACGCTGCAGGCCCTGTCAGGTGCCGGGTATCCAGAGCCTGCGGCCATCGATCTGGTAGACAACATCATCCCCTTCATCGGCGGCGAGGGTATTCTGCCTTTCCATATTCGCGACCTACCCCCGCGACAAGCCACGGGGATAGCGCTCGCTTTGCGGATTCACCTTAGCTTCGCAGACAGGTCGGGCATCTTTTAGATTCGGATCCCTTTTGGGTGCGCAGCAGGTTCTGCCATCTGTTCCAACGTCGCATCCCCCGGCTCAGGCTAAAGGCGTGCACAAAGCCTTCCTCGGCCAGAATGCTGGCCGCCACCCGGCTTTGGTGCCCGGTATCGCAGACCAGCACCATTTCCTTGCGTTTGAATTCGCCATATTCCCCATCCATCAGAATACTTTTCAGAAAATCGTCAAAGGGGTGCGAAACCGCCCCTTTGATATGGCTGAGCACATATTTCCGCTCTTCCCTGAGATCAACGATCATAAGGTCCGCGTTCAACGCCCGCTGTTGCGACAATTTGGGCGGCGTCAGTTCAGCATAGCCCTTACCGAAAATGAGATGACGGATGAAATCCTTCAGCCCCATCTCCATTTTTACTTTCAGGGAATTTTTTAAGGTCTCGATAACGATGCCGCAGTCAAAAAAATTTCGGATGGATTCGATTCTTGCCATCTGGTGCATTTTTTCTCCTCGCTGAAATTGAATAGCCGAAACCTCGGCATGTTACGTATGGCTCACCGGTTTTACGGCTTCAATGGTGGCTGAAAGAACATAGTCCCCGGCAAGGCTTCCGGGCAGCATCTGGTCGATCAGTTCCTGAGGGATCTTTTGGGGCGTAATGGAAACATTTTCAAACCCGGCCTGTTCCAGCATCTGTTGGGTGTCCCGGATCGTGGCAGCGCCGCCGATGCAGGCCGATACCAGGGCCAGATCCTTTCGGATATCCTCGGGCAACGGTTTCAGGGCCACAATGTCGGAAACCGCCAAACTGCCGCCGGGCTTGAGCACCCTGAACGCATCCCGGTATACTTGTCGCTTTTCAGGTGAAAGGTTGATCACGCAGTCTGTCTGACGTTTTCTCGAACCATTTCTTCTTGTGTCATTTCCTTATCTCCTCATCATGGGTATGCGTGCACATTATTGCACATTTATGTCCAAAAAAATTTGGCTTAGCGGGGCTTACAGCACAGGGGGCCGCATTCTTCGATGCAGGTTTTTACCAGATCCGTTATATTCGTAAACCGCTCCAGAAAAACCGCGGCATTGAGGCTGTAAAACATGTGCCGGCCTTCTTTTTCGCAATTCAGGATGCCGACCTCCTGCATCAGGTTCAGATGCCGGGATATGACCGATCGGTCCTGGGGCATGTTTTCGGCAATGGCCCCGATATCGGCCCGCCCGTTGAGCAACAGAAAACGGATAATTTGAACACGAACCGGCTCTCCCATGGATTTGAAAAACTTTGAATCCATGACCGCCACAAGTCGGTTGGCGATCTCGAGCTGTTTTTGGGTATATTGTGCTTCCATGATCCAGACATTAATGCACACTTATGCATATGTCAAACTTCTTTTTCTTGGGCGCCATTGCCGATGCCATAGTAAAAAGCGCCAAGCTCCGTGTGGGTCTCAAGCCGCAATCCTGCGGTTCAGCCCAACGAAATCCACATCAATCTTTGGCTTTCGGCCGAATATCGGGAATTTGCCGCGAAAGATCGTACGGGTCACCATCTTTGCTGGGAACACAGACGAAGACGTTCCGATCGTCCCTTTCGAACCTGCAATTGTCGTTGAGTATTTTCATCATTTTCTTTCGGGCGCGATGCAACCGGACCTTGACGTTGGGAACATCGATACCGAGAATTTCAGCGATTTCCCTGTGCGTGAAGCCCTCTGCATCGAAAAGCCATATCACCGTCCTTAAGGTTTCCGGCAAGAGCTGGAAATGGTTTTGCACACAGGTTGTCATCTCCTGCTGTTCCAGGAGCCGCTCCTGGCTGGAGGCGCTGGGGATCAGGGCGTCGTCAAGGGGAGAGGCGTCTTTCTCAACTCCGCTTTTTCCCTGCCGGAAGTAATCCACGCACAGATTCCGGGCGATTCGAAACAACCATGGTTTGGCTCGGGTTTGGTCTTTCAGGGCCGGCAAATGGCGGAAAGCCCGGATGAAGGTTTCCTGGGTCAGGTCTTCAGCGATCCAGTCTTGCTGAACAATGGACCGGATGAAGGCCCTGACCCGGGAATAGTGCCGTTCAAAAAAATCGTAGGCTTCTTTTTCGGAAAAACACGTCATATCAGCAAGCGCAATCCGTTCCGGAACCGCAGCAGGGCTGCGCCTCGTCGTCTATGGTTCCCACCTGCTCATCGATGGCATGCTTGAGAAACGTGGACGCCCCGCTTTTAACCTTATAGGCCGTAAGGATGACATCCCTGATCTCCGCGTCACCCAGTCCCACTTCCTTCGCCTTCCCGTATAGATGATCGAAGCAAGGAATGCAATTGACGCCGACGGCCGCACCCAAAGCGACCATAACCTGCGTTTTTGAATCCATGGTTCCTCCTTTTTGTGTGTAAAAGATGATTCATTCACTTGCAGAGACGAACCCCGCGACAAAAAGGTTACACAAGCCAGATCTGGATAGACCGATGGAATGTGAAATCCCTGGATTAGAATTAAGTGACGATACAAACATTCAGTACCTGGGTTTCGCCCAAAAAGCATGATCCGGCTTGAGGGAACGAGGAACGAAGGGCCATATCTTAAATTTTAATTATTTGCCAATCCAATCACTTGATCCGGTTGCTGAGTGCTTTATCCTCTTTTCAATTCGCTAAGCTGAATCTATATTGGCGAATTTTGCGAATTTGAATACAAATACCCCAACCATCCGATATTAAATTACAATTAAATTCTCAAAAGATTATTTTTTAATAGAATTTTGCGTAATATTCTGGACCCAAGCGTTGACATCTGTCACGTGACGCGTTACAATGCGGTCATGATAAAGACTTTTGCCGATAAAGAAACGCACCAACTCTTTATAACCGGCAAATCAAAGAAGCTGCCGCCTGATCTGATAAAGCGATCAGTACGGCGGTTGGAATATATCCATTATGCAACAACACTGGACGATCTCAGGCTGCCTCCAAGCAACCGGTTGCATGCACTGAAAGGTGATCGCAAAGGGCAGCAGTCCATATCGATCAACGAGCAGTGGCGAATCTGTTTCCGATTCATCGACGGCGATGCCTATGATGTTGAAATAACCGATTACCATTAAGGGGCACCATCATGGCGATTTCAAACACAACAAAAAGGGGAACCCCGCCAACCCATCCTGGCGAAATGCTCAGAGAGGATTTCATGCCGGACTTCGATCTGAATGCGACTTTAATGGCCTCGGCGTTGGGCGTATCGCGTCAGACGATTAATGAACTGATGCGGGAACGTCGTTCCGTAACAGTCGTCATGGCGCTGAGATTGTCCCGTCTTTTCGGGAATTCTCCCGAATTCTGGCTAAACGCCCAACATGCATGGGATTTATGGGATTCCGAACAACGCTTCAACAACGAACTGTCTCGAATTCAGCCTCTGGATGCCGCGTAAAGCGGATTTTTGACAGCCCTCCCCTTCACAGGATAAGAGGAGGGATTTTTTCCGGCAATCACGGTATCGGCTGCCACAAACAGGTCCCGCATCAAATACGCACCGGACAAGCCATCGCCGATGGCGTGATGAAAATTCAGCAAAACCGTATTTTGTTCCATGCCATGGCGAATCAGCACACAGCGCAGAAGAGGCGCCTTTTCGGCGTCGAATCGCGTGTTGAGTTCGCGCTCGGCCTCCTCGGTCCATCGATTCGACGCAGATTGTGCCAACCTGACAGGTATTGCGGGCGCCGGGCCGCTGATGAACCTGGCATGGCTCCGGCCTTCCCTGACAATGCGGACCCGCAGCAGAGGGTGCCGCGCCTGGACGACCTTCAGGGCCTGCCCCAGAACGGTTTCATCCAGCGGACCGATAACGCGTGCGTGGGAGAGAAAATTACTGCAACACTGTTGATCCACTATCCACAGGCATTTCTCCATGGGCGACAGCCTGCGATTGATGGTTTGACAAATGGCCATGACAAAACCTCGTATTGCCGACATTCAGGATCAACGCTTTGGAATCTCATATTTGCACCGTTATCGGCGATATTTTGTAAATTTTCTCATGTCGGACAAATCGACGGGCGGCGATGATCAGCGAAATTTACGATGATCATCAATCAATTTTCTGCATTGTCCAGCACTTCGCGTATCTTTTCGGAAAGGTCCTTGAGGGTAATGGGCTTCATCAGAAAGTTTTTGATGCCCAATGCCTTCGCCTTTTCCTCGGGCATCCTTTCACTGAACCCGGTACACAGCAATATGGAAACGTCAGGGCGTATTTTCACCAGTTCAGACGCCAATTGGTCTCCCGACATGTTCGGCATCGCCATATCGGTGATTACCAGGTCGAATTTATCAGGATTTACACGAAAAGCCTCCAGCGCGTCGACACTGCTGGTGCGTGAAACAACCTGATAGCCCAGCCGCTCGAGCATCATCGTTTCCATTTCGGCAATGACTTCCTCGTCATCCACAAGCAATATATGTTCAGTCCCACGCTGAATTGGCTCTTTTGCCGGAATCGTCTGTTGTGCGGAAGCGCTTTTGACAACCGGCAGAAAAACATGGAATTTTGTCCCCTGGCCCGGATTGCTGCTTACCTGAATACTGCCACCGGCACTTTGGACAATCCCGTGTACGACGGCAAGCCCCATGCCGGTGCCCTTGCCTTGTTCTTTGGTCGTGAAAAACGGGTCAAAGATTTTTTCTCTAACATTTTTATCGATACCAACGCCTGCATCCGCCACCGTTAAACAGGCATATCGTCCGGGTTTCATTCCCGGGCTGATCACGTCCTGTGCACCCAATTCGATTTCTTCGAGACCGACTTTTAACGCTCCGCCGGTTTCCTCCATCGCATGATAGGCATTGGTCGCCAGGTTCATGACAATCTGATGTATCTGCGTCGGATCTGCTTTGATTATCCCGCAGTCGTTGCTGACATCTTGCACGATTTCAATGGAAGTTGGAATTGTAGACCGGATCAGTTTCAAAGCTTCAATGATAAGGGGCTGAATTCTTATCAGTTTGATTTCATTCCGGCCTTGACGGGAGAAGGTGAGAATTTGTTTCACCAGCTCCCTGGCCCTCAGGGTTCCGGAATAAATCTCGTCGATGCAATGTCGCAGTGGGCTGTCTTCGGGCGTGTCTTCCAGCAGCATCTCGGTATAGCCGACGATGGGAAAAAGAATGTTGTTAAAATCATGGGCGATACCGCCGGCCAGCGTACCGATGGATTCCATTTTATTGGATTGTTGAAGACGCTCCTCGCTCTCCCTCAGCGCCTTCTCCGCCTGCTTGCGATCCGTGATATCGCGGGTTATCGATATAATAACATTTTCACCACTGATTCTTGAAACACGGGCGGACATCAGACCCACTATGATTTTCCCGCTTTTTCCGACAAACCGGGCCTCAAGATTTTCCACGTACCCCGTTTGCGTCAGACCTTCTACCAACCGTTTCCTGTCTTCGGGGTCTTTCCATATGTTCAATGAAAGGGAAGATTTTCCGATAACGTCCTCACGGGTGTAGCCCAAAATCTTGGCAAACCCGTCGTTGATATCGATATAAACGCCATCATCAAACCGGTTGATATTGATTGAGTCCGGGCTGGTATGAAATGCCAGGCGGAAACGCTCTTCACTCTCCCTCAGCGCCTCCTCGGCCCGTTTGTGTTCGGTGATGTCACGTGCAACAACGGTTGCTCCGACAATATTTTCGCCATCGTAGATGTATCGATTGCTAATATTTAAACAGATAATACTGCCATCTTTCTTTAAGACCTCATAATCGGCACTGTCCGGAACGTTCTCCCCATTCATCACCTTTGTTGCTCTTTTCAGAAATTTGTCCAGGCTTTCTTCAGTCAGCAAATCCACTGAGTTGAGGGAAAGAAGTTCATCCTTGGTATAGCCCGAGTATTCACATACAGCATCATTTGCATCGACAATCTTCCCGGTCCGATAGTCCAATTCATAAATCCCAGCCGGGGCAATGTTGAAAATCTGCCGATAACGCTCTTCGCTCTCCCGCAACGCCTCTTCCACCCGTTTACGCTTAACCGCTTCCTGCTCTAATTCCTTAACTTTTTGTTCCAACGCTTCATAGGTCGGTTTTTCAGCCATTGGAAAATCTCCGCTTGCTTAAAATTTAGGATAAATAAGGACAAATTGATTCTTTGATAGCCTAACCTTACGTTATCACATTACAAATTAGTTTTTACAATATAAGCTGCAAATTGAATTTTACAAGTTTTTACATGACGCCATAATCAAAAAGCGCTTCACGCTTTTTTTAACTTTTTCTGTCCCGTCGGGGTGTCAGGTTTCATCAGAATGTGGGGATTCTCGTTCGCATCTTAAATATTCATCATTGCCTTCATAGAAGTTCTTTTCACCCAAACTGAGCGTTTCCAATTTCTTAATAGCGTATAACTGATTAATATACCGGAACAGATTCTTGAAAGCCCTCCCCTTCACAAGATAAGAGAGTGGAAAAGATCAAGGTAGGCGTCATCGGAGCCACGGGCATGGTGGGCCAAGATTATATTGCGCTTCTGGCTGCGCATCCCTGGTTTGACGTGTCTTACGTGGCCGCCTCGCCCGGTTCCGCCGACAACATCGATATTTCCGCCCACTGCAACCGCGTTCCGGTAACAGACGGGCACACGGCCTGCGTCAGCATGGCGTTTGGGCGGAAAAAACCCGATCTCGCGGAAGTCGCCACCATCTGTCTGACTTTGGGGGGATCTGCCAAAAGGTCGGCATTCCAAGATTTCCGAGCCGGTCCGGGGATCAACAATAATTGACAGGGCGCTCAAAACCTAGGATAGTTAGGCCCCCGTCCGGGGACAGCCACATCTTGGAGCGTGTGCGAGATCCACACTCAATTTGAGATGAGAGGTAACAGGCATGCTGAAACCTAAATTCAGCATAAAGGAATTCTTATGAGATTCGCCATTTTTATTCTTTTGAGCATCATACTGGGGACTGTCATCCACTTTCAAGGAGGATATGGCCCGCTGCAGCAAGGCTGGAACACACTGTTCGGCAAAGAAAAACCGGTAACCACCAATACCGATACCGATACCGGTCGGAGATTGGCGCTGTACGAGGGTGTCGTGAATTTCTCAAACGACATTGATGCTTCCGGTCATAACGGGGATTTTGGATGCATCCTCGATGGCGCCTCCTACGATGAGATCAGCACCTTTCGCATCAGAAAAATTGAAGAGTACGGCGGACTCGGTGTTTATCCCGATAACTATGATCCATTCGCGGACTATCACTATGAGATCTACGGTCAGATCACCGGAAAAGAGAACTGGCTGAAACCGGCGGTTCATTTTATCGCCAACCCCTACCAACTTGTCACGACGACCAATGCCCATCGCGTCACGGCATTCAGCTTGTATTGCCCCGAAGCCTCCATCGACTACGATGACGGTTTTATTGAGGAGACATATACGGGAAAAAGCGCCGAATGCTGGTTTGAAAAGGCTTACGCCATCAAAGATTGGCCCGGGCAGGTGTGGCTGATTACCGTCAATGCGTGGGATGCCGGATTCCAATGGGCGTATGTGGATGTGGCGCAGTCGCAAAACATTCTCAAGAGCAGCGATCCCAGACACATCACCAACTTAGCCATCAGCAAGGTGTATTACTACCATGTCGGGCAATACGGCGTGAACAACCTCAGCCCCAACGAGCGACGGGCCTGGGTGACGATCAGTCGTCGAGGGGCTCCGACGACGATCTATGTGAAGCTGTGGCAACGGAAACCGGCATCACCGGCTGAGCTGGCCGAGATGATATACATTGTCAATGTGCTACCGACAGAGGTGTCTAAAGAGGGATAAGGTCCGCACACCATTTGATATACGAGGTACCGGGCATGCTGAAACCAGTTGAAAAGCAAGTTCTTATCCCCATCTCCGGCAAGATAGCGACATTCTACCCGGAGGTTCCTTGATCCCAGTCGTTATAAAAATGGAAACCGTCATCGTATTTTCCCCGACGTGAACCAAGGAGTTATCCATCATGGAAGAATTGAGCCGTATCGCACGGGAATTCGTGATGATCGAAGGGGCCTGCGCCGCCGGCATCGCCACGGTGGAGACCCTTGCCGGAGGCCCGCCTTCTTCGGACCTGACCTATGTGCTGCCCGGGGCCAGATCGGCGGTGAGTTTTGCCGTTGCCATGGACCCGGCACGGATTGCCCCCTATCTCATGAAAAAGGACCGCCTCGCCCTGGAAAAGGAGTTGATCCGGGTCAACGTCGCGGCCAGCGGCATTGGCCTGCACCTGGCCAATTACCTTTCCCAGAAGGGATATCCGTCCATGGCCGTGGCGGCCAACAACGTGTTCAGGCCGCCCGCTTCGGGAAGTCTTCCCCAGTACACCGCCGACCTTTACTATCCGGATATCGCCCATCGGTACCTGGCGGTGAGATCCGGCGTCGGTCACATGGGCCTGTCCGGCAATGTCCTTACCGCCCAATGGGGCGCAACCGTTATTTTGGGGGCCACGGTGACGACGGCCAACCTTTTGCCCACCCCGCCCCTGCCGGCCGAAGAGAATTATTGCGACCATTGCAAGCTCTGCATGGCATCCTGCGTCTCCGGGTTCATGGATGCCAAGGAAAAATCATCCGTCACCCTCGGCGGATGCGAGGCCACCTATTCCAAACGCCGCGACTATGGCCGATGCGACTGTGTCTGCAGCGGCTACACGGGCCTGCATGCCTCGGGCAAATGGTCAACCTGGTCGCCCGGCCGCTTTGCCATTCCAAAAAACGACGAGGAAATCCCCACGGCTCATGCCCATATGCAACGCGCCCATGGGCGGTGGCCCGAAGCCGAAGGCGGCCGGTATTTTTATTTCATGGACGACAAATTGCGGGTCACCTGCGCCAACTGCCAACTGGTCTGCTGTCCGGACAAAGAAGAGAGACGTGCGCGCTATGACATGCTGACCGGATCCGGAGTCGTGGTGCAGCACGCCGACGGACGCCTCGAAGCCGTCCCTGTCGAGGAAGCAGACCGGCGCTTGGCATCCATGCCGGAAGCCCGGCGCGTCCTTTACGAGGATACGGACTAAAAGCGCCGATTCATAAAATTTTAAAAATAGGAACATGCCGTATGAAAAAAGAAAATGCAACCACTCTCGGCCGGGATCGTTTTGATATTGGGAATTCCAGAGCAACCATGAAAGCGGTGGTCACAACTGGAAACGGCGGTTATGAAAAACTTGATTATCGGGATGTTCCGATTCCGAAAATTGCCTCCAATGAAGTTCTTTTGCAGGTCCTTGCCGCAGGCGTAAATAACACTGAAATCAATACCCGCCTTGGCTGGTATTCTTCCAGGGTCACGACAAGCACGGAAGCCCTCACGACCGGCGAAAAAGAAAAACAAGAGGCTCAAACACAGGGTGATGGCGGCTGGAATCAGGCCACACCTTTTCCGTTCATTCAGGGTACGGATTGTTGCGGCCGGGTGGTTGCTGTTGCACCGGGGGGTGATGAAAGCCTTGTTGGCGCGCGCGTATTGGTCCGGCCCTGTATGCGAAGTTCAGGATGGGATTTATTGGAAAATATTTGGATGGCTTCTGATTTTGACGGAGCGTTTGCTCAATTTGTAAAAGTACCTGCAACCGAGGTTTTTCCCGTGAACTGCGAGTGGAGCGATGCCGAGCTTGGCACCGTTCCATGCGCTTATGGGACGGCTGAAAATATGGTCCACCGGGCAAGGGTGGCAAAAGGGGACCATGTATTGATCGCAGGCGCTTCGGGCGGTGTCGGATCCGCGGCCGTGCAGTTGGCAAAGCGGCGGGGGGCCTTTGTAACAGCCATCTCAGGGACGGCAAAGATTGAAAGAGTGCGGGCAATCGGTGCAGATCAGGTCATCTCCCGGGATGATGACATTGTGGATCGTCTGGGAGAAAAAACCGTGGATGTTGTCGTGGATAACGTTGCAGGATCTGGCTTTGGGGGTATGCTCAAAGTAATGAAACAAGGGGGGCGGTTTGTATCCTCCGGCGCCATTGCCGGGCCGATTGTGGCACTTGACATGCGCGATTTTTATTTAAAGGATTTGACGCTGATTGGATGCACCGCGTGGGATGAGCCCGTTTTCCCCAACCTTGTTTCCTATATCGAAAAAGGTGAGATTGTGCCCCTTCTGGCCAAAACTTTTCCACTGGAAAAAATTGTTGAAGCACAACGTGAATTTACAGATAAAAAGCATGTGGGCAAATTTGTTTTGATTCCCCCATCAATCGATGATGTAAAATAGTCTTTATAGCATTTGAGCCTTTCGATGCTGTCATAGAAAAACGCCGCAGGGCAACCTGCGGCGTTTTTGGCTTTGACCCGGAGAGCAAACCGGCGAGGCAGACCTTACGAATGGGCCCGGGGGGTCGCCATGGCGTAGGTGAGCCGGTCGATGATGATGGCCAGAAAGACAATGCAGAGGCCGGCCTCGAACCCTCGGCCGATTTCGATGCGATTGATGGCCAGCAGGACTTCGTAGCCCAGGCCCCGGGCGCCGATCATGGAGGCGATGACCACCATGGCCAGGGCCATCATGGTCGTCTGGTTGATGCCGACCATGATGGTGGGCCGTGCCAGGGGAATTTGGACCTTGAACAGGATCTGCCAGTAACTCGACCCGAAAGCGTGGGCCGCTTCCACCACATCGTGCGACACTTCCCGAATGCCGACGTTGGTCAGGCGGATGACCGGAGGCACCGCGTAAATGATGGTAGCGAACAGGGCCGGCACCTTACCCAGTCCGAAAAGCATCAGGGCCGGGATCAGGTAGACGAAACTGGGCATGGTCTGCATACCGTCCAGCAGCGGTTTGACGATCGCCTCAAATGGGTCGCTGCTGGCCATGGCGATGCCCATGGGGATACCGATGGCCAGGGAAATGATCACCGCTGAGGTGACCAGGGCCAGGGTCTGCATGGCCAGTACCCAGTATCCCAGGGTTCCCATGAAAAAAAGCATGGCGGCCATGAGCAAGCCGGTCCACCAGCGCTCCATCACCCTCCAGGCCAGCAATCCGACCACCAGCATCAGGGCGTACCAGGGGACCCACAGGAAGAATTTTTCGATGTTGAGCATGAGCCAGAGGATGCCGGTGCCCAGGGCATCGAAAAATCCGCCAAAGGTCATCAATACCCAGTCCATGGCCGCGTCCACCCATTTGTCCAGGGGGATCTGAACCGTTTCGGGAAATGGAGTCATATCGCCAACGCTCTCTGTTTGGGGCCCGGCGGCCGTATGGAAACCGGAAACGCCGGGCCCGGGTGGGTTTCACTGAAATGGATCCGACACCTGGAAGAATTACTTCATGGCCGCCTTGACCTTGGCCGCCACCTCTGGGCTGACCCAGCCGGTCCACAGGGACTCGTAGGTCTTTAAAAACCACATGGCGCCGTCCTTGGGTTTGCCGTCGGTGTCCCGCATCTGGGCCAGGAACTTGTTGTTGAGATCCAGGGTGGTTTCGTAGTTTTTCAAAAACGCCACCACGTCCGGTGCCCATTCGGGCAGTTTTTTATGGACGATGATGTCGCATTTCACCGCCGGGTAACCGCAGGCTGCCGTGGACTTGAAGATCTTCTCGTCGTAGGCCGGCTCTTCGAGCTGGGTCATATCCAGTTTGCCCAGAACCCAGGTGGGTGCCCAGTAGTATCCGATCCAGGACTTGCCACGTTTGTAGGCGGCCTCCATGGACGCGGCCAGGGCCGCACCGGAGCCGGGCTCCATGATGTTGTAGAACTTGTTCACGCCGTAGGCCTTGAATTTTTTGTCGTTGATTATCTTGCAGGACCAGCCGGGAATGCAACTGTAAAAGATGCCCTTTTTGGGGTCTTCGGGGTCCTTGAACAGTTCCCAGTACTTGCCCATGTCGGCGACCGATTTCAGGCCGGGGGCGGTGGCTTTGATGCCCCGCTTGGCATCGCCCTTGATCATGTAGGTGGGCACGTACCAGCCCTGGACGCTGTTGGGGAAATTGGCGCCAAGGAAGACAAAGCCTTCGTTGGTGTTGGCGTCCTGTCCCTTTTTGAACCCGTCATCGTAGAGCTCCTGCCAGTTTTCGGTCCAGGTCTCCATGTTGACGTTGGGGGCTTCGCCGCCTTTGGCTTGGATCAGGGCGGTGTTGAGCAGGATGGTCTCGCCGGCCACGTATTGGACCGGGTAGCCGAGGCCGTGTTCGATGATGAACCCGGCGACCCGGTTATGGACCTGAACGCTGTCCCATCCGAAGTCGGCAAAAATAATGGGCTTTTTCTCAGCCAACGCGGTCCCCCCGGTCAGGGCGACCACGAGCAGAACGGCTGCCGCCAAGGCAGTAATGCTGAACAGTCTTTTTCGGGCGCTTTGTCTCATCTCATCCTCCTGTGTTGAAGTACCTCATTCGAGTTAACGGCAAGGTGCGGGCCGCCGTGAAAAATGAATCCTTATATCTTTGCCGGAGCCCGCCCCGGAACCGCGGGTCAGGCAACGTTATTCTGTAAAAGGGGTGAAGGGCACCACATTGACTGTGTTTTCCCCGGCCTGGGTCCCTTCGGCCAAACCGGCCAGCAGGGATCCCCGGACCACGACCCCCATCATCTTCCCGTCCTCATTGACCACCACCACCGGGTAATTGCGTTCGGCCAGCAGGGGAAACAGGTCGATGGCAGGGGTCTCGGGAAGGACCCGGTAGATGTTGGTATCGATAATGTTTTCCAGGGTCTTTTCGCCCCGTCTTGCCGCCTCTGACGCAGCCTCGGCGGTCACCAGGCCGATCACCTGCTTATCCTTGCGGACGAAAATGGTGGAGATGCCGGCCTTTTTCATTTTTCGAAGGGCCGCCTTGGGGCCGTCGGTCGTGAAGTAAGCGAGGGTTTCCGTCTTTTTCATCACCGATTCGGCGCTGATGACCTTGCTCATGTCCACATCTTCGACAAATTTGGCCACATAGTCGTTGGCCGGGTTGGTCAGGATCTCTTCGGCTGTCCCCTGCTGGACGATTTCGCCGTCCTTCATCAATATGATGCGGTCTCCAAGCTTAATGGCCTCATCCAGGTCGTGGCTGATGAAAACGATGGTCTTTTTCACCTTATCCTGAAGGTCGAGCAGTTCGTCCTGCATGTCGCGGCGGATGAGAGGATCCAGGGCGCTGAAAGCCTCGTCCATGAGCATGATGTCCGCATCCAAGGCAAGTGCCCGGGCCAGCCCTACCCGCTGCTGCATACCGCCGCTGAGCTGGTCCGGGTAGGAGGCCTCCCACCCCTTCAAGCCCACCTGTTCCAGTGCCAGCATGCTGGTATCGAGGCGTGTGGTCTTATCCACGCCTTGAATTTCAAGGCCGTATTCCACATTCTTCAGAACCGTCCGGTGGGGAAAGAGGGCGAAATTCTGAAAAACCATGCCGAAATGCTTCTGTCGAAATTTTCTCAATTCCTTTTTGCTCAGGCCGGTAACGTCTTCTCCGTTGACCATCACCCGCCCGGCAGTGGGTTCGATGAGCCGGTTGATGCATCGCACCAGGGTTGACTTGCCGCTGCCCGATAGCCCCATCACCACGAGAATTTCCCCCTCGCGGACCGTAAAGGAAACATTGGAGACCCCGACGCTATGGCGGGTCTTGGCCATGATCTCTTCCTTGCCGAGGCCCTCTTTGACCATTTTTAACACCTTGTCGGGATGGGACCCGAAAATCTTGTACAGGTCCTCGATAACGATCTTATCCATGCTTTATCCTTTTGTTGGGTCCCACGGCGGATTGCCGGGACCCGGATGGAATCGATGGCAACCGGCCTTGGGAACCCTTCTCAGTTCTGTCGCCGCCGGTCGTTGTTTCGCCAGGTTCGTCGATGGGGCCTGTTGTCAGAAACGGCGCCGCCTGGAGCCGGCCTGCGTCCATCATGGCCACCAGCCGCTGGAGAGCGCTCAGGATCATCGCCTGTTCCCAGTCCTGCAACTGGTTGAAGTGTTCCACGAAATGCTCTTGCATGGGCGGCGGGGCGTCTTTCAACAGCCGGTCTCCAGCCTCGGTGGTTTTGACCAAAACCTGACGGCGGTCCATATCGCTTCGCTGCCGGGCCACCAGGCGGCGCTTTTCCAGTCTTTCCAGTACACCGGTGACCGTGGCCTGGCTAAGGCTGCACGCCTTGGCGATCTTTCCGATCGGCGCTTCGCCGGCTTTGGCGATTTCCTGGAGAACAACGAGCTGCGGTCCAGTCAGGCCGTATTGCTTGACCAGAAACCGTGAGTGAAGGTCGATGGACTGAATGATCTTTCGCAGGGAAACCAGAACTAATTGGCAGAGGGCTGGCGATACCGGCTCACTGTGATCGGGGGTCTTGTTCATAATATCGATTACGACACAAAATATATATTGCGGATAAATATTTCCGATCCAAATCGGAATTTAACGCATTAATTCTTACGACACGAATAAGTATTTTTGGCAATGCGATTCAATAACTAAGTTATCATACTGTTTTATTAAGAATAATGACGCATCCTGATGACTTGGGAAGGTTTTATATTAGTTTGATTACTAAATAATGTCAAGTGAGAATACCCGGGTGTACTCTCAAAATTATATTTACAATACAAGCGAAAATTTCAGGCGAAAGGAAGATAAGAAGAAAGTCAGAATGGTAGAATTCGTATCTACCCGAAGAATGGCACCGTCGCCGGGGCTCGGTCACCGTTAAGGCCCCAAACCCATCGTTTCAAGTGAGCCTCCACCCGCAGGGCGGGTGGCCTCAGCCAGGCCCTCCAGAGGAGGGCTTAATATCCAATATCCAATGTTCAATTCTCACGGTTTTTTATTTTTTCCAACTCCCTGGCTTTATAGACGTCGATCTGGTGTTTGATTTCCGTGATGGTCGTTTGCTTGAAAGAATCGAGGGCGGATCGCGATTTGTCGTCGATCAGGGCGATTGCGGCACCCACCACCAGGGCGATCAGGCACATGATGGCAAAGAGTTTCAAATCATCTTTGGTAATCTTGAATCGACTGTGACTGCGACTGGACATGGGCGCTCCTTATAATCATTGCAGTTCAGGCATCAAAGCGTCACTCCATTGGATCCACAGGCAGGTGACCTCTGCCGGTGAGATCTCGCATCCTTCACCGATCTCAAATGCGTTTTTTTTCAATCTGCCACATGATCATCGTGTTGGCAACCGTCTGACAGCCACCATGTCCACTAATTTTCACTTGAATTCTAATCGGTTTGACCTTAGATTGGTTTCTATTCATAAATAGATAGGCATTCCCTTAACCCCATTCGACACCCTCATGGCAAGGGACTTCTAACCATGGAATTTCTGACGGAAACCGAACTCAGCGTCCCCTTGATCCAGATTGTTCTTCTCCTAGGCCTGAGCACCATGGCCATGCTCTTTGGCAGAACCAAACTTGCCTTGCTGGTCAATTACCTTTTCACCCTTTACTGGGGTTATTTTCTCAACCGCGATCTCATGCTGGAGACATTTCAAAACGCTGAGCATTATGCGCTGGCCTATTTCGGCGTCGGCATCGTCATCGCCCTTTTGGCCATGGTCGCATTCATTCGCGCCGAGAACTGAACGCACCGGAGCGTGAAACCGGTGTTGAGGTGAAACAAACACCGGAAAAAAACCGGGCCGGTTGCGACAGACACAGGTTCTTCGGCAATTGGGGACCAATCCAGCCACCAGCGAAAAACCGGTTCACACATGGGAGGGAGAGAGACCATGAAAGACTCGGACAAGACGGTTATCATGAATACGGTTAAGCTCAACATCGTTCAGGGAACCATTTGCGGCATTTCCCAAAACGCTTTTTCCGAGATGGAACCCGCCCTCAAGTCATTATTTCAAAACGTCTGGTGGGATCAGGACCGGTTGCATATCAACAACTTCGGCCATGACCAGTATTTCGGCACCTTCGACGAACTTGAAGCGGTCTTTGGAAAACTCGCCAATGCCATGGTGGGTAGCAAATACGGCAAGCTCGGTTTTATCGGCCTGATTGGAAAGCGGGAAATTCTTGCCGTTATATTTTTCGGCCAGGGCAAATGGGAACTCAAGGAGTTCACCCGCCCTGAGGCGCCCGAGTGGTACAAAAGCGAAGACTGGTACCAGATGGAAAAGTTCAAGGAAGACATGGAGTGGGACGAACTTTTTAAAAGGGATTGATTCTTTATAGCATTTCTTTCAAAACTTGAAACGCTCAGTGTAGGAAAAAAAGAAGGCCGGGAATCATCTCCCGGCCATCCTCTTTTCTGGTATCAATGCGTTTGCCAGGCTGTTGAAAAACGGTTGCGCTCATGACGTTTTCCAACACCCTGTTACCGCAGGACCTCTCCCCGGTCAGGCCTCATACTTGAACGACACTGCCACCCGTGCCCGATAGGAGACAACCTTTCCGTTTTCCACGGTCATGTCGAGTTTGGTGATCTCCGCAACCCTCAAATCGCGAAGGCTTTGGCTGGCCTTGGCCACGGCATTGGCTGCCGCCTTCTCCCATGTTTCAGTGCTCGTTCCCACCAGTTCGATGATTTTGTACACGCTCTCCGCCATAATTGCCTCCTTCCGCTTCTGGTTGGTTTCCATCCATAAATGGCCTTTTTGCCCAATGTCGGCGTCAATCGGCGCCCATCCATGTAATAAGCATTTCGTGGACGGACGCTCTTTCTACCGTGCATTAAGGCCGAACCGCCCGGCAGAACATTGGAAACAAGACTTCTGACCGAAAGGGCCAGGTCTTCAAGACGTGATGATTCGAGATGCGGTGTCGAAGGAGAGCAGCAGAGCAACAGAGCAACAGCGTCAGCGCAGCGAATAAATTGAAATGAGGCCAGCGGTTGAAAAATTCGGGGTTGAATGTCATGGAAAATCGGCGCTCCGACCCCGTAATGTAATCGATATTAGACTATTTCAGCCTGAGTGTCAAAGGTCTTGGGCTGCCGGTCGACCGGGAACTCGGGAAAGTTGGATTTAGTACACATATTCATGAGTACGATACCGTATTTTATTTGAATCACCACAGAGGCACCGAGTTCACAGAGGATTTCTTTTTATTGATTGCCGGGAGACGGCGGCAATCCATAAGTGCTCAGCCACTTCGTGGCGCAGACCTGCCCCCCCTTAGTGACGATGTTTTATCCAATCGCCGTCTCCCGATTGGATAAAAATGAATGACCTCCTCGGCGTTCTCCGCGTCTCGAATGAGCGAAGCGAACGGGTGGTGAAGAATTGATTGTACGCATGGTAATACGTTTCAGTATTTGTGAATCGAAGCACTTAGCCGTTGAGGGTATCGACCAGCCGCCGGTGATCCTCTTTGGAGAGCTGAATGAACTTAACCCCCATGCCGTCGGGCATTTTGACCGGATCTGCACTGCCGGTGCGGTTCCATACGACCTCACAGCCAATTTTCATGGGTGGTTCCATGCCGGCCCACTGCAGGTTGAGAAAAAAGCGCTCCCCCTTGGGCAGGCCCTTGGAGGTATTGATGAAAATGCCGCCGCCATTGAGATCCGCCGAGCAGGCTTTGATCAGCCCCTCGCGGGTTTTGAAGGAGAGGTTCAGCACCTTGTGGACCCGAACGTCCTTTCGTCGGCTTTTTCGTTCGACGGCCAGCGCGCTGGCCCTCTTGAGCCGAACAACCAGGCTCTTGATGATGGTCTGAAACCCCTCGGACAGCTTGTTGAACTCCCGGTCCATCTGGTTGCGGTCGAAAATGCCCACATGGGTTTCCCCCACGGCGCGGGCTCGGGCCGTTCTCGGCATGCCTGATATGAAAGCCATCTCTCCAAAGATGTCTCCCGGTTTGACCGTGTCGACCGGCACCTGTTCACCCCGAACATTTTTAGAAAGTTCAACGGCCCCGGAGTCCACGATGTAGATCCAGTCGCCGTGGCTCCCTTCTTCAAAAATAATTTGGCCGTCCAGATAGGTCTCTTCGGATGATAATTCAAACATGGTGTCTCCATTGGCGCCCGCCGAATTAACCGGGCATAAAAGGGGATCATAACGGGATCCATTGACAAACGGCTTACGCCGGACTCAACCAATTTAAAGTATTCATAAAATAATTGTCAAGGCGAATAGTAAAGCTGAGTTGAGCGATTGTTGAGGTTGCCGCAGAACCAAGGAAGATGTTTTTCCGCTATAGTCCTTATGCGGGAAGGCATCTGACGCCGTAGCCGTGGTAAGATCGACAATCCCGACCTGTCGGGTCGAAGCTGAAAGCGAAGCTTGAAGGGTTTTCAATTTCGGAAGGTAAAGTAAGATATTTATCCTTTATATTAATCGGTTATACTCTTTTCCGAAATTGGAAACGCTCAATTTGGGGAAAAGCATCCTGACCCAGAGGTGCTTTGCCCCTGAAATGGGCTGGGTTACCGACCCCATATCAGTGTGAGGTGACTAAAGTGAGTCCCGCCAAGGCGGGACTCACTCCAAACTTTAGTTCACTTTAGTCACTGGCAACATAGGTGTCTCAGCATCGCCAATGGACGCTGACCACGCCCACAGGTCGTGAATTCCTGCTGCGTATTGAAGACGATACCGGCATGGGCTATAACACAGCAATCGTGACATCCCGTTACCACCGATCCTGTTGGAGGAAAAGATGACACCAGGGCATGAGGACGAAACAGCCGCATTTACCACAAAAATGATCGACATTCTCAACAAGGGAGCCTTGAACCTGGCCGTGGGAATCGGGTACCACAGCGGCCTGTTTGAAGCCATGGACACCCTCCGTGAACCGGCCACCGCCACGGCCATCGCCGAGCACGCCGGCCTGTCCGCCCGCTACGTCCGCGAATGGCTGGGCATCGTCGGGGCCGGGGGGATTGTCGAAGTCAGCCGGGGCCCAGGGGGCAAGATCCGCTACCGTCTTCCACCGGCCCATGGGGCGGTGCTTACCCGTCGCGCCGGAAGTGCCAACCTGGGGGTATACACCCAGGAGATTCCCATACTCACCGAATGCGCCCTGGCTCCGGTTCTCGATGGCTTTAAAACCGGCCAGGGCGTCCCCTACACCCGTTATCCCGGATTCCAGGCATTCATGGGCGAACTGGCCGATGCCAAGCACCAGCGGCTTCTGGTCGACGATTTTCTGCCAGCCGTCGATGGCGGTCGGCTCCTGGTCCGACTGCACGAAGGCATTGGCGTCTGTGACCTGGGGTGCGGTCAGGGACTGGCGGCCGTCCTCATGGCCAGGGCCTTTCCCCAAAGCCGATTCATCGGCATCGACATCAGCAAGGAGGCCATATCCCGGGCCCGCCAGACAGCAACCGAACAGGGGCTGACCAACGTCTCGTTCCGGGTGGCCGATGCCGCATCTCCGGACCAGACATCGGAGCTTTCCGGTCGCATGGACTATGTCACGGCCTTTGATGCCATTCACGATCAGCAAGACCCCCAAGGCGCCCTGGCCGCCGTGTGCCGCATGCTGGCCGAAGGCGGCCTCTTTTCCATGGTGGACATCGCGGCCCACAGCGACCCCATAAAGAACCTGGATCACCCCATGGCCGCATTTTTATACACCGTGAGTCTGATGCACTGTATGCCGGTGGGCCTGACCAACGGTGGGGCCGGGCTGGGAATGATGTGGGGGAAGGAGCGGGCCGAAGCCATGCTGCGCCAGGCCGGTTTTTCGCAGGTCGATGTCCTTGACATCCCGAACGATTCCTTCAACTTTCACTTTCAGTGCCGGAAGTAGAGCGGATTGGCGGATGGATCGGAGGAAAGGATTCCAGGGGTCAAGGGTCCGGGAGGAACCGGATCGGGCCATGGGCACTGCTGTAAAATCGGCGCATCAATCCCTTGAATCCTCGACCCCTTGAACCCTTGAACCCTCGAACCCTCGAACCCTCGGCCCCTTAAGATTCACCGGAGACGGTCCCAGAAGGCCTGTCCGTCACTGCGCGCCCGATCACCACCCGTGGGGGTCCCGGGTCCCGGCGATGGGGTGGGCCGGACGCCCCGTAGACGGGCAATGCGCTCTTCTAAAGGCGGATGGGTGGAAAAAAGACCCATAAGACTTTTGCCGCTCAAGGGATTGACGATGAACATATGGGCCGTGGCCGGCTCGGCATCCATGGGAAGGCGGCCGGAAGCGGCGCCGAGTTTCTCCAGGGCCCGGGCCAGGCCCTGGGGGTTTCCGGCAATTTGGGCGCCGGTGGCGTCCGCCAGGTATTCCCGGGATCTGGAGATGGCCATCTGGATGAGCATGGCGGCCATGGGGGCCATGATGCTCATGGCGATCAGGCCGACCATCCCCATGGCACCGCCGCCGTCGTCGTCGTCACCGCGCATGCCACCGAAAATAGCCGACCATCGGGCCATGTTGGCCAGCATCATGATGGCTCCGGCCATGGTGGCGGCAATGGAACCGATCAGGATATCCCGGTTTTTCACATGCCCCAGTTCATGGGCCAGCACGCCGGCAATTTCGTCGCGGTCCATGAGCCGGATCAGTCCTTGGGTCACGGCCACCACGGCATGGTCCGGGTCACGACCCGTGGCAAAGGCGTTGGGGGCCTCCTGGGGAATCAGACAAACCTTGGGCATGGGAAGCTGTGCCCGTCTGGCCAGTTCCTGAACCAGGCCATAGAGCTCCGGAGCCTCGCCCGGACCCACTTCCTGAGCCCGGTACATGCGCAGCACGACCTTGTCGGAGTACCAGTAGCTGAAAAAGTTCATGCCGGCCGCCAGGATCAGGGCAATGATCATCCCCTGCCGACCTCCGATCAACTGTCCGATCCAGAGAAAAAAGGCGGTCATCACCGCCAGCAGGATCGTGGTTCGAATACGGTTACCCATGGGTTTTACTCTCCTAAAAAGGGTGGATCCGGGCCGGAGCCATTTGGTAAAAAAGATAACCCCGATCCGCCAAAAGGCAAGGTGTTGCCATGGGGTAAACATGCCTCGGCCCTGGCCTTAAAGGTTGATAAGAAAACCGGTTTTAGATATAGCGAAGCATACAAACGACAAGGAGACGAAAGATGATCAAGGATGGAGAAAAAGGGGTGATCCTGCAGCGGGACAAATCCACCTACGCCGTGGCGCCCCATATCCCCTGTGGGGTGGTATCGCCCGAGATGCTTCGAAAACTGGCCGATGCCGCCGAAAAGTACCAGGTTTCGGCCGTCAAGATCACCAGCGCGGCCCGTATCGCACTGGTCGGCATCCGTGAAGCGGATGTGGAACGGGTCTGGGAGGATCTGGGCATGCCTCTGGGGCACGCCGTGGGCCTGTGCGTGCGTAGCGTCAAGGCCTGCCCCGGCACGGCCTTCTGCCGCCTGGGCCAACAGGACAGCCTGGCCATGGGAATGAAACTGGACGCGCAGTACCACGGCATGGATTTGCCCAGTAAAACCAAGATCGGCGTGAGCGGCTGTAACAACCAGTGTGCCGAGAATTGCATCAAAGACATCGGGCTTCACGGCAAAAAAGAGGGCTGGACATTGACCGTGGGCGGCAAGGGGACGGGCAAGCCAAGACTGGCCGACACCCTGGCCGAGAATCTCGACGACACCCAGGCCCTGGCACTGGTCGAAAAGGTTGTGACCTTTTACAAGGAAAACGCCAAGAAGTTCGAGCGGATCGGAAAAATGATCGATCGTATCGGCCTGGAAGCTTTCAAAGAAGCGGTGTTGCCCCAGCGTTAGCCCCCGTGGGTGGGCGGGCCAACCGAAAAAAGACCCGGCCGACCTGAAAGTGGAACGGGGCCGCCACGCGGCGGCCCCGGGACTGCTTATTCGTTCTCTTTTGGGACCGCCGCCGCTTGGATCCGTGCCATTCGCTCATTGATCGAATCAAGGGACCGCTTCAGCATGTCCGCCTCAGCTTTCAGCATGCCGAGATCATCGGCGTATTCAAGCCGTGCCGGAACCGCAAACCGTCCGGCTCCAAATCCCCGACGGAATCCGCCGCGTCCGTATCCAGGGCCGTAACCCCGACCGAAACCCCGGCCGTATCCCACACCGGTCCGGGTGCTCATGGGCGCCCCGGCACCGCAATCCCCCCGGCCCCAACCACTGGCCGGGCCGCTTCCCATGGGTCCTGTTCTGTCAAATCCTGGCATAATTTTTCCTCCTTTTTGAAACAAAAGATTGAATTCGGCATATGGGAATCCTGTATTAGGGTTCGCGCCGCCGTCCGCCTCCCTGGCCGCCCGTTTTGCCCGTTCCGATCTGGCCGCCCGTTCCACCCTGGCCGCCCGTTCCGATCTGGCCGCCCTGGCCGCCCGCTCCGCCCCGGCCGCCGCCCATTCCCCGGCCCTGGCCGCCACCGCATCCACCCCGGCCGCCTTGCCGGCGCCCGGTGCCGCCCTGCCTGCGGCAACCCCCACCGCCGGCGCTGTTGTCGGCAGGCTTGTTGCCAGCCGGACCCTGGCCCTGTGGCCCTGTCCCGTCTCCTATCGGCATATTGTCCTCCTTTGCGTTTGGATTGGTTTCTGTTACCCACTTTAGATGGTCTTTATCTTCATGGTCATGGTTTCCCGGCCAATGCCACGGGGAAATCACCTGCCATCCGATTCGGGAATCATCCGAACCGCCCGCCGCCCCGCCGCCGGCGCCCCCCATGACCGCGGAACTGGTAAATACCGCCACCCACCCGCAAGGCCTTTCCAGTCACCAGGGCCTCGGCCACCAACTGGCGGGCCCGGCCCAGCACCCGGCCGTAGGTCTGGCGGGATACCCCCATTAGATCGGCGGCGGCGGCCTGGTCCAGTCCCTCAAAATCGGTAAGCCGCACCGCTTCCATCTCCTCCAGGGTCAGGCGGATTTCGCCGGAAGGCACCTCCCCTTCAGGGACGAAACTTCGGGTCATGGGGTATCCGGATACGAATCTCGGTTTCTTGGGCCGGGGCACGAGGCCTCCTTTATGATCATTTGACCACAAAATAACGCCATGCTTTTTCGTTGTCAAGTTTAATTTTGGTCATATGATCGAAAAGATGAAGCTCGCGCCCGAAGGAGACAACGACGCAATGGATTGGATGGGAAAAAGTCCGGGACAGGAGGCTGGCGTTGGATTGCCTTGAAAGGGGCTGGGTTACTGACCCCAAATAAGTGTGGACTCACTCCAAACTTTAGTTCACTTGAGTCACTTGCAACATAGGTGTTTGGGGCATCGCCAATTGACGCTGACCACGCCCAAAGGACGTGGATTCCGACTTCGAATTGAAATGGTGCCGACAGTGAATTGGAAAGCGGGATCAGTCGATACCGGAATAGCCGGTGAAATCGTCCCCATCCTCGCCCATGGCGTTACCGAACGAGTCCACGCCATTGAAGCGGAACAGGATATGGGACGGGTCAAGGGTGCCATCAGCGGCTGAATTCTGGGAGACGGTAAAGGTGACGGTCGCCTGGAGCATGCTCGGGTCGTAGACCACACGCTCTGGGATCGGGGGAAGCTTGATCTCGGTGTCTGGAACGCGGACGCCGAAGTTGTATAGTTCACCGGCACCGCTCTTGTCCGAGCGGCCAATATTCCAATTGGTCCGGTTCTGCACCGAACTCATGTCCATCTCCTTGGTAAACTGAAAGACCATGGAGAACTGTTTGGAGGTATTGGCGTTCACCAGATAGGCGTCGATGGCCGAGACCGGGGTCCGGGAACCCATGGTTCGGGGAAAGGTGCTGTCGGCTCCGATAAAGGCAAATTTCGGCGACTCGACTTTATACATATACCGGTTCAGGGTGTCGGCCAGATCCGTCTCATCTTCATCTTCAAGAAATTCAAATACGTCCTGGGCCAGATCCATCTGGCCGCTGTCGGCATAGAGATAGCCCAGTTCGACCCAGGCATCGAAGAATTCAGGGTTGATCTCCGTTGCTGCCTTGAATTGCTCGCTGGCGGCATCAGGGTCGCCCTGGTCCTGGAAAACCAGTCCCAATCCGTATTGGCCGTTTCCGGACTCCGGATCAAGCTTCTTGACTTTTGAAAAAAGATCCGAAGCATCCGCATAGCGATCCTGGTAAAGCAGGGCCTGTCCCAATGAAAAGGCCACGTTGGGGTCTTGCTCATTGAGGTTGTAAGCACCCCGATACGATTCCTCGGCATCGCGGTAGCGTTCCAGAGAAAAATACAGGTTGCCCAGTTTGGCCCGGGTCTCCACCCGATCCGGCGAAAGTTCGATGCCGGTTTTGTACGCATCAATGGCCTTGTCGGTCTTTTCCAGTTTGAGGAAGGCATTGGCCAGATACTCGGTGGCCTCGCCCAGGTGGTTTTCCTGCTCCGCGTCAAAGGCATAGGGACGCATGATACCGACATACCGCTCGAAATCCGTGGCAGCGCCTTCATAGTCCTTGTCCTGGTATTTGTCGATACCGGCGGCCAGGGCGGTTTCAGCGATCTGGGTCAATTGACCGGTCTGCACCTGCAGTGAGGCCATCATATTCTCGCCGATGGCCGCTAAGGATTCGTATGCCGTAGCTGAAAAAATACCCATGGGGCCCCTCAAATGAAAGATTCGTTCCCTACGCCCTCTATTATCGGCAGATTCTCCGGTAGCTTTAGGCAGGCTCTTGAAAAATGCTCATTTAGAGGGAGAAGCGCCGGTAACCGTCACCGCGAACTTGTCCAGTTGGGTCAAATCCTCGGGAAGGTCGGTAAAGGCGATGGTAAACGGCTGGGTTCGGCCGGTGTCGAGGCAAAGATCGCCCTCCGGCCCCTGGGGCGGGGAGGCCAGTCTTGCCAGGAGGGGCTCCGGCGGCATGGTGGCCAGTTCCGCCTCGGGCAAGTCGTGTCCGCCGTAGACACTCACGGTTTTGACAAAATCGTTGCGGGTATATAGCTGGCCCCGGATATTGATACGGCGCCGTGACGAACCGGCATCGTTTCGAACCACACCGCGGACCACGAAGACCGGGCCATGGTGGATATTTTCCACGATCACCCCAATGGGGTCGAAGATATTGAGGGCAGCAGCCGGGTCAGTCGTCGCGCCCGGCTGCCCCCGAACGGTAATGAGGCCAAAACCGAGCCCCGCGAAAAGGACCATGGCAGCGATGAGCAAAACCGGCACCCTGACGGACCGTTTCCACCATAACCGATCCCGAATCGGTGCAGCACCCATATAGGCCGAGGCCTCGGCAGCGGTCCTGGTTTCAAAGACCGCGGCCTTTGGATCGATTTCCCGGACAACGTCCGCAGTAACAGGCACTTCTTCGATTTCAATGCCAAAGGAGAGGTTAAAGGCATCTTCATTGTCGCCGCCTTCATCAGCGGAAGGGTCCGACTCGTCATCAAACGGTTCGAGCGCCCCCTCTCCAGTGAGCGACTCTTCTTCGGTCATTTCCAGTTCGAACGCCGCTTCCGTGGGCGATTCGGCATCGAAGGCATTTTCCACCAAAACAGGGTCCGGCACCGGATCCGGATCCGCTGCCACCATCTCCAGAACCAGTTCCGGATCATCTTGCGCCGCCAGGGTTCCCAACACCGGATCCGTCACCCCCCCCGCCTCACCGGAAACGGATGGCAAACCCATTTCCAAAACCGGTTCCGGCCCGGCATCGTCCATTTCCAACGGCATAAATAGTTCAATAACCGGCTCGGGATCCAAGGCCTCTTCAAAATCCGCCGCGATTTTTACCACCGATTCGTCGTCATCCGTCATGGACGGCATCTCCGGTTCCACATCCGCCCCAAAGGCATCAAAATCCGTATCCCCGGGGAAGTCCTCGCCATCGATAACCGCTTCGATCTCCTCGATATCGATTTCTTCAGGGGGAATATCCCCCCCAGGCGACAGATGGCCGGAAAGGGGGCCAGGGCCGGCAAGATCCGATTCGATGTCGACCTCGATCAAATCGTCCATCTCTGGGGCGTCTTCTATCCCCAGAATCGTCAAGGGGGCTGGCGGGGCCGGAAAAATAACCAAAAGGCTGTCGGCCTGGTCACTGCCCGTCAGATCACCGGGGCCGTCACGATCTGCAACTGGCAGATCGGCCGTTGGCTGACCGGCATGCATCCAGCAACGGCCGTCCGGACCGGCCGGACGCCGGCAGGGCTTTCCGTGTCGAGTTGGGGCGCCGCAGAGGCGGCGCAGGCCGCTGGGATTCGTTCCGGTGTCGTCAGGGGATGGGGGGGGCATGGCGCCTCGGTCATTTCGAATTGAGTGGGGTTTTTCTTAAGTATACGGGAACTCTTTGTATTTCAAGGGAAAAAAACATATCTCAATTGCTTCGGAATTTATTGCATGTCCCTGCCTCTTCGGGCTGTATATCTTATTTTTTTCAAGGTCCTAAAGTATTCCATCTCCTTGCCGATAAAAACCACAGACAGGTAATTGATAACCATTCCTGAATGAAGCATCGCTGTATCTATACTAGGGAGTAACTCATTGAAAAATTTAACCATCGGCAAAAAACTATATCTTTCTTTTGCCGCCGTTCTCGTCCTGATGATCGCCCTGGGCGCACTCTCCATTCACAGACTCGATAGCATCACGGAGAGTTTCGTCACCCTTCAGACCGACTACCTGGCCGTAGCGGACCTGGCCGGGCAGGCGGAGCGCACCCTGCTCAAGGCCCGCCGCGACGAACTGGTCTTTCTCATCTCAAAGGACCCCATCCACATCCAGAATATGTCGGAGACCCTGACAGGTCTGAAGAAAGTCACCACCGGCCTCTCCGACGGAGCCAAGGGGCTGGACCTGAAAAAAGCCGCGGCCGAGGCAAACACCGCCGGACAAGCCATCTCGACCTATCAAAATGCCTTTGAACAGGTGGTCAGTCTGATGGCGGCCCAGGGGGATGCGTCTTCGGGTATCGTTGAGACCCTGAACACCCACGGAAACGAACTGGCGTCCGCCATTGGCATGACCGGTTGGCCCCAGCACGCCAAACTCTACGCCGAGTTGCGCGGGTTCGAAAAAGGGTATCTTCAAAATCAAACCACCGAGGACTACGAGGGCGCCGTAAAAATTGTCTCTGATCTCCCCGGTGTGTTGGAAGCGGCCCAGATCGGATCCGGGGTCATCGAAACCATCATGGAGGCCTCAAAAGGATACATTGGGGACTTTGACCTCTTGGTGGCAAACGTGGCCGAAATGACCACTCAAAAAAAGGCCATGGGCCAATCCGCGGCGGTCATCGAAACAACCCTGGCCAGGGCCAAGGGTTCGGTGATGGAAACGGTAACCGAGCGACAGACCGAAGTGATGGCTGAAAAGGCCGACGCCGTCACCCTGATGGTTGTGCTCATCGGCATTGCGCTATTGACCGGCGGGGCGCTTTGCTTCCTGTCGGTCAAGTCCGTGACCGCCCCCCTGAACCGGGCCATCACCGGTCTCGGCCAAGGCGCCGATCAGGTGGCCTCGGCAGCCGGGCAGATTTCCTCTGCCAGCCAGTCCCTGGCCCAGGGGGCGTCCGAGCAGGTGGCCTCCATCGAAGAGACCTCCTCGTCCCTGGAAGAAATGTCTGCCATGACCCATCAAAATGCCGACAACGCGACCCAGGCCGATCATCTGATGAAAGAGGCCAACAGTGTCATGGATCAGGCCAACTTGGCCATGACCGACCTGACCGCCTCCATCGGTGACATCGCCAGGGCCAGTGAAGAGACACAAAAAATCATCAAGACCATCGACGAAATCGCCTTTCAGACCAACCTGCTGGCGCTCAACGCCGCCGTGGAGGCGGCCCGGGCCGGCGAGGCCGGGGCAGGCTTTGCCGTGGTGGCCGACGAGGTGAGAAACCTGGCCATGCGATCGGCCGAGGCGGCCCGAAACACCGCCGACCTCATCCAAGGGACGGTGAACAAAGTCCACGACGGTACCGGCATCGTGGTCCGCACCAACGAGACCTTCGGCCAGGTGGCCCATACGGCAGCCAAGGTCGGGGAACTGGTGGGGGAAATCGCCGCGGCTTCCAGGGAACAGGCCCAGGGGATCGCCCAGGTCAACACCGCGGTGACCGAGATGGAAAAGGTCACCCAGCAAAACGCCGCAGGGGCCGAAGAGTCGGCCAGTGCCGCTGAGGAACTGAGTGCTCAGGCCGAGACCATGAAAGGCTACGTGGGTGAACTTCAAATCCTGGTAAGCCGGCATCGGGCCAACGCCCATAAAAAGCAGCCAGTTCGACCGGTCATGGGAAGAAAGAGGGACTTGGCAAGGGCAGCCACCGACGGCACCGCAAAGATCGGTCCCGAAACCATCATCCCCCTTGGCGACAAAGAATTTTTCGATTTCTGAGCACCGGTATCAAACACCTAAATTACGTGTTTCCAGTTTCGAAAAAATGGATAATCCGTACAGATTTAAAGTCAGATTGCCGTTTTCAACTTTCAAAATCGGTAACCCTTCAAGATTGCCGATCTCACCTCAGGAAACAATCGCTTGCATCTCTGGCATTTTTCTCCCGGACGTGTCATGGTTCTCCAGTGTCCGTCCACGAACACCCTTTTCGCCCTGGAGATAGCCCATGCGTCGACCCCACACCCTGCCTTGCGCCGTTATGATATCCGTATTGATTTTTATTTTCCTGCCCCTCAGCGCGGCCTGGGGAGAGGTGACATTTACCCCGACGGTCAGCCCGAAAATAGAAGGACCGGTGAGCGACACGGCGGCAGCCAGTGACGGCAAGCTGATTTTTTTTCTTACCCCCGGCGAAATCCAGGTCTACCAAACTGAAAAGGGCACCATCATCGACCGTTTTGCCGTTGACAAGGCCTACGACGGCCTGACTTATACCGACGCGCGAAAGGCGCTGATTCTGACCAGCAGTAGGGGAAAGACGCCGCAGGTCTACCGCGTGGACCTGGTTCACGAAATCCTCTTGGAAGGGCTCCCAATAAAGGGCCCCGAAGATGCCCCGGTGACCATCGCCGTCTTCAGCGACTACCAATGCCCCTACTGCGCCCGCATGGATGGATTTCTCCAGCAGGTCATGGCCCGCTATCCCGGCAAGATCAGGTTTGTCATGAAACACTTCCCCCTACCCAGCCATAAGTACGCCCGCCAGGCCTCCCTGGCCGCCCTGGCCGCGAACCGTCAGGGAAAATTCTGGGCTTTTCACGAAGCGCTGTTCAAACACTACAAGGAGATTGACGACAAGAAGATAGAAGAGATCGCCAAGGGCCTGGGGCTCGACCTGGACCGGTGGCACAAGGACATGGACGGTCCGGCCATCGAGGCCACCATCGACCGGGATCTGGAAAACGGGAATCGGATCGGTGTAGGGGGCACCCCCACCGTCTTTGTCAACGGGAAGGAAGCCGGGGTGGACAAGGATTTCTTCCAACAGATCGAAGCGGAAATCGGGTCGTCACGCTAACGGGGTCCTGCGTTGAGCGATTGTCGAGGTTGCCTCGTCTGCGAGGAAGATTATTCCTTTCCGCAACCCCCCTCTATTCCAAACGACATCAGTTGGTAACTGTTCACGGGGTTGAAACGATACGGAGTCGCGAACCCTCGCACGGTATGCGTTTACAGGGTGCCGTAGATGCGAGGCGCCGGGCATGCAGGCGTACTCATTCGTACTTCAAATGCCCGGGAACAAAGTCACGCCTCGGCGTGATGCCCTGTGAACGCTTACATCAGTTGTTACCACCGCCACCGCCCTTTCCATTGCCGCCGCCTCCACCGGCCCGGGCGCGCTTTCGCTGCCGATTGCCTTTTCCGGAACCGGAACCGCCCCCCCCAGTGCTTCCCATCTGTGCGTTGGCACCGGATCCGCTGCCTGGTGCGTTGGTCCGGTACCCGGACCCGTCGGCCGCGGCCTTTGCCGACCGACCGCTGTATTTCTGGCGATCCTCAGCGGACATGGCCTGAACCCGTTTCTGCCATTCCGCGCTGAATGCCGCCCGTTCTTCGGATGAAGCGCTTCTCATGGTGCCACGCATGGTGGCCAGTTCCTCATCGGTATGATTTCCATAATCCGCCCCCCAGGCAGGGGCCATTGCCAACACCAAAAAAAAAGCCAAGGCCGCAATACCCATTGATTTGAAATGCATCATCCCATTCTCCTTCTATGATATACGTAACCGCATTTAAGACAATGCTCCCGGACATCCCGGAATTACCGCAAAGCGCTGGGAGCAAAGTGCTTCCGGGGACAAATGATTGGCTCTTCGATGTTTCATGTTGGTAAAAATGTTCCCGACACGGCCAGAAGGGTGTCGGCATAACCAATTGACCCTAATCGCACAGAGGACGTGGATTCCAACTGCGGACCAAAACAGAACACCACCCTGGAAAAAACTCCGGGGCGGCGTTCTGTTCGCGGGCAAAAAGCGGCGGCGCGGTCTCTCAACCCGGTCAGGTCGCCTTCTTCTCCCACTCCTCGATCTTGTGCTCCGGGTCGACCGCTTCCCAGCCGGTAATCATCGCCTTGATATGGACGAAAATGCTGTGGCCCGTGGTGGTCATGTAGATGTGGATGACCAGAAACTGCAAGATGGCAAAGGCGACGGCCGTATGGACGATGGCCATGACGCTCAGGTCCATGGCCGGCAGCCCCCAGGCCGCCCAATGGTTGTATCCCCAGTATAAAAAACCGGTGAGCATCTGTAATGGGAGCAAAAAGGCGGCCACGGAGAGATAGGTCAACCGCTGCAGGGGGTTGTGCTTGGCGTCCTTTCGCTTGGGAACCGGATGGGGCTCGCCTTTGAAAATACCCCAGGCGTAGTAACGGACCACCACAAACATTTTTTTCGTGGTGGGAATGTACTGCCGCCATTCGCCCGTGGTCAGAATCCAGAAAACGAAGAAGAAAAAAGAGATCAGCCAGGTCAGCCCCGCATAGTTGTGAATGGTCACGGCCCGTTGAAACCCGAACAGGGAAAAGGTGCCGTGAACCTCGAATCCGGTGGTCAGGAGAAGGATGATGACCACCCCCTGAAACCAGTGCCAGAATCGCTCGTAGCGGGTATAGAGGTAGACGTTTACCAGTTTCTTATCCATGGTCTATTTCTCCCCTTTGTGGCTGCCGTTGGCGGTATTGGCAAAAATCCGGCCCAGTCCGTGAAGGGTAACGCCCAACAGCGCGCCCAGCACAGCGATCCAGCCCAGAGCATCCAGGAGGTTGAGCTTGTCCCGGCCGGGCATGTAAAACCCCGCCAGATTGGCCAGGCGGCTGCCGCTGCGGGCATGGCATTCGCTGCAGGACACCCGGTTTTCTTTGGGCGCCACCATGTGGGTGGTGGGAAAGACGTAGGTGGTTTCGACAAAATCAAACTGCCCCGAATAGGGCAGCCCCAGGGCCTTTTGCCCCAGGGAGAGAGCCTCTTGCCAGTCAAAGGTCGTCCAGTAGCCCTTGGGTCCGCTCAATAGGGGTGCCAGAAGGGTGTTGTGCACCTTGTCATAGGGCTGTTTGCCCCGATGTACCTTGAAGGGAAAGATTCGCGAATTGGCATCTTCCCGGCTGCCTACGGGCCAGGCGACCTTCACCACGTTGCCCGGATCGATCATGTCCACGGCCGTGGTCGACTTAAGCGCCCCATTGAACCAGTAATATTCCGGGCGCACGTTCTTTGCCCACGTCATCTCGCCCTTGATGGAAAGATAATCCTCCTTGCCGAAAGCCCCTTTTCGCTTGAACGGTTTGCCATCCTTGGTCTTGCCGGCCTTGGACCAGTCCCATCGCATCTTGGTGGGGTTGACCCGGGCGAATTCAGGGATGTGACAACTCTGGCAGGCCACCTTGTCCGTGTGGTCGTTGGCCTTGGAGTTGGCCTTGTGGGGGGTGGCGCTGTGGCAGGATTCGCAGGTGATCTTGGCGATCAAATCGTCCTCAATGAGGCTCTTTCGGTCGGTATAGGCCGGCGCTGTATAGATCCGCCCGGCAATGTTGTGCAGGGTGGTGGTATGGCACCGCACGCAGTCGAAATTTTGCCCTTCCGCCCCCATGTGCACGTCCAGGGTCTTGTGGGGATTGGTCAGGGAGGTATCCAGATCACCATGTTTCACGCCGTCGCCGCCGCCGCCCTTGAAATGGCAGGCCCCGCAGTTCTTTCGCGTGGGGCGTCCGATGGCCTGGGCCGAAGCTTGAACTTCGGCCAGAATCTCGGCGTTGATCTCCATGGATTCCTCGTCGCCGGCTTCACGAAACCCTTTCATGTCGGTAAAAGCTTCGTCCCAATTCATGAGCTTGCTGCTGTGGCAGTTGAGGCAGTTAAGGCCTTCTTCCGTAGAATTGCCCCAGCCCGGATGGCAGCTGTAGCACCCCTTGTCAGCTCCAGCGTTGGCGGATATGCAGAAATTGTTTACCGAATCGCCGGCCTTGCCATACTTTTTGTCACCCGGCGTGGCGAGCCAGGTCCAGTGAATGGTCTTGTGAAACTGGGCCTCGGCTTCGGAATGACAGGACAGACAGGCATCGGTGATCTCCCTGCCGCTGGCAAACGGTCTCTGCAGCGCCTTGTGCTTGGTATGGTCGGTGGTGTTCCACAGATGCCTTTCCTTGATCGCCTGCTGGGCCATAATGCGTCCCGGCGCTTGATCTTCGGCACTTTCCGATGCCCTCAGGGCCGGGGAAAACCAAAGGACCAGCCCCACCATAACCGCCAACAAAATGGACGGCACGCGAATCCTGTTGATGTTTTTCATGCTGACTCCTCAAGCCGGGTTCAGTTGACAAAGGATACGGTCTTACAGATTCGAAACGGCCGGTGAACAAATAGAAGAGATGGTTTTCATGTTTGGGATTATAAATTTTACCACAAAGGCATAACGACCACAAATACAAATTTGAATTGGTCGCCTGTATCCCATGGAGGGTTCCCTAAGTACACTTATTCATAAGTACGATGCCGTATTTTATTTGAATCACCACGGAGACACTGAGTTCACAGAGGATTCTTTTATTTATTGATTGCCGGGAGACGGCGGCAATCAATAAGCGCTCAGCCACTTCGTGGCACAGACCTGTTCCTGCCGTTAGTGACGGTGTTTTATCCAATCGTCGTCTCCCGATTGGATAAAAAATAAATGGCCTTCTCAGCGTTCTCCGCGTCTCGAGTGAGCGAAGCGAACGGGTGGTGAAAAAACGGTATGACTGGAAATACGCAACAGTATTTGTGAATCGAAGCACTAAGACAACACCGGCCCGGGGCAAATCCGGCCAAAGCGGTTTCCGGCCGGTTCAGACGCTGGCCGGCCGGAAACGGATTCTTGGGCCTTACGATTGGGGCACCACGATCTCGTGAGACCCATCTTTTTTAAAGGTAATTTCCCCTTCCACATAGAAAACCTGCTTGAGTTCGGGACGCAGGTCCTGAAGCATGTAAAAGGATTCACCGCTTCTGGCGCCGGTGCCGCAGACAAACACAATGGGCTTGTCCGCCGGCAGGCTCTTGACCTTCCCTTCCAACTCTTCCACGGGGATGTTGACCGCCGTCTTGAAGCTGCCGGCGGAAAATTCGTCCGCGTCACGAACGTCGATGAGCATGATGCTCTCGGGCCGCTCGGCAAGAATCTGATTGAACTGGGCAATGTCGATGCTCCCCTCTTCGGTGCCGACCTTGACGGCCGCCAAAATGGGAGAGGATCCGGCCACCGCTTTCCATGCCGGATATCCGGCGGAAAACACCTTGACGTTGGTATAGCCCAGGGCCATGGCCCTGGCAGCGCCTTTGTGGCTGAGCTTGCATTTGAATCCGCCGCAGTAAAAAACCACCAGCTTATTTTTATCGGCCGGCAACTGGTCCGCGTGATTGTCAAATTGGGTGGTGGGGATGCTCAGGGCACCGGGGATGTGGCCCTTGTCGAATTTCTTTCGCTTGGGCCGCGAATCGACAACGACCATATCCGCTCCCTTGTCGATCTGCTTTTTCATCCAGTCCACGGACACATCCCCGAAATTGCCCTGCACGGCCAACCAACCGGGATAACCGTCGGCAAAGACCTTGACGTTGGTATAGCCGAGCTTTTCAGCCTTGTGGGCGGATTTGTGGCTCAGTTTGCACTTCTGACCTTCGCAGTAGAAGATCAGCAGGGCGTTTTTGTTACCGGGCAGTTTGTCCAGGTGCTTGTCGAATGCCATGTCCGGAATGCTTATGGCCATGGGAATGTGCCCCTTGTCGTACTTGGCCCGTTTGGGGCGGGCGTCAATGATCATGACATCCTCGGCCATGGGGATCGTAAGGTGTTCCATGACAAAATTGACGTCCACGATATCGTGAAACCGCCAGCTTGCTTCTTCAGACGAGGCCGCATGGACAGCCACCACGCCGCAAATCAAAACCAGGGCAGCCATTGTTGCTATCATTTTTCGAAACCGCATCGTGATCTCCCTTTTGCAAATCGGTTGTTATCGTAAAGTAAAGACGCCTGGCCCAGAGGACCCGCCTTTGGTTTATCCCTGGAAGGGGCTGGTTGTTGCCCCCCATATCAGTTTGGAGTGCCTAAAGGACGTGGATTCCGACTGCGAACTGAACCCCCAAAAGAGCGATGATCGGCAGGGTTCGGCGCCCTTTATCAAAGTAGCAAGTCATGTGCCAAAACAGTTTGAGCCCCATCAAATCCATTACATATTGAAATCATAGTAAATATTTTTTCGTCCGCATATCGGGTCAAACGGCGAAAGCCGGATAGGTTAACGAATGTTGCCCCAGTGCCCGTCCACAAACCAGCTTTTAAGCGGATGGAAACGACCCTATAATGTTGCCTTTCAAGGAATCACCGTTCCCAAAGGGCTTGCATTCGGTGGCGGCCAACACTATGTTAACAATCGTTAACGCTTATATGGCGTATGGACGCTGAACACGACCACGGGCATCGGATTCCGACTGCGTCGTAAAGAATCCACGCCCAGAGGACGGGGTCCTGGGTTGCCCCTGAAAGGGGCTGGGTTGTCGACCCATTTAAGTATGGCGTGCCTAAAGTGAGCTAAAGTTGATGCTCTCGTAAAAAGTCAGCAATATGCCCACTTTTTTAATTAACCACGAAGAGCACGAAGCTGAAAACATTACATATTATTACGACCTCTTCGTGCTCTTCGTGTCCTTCGTGGTGTAAAATGGACTTTTTACGGGACTGTCAAAGTTAAGGCTTAATAATGGAACTATCCAGGTACTGGAAGACAATCATCGACACCCTGCAGGACGGCGTGATGGTGGTGGATCCCGGCGGCAAGGTCCTGTTCATCAATCCGGCTGCCGAGCGGATGACGGGCTATTCGGCCCAGGAACTCATCGGCCAATCGTGCCGGGTACTGGACTGCACCGGCTGCCGAATCATCGGCAAGGGGCTGGCGGAAAAATGGTGCGGCCTCTTTGCCAGGGGACAGGTGCGGGCCAAAAAGTGTCTGATCACCAACAAGGACCACCGTGCGGTCAATATCATCAAAACCGCGGTGATCCTCAAGGACAACGAGGGAAAAATCATCGGGGCCGTGGAAACCCTGACCGACATGTCCGATCTGGTGCGACAGCAGAACGAAATCCTGGCCCTGCGCAAGACACTGCATATGGAAGAAGGGTTCCACGGGCTCATGGGCGCATCCCCGGCCATGGCCAACCTCATCGAACTCATCGAAAGCGTTGCCCTGACCGATTCGCCGGTGATGATCGCCGGTGAAAGCGGGACCGGCAAGGAACTGGTGGCTCGGGCGGTCCACGAATCCAGCCCCCGTAAGGATGGACCGTTTATCAAGATCAACTGCGCCGCGTTGAATGAAAACCTGTTTGAAAGCGAATTGTTCGGTCACACCAAAGGGGCATTCACCGGGGCCAGTGCCACCCGGGTGGGCCGCTTCGAGGCGGCCCACGGAGGTTCCATCTTTCTGGACGAAATCGGTGAGGTCCCCCTTTCGACCCAGGTGAAATTGCTGCGCGTGCTGGAAGAAAAAGAGATCGAACGGGTGGGCGACCACACCCCCATCCGGGTGGATGTCCGGGTCATATCGGCCACCAACCGCCAACTGGAAGAACGCATCACCCAGGGGCTGTTCCGCGAAGACCTCTATTTTAGAATCAACGTCTTTCCCCTGACCTGTCCGACCCTGCGCGAGCGCATGGAAGACCTGCCCATGATCGTGCAGCACTTTATCCGGGCCAACAGCCGCAAGAACGGCAAGAAAATCCTGGGGATCACCCCCGAAGCCTTGGGGAAAATGGCCACCTACGGATGGCCGGGCAACATTCGCGAACTGCGTAACGCCATCGAATATGCGTTCGTCCTTTGCACCGGCGGCGACATCGGCCCTGGCCACCTGCCACCCAAAATCGCCGGAACCCCGGCTGCGCCACCATGCCCCCCCCCGGCCGCGGCCCCGTCTCAGTTACCGGAAACCGATGAGAAAAAAACGGCCTTGCTCAAGGCCCTGCGCCATGCCAGGGGCAACCGTACCGAAGCGGCCCGGATGCTGGGTGTCAGTCGCGTGACGGTCTGGAAGCGGATGAAAAAGTTCGGGATCGACCCGTTGCGAGACATCGGTTAGTTTCCATCCATAAATGGCCTTTTTGCCCAATCTCTGCGTCAATCAGCGCCATTTCTTGTGCGGCGTAGCCGGCTACGCCTCCGCGCAATGACTTGATTTCCTTGATCTTGGACAAAAATTCTCATTTCTGGATTGGAAACGTCAGCAGGGCAACGAGCGCCCCCCCCCAAAAAACAGCGCCGCCGAATCATCGGCGGCGCTGGTGAAACTTCGAAAACAGGGCTTTGATGGTATCCGCTTCGTCGGCCCCTTATTTACATTTTGCCGGGGTCGGAGAATCCGCGGCAGAACCGTGCAAATACGCGTAAATATCCATCAGGTCTTTTTCCGATAGCGCGTTCCACTCCTGGCTGCAGCCAAAATCCTCGAAATCCTTTTTATCAAACACCCGGGTCCACTGGTCCTGGGTCTTGGCATCGGGGTTGACGGTCGGTTTGGGGGAAGCCACCTCGCCTCGCTCCATGCAAGCCTTGAAGACCTTACGGTAGGTGTACTTCCCTTTTCTCTTGTTTCCCAGGTCCATCGAAAATGCCGCGCCAACTGCGCTGAACAGAAAGATCAGTGCCGTGATGGTGAAAATACCTTTTCTTAACATATGGCCTCCTTGGCTGAATTGAATTATTTCGATAGGGCGATGCCATCCATGCATCGCTGTTAATAAATCCGTACAGTCGCCCGATTGCGGTATCTTAAAACCGGGTACCCACCGACGACTAATACCTGAACGTCAAAGAGAGATAAGCGTCCCACACCTTGTCGATAACCGGGTTCAGGGCACCGAGGGCGTTGAGGGTATCAATCTCTTGCGGCTCGCCCAGAGGGTTGCCGCTGCCGGTGTATTCGTAGTCGTAGTACCGGGTGCCGAGGGTGGCAAAAAATCGATCGGCAACGATGGGCTGGTGCCAGTAGCCTTCAATCACCTGCCCGCGAACGGCCAGCTTGCTGCCCACCAGGGAGTCCTCGGCACCGGTAAAATTAAACCAGTATTGGGACCCATAGTTGTACTCGAGGCCGAAACGTCCCTCCCAGGGCATGGCAAGGACCGCGCCCATGTAGATCATGTATCCGTCGCGCTCGGCCATCTCTCCGTTGGAGTTGAGCAGACCCATGCCCATGAGTTTGTAAAAGGGGTTTTTTGAAATGCCCGACGGTTTGGTGTGGCTCCAGGAACCGGACAGGAACAGGTCGATGTCCTTGTCGAGCGGTTCGGTGAGATTGGTCCGAAGCAGCACCGAGGCCGCGTCCCAGTCCCCGATTTCCGCGGTGGGCTGAAAGCGGGAGATATATCCGCCGCTGTTCTGGGTAAAGGTGTAGGCGCCGGTGGTGCTGTTTTCCGAGACGATGAACGGCATGACGGTCAGGCCGGTGAAGCCGTCGGTGATGTCCCAGGCATGGGCGTAGTTAAAGACCATGCTGGTTTCGTCATTGTCAAACAAGGTGGCGATAAACCCGAACAGATGCACGTCGTCCACATGTGACTGGGTGCTGCTCAGCGAATAGGAATTGCCCCAGTCCCCCTCGAAACCGACCCCGTAACAAAGCTTTAAGGCCGCGCCCGGTATGCCGGTAACATCTTCGAGTCCCATGCTGTAGGAGGCCCCGTCAAACTGCCAGTTGATGATGGTGGCCAGGGGAGAGCCCCCCTCCAGGCTGTTGTTCATGTATTCCGCGGACGGGCCGTCGGTAGACGGCCGGCGACCCAGGGAAAAATTGGTCGGCACCGGGCCCAGGTCTTTTTTATAATTGAAATAGGCCCGCTCCAGACGGATGGTATCGCCGTGGGGCGTGCTGCTGGTGTTTCCGTCCAGTGTGATATCGCCCAGGCTGCCGCCGTTGAACTTCACCCCGGTGCTGTCTCCGAAGACTTTGTAGGCGGCCAGCCGGCCGGTGAAATCGAGTTGGTCGTTGACCTTGGCCTTCATGTTCAGGCGGAATTTATTGGTGAAAATAATATCGTTGTCCACGTCGTATTTTTCGGCAGGCGGAATCTGACCCGCCGCAGCCATTGCGGCCATATATGCCTGGGCCTGGGCCGCGGTTGCGCCGTTGAATCCGGGGGGGACGGCGGGAAATGCCCCGGGATACGGGTTGAAAAACGCGCCAACAAGCGCACTGGGGGCGACCTGGACGTCCTGGTAATGAAGCGAATCGGCCCGGGTACGGAGTTCCAAGCCGAAAGAGACCTTGTCGGTGGCCGTATGGAGCTCGGCCTTGTTGAGCCGGTCGTCGATCTCCTCAATGTCGGCCGCCTTGGCTTCGGTTTTCTGTTCCAGGGCTTCCAGCTTTTTCTGCATGGCAGCCATTTCGCCGGCCATCTGTTCCAGCCGCTGCCGTAAAAGCTTGATATCGTCAGCGGCAACAGCGCTGCCCGGCAGAAGGCAAACGGAAAGGAACAAAAACCCGACGGCGAGGCACAGGGTTCGGATTGGCCTTCCTTGACGGTTCATGGGTTCTCCTTATGGTTTCGGTTATCGGTTTCCATCGATCCTCTAAACCCAAGCAACCACTATGCCAAACATCAGAACAGCCCGTCAAATATATTGCAACTCTTTTATTTTAAAGATCAATTTATCTTTTACACAAAGATTCAACCGCCCACCCATGCGCTCAAGGTTAACAAGTGTTAAAGTTAACAGCAAATCCGTTGCGCAGCCAATCGAAGGGTCGGAGGATCGTTCAACGGCCCGGAAGGCCTCACCCGAGCAAGAAAAAAGGGCTCTTCGCTGTTTCATATGGGTAAAACGGTGCAGGTCAGGGCCAGGAGGGTGCTTTATCGCGGCTCGGAACTGTCTGAGCCGCTTAGGGCCCGTTGCCCCGGACAGAACCCAGCCCGGCCGCAAATGCTTCTTAACAAACCAGAATATCAATCTTTTCTGTTGAAAGAAGGCGCTGTCCGGGGTTACGGGCGCTTGGCGACGAGTTTTTCGGGCCGCGAGAAAGCACCCTCCTGGCCTCCCACACGAAATAGCGAGGAACCAAAAAAAGTCTGCGGGTGTCAGCGAGTGTCTACGGTTAATACATGATATGTCGCAATAATTGTTCTTTCGAGCACTAAGGACCGACCATCTCCCGGATGCCCTGGTAAACATCCGTGGGACTGATATTGTTGTTGGCGGCGATCGTTTTCAGGGTCAGTTCCGCCGAAACGGCAATGCCCTTCTTTTTAAAAATAATACCGCACTCGGAATTCGAACTTGTTTTCGTTTTGTTTTTCCGCAAATTCGGTAAAATCATCACCGCCTAACAAAGTATACCGCAACCGGATTTCCCAGTTGGTAAAACCCGTATAAAGCATTTCGGGGCCGACCGAATAGCTCCGGTCGTCAAGGTTCACAATGGCGGTTACGCCCGGCGTGAGGTAGAGGATATCAAATGGATCTTTCTGATTGATTTTCAGGTACAGATAATTGCGGCCTGCCTGGGGGCTGCCATATCCCATAGTGGAAATATTTTGGGCTTTCTGGAAAAGAGTATCTGTCCCGGTATTGAGCAATTGGGTGTTTGCATCGGCAACCAATCGATAAAAACGCGCCAGTTCCGACTCTGAAAAACCTGCCCCGTTATGATAATATTCAATGATTGTGGTCATATCGCTTTCGGTCAGGTAGCGCAGACCCAGCAGGTATCTGTTTGCGGAGTGCTCTCTTTGCGTTAATGTTCCGGTTTCAGAAAGATATTTTTGTTTGAGATCGGTAAGATATGCGAATTCACCATGGATTTCAAAGTTTTCGGCAAGATTCCTCGAAAAATCGACACCATAACGGGTGGAACGGCTGCCACCGTTGAAGATCACAAAATCAATATCCGTATCCCGGTAAAGCATATAAAGTTTGGCCGCAAGATTGATATGATTCAGTTCACCGAAATCTTCATTGACATCCTGCCACACCGGCAGGGCTACAGTGGTGAGAGCAACGGTCTGTAAAGATCCGTCCAAGCTCTTTATCAAATCAACACCAGCAGCGTAATAACCTTCCAATGCGTCCTCGGGGTTGTTGGGATCTTTGGGCCGGTCAATAAACCCCACCGGATTCCAGGCATACCCTTTGCCCCACTTAAAAACCTTTTTCCCGATATCCCCGGTTACAAACGGCGTTGGTTTCAGACTCAGGTTGGCTTCATACACATCGGCACTATCCGACCAACCCATATCATCCTGAACTGCTTCGGCCCGCAGCACCCCATTGAAAGCTGCGATGCCCTTCTTATAGCTGCCCTCCAATTGAAGGGCACCGGTATAGCGATCGATGGTGCTGCGCGGATCTTGATGAAAATTGAGGCGATAGAACGCACTGTCAGTATTCAGTTCAATATGCTCTAACCTGGTCTCCGCATAACCGCCCCATTCAAATGATTTGGACTCGAACTCCTCAACATCAAAGCTGTATTCCCCCGCAGCCATGGCGTTGGAAGGTGAGAAAAAGAGAATCAGGCTGGCGCAAAGAAATAAAATGTCGCGTACTATCCGGCCACCGCTGGTTCTCATCGCAGTTCATCAACCCGGGGAAGATAATTGAGCGTAAACACCTCGTCAGCAAAATCTTTCTTGTTGACCTTGGCATAAAGCATCACTGATTTATAGCCCTTGTATAGGGGGCTGTCGGTTTCCAGAACAGAGGGCCGACGCAGGCCGTTGCCGAAATCTTTAATTTCCTTATAATACAAGGTTTTGATCAACATGCCGCTGGCGGCATAGCATTCGATGGTAAGCGGAACCATGGTTTTTTTGTCCACCCCCATCTTCAGCCGGTCATAGGCTACCGTCGCCGTTTTGGCCTTGCAGTCAAGGATGAACTTACCAGCGGTTTCCTCAAAGATGGTGGCATTATATTCGGAGCTATAGTCGATGCGCAAAATATCGGAATTGTTGAAAACGCCCCCCACCACGGACTGCAGGCTCGTAATGCGCAGTGGTTTACCCACGCTGGGAATGTAGAGCCACATGTTGTCGCCCAACCGAAGGGTGGCTCTCCCTTTTTCACTGGCAGGGGAAAGAAACAGAGCGACCATTTTGTCCTGACCTTTTTTTACCGTATAAAGAACATACTCCTTTTTACTGCCATCCGGTTCAACATTAATAAGCTTGCGGTACATTTCATAAGATTCGGGTTGGAGGTTACGATCCACCTGAAGCAAAATTTCATTGCCGCCAAGGGCTGCTGCCGGTATGACCAAAAGCATAACCAAGATCGTTTGAATCAGAAAATTAAAAACGATCTTCCGTGGTGTTGATAACACTTTTCCATAGACCATGGGGTAGGCCTCCTTTTAGGTACCTGTTCACAGGGTTGAAACAAACAAGGAATTCCAAACCCTCGCACGGTAAGCGTTTACAGGGTGCCGTAGATGTGAGGCGCCGGGCATGCAGACGTACTCTATTGTACTTCAATTGCCCGGGAACAAAGTCACGCCTCGGCGTGATGCCCTGTGAACGCTTACCCTTTTAGACATGCCGCAACGCGGCTATCGGGTCCATTCGTGCGGCCTTAAATGCCGGCTGCAGGCTGGCAGCCACGGCGATGCCGATAACAATCAACACAATGGAAATGACATCCCCCGCTCCGATGGTCGGGGCCAGCACCAGGTTGGACTGTCGTCCGAAATTAAATGTCAACCCAGCGGCATTGATAACGGCAATGCTGACCAGGCTGATCACCGTTCCCACGGCTGTTCCAAGCACGCCGAGCAGAAAACCCTCGGTTACGAACAGGGCCATGATTTTACCCGGCAACGTGCCGATGGCGGCAATGGTTCCGATTTCGTTGATCCGCTCGTAGACGGCCATGATCATCACATTCATGATACTTACCAGCACGATGGCCACCAGCATGATTTTGATAAAAAAAGTCATGAGATCAATCATTCGGGCGATATTGTAAAATGGTGACAGATCCTTCCATGTGTGTACTTCAAAGACCGGATTGCCTTCTTTGTTCGTGAAAGAGGCAAACTCGCCCTTGAGGCTGGAAAAAACCCGGGGGAGATCATCCATGTTTTTCAAACGGACCGCTATCTCGCTGATTTCAACACCATCGATGCGCAGCAACTCCTTGGCATCATCCAGGTGAATCATCCCATCCCGACCTCCGGGACCGGAAATGCCTTCAAGAACACCGCTTACCGTGAAAGTTTTTCCGTTGACCGACCCGTCTTTGTTATTGGCCACCAGCACAACACTGTCCCCCACCTTGACTTTCATGCCTTTGGCGATCAGTTCAGGAATGAGGATTTCGCCTTTTTGCAGCAATACTTCTTTTTGCCCTTCGACAATTCGGCCGGGAAGCAAGGGAACGGTCTTGACCTCCTGCTCGGGGATGACCGTATTTAGCCGGATGTTGGTGGTTTCGGTAAAGTTGCTGAACATGGCCCCGAGCTTGATCCGCATGGAAAAAGATTCAACCGCATCCGCTCCGCTTAAAACTTCTTTTACCTTTGCCACCTGTTGCTGATTCAAATTTCGATTGAGCGGCAAATTGTCAATGGAGGCCATATACCCTTTGCGATGGATCTGCAGATGGCCAATCATGGAGTCCGTGATCTGGCCAACCATCATACGCTTGAAAGACCCTGTTACCGAAATAAAAAGCAGTACCGCCACCACACCCAGCGTGATCAGCGATGATGTCAGTATTGTCCGCCGCAGATACCGGCGAAGGTTTCGGGCGGCAATTTTAATCACATTAAGCATTTGTCCCTCCATTATCGTTTTGCCTTTGCAAAAGCCGACCATCTTCAAGGGTAAAAATGATTTCCGCGCTTTGCATCACCTTGGGGTCATGGGTCGAAAAAATGAAGGTCGTGTCGAATTCATCCCGCATCTTTTTCATCAGATTGATAATTCGATTGGCCGTTTCCCCATCAAGGTTTGCCGTTGGCTCATCGGCCAACACCATTTTGGCATTGGTCACCAAGGCCCGGGCCACCGCTACCCGCTGCTTCTGACCACCCGAAATCTGGCCTGGATATTTGTCACCCTGATCTCCCATGCCGACAGCGTCAAGCAGATTGTTGACCCGTTTCTTTCGCTCATTCACGGGCCAGTTTTGCACCATGAGCAGCGGATATTCCACGTTTTCAAAAACCGTCAACACGGGTATCAAGTTAAAGTCCTGGAACACAAAACCGATGTGTTTGCCTCTGAAATTGGCAGCCTGCTTACGATCCATAAGGCCAATATCCTGGCCAACAACCTTTAAGGAACCCGCTGTCGGTGGATCCAGACAGCCGATCATGTTGAGCAGCGTACTTTTACCGCTGCCGGAGGGTCCGACAAATGAAACAAAGGATGCCGGTTCAATGGAGAAATTCACGCCGCGGATCGCGTTTATGGATATTTCACCGATCTGGTAGGTTTTTTCTATGTTGGTTGCATTTACCAAAGACATGATTTCCCCTTTTTGTAGAATACTTCCAGGTTCTGGCTATTTCGTGTGGGGAGCCAGGAGGATTACGTTTCGCAACCCGAAAAACTCGGTGCCAAGCGACCGTAACCCCGGACAGCGCCCCCTTTCAATAGAAATCATTTTATTTTAAGTTGTTATGAGACTATCACGGCCGCTTCGTTGGTGTCCGGGGTAACGGGCGCTAAGCCCCTCAAACAGTTCCGCGCCGCGAAACGTAACCCTCCTGGCGCCGTATTATACCGCAAAAACCAACAACCATCGGCCGTATATACAGAACCGCTATTCCGGAAATGGTTACGGACTGGAATCGGGTTGTCAATCAACGGTTCGGGGTGGATGGGACAATAACCGCCGTCCTTAAAATTCAACTCGAGCCAGAGACGGCTGGATCAGGCACGGGGCACCGTCACACTGGGAAACTGTCCCAGATCGGTATGGGGCAAAAAGAGCGCGGAAGTAAAGGCATCCATAAACCGGCTGTTGCTGGAAAAGTCGATGTAGGTCATCCGGTTGGACAACTCCCGGGCTTCGCGCCGGATATCGTCGGAGAGCAGGGCCATGTAAGCCCCGGCAGCGGAACTGTTGCCCAGATAGGCAAACCGGGACCGGTCGATGTCCGGCAGCAGGCCGATGGTCACGGCCTTGTCGATGTCGAGATGCTGACCGAACCCGCCGGTAATGTAGACCCGTTCGATCATGGAAAAATCAAGGCCGACTTCGTCCATCAAAACGGTAAACCCCGCATAGATCGCCCCCTTGCTCAGGACCAGGCTGTGAATGTCCGTTTCGGTAAAAAGGATATCTTCCCCCATTTCCGTCTCCTCGGCCGCGGCCGCCACATACCCCTTTTCATCCCCGACGGTCTTCATACGGGGATGATCTTCCGGCAGGGCAAATTTGCCGCCGGCATCGATGATCCCCTTGAGAAGCATTTCTGAGATCAGGTCGATCATACCGGACCCGCAAATGCCCCGTGGAGCGGCATTGCTGACAGTACGAAAGGTTGGGGCAAGACTCGACGAGTCGATGGATACCTCTTCGATGGCCCCGTCTTCAGCCCGCATGCCCCAGCGCACACCGCCCCCTTCAAAAGCAGGGCCGGCCGAGCAGGCGGCGGTCATGAGCCAGTCCCGGTTGCCGAGAACAATCTCGCCGTTGGTCCCCACGTCGATATATAAAGTAACCGGCTCCTCGCGGTGAAACCCGGCATAAAGGACTCCGGAGACGATGTCGCCGCCCACGTAACTCGCCGGCCCGGGCATGACAAAGACCGCGGCCATGGGATTGGCCCGGATGCCGATCTCTCCGGCCTTTAGCACGGGAAAGTCGGAAACCGTGGGAATGTAGGGCTCGCGGCGGATGTATCGCGGTTCGATGCCCAAAAGCAGGTGGGCCATGGTGGTGTTGCCCGAGATCACCACGTTCTTGATTTCCCGGGCTTCGGCATCGGCACCGGCCAGGGCCTCGCCCACCAGGTTGTTGATGGTGGCAAGGACCATGCGGCTGAGCTTTTTCACCCCGTCTTTTTCCGCACAGACAATCCGGTTGATCACATCGTCACCGCAGGCGGCCTGACGGTTATGCCCGCTGGTGGCGGCGAGCACCTTGCCGGTGGCCATATCGACCAGGTAAACCACGATGGAAGTGGTCCCCACGTCAACGGCAATCCCCAACGACCGGCTCTCACCGTTGCCCGGACGAATGTCGAGAATCTCGTTGGCGCATTTGCGTTGAATGATCGAAACGGTCACGTTCCAGTCTTCTTTTCGCACCGCATCGGCCAATTGGCGCAGAACCCGGATGCCGACGTTGAGCCGGTCCACGTCACAGCCGCTTTGTTTCAGCCCGCGGTTGAGCCGGTCGAGATCGCTCACCGAGTCATCCAGGGTCGGCGGCGTCAGGGTCAGGGGAATCTCCGTGAGCATGGGGTCAATCCGGCCCACCAGCCCTTCCAGTTTGGCCGAAACCGCTTCACCCATGCCGGCCACCTGCAGCTTGCGCTCGACGGCCTCCCGGGGTACGGCAACGGTGACGTCTTCCGTCACCCGGCTCTGACAGGCCAGGACATACCCTTTTTCCGTTTCACCGTCGGTGAGCAGGGCCGTGGGGGTCGCGTCCACCGATCCGCTCTTGACCACGAGTTTGCACTTGCCGCAGGAGCCCTTGCCGTTGCAGGAGGCATTGACAAAAACATCCGCCGCCTGGGCGGCGTCCAGCAGGGTGGCGCCGGCTGCCACATCAACGGCGGTTTCGTCCGGAAGAAAAACCACGGTATGACGCTGCGGGTGAACGGCCGCGGTTTTGTCTTCGGAATCCCAGTTTTTCTGCCGCTTTTCCATGAACCAGATGGGACAGGAAGAACGAAATTTGCAGTAAATCTTCGGATCCCGGCATTTCAGGCAGTCCTCGCATAAATACACCTGATGTTTCATGCACAGGTAGCTGGTTTCCCGTTCCGGATGATTGACGCATTTTCCCATGTCAGCCCCTTTTGTTTGGTATGATCGTTACCGTGCCCCGTCTCTTCAAATCTGTCAGGGCCATTTGGCGTTCTCACTGCGCAAACACGTTGTCTCGGCCTTGTATGCGTCGACTGAAGGTGTCGACGGTCTACACGCCCACGAAACGACTCACCTGCCTGCCGCACGTGACGGAACCATTTGTGGAAATGATTTATGTGCATTGATTCAATGCGATTCCCCGATTTTTGTCAATATTGACCTTGCGAAATTGGCCAGGTCCGCATCACCTTTCGCGATTTTATTTTTTGTATGTTTTCTTTTGGATTCAATCGGTTTCGGTGAATGTGACCAGCGGAGAGTAAAACCTAAGTTTAGGTAACAGAAAGGAGACTCTTCGCTGTTTCATATGGGTAAAATGGTGCCGGCCAGGGCCAGAAGGGTGCCTTCTCCCGGCTCGAAACTGTCTGAGCCGCTTAGTGCCCGTTACCCCGGACAGAACCCAGCCCGACCGCAAATACTTCTTAACAGGCCAAAACATCCGTCTTTTCTGCTGACAGAAGGCGCTGTCCGGGGTTACGGGCACTTGGCGACGAGTTTTTCGGGCCGGGAGAAGGCACCCTTCTGGCCTCCCACACGAAATAGCGAGGAACCAGAAAGGAGCCGTTACCTCTGTTTATGGAATGGCATCAAGACATAGGCCCGAAACCGGCCGATCAATGGGGCAAAAGCCATAAAAATGGTTCATGGCATCAGATCGGGTGACAATACCGATCAACCGCCCATGGTCCACAACCGGCAGCCGGCCGATATCGTATTTCACCATTTGATGGGCGGCAACCGCCGGACTTTTCCACGGTTCGATTGTTTGAACGGGACGACTCATGACCGCCTTGACCGGCAGTTGATATTGTGTTTGCTTTTTCAGCTTTCGAAAATCCCGCAGGGAAATCATGCCAACGACTTGATTCCCCGCCATCACCGGCGCACCGTGGTACCCTCTTTTTCGAAGTGCTGTGAAAGCTTCCATTATGGACATATCATGCCAAATCGTAAAAACGGGCCGGGACATAAGCGCCTCTATTTTACCGGGCAGATTGGTGTTCCCCTCAATCAGGATCCTGATCCATGCCGCAATTGTTGCCGGGGCGATCGATCTGAGCAGTGCCGACCCGGCTCCCGGGTGTCCACCGCCCCCCATGCATCGCATGATGGCACCGACATCAATTTCATCGGTATCACTTCTCCCGATGGCCAGGCATTTGTCCCTGGCGAACAGGAAGAGACCGAAAGCGGCATTCACATTTAAAATCTGGCGATACATTTGCAATACAACCGCCAGGTCTTCCACATGGCCATCCACTTTTATCTGGTTGACGCTGATTTTCATCCCGTTCATTTTCATCTGAGTGGCATTGTTAAGCATGCGAAACAAGATGTCTTTTTGTTTCCGACCATAAGCGGGCGTGAGAAATGTCGTGAGGATTTTAAGGTCTGCCCCGTTTTCCAAAAAATACGCAGCGGCATGGGCATCTTCAGCGGTGGTGGAGGGAAAGGTCAGATTCCCCGTGTCTTCATACAACCCGGCCAAAAAAAGACTCGCATAGATCGGGAAAATTGTCTCTTTCGCCTCCTTCAGGTATCGGCTCATCAACGTAATGTTTGCTCCCACCCCTTCCTGGCATTTCCAAGTCGAAGGGATATCTCCATCAATCCGGTGATGATCATACACAAATATTTCAAGCCCTCTTTTTTCTTTCAACAATGCCAGGTCATCGAGACGATCCCAGCGGTTGGCATCTACAACAATCAGGCGACTTACGCTTCGAAGGTCAAGATCTTTTGACGCGCAGAAACTGAAAAGGTCTTTATGCAAGGATAGAAAGCGACGAACATTGGCGTTCCGGGTCTGGGGGATCAGGGCAACGGCATCCGGAAATAAAATTTTGGCGGCTACGACGGAGGCAAGAGCATCAAAATCCGTTCCCTTATGGGTCGTTATGATTTGCATGGCGTTTACCAAAAACCGTTCATCGCTGTCGGAATATAGCTCTCCTAACCCCTTTGAGATGGAACCCGGTGCCGAACATCGCTGAAAATAAGAATCTCCGTTTTGTTCACGCCTCCGATCTGCTGGCCAAGGCTTGCATCAGCGCCTGGCTTAGGGTGCGGACAGTCTGAAGGCCCACGAAACGCCCGACCTCCTCGCCGCCTTTGAACAAAATAATCGTGGGAATACTTTGGATGCCCAGATTCAGGGCGATTTCCCGACTCTTATCAATATCCACTTTGGCGATATTGGCCCGGCCTTGAAAATTTTTCTCGATTTCTTCAAGAATGGGTTCTTGGGCTCGGCAAGGATCGCACCATGGGGCGTTGAAGTCCACCAGGGTAATTCCTGCTTCGACGATTTTTTCAAAGTCATCCTGAGTCGACAGTTCAATATCCGTCATGGCCCATATCCTTTCCGGGCAGTGCCGAAAGTCCCTTTGAATAATCCCGGGGTGGAGGGCTTCGACGCTCCACCTCGAGGGCATATCTGGTTTGGCGTGAGCGTTCACAGGGCACGGTCACGCCAGGGCGTGACTTTGTTCCCGTGCATTTGATGTGCACTATAATAGTACGTCTGCATGCCCGGCGCCTCGCATCTACGGCACCCTGTAAACGCTTACCGTGCGAGGGTTCGGAACTCCGTATCGTTTCAACCCCGTGAACAGCTACGGTTTGGCCAGCAGGCCATCAGCCACCGAAGTCCCCGGCAGCCAGGCCTTCCATGGCCTCTTGGGTCGTGACGCGCAGGGTCGAGATGGCCGCATCAAAGGCCTTTCGCTCGGATATAATGTCCTCCATGCCGGTCTCAGGCTTGCAGTTGGCCCGGATCTGGTCGATCCGCTCGTCCATCTCCTCGACGAGAATGTGAAGATCGGAGATATGGGGAAGAATTTTCTCCTTTTCACCGCCGGGCAGCTTTTCCATCTTCCGGGTAATGTCGTAAACAATCGCCTTCCATCCGGTGAGCTCCATTTCCATGGTCTTGCAGCAGTTTTTTGCCTTCATGATGGTCTCCTTTCGTTGGCTTTCCCGGTTGCGGCTCCGAGAGCCGTGAATCATCTCGCTTGGCTGTTTCGATATTCTAATAAGCAATACCGATGCCAAATACCGGAAGAAAGCTGACGGCCACCGTAATTTTTATCGATACTGAACCCTAACGATGCAAAAGCCGGAGGAATCCAGAACCAAGGCGCAAATGGTGAAGTCGACGTGCTTTTTATGCAACTATAGGGTGAAGCGACGTCGTTGGACATGGCCATCGGGATTCACCCTGCTCCCGGAACGTATGGATGCATGGAAACCTGACCCCTAGGGGCCAGGTTTCCCATTCCCATAGACACCCGGGCCTGGCTCGTCGCCGCCCGGGGCAATTGGCTGACCTACGACCCGCAGGAACCGCAGGTCGATGGACCGCATCCCGCATCTACCCGCCCGGAGACATAAAAGCCCATGGCTGTAAAATTCACGGTGATGGGCTGAACCCTTTCGAGCAGTTCTTTATCCACCACATAGGTCAATCCGTCGACATCAAAGGTTTCATCGGTGTCCTTAGGCTCATCCAGAGCCATGGCAAGGGATGGGCCGCCTCAGCCACCCGAATTGTAGAAAATCCGTATGGGTGTAATCGTTTTGCCTTTAAAATATTCTGCAAATTGTTCGCTCGCTTCCGGTGTTACTTGCAACATGATCAACGTCCTCCTGCTTCCAATAATTGTTCTCTCAATTAGCGGGCAACTTCATTAATCCCATTTCGAAAACGAAAGGCGGCAACTCAAAAGTCGCCGCCTTTCGCAGCTGATCTGAACCGGACACAAAGCGATTACCCGCCGAAGTCCCCACCGCCCAAACCGATCATGGCCTCTTGGGTATTGACGCGCAGGGTCGAGATGGCCGCATCAAAGGCCTTTCGCTCGGATATAATGTCCTCCATGCCGGTTTCGGGCGTGCAGTTGGCCCGGATCTGCTCGATCCGCTCGTCCATCTCCTCGACGAGAATGTGAAGATCAGTAATATGGGGAAGAATTTTCTCTTTTTCACCGCCGGGCAGCTTTTCCATCTTCCGGGTAATGTCGTAAACAATCGCCTTCCATCCGGTGAGTTCCATTTCCATGGTCTTGCAACAGTTTTTTGCCTTCATGATGGTCTCCTTTCGTTGGCTTTCCCGGTTGCGGCTCCGAGAGCCGTGAATCATCTCGCT
>JAEINQ010000107.1 GCA_016342285.1 Desulfobacterales bacterium
ACCCAGATCTTATATGCTCTTCATGTCAGGAATTGTCCTTCACCCTCTGATGAAGAATTATAGTGTATGACAACTAATCATTGTTGGCAAGCGCATGTTTTTCATTGAGGCGCGTACTCTTTTCCTGGAACAAATTATTGGATAATCTTTAATCATTTATCCCCCATCCAACACCATTGACAGATGCACGTACTGCCTGCAGAAGCTGTTTTAGGTTTACGGGTTTGGCCAACAGTGTGAATGGTCCGTATTGGGTGGCTTCAGCCATCAGGTCACTGTCCGGATAACCGGTCATGATAATTACCGGCAGGTTTGCATGCCGACTGCGGGCTTCTTTCAAGAATTCCGGTCCGTTCATCACCGGCATCTTAAGGTCCAGAATCACAAGACCGACTGATTGCCCTTCAAGGCAGGCCAGTCCTTCTGTCCCGTCTGCGGCTCCATAGACATGGTAGTTTCTCCTTTCAAGGAAACGACGGATCGTTTTTCGGACCGCTTCATCGTCATCAATAACCAATATGGTGTTTTGGGGACTCTGAAGTTGTTGTGTGTCGGCCCATTTCAGCAAAGCGTCCATCCTGATTCGCCATCCCCGGCCGACCTTAAAAGCAGGGATGTCACCGTTGCGGGCCAAACGACGGATCGTTTCAATGTGCACACCCAGCATCTGGGCGGCCTCTTGGACATTCAGAACATCCTTTGCGGGATTCATCGTTAACCTTTCTTGAATATGTGTTGATATTCCTAAAAGAAACTTGTGTTGTGTTGTGTTGTGTTGTGTTGATCATATGATCACTGGCAATCAGTGTCAATAATTTTTTCTATAAACCCATGGATTGCCATGTCGGAACTGTGGAGCTTGGAAAAGTTCTTTAGAGGGGAATTTGGGAGAGGATTGCTAATCTTCCCTTAGTATACGGATAGCTTTTGCATATGCTAACAGACTTCACAATACTTGCATTATCCTTGAGCGCTACAGGTTTCAAGGATTCCTATGGTATTCGCAACAGCGTCAGGTATTGGCCAGCGGTGTTCAGAGACCAATTCAAGATAAGATTTCAGGATACGCCAAAAGAGCAGGCCAGCGCAATCATAATCCAAGACTCAGCACAGAGATTTACAGAGGAATGTCGCCAACAACTCTCGGCTCGGGTGGCAACACTGAGCGACCGAGCACTGTTTGCCAATCCCGACAATATTCCGGAATCATTCATAACCTGCTGGAATGAAGCAGGTATTCCGCAGTATGACAGAACATGAAATCAAAGTAAAGCAACCGGAATGCTAAAAGCAAGACTTGTTTCCGTAATGTCTGTCTGATCAGGAAGGCGTTGCAGGTGTTGATTTCAATGACCGTCTTGCGGTACGCTGTCGTTGCTGGTTAATCAAGATCAAATGACCAGGGCACTTTCTTACATAATATCTCTGTATTGAAACATGCGCGATAAGAGAACAAATAGACAGCCGTTGATGCTGCTCATGACGTTATTGGCCTCATCGTGCCTGATCCTGTCGGCCTGCGGAGTGGTGAGGACCACGTATCGCCTGACCAAAGGAACCGTCGTTACCGCGTACAAGGTGACCAAATTTGCCGGTAGTACCTTATACACCGTGGGCGAGTTCACTTTTGACGTGGTCACCGCACCGCTTACCTGGCCCTTGACCCACGACGATATCGAAACCATCGACGGCCTGTCGCCCAAAGAAGCCATCGCACAGGGCCGCGTCAAGACTGCCCCATACGTGGTGCGCGGCAAACGCTACGTACCCATGACGGTCGCACAGTCAGAAACCTACCGCGAAAAAGGCATCGCGTCCTGGTACGGGGATGAAACCTATCGTCAGCAAGGGGGCCACATGACCGCCAACGGAGAGGCTTTCAATCCTGCAGGGTTAAGCGCGGCCCACAAAAATTTGCCACTGCCGGTTTTCGTGCGAGTGACCAATCTTTCCAACCGGAGCAGCATCATTGTCCGGGTGAACGATCGCGGTCCCTTTATCGAAGGACGGATTATCGATTTGAGCGCGGGGGCCGCCAAGAAACTGGGTTTCTACAAACAGGGAACGGCGAACGTACTGGTAGAGACAGTTGACCTGGAAAGTTGAAATGCCTTTGGTGCCGCGGCAGGGTTAACGCGCGACGGTCTGGCTCATACCCCTGACCTGCAAATGCCTCCCTTTCACCCGCAACCCGTGATTCCAACAATTCCATCAGAATGAGATCAACGCTTCCGTAAAACGGGACAGTCTCTCACTTTCCCACGACTTCATACGTTCAACAACCTCCCCCTTGCTTCATCTGAAAAATATAATTGGGAACTTTTCCGCTCCTCTGGCGTATATATGAATAACCAACCACTTAACGGCAGAGGCAGATGGAAGACATCCTGATCATAAAGCGCGTTCAGAACGGTGACAGCGAAGCATTCGCCCTGCTGGTTTCCCGCTACCACCGCAATCTGCTGAACTTCATCTTTCGGCTCATCGGGGATACAACGGCGGTCGAAGATATAGGTCAGGAGGTCTTTCTGGATGCCTTCCGCACCCTCTCGAACTTCGATCTGGAGCGGGGGGTGCCATTCGCGGCCTGGCTCTTCACTTTGGCCCGTAACCGCTGCTTCTCCGAGCTGCGACGTCGTGGGAAGCGGCAATTTATCGAATTGGATGCGGCCGGCGAACTATGCGCCGCCGGTCTTTCCGCCGAAGAGCTTCTGTTGCACCGGGAACATCACGCGGCGCTGCACGATTCATTAAACCAGTTACCGGAGGTGTATCGCACCGCGCTGTTGCTGGGCCTGTCCGGGCAGTCGCTGGTGGAAATTGCCGCCGATCAGACCGTTTCCGTCGGAACGGTCAAATCGCGGTTGTTCAGGGCAAAAGGGATGATCAGAACGCTGTTGAAAGACGTTTTTGGAGGAACAAACCATGAAAGAATTTGAGCCGGCCCCCGATTTCGTGGACCGCGTGATGGCGGCGGTACGCACCGAAATCGAAAGCACCGCGGTTCTGGATGTCCCATCGGTTTCACGCTGGATAACATCAACGCCCCTGCGCTGGTCGTTGGTCCTCGGCGGGGCGGCCGTAACCCTGATCAACCTGTTCCGCATGCTGGCGTCGGTGTTCGCCCCCGTGCTTTGCAGGTGAAACGGCTATGGGGAATTCCTTTCCCGTTCGCATTATGGAGGCAACCATGACCCGCTCGACACCTAATCGACAAATCTGTTGGCCCGCTCTGATTCTGGGGATGACCATGCCTGGTCTGGGGCAGATGTATAACGGCGAATTTCTCAAGGGGATCTGTTTTTTCAGTATTTACCAGATGCTGGCGCTCATCGGCCTGCGGCTGGCAGTGCGTCTCTCCGACCGATGGCTGGTGGTCGGGGTGGGAATCTCTCTGGCGCTGGTGGTCCTCTTTTATCTCTGGACCATCGTTGAAGCTGCCCGGCGACATTGTGTCGCTATGGAACCGAAAGGATACAACCGCTGGTATTTCTATCTGGCAGCCTGGCTGATCGGGATGGTGGGGATCAACGGCGCAGTCATCGACCACATCCGCAGCACCACCGTCGAGGCTTTCAAGATCGTCACCGACAGCATGGAGCCGACCGTCCTGCGCGGAGACCGGATTCTGGCGGACAAAACCGCCTTGGAGAGAGATGCGCCGAAGGTTGGGGATGTGGTGATGTTTGTCTGCCCCGATGACCGCAGCAAGATATTTATCAAAAAGATCGCGGCCCTGCCGGGGCAACCGCTACCCAATGCCTCCACAGGCGGGGAGACCGTGCCCCACGGCATGGTGTACGTGATCAGTGGACGTCCCGGCGTCGGCATCGACAGCACCACTTTCGGCTTCATCCCGCTACGGGATCTGGTCGGCAAAGCCCGGCAGATTTACTGGTCGACGGGACCGGCCGGCATTCGCCGGCAACGGATCGGGATGACGCTTGGTGCCGATGGGGAAAAGAGAGGGGAATGAAGCGCGATGGAGAACTTGGCAGGGCGGGAAATAACACCTGAATGTCAAACCAGGGTAAAGGGATTGGTGGCCAGTTCCCGGGCAATGGTGGAACTGGGGGTGGGGCCGTAGTCGTGGCCGGGCCAAACCACGGTGTCGCCGGGCAGGGTGTAGAGTCGATCTCGAATAGATTTCAGGAGTACGGCCGAAGAGCCGCCGGGAAGATCGGTGCGGCCCACCGCCTCGACAAAAAGCGTATCCCCGGTAAAGACATGGCCCGGCGCATAAAGACAGATGCCGCCGGGGGTGTGGCCCGGGGTGTGGATCACCGTCAGTTCAACGCGGCCCACCGGGATCGTATCGCCGTCTTCCAGGAGTATATCCGGCCGGGAGGATCCCTTGCCGCCCAGTACCCGGGAAAGACCGCGGTTGACCATGCTGCCGACCAAATCAGCATCGATCCGGTGCATGGCAAGCCGGGCGCCGGTGGCCGCCAGCGCAGCCGCGTTTCCCGCCGTGTGGTCGGCATGGCAGTGGGTATTGATCACGTGGGTGACGGTCAGCCCTTTTTCCCTGACGGCAGCCAGTATTCGGTCGGTGTCAAAGGCCGGGTCGATGAGGGCCGCACTGGCCGTCTCCAGGTCGCCAACCAGGTAACAGAAGGTGTCCATTTTCGAGAGTTTGATCTGCTTCACTACCAGCATGGAAATACTCCTTAACTTTGACAGCATCGTGAAAAATCCATTTCTCACCGCCCGCTTAGCTCAAGACGCCAAGAACGCTAAGAAATCCTTTTTACGGAATCGGGTCCTGTACTGGCCAAAACCCGGCCACTACAGGCTGCGATTCAGCAAAAGCTACGATCCCTGACGGGAGAGATAACGGGATTCGGGCTTCCGACACGGCGACAAGTCTGGTACGACCGAGCACCTGCCCGAAGGGCACCTGTGCGGCGAAGTTTGAAAAGCGAAGTCGCATGGCACCATTTGTTCGGCACAGCCCATTCACTCTGACCAAGCCCAGAGGACGCGGGTTCCTGTTTCGACCATAAATCACCTGAGTATGGCATTCCTACCACCGGACATGGGCGGTGTCAAAACCACCCCGCCCCTTGAGTTCGGCCCGTAAAGGACTTATTATGCAACATTGCATGACAAGATCGACAACATTGTCGATTTTGAGCGGTCATTGTCGGACCCCCCATAGGGGTGCTCAATCCAACCCGCTGGATTCAGGCCGTTTTCGCTCTGGCACGCAATTTGATAACCTAGGCATTGTCAGACCTTTCTAAAACCAAAAAGGCCAATCTTATCGGACCGATTGAAAATTGGCTGAAACGGAACGGAAATATGACAATCCCTATACCGATGAAACCAACCCGAAAAGCAAAAAGGTGAATCATGAAAAAGTTCTGCGCTATTCTGGCGATCACGGCTGTTTTCCTTCTCCCCATGGCCTGTGCGACCAGCTACAAGGCCACGCCGGTGGCCTTTAAAACGCCGGCTGCCTACGGAAACAAAGTCAGCATCGGCGCCACCGATCTGGCAGGCGAGGCCTTTGCGGACAAAAAGGCCGCCCAGCAGGCCTTCGGCTTTGACGTGCGCGGGGCCGGCATGCTGCCCGTGCAGGTGGTTTTCGACAACCAGGGACCCCATCCGCTCAAGATTAATGCCGAGCAGACCTTTCTCGAAGATCACAAGGGGAACCTGTGGCCCGTCCTCAACCGTAAGATGGCCCAGGAACGGGCCACCAAATACGCAAAGACCAAAGAGATTTTCAAGGAAGGGGCATACAAGGGCTTTCTCGGGGCGGCAGCCGGGTCGGTGATCGGCGCGGCCATCGGGGTGGTCACCGGTGATGATATCGGGACAGCCGTCGGCAAAGGGGCAGCGATAGGCGCCGCCGCCGGGGCCACCGTCGGCGGCGTCGGCGGCTACGCCTCGGACGACGCGAGAAAAGCGATCAAGCAGGACCTGCAGGACAAGGAAATGGAGAACAAGGAGATTGCACCGCGCAGCCTGGCTCACGGCTTCCTTTTCTTCCCCGGAGAGGCCGAATCGGCTAAGCTCCTGCGGATTCAGGTCAAAGAGACCGACACCGGCAAGGTACATTCGGTGATTCTGAATTTCTAACCAAAAGGAACAATTTCCCGATCTGTCAAAAAACGCGAACCGCTACTGACGGTTCGCGTTTTTTTCGTAACCATCACAGAACCTTTTACGATTGCCGTTTTTAAATACCCGGCCTCCGGCTTCAACCGGGCTGGGCCATAATGCGGGTCGGCTCCTTGATCGATTCGGCCAGATAGCCGATGGCCGTCACATAGCGGTCAAAGTAGAGCTGGGCGATCTCCTTCATGAACCGATAGCCAAATTCCGGATCATCTTGGAAAAAATCCCAGAGATGGGAGGTCTCAATGACGATCAACTCGGTGGGCTTCAGGCATGTGGCTGTCACTGTGTAGCGCTGGGGTTTCATGAAACTGGCACCGCCGAAGAGGTCCCCTTTTGCCCGGGTCCCAAAATTCACTTCCGGCCCCTCGCCAGGGTCGAACAGTCTCAGACTGACCAGGCCGTCCCGGACGATAAAGAGCCTCGCCGCTCGCTCCCGGCTCATGTAGATGCTGGAATTGGCCGGATACTTAATGGTTTCCGTGGCACCGGCCAGTTTGGCCAGTTGGGTTTGTGACAAACTGCCGAAAAGACCCAGTTTTTTGAGTTCTTCCCCATTCACCATGATCGCCTCCCCTCTGCGCGTCCAATGCGCCTCAACCCGCCTCCTTCACCATGGGTTCTATCCCCCGGAAAATGATGGCGTGATTGCCCCAAACCCGGAAAGAAGCGGCTAAGAGGGCTTCCCGGCACGGTTGCGGTGCCGGTACCCACGAACTATTAGCAGTGCAATCGCCGTGCCAGAGCAAGCGCCCATCCAACATGACAACTACCTGTAATAATAGTTCTTTTATAACCAATAGCCGATGGGAAGCCGAAAGATCGTCCACGGGCATCGTTCCGTTTTACAGGGTGTAAAAGGGACTGACAGGGGACTGACATTTGAAAAGCATCTAGGCCCGGAGGGCATGGATTCCCAGGACGCATTGAAGCATCGACGCCCATGCCCGATTATCGCTTCTTGATACCGTATTTCTGCATTTTATAGCGAAGCACCCGCTCGCTGATCCCCAACGCCTCGGCAGCCCTTGTCTGGACCCCGTTCTCCTTTTCCAGGGCCGCCAGGATCATCCGCTTTTCCACCGATTCCAGGCGTTCTGCCAGGTTGCCCGCAGTGCTTTCCCGCGGGTGCCTGAGCTCCGGCGGCAGATCTTCCGGCCTGATCACAGCCCCGCGGGCCAGGGTTACGGTGCGTTGAATCACGTTCTCCAGCTCACGAACGTTTCCCGGGTAGTCATATTTGACCAGAATCGCCATGGCCTCCGGGTCAATGGTGGTGGGTCTCAGACTGTAACGGTCGAGAAAAAAGTCAACCAAATCGGAAATGTCTTCACGCCGCTGACGAAGGGGGGGCAGTTCGATATCAAGGACCTTGAGCCGGTAGTAGAGATCTTCCCTGAAATGTCCTTCGGTGGTTCTTTCGCCCAAATCCCGGTTGGTGGCAGTGATCACCCGGGCGTTGACGGTGATTTCCTTTTCTCCACCGACCCGCCGAACCCGGTTTTCCTGAAGCGCCCGGAGAAGCTTTGGCTGCAGCGCCATGGGAAGTTCTCCGATTTCATCCAGGAACAGGCTGCCGCCGTCGGCCATCTCGAAGCGGCCCCGGCGGCTGGCGCTGGCACCGGTGAAAGCCCCTTTTTCATGGCCGAATAGTTCCGATTCAAAAAGATTTTCCGGAATGGCGCTGCAATTGACCTCGATAAACGGACCGTCCTTTGAAACACTCAGCAGATGGATAAGCCGGGCCACCAATTCCTTCCCGGTACCCGTTTCTCCTCGAACGAGCACGGTCCAGGGGGTCGGCGCCACCCGCCGAACCAGGGAAAGCACTTCTTTCATGGCCGTAGATGAGCCGATCAGGCGCACCGGCAGATCGCTCTGGTCCAGGGCATCGGTAACGTCGGCCGCTTCGTCGGCCACAAGCAGGGCCTGCTCGATGGTTCGAATCTTCTCCAGAAGCTGCACCAGATCGATGGGCTTTTCGAGAAAGTCGTCGGCGCCCAGTTTCATGACGGCCACGGCCGTGTCCACACTGGAAAAAGCGGTGATCATGATGGCCCGGACCCGGGGATCGGCCTTGCGGATCTCGGCCAACACCTCGTCGCCGTTCATGTCGGGCATGCGGTGGTCCAAAAGCACCAACTGAAAGGGCTGCTCGGCGAATCGTTTCAGCGCATCACGGCCATTGGCGGCTGCCGCCACCGCGTATCCCTGTTTTTCCAGGAACCCCTTAAGCATGTCTCGCTGCATGGGCTCGTCATCCACCACCAGGATCTTCATGGCACGGGCCGGTGTCGGCTTCATCGGTTCTCTCCGGTTGGCATGGGTCACAAAGCGCTTTTCTGCGCCGGAACATGTTCGGGAAGATGGACGGTAATGCGCAGGCGATCCGGAGCCGGCACCACAACGGCGATACGGCCGCCATGGGCGCGGATGATTCGGCCGGCAATGGCCAGGCCGAGACCGGTTCCCCGCGTTTTTGTGGTAAAATACGGCTCCAGTATCCCCTCCGGGTGATCCGGGTCAGGGAGTCGCCCCGGATTCTCCACGGAGAGAAACACACCGCTTGCATCCCGGCCGACGACGATCTCGATTTCTCCGCCTTCGGGCTGGGCCTCAACGGCATTTTTGATCAGGTTTTCCACCACTTCATCAATCATCTGGGTATCGGCGGCAGCCAGCCGGTCCGAGGTCTTTTCAATCCGCAGCGCAATCCCTCGTTGCTCGCACTGGTGGCGATAGAGGGCTAAAATATTCTTTGCTGAATCGGCCAGGGAGACCGTTTCAAAGCGAGGGACCGGGGAACTGGCAAACCGCTTCAGGTCCCCGACAATTCCGTCTGTCCGCTGAACAGCCGCCAGCATTGAACGGATCAGGCCCTGCTGTCCGTCCGTGAGGTCGGGTGCCTCCATGGCCAGGCGTTGAAGACCCATATTGATGGCATTGAGCGGATTGCGAATTTCATGGGTAATGGAGGCCGCCGCGCGCCCGAGGGCCGCATCTTCACGCTGCCGGGCCAGCTTTCCGTCGAGGCTTCGAACCTGGGCCACATGGGCGTTTTGAAAACGATAGAGCAACCAGGAAAAGAGAATACCAAAACCGGCCAAAATGGCGCTGAAAATGAAAAACTCCCGCCAAAGCAGCCGAATACGCTGGTAAAATGGCGCGGCATCGAGCCCCACAACCAGAATTCGCCGGTCCATGGCCAGGCGGGTCTCGGCCACCTGGCGGCGTTCCGCATCAATGAGCCTCACGTCAGGCCCCTGAATGCTGCCGGCCGCCCCCTGTTGATTCGCCTCCAGCCGTACGTAATGGACACCGGCCAGACCGGACAGGGAGGCCAGCAAGCGGGGCAGTCCAATCTGTTCCTGAAGCTTTTCGATCCGGGCCGCCGGTATGCCGACGACAATGCAGCCGGTATCTCCGGTCCGCTTCCAGGTCAGGACGTAGAGATGGTCGTCGACCAGGTGCTGCAATGATTGCACGGGGGTCTTGCAGGAGATTAAAACCTCGGGAACCCAACGGGGCGGCCCTTCGGTCAGGCTTCCATCCCGGGAAACAATCCGTATGCCGGCCAGGCCGGCCTCGGCTGAAAAGGCGGCCAGTTCCGCTGCACTGAAAGGCTCCACCGCATCGAGATAATCGACAAACCGGGCGCTGTTGCCCAGAAACGTCTGCATAATCTTTTCAACCACGTCCTGGCTCATGACGGCGCTGCGGGCGTTTCGTTCGATGGCAGCAGCGAGCAGTCGGCTGTTGAGCCGGGCATGATTGAGAAAGGTTTCCTGGGCCTGCCGGGCCTGCCAGAAAAAATAGGCCAGCACCACAAAGATCAGCAATCCGAAAATCAGCAGGTTGCCCTTCCAGGTCGGCACCAGTCGGAGCACGGCTGAACCTCCCGATAGACCTTCTGAAGCCGTTGATCTCCCTGGCGCAAACATGGTCATGGTCCATCCCAGCCCTGCACTGGCGGCATTGGGCTCAATTGCCCTTGAACAGACGGGATCTTACGCCCGTCGGGTCGGGGTCCGAATGGCCGGCCATACCCGGGGTTACGCTGCGACCGACAAACAACCCGCGCTGACCCCGTGACCATCGGCCCCAAACCGTAACGCTCTGACCGGGCCGGACCAGGGGCGGAAAGCGGCCACTGCGCATTTGCACCGCAACAGGGCCGGCGTCACCGTCCGGTTGCAGATGAAAAACCCCCCGGCCTTGATCCGTGGAAACAATGGTTCCGGTCAACGCATCGGCCGCCCGAACCGGTATCGCCGGCAGGAGAAACAACACAAGAACGAGAGCCAGAAACGTACGCATGATGTCACCATGTCAAGCCGTATATCCTAAGGACAACGCTTTTCGGTTGGAAACGCCTATCGGTTCCAATCCACTCAGAAAAACGATTGGCAGATGGACACTACCTATGGTGACGGCATGCCTGTCGTCAAGAGTGAAAACCGTTTCCCAGGACCCCAGGCCGGCAACCGGCTATTTGGGACGGATGGGTCGCCACTCCTGATGCGCCGGCACCCAGACATTCCCCTCCCAGTGGCCCGGCACCTTGACCCATTCGCCCGGGGGCTGGGTCAGCACTTGAGGCTCGGGGGCCGCATATCGGTTTCGGCTGATCCGGGGCGGGGGATATTGGGGTTCGTCCGTCGGATACGGGTCTTCATCGGGATCCCCATACGCTTCTTCCTGGCCGCTGCGCGACTGATATTCGGCGTATCGATCCCGGTTCTCGGCAGCCCGCTGATCCTCCATGTTGCCGAAAACCGATCCCAGCAGGGTACCGGCGCCAGCGCCGATCAGGGTGGATTCGGTACTGCGCCCGATAGCCTGACCCATCAGGGCGCCGATCCCGGCGCCGATGGCCGCGCCCTTCTGGGTGTTGTAACGGCCGGTGTTGGCACAGCCGACAGCGACCATGCCGACGACGATCAGAGAGATAAGCATTCGTTTCATGTTGAACCTCCTTAGGGTATGGCGTGGATTGCCGTTTCCCCATAGAGGTATCAACATGCATGCCAAAACTGCATGTGATTATATTTCAGATAGTTATTGGCGAACAAGGAGGATAGGGATCGACAAAGGCCTGCAAATTCGACAAAATCGTCGACGCTGGCACCCCTTCACGGCATGGCAATCCCCATACGGATGCCGGATAAACAGGAACCTACATGCCCGAACGGTAAGGATCCGGCCGGTAAACGGCATGGGCATCAAGGCCGCTGTCACGGCTGCAGGATACGGTCCGGGCCAGAACCCGTTGAAAGTGGTCCAGGGCCGCGCAGCCGTCCATGCATCCCGGGAAGCGTCCCCTTTTGTAACAACCCCGGCAAGGGCTGCGTTTCACATCGCCGAGTTCAAAATCGAACGCCATTCTGCGGTTGTCTGCATTTTCCATGACTTCCTCCTTTCCGGCCGGGTCCCCGAGCCGATGGTTTGGACCCGATTGCCCCCACATTATAACGACGACGCCCCGAAAAATATGATCTGGATCACAAAAATATGGGTAATATTCACAATCGGAAGGGGTCGGTGCAGGCTGGGTGGCTGGACGCTTTCAGCCCTGACGGCGAGAAGGGGCGGCGGGTCATGGACAAACCCTTGCCGCCGGATCAAGAAAGCCCGAGCCAAAGCCCCTTGTTTTCAAAGAATCGTATGATGCCGGAAGGTTACAAGTATAATCGAGCCGGGTGGCGAACCTTCCATGATTGACAATGTCGCGTTGAATCTTACTGTTACTGGTGTTTGCCGCCAACAAACGGGAGAATTAACCATGGGATAGCGACATAATGGGTATTCCGTGGATTCCGAAGGAATATGGCGGGAAGCGGAGATGCCGGGCCGATCGGCGGCCGTAATTGAAAACCCTTTCGCGGGAGAAAATCGATGACATTTGAGACCAGGGAACAGGTGCTGGAACGGATCATGGAGCATCCCAAGCCCACCTGTCCCCATTGCAATCAGGAAATGAGCCTTTACGAGGTCCCTCTGGTCAACTTCAGCGACGGACTCGGATGGGGGGAGCCTTATCTATACCTCTGCTTTAACGACGAATGCCCACTCTATGTCAAGGGATGGGAGAACATGCAGGAAAACTATGCCCAGAGATGCTCCTACCGGTGCCTGAACTATCCGGGAACGAAGAAATACGAACTTATGCCGGTCTTTAGCAAACACGGGGCCACGGGACAAATCATTGATGACCAGGTCATTGCCCAGCAGGAAACGCTTAAGGAAAACATCAAAAAGGGCTTTTCCATCCTGGCCACCTGCTATGTGGAAAAGGACGGCCCGGGGATTTTGCGCCTGCTCCTGGATCCCACGGAGCCGATGCGGGTCCGCCTCAAGGCGGCTGAGATGATCGGCGACGTTGGCGATATCGACGCCATTGATCCCCTGCGAGGCCTGAAAGTCGGCAACGAGAAGGTTCAAGAAAAGCTTGATGCATCCATCCGTAAAATCCACGAGCGCTTTTTCACGCGCGAGTGTCCGTTCTGTGCGGAAATCATCAAAAAACGGGCCAACGTCTGCAAACACTGCGGAAAAGACGTGGCCGGAGAGTAATCCCCCGGTCGTGCGGCGTGGCCCTGACGCCACGCCGCCGGTTTCCGCAACTTCCTCTTCACAGCAGCCGGAGGGCTCCCTGCCCCGGGTCTCCCCCCGCAGAGCGGATGGCCTCAGCCACCCCCCCCCCTCCAAAGGGGCTCAAGGCTCAATATCCAATACTCAATGTTCAAGGAAGGTATTCTGCCGTTGTAGCCCTTTTTAAAAATTGGCAGAGCTAATTACACACTGTCATAAATTCGATGACATATATTTGGGTCACCACAGAGTCACAGAGAACGCAGAGAGTTTTCTTTTTT
>JAEINQ010000019.1 GCA_016342285.1 Desulfobacterales bacterium
CCGAATACAGAATGCAGCGCAGTCGGTGGCTCCCTTTTAATGAGTAAAACTGGGACCGTTTTCTTTAGCGGCCGGGCTGAATCATATTCTGCCATATTTCGCTTAGCCCTACAGGTGTCCAGATAACTTGCATCGTCATTTTTTTCCGTTCCAAGGATTTTGGGCAGTGCTTGTATCGTTCGATAATGCTGAAGATTCTTCTCTGCCCTGTATCCCTCTGCAAATAGAAGAATCGTACAAAGTTTCAGGGCTGCATTATAGGCGATCCCGAATCGCCAATCTGCCGAAACCCCGGCATGCGAATCTTTTAAGTCACGCTCTACAATTTGAAAAAGATTGTCAATCTCTTCAGGGGTAGTTGCATGGGACCTTAACCAACCGTTCTCAGCCCATTGCTTTAAGGTCATTCTCATCACCTATAATAAACAGCTTCGAATCCTTTAAAACTCTCGTAAGAAAATGTTCGTTTTCACATTTGCGCCGCTTGAACTCTTTTGGATCCAATACATATGGATTTATCTCGCGCCCAAGTTTCTCAGCTATCCCGTGCAAAAGACGCGTCAACGAACGTAGGCCCAAATCGCCTACCACCATCAAGTCTATATCGCTCCTCGATTTTTCTGCACTATCCGCCAAAGAACCAAACACAAACGCTACCCTAATGCCTTTTTCATTGGCTAACGCATCTTTGAATACATCCAACATACCGACTGTCTTAATGGCCATTGCGCTGATTTCTGCAAAGATGGGATGTTGCTGATTGGCTCTATAATAGAGGCGATTGCCGTCTCTTTCCTTAAGAACCAAATCCAGGTTGTGCAATTTTTTCATTTCCGTCTGAATCGTCCCGATTGCAAATCCGGATCGACGCTGAATCTCTCGCACATGCAGCGAATCAAGATTAAGCCCGAACAGCAAACGAAACACTTCGGCACGGACTTTTGACGACAATATGCCAGACAGTACATCCATAGTGTTCGTTGATACCATACAATTGACCGGTTTGTCCATACGTTATTGTGGCTCTAAATTAGGTAGTGTCCGTCCACGAATTTCATATTTCGTGGATGGAAGCTATGTGGCCCCGAAGAAACAGGGGCAGGATTTGCGAAAAATATAGGGGTTTTAAAAATTAATTATTGATCCATGCCATTTATGAAAGGTATGGAAGCCTGAAAGGATTGGGTCCATTAAGGAGGCCGGAATATGGCTGGACGATATGGACACGATGGACACGATGGACAGGGTGGACAGGGGGGCCTTCGCGGCCGGGCGGCAGACCATGAAAACGGACTGATCCCCAGGCACGGCGGTTATCGGAAACTGAAAAGTTTTCAGGTAGCCCAGTTGGCCTACGACGTGACGGTTCGGTTTTGCGACCGCTACATCAGCAAGCGGAGCCGCACCCACGACCAAATGGTTCAGGCGGCCCGGTCCGGGGTGCAAAACATTGCCGAGGGGAGCAAGGCCTCGGGCACCTCGAAAAAGTTCGAGCTGAAGCTGACCAATGTGGCCCGGGCGAGCCTGGAGGAATTGCGGCTCGACTATGAGGATTTTTTGCGGCAGCGAAGCTTGGCTTTGCTGGCTCCGGATCACCCTGCATTGGTGCGTTTTAAAAAAAAGAGATGCACTACCCTGAAGGAAGTGCAGGACTGGGTGGTGGAAGAAATATCTTACACGGACCGGCATGGACAAACACGGACAGGCACTGACACAAACAACGGTGAAGGGTCCGTGCCGGTCAGTGATGGTCTGTGCAAGTCCTTGTCGTCTTCAACTTTGGTGGCTAACGGCGCGCTGTCGCTTCTGAACCTGGCCTGCTACCTCCTTGACCGCCAGCTCGCCGCCCAGGCCCGAGCCTTTGAAGAAGAGGGCGGTTTTACCGAACGGCTTTATCGGCGGCGGGTAAAGGCGCGAGTGAAAAAATGGAAGAGCCAGACATGAAAATTAAAGTCTTGAAACAAAAAATGAACAGTTCAGGTTCCGCATGATGGACCCATTTTGATCGCAGAATTCAGGTCTTTGTGCTCAAACGCTGAGGCCATACGATTAATTTCCATCGCAGAGAGCCCAAGCCCGGCTGCTTGTCGTCTCCAAGCGGAAACTGCCATCCCGACCTCTCCTGTAATGCTGCGGGCTTTACCCATATTGAGTCGAAAATATTCGGCCACCTCCATGGCCACCTCCAGTGAAGCCGTCCCATCGTCAAGGTTAATGGCGGTGGAGAGTATTCGGGGCTTGATGTCTGTGGGTACCGGGTTGAGGTCGTAAGCGGGGGACAGGCGCCAACCGTCAGGTCCGTCGTACAGAAAACCATGATTGCGAAGATGGTCGTCGGTATTGGATATGAGAATATTGAAAACGATACGCCGCCATAGGGCGGACATGTCTTCTTTTGGAGAAGCCCCATGCCGGCGCAGTGCGTCAGCGAGTTCTAAATAGCTGTGCATTTCATTGTCACGAGCATCCAGCATACTCATTGCTGAGATGAAAGGAAGGCGGTGCCCACGGGCGGTACGGTCAAAACGGCGCAAGAGCAGAACAGGTTTTTTAGCAATGGTTGTGATTTGCCATGCGGGGACAGTGATTCCCGCCTTTGTCGCCAAAGTCAAAGCAAGGGCTTCCCACAAAACGGTATTGATTTCATCGTTCTTGTGAGGGAATTTGGCAATGGCAAGCTGAGCATTATGGTCCCGAATTGACGCCTTGGGTCGAGCGCCACCCAGGGATGAACCGGGTGCCAGCAGCAGGCGAAGGTCCTCGTCGCTATCGTTATCGTCAATGAGGTTTTCGGTTGCCGACAATAGCCTTGGCAACTCAATTAGCGGCGGTATGCGTGTCAGGCCATGTTCAGCAAGAAATGGACCGGATTCCTTTTGGCAAAACCGCAAGGCGCCTTGGCGCGCTTCATCGTCGACCCTGAGCAGAAAATCAATTTCCCGCAGTGATCTGGGCGTCTCTCCTGCCTTTGTTGCACGCCTGCGCTCGGCCCGGCGCATGAGCAGGCGCCCCCACCGGTCTGGTGCGGAGTCGCCAAGCGCGCCAAACATCGACTTATCGGGGGCGGTGTAAAATGGTCCCGGGCCAAGTTGAAGGGCGGGTTCCAGGGAGAAGCGGCAAGGGTGTCTGAGCCAGCTTTCATCATATTCGAAGGTGGCGCTCTCCCTGTTTTTTCGCATGCGCGACCATAACCGTCCCGCCTTGATCGGTTCGCCGTCGAGATCAATGAATACGAGGGTTTCGGTGTCCATTCGCTTTTTCTAATCCTGTCCAGGCGACTACACACCAGTTTTGCGCGGTCGTCGTATGCGTTTTGGCAGATACTCTTCTTCCAGTTCACGACCGACCTGATCCGATGCGGGGTCTGCCAACTCTCCCAAGCGCCCGACCATTCCCAGGACAAAAAGCACACTGGCATAGATGCCGAAGGCGACGCCGGCATCACCCTTTTCGACCTTGCCCAAGGTCGTGCGGCTGATGGAGGCACGTTCCGCCATAATTGCCATCGGAATGCGCCGCCTCCGCCGGGCATCACGGATGTCGCACCCAAGTTTGTAAAGGGCGCGCTTTACCGGGATGGGCGGCATGGCTGTGGATTGACTCTTTCCCATTTAAAGTCCATATTAATGGTTCTTATTTATTATAATGTATGCAAATATGGACTTTATGTCAACGACAAACAATGCGGTTGTAAGGTGGGAAAAAAGGGGGCGGTTCAGTCCTCGAGAAGCCGACGCTGGAGAAGGCGCTGAATATCGCGTCGGCCGTCGGCGATCATCAGCACATAGACGGACTTGGCCATAACCCTGTAGAGGATTCGGTAGGGTTTGAAGAAGATTTCCCGGTAGTCCAGGATGCCCAGTGCCTGCAATTCCTTCGGTCCGACGCCTCGTTCGGGAAATTCGGCCAGGGTGGAAAAAAACCGTTTCTATTTTATCCAGCACATGATCGGTCCGGTCCAGAGAGTCTCTTTGGGCGATATAGGTGATGAGTTCGTCGAAATCACGTGCCGCCGCATCCGTCAAGAACACCTCAAAGGGCATCGGTCGGCCTTTGTCGTTTCCGCAAGCGTTCGATGACGGCCGCGGCCGGCTCCACTTTTCCTGCTTCGATCTGGCGATTGCCAAGGGCCAGAATCTTCAACAGGGCCATGGTTTCCTGGGTCTGCTCGTAGCTTTGAATGTCCTGCACCACGACCTTGGCTTCACCGTTCTGGGTGATGATCAGGGGTTCCTGGCTCTCGCCCAGGGTTCGCACGATTTCGGCGGCGTGGGCCTTTAGGTAACTGATCGGTTTGATCTGGCTGGAAAGCTTCATTTCTTTTCATTCCTTTGGCCATACGCCCCACCTGCATGATGCACGGGTTGACGATGCCCTTAAACAAACAAAAGAAGGGGATTGCGAAACGCCGCAATCCCCTCGTTTTGTTTATTTGGTGGGCGATACTGGGATTGAACCAGTGACTTCTACCGTGTGAAGGTAGCACTCTCCCGCTGAGTTAATCGCCCGCTATTCTTCGCCGTCCACCAGATCCTTGAGTTCCTTGCCCACCTTGAAAAAGGGGAGCTTTTTGGGCGGAACCTTGATCTGGACCCCGGTTTTGGGGTTTCGGCCCACATAGGGTTTGTATTCCTTGACCGTGAAGCTGCCGAAGCCCCGAATCTCGACGCGTTCCCCTTCGGTAATGATATTCGTCACCGTGTTGAAGAACGTCTCGACAACCTTCTCAGCATCCTTCCTGCTTAAATCCGCCTCGTCCTTCACTGCATTGATCAAATCCGATTTGTTCATGCAGGCTCCTTGGGTGAATTGCTGTGGCAGTAATTTTTGCCGATCCAGTTTTGGCAGTATATATAGAGGGTTGTTGCATCTGCGTCAAGTGTTTTTTTCCTCATCTGCCGGTTGGGCAACAGCTTTTTCATCCTCTTGGCCGCCGGTCTTTGTTTCCGGCGAATCAGCAGGCTGTGTTTCAGTGGCATCGGGCTGAAAAGCACCACCGGCATTCCCGCCGGCCGACGGTGCGTCCTTGTCGCCATGGGGTGCATCCCCGTCTTCCTCGGGCGAACCCGCGTCGGGACCGTTGAGCGATCCGTCCGCTTCCGGGATGTCCGGCGCTTCGCTTATTTCCGGGCCGTCCGGGTATTCGTCCATTCCCGGGCTGTCCGGTGTTTCTCCCATTCCCGGGTCGTCCGACGCTTCGCCCGTTTCTATGTCCCCGGGCATTTCCGCCAGCCGCGCCTCGGCGCTCATGGTTTCAATTTCCTTGGGAGTGGGCAGGTCCTTTAAATTCTTAAGGTCGAACACCTGAAGAAAAAGCTTGGTGGTGGCGTAGATCAGCGGGCGGCCGGGAATCTCCTTGCGCCCCAGGATTCGAATGAGCTTTCGTTCCAGGAGCATGCGCATGACGCCGCCACTGTCTACCCCCCGGATATGCTCGACATCGGTGCGGATCACCGGTTGCTTGTAGGCGATAATGGCCAGGGTCTCCAGGGCCGCCTTGGAGAGGCGTGGGGCGTTGGGCTGAACCAGGCGCCGAATCCACTCGGCGTACCGGGGGCGGCTGCGGAGTTGATACCCGCCGGCCACTTCGCTCAGGTAAAACCCGCCCCCTCGGGCCTCATAGCCATCGCTTAAAGACGCCAGGGCCTCTCGAATCTCCTTGGTGTCCGCCTCTTCGAGGATTTCTTTCAAGGCCTCGATGGTTACCGGATCTTCCGAGACGAAGAGCAGGCTCTCGATGATGTTTTCCAGGTTCTCCATGGCTACATATAGAAGATGCGGATCACGCCGCTGGGGGTATGTTGGGCCACCTGGACCAGGCTCAGTTTGACCATTTCCAACACCGCCAGAAAAGTAATGATAATGTCCGCCCGGGTGACGGCCTTGTCGAACAGTTCGGCAAATGCGATGGACCGATGGTTTTCCAGAACATCGATGATCTGACCAATCCGGTCCTTGACCGAGATCCGGTCGGCGGTGAATTCCATCCGCCGTTCCGGCGAGATGTTTTCCAGGATTTTCTGAAAGGCATCGATGAGTTCGAACAACCCGACCTGAATCATCTCTTCGCCGGGAGGTACGGACAGGTCGGCCTTGTTCGGCCGACGGCCAAAGGTCTGTTCGCCCAGCCGGTTCCGGGCGGCCAGTTCCTCGGCAGCATCTTTCATCTGAAGGTATTCGGCCAGGGGCCGGGCGATTTCCAGTCGCGGATCCTCGTCGTCCTCCAGATCTTCGTGTACCGGCAGGAGCATCCGGGACTTGATCTGGGCCAGGGTGGCGGCCAGAACCAGAAAATCTCCGGCCACGTCGATGTTCATGGCCTTCATCAGTTCCAGGTAGCCCAGGTACTGATCCGTGATCAGGGAGATGGGGATGTCGTAGATATCCACATCGTTTTTTTTGATCAGGTGGACCAGAAGGTCCATGGGGCCTTCAAAGACATTTTCCAGCTGGACCCGATAGATTTCATTTTCCATGGCGATTTGCATGGCATTTCCGACCTGGGCGTTTCATACGTAATGGCAATCCACGTCCCTTGAGCGTGGTTAGAGCCGACTGGCGATGCCGAGAAAAGGGTTGTCGAATTTGGGATTGTCGAATTGTCGAATTAAAGGTAGTCCGTCAATCCGTCAATCCGTCAATTCGGTAATTCGGTAATAAAAAACTGGCGGAGCGCAGCGACTCCTCAATCCCGCCTTGGCGGGACTCACTTTAGTCACTCCACACTGATCGAGGTCGGCAACCCAACCCCTTATATGAGCAACCCAACGCCACGTCTGGGCGTAGATGCTTTACCTGTTCACCCCCCGATGGGCCGGATGCCCACGGCCCGGCGAATCTGCTTCAGGAAGGGGGCACTGATTGCCCGGGCCCGCTCGGCCCCGTTGCAGAGCACCGACTCGACATAGTCCGGCGCTTCGGTCAACTCCGCATAACGGCGCCGGGGTTCGGCCAGGATGGCGTTGATGGTTTCAAAAAGGGTCTGCTTCATCTCCCCCCAGGCGATCCCCTCGGCGTAACGCCGACGCATGGCCTCGATTTCGTCGGGTTGGGCAAAGGCCCGATAAATTTCGAACAGGGCGCTGGTCGCCGGGTCTTTGGGCGCTTCCGGCGGTGAGGCGTCGGTCTTGATTTTCATGATGAGCTTGCGAAGCTTTTTTTCCGGTGCAAAAAGCGGAATGGTGTTGTTGTAGCTCTTGCTCATCTTGCGGCCGTCCAGGCCGGCGAGCACCGCGGTGTTTTCGTCCACCACCGCCTCGGGGAGAACGAAAAGCTCACCAAAATGGTGATTGAACCGGGCGGCGATGTCTCGGGCCATTTCAAGGTGCTGCACCTGGTCCCGCCCCACGGGAACCTGGGTGGCTTTGAACATCAGAATGTCGGCGGCCATGAGCACCGGGTAGCTGAACAGCCCCATGGTGATAGCCTTGTCCGGGTCATTGGCGCCGGTGGTTTCGTTTTCGGCCACGGCCGCCTTGTAGGCGTGGGCCCGGTTCATCAGCCCCTTGGCGGTTACGCAGGTCAGAATCCAGGTCAGTTCCGGAATTTCCGGAATGTCGCTCTGGCGATAAAAGATCGCGTTGTCCGTGTCCAGACCCAGTGCGATCCAGGCGGCCGCCACCTCCATGCTGCTTTGGTTGACCCGCTCGGGGTCGTGGCATTTGATGAGGCTGTGGTAGTCGGCTAGAAAATAGAAGGTCCGGGTGTTCGGGGACCGGCTGGCCTCGATGGCCGGGCGGATGGCACCCACATAATTGCCCAGGTGCGGGGTGCCGGTGGTGGTGATGCCGGTCAATGAGATTTCTTGGCCCATGTTTTTTTCCTGTTTAAATTCAATTCACAGTTGGAATCCACGTCCTGCGGGCGTGGTCACAGTCAGTTGGCCATGTTGATAGAATTGTCGCCATTTGCCGATTATTGGTAATCACCATGAAGATCATGAAGGGTATGTAGCTAAAAATATAATATTATTTTAAAATTCTTCATGCACTACATGGTAGAAAAAATGACTTTTTACATGTTTATCAAAATTGATGAAACCGTAAAAAGTTTCAAAATGTCCTTTGGCGTCATTCCCGCATGGCGGGATCTCGGACTTTTTTACGAGAGCATCACGTTGATGAGTTGCTTCGCTCCAGCTCTTTTAAGCTAAAATATGGCAGAATTCCTTAATTTTAGGCACTTTAGGCATTTTAGGCACTTCAAACTTCAAGCATCCAAACACAGCCCCTCTCAGGGGTAAACGGTTTTATAGTCGGATCCGAGGTGCTGCCCCCGATCCCGGCTACGACACCGGGGGGGGTTATACGGCAAAAGGCCCGGGCAAATCAAGCGGGCGGACTAAATTTTCCCTTTGGCCGGTCCGTCAGTCGTCACCGGGGATTTCCGGTTTTTGTGAGGCCCCGGCCTTGGCGGCTTCGGCGGCAAAGGACCGGGCAAATTCCATTTCTTCGGCCAGGGTTTCAAGGCTACCGTTGAGTTTGGCGTCGAGGATGGCATCGAGAATTTTCCTGAAAACGGGGCCGGGGGCCAGCCCCATGTCCAACAGGGCCTTGCCGTCGAGCTGGGGCCGGACGAATCTGAGTTGGGTGAAATAACGGGATATGGCCTGTTTGACACGCTTTTTTCGGGTGACCGCCATCATGTAAAGGATCGGCTCGGTCTTGAATTCGGCAAGCTGCCTGTACATTTGACCGCGGTCCATCGGCGTGTGGCGTTCGAGCCAGTACAGGCATCGATCCGCATCAAACCGCATGTCGCAGATGAGCCTGCGGTATCTCGGCGCCAGTTCGAACCGTTCGCAAATGGCCTGGCTGGTCTTTCGGTTGCAGTGGCGGATCAGGATCATGAAATAGACGGCCCATCGCAAATAGGACTCTTCGAGAAAGAGCAGGTCGTACCAGCTCAACACTTTTTTGGTGGCGTTGAATAAAGCCTCCAGGTCCTTGTTCATTTCGATGCCGGGATGGATGACCCCCAGCAGGTGGTAGTCGTTTAACCGGATGATGGAACGGCTGGGATTGTCCTCTTCAAGGATCAGACGGATTTCGGTGAACACGCGTCGGCCGCTGAGTTGCTTGAAGAAGTCCATTCTCACGGCGTTTTCGATAAGCCCCGAGGTGAGTTTGCCGATGGTAAAATCGAATCGCTGTTCAAAACGAATGGCCCGAAAGACCCGGGTGGGGTCCTCCACGAAGCTCAGGTTGTGCAGCACGCGCAGGGCCTTTGCCTTGAGGTCTTTGTGGGCGGCAAAAAAATCGATGAGGGTGCCGAACCGGCCGGGATTGAGCTGAATGGCCAGGGTGTTGATGGTGAAATCGCGGCGGGACAGATCGAGCTTGATGGAACTCATTTCGACGATGGGCAGTGCCGCCGGGAAACGATAGTATTCCATACGGGCCGAAGCGACGTCGATTTTGAACCCGTCGGGGAAAATGATCACCGCCGTTCCGAACTTTTCGTGGGTGTGGATGCGGGCTCCCGACATCTTGGCGTACTTGCGGGCAAAGGCGATGCCATCGCCTTCAATGACGATGTCCATGTCCTCGTTGGGGCGATAGAGAAAAAGGTCGCGGACAAAACCGCCCACCACGTAGGCGGAGCATCCGATTTCCTTGGCTGCCTCGCCGATGGACCTCAGCCGGGCCAGCAGTTCGGCGGAAATCCGTTCTTCCATGAATTTTAAGACGTTGCGGGTGCGTGCCTGAAAGATCCCGTCGGCCGGGTCGTTCTCCTGGTCGCGGCTGTTGCGGTTTTGCCGGACCAAAATGTTGAGCAGATCGGTGCGGGTGACCACCCCGCATATCCGGTCGTCGTCCATGACCGGAAGGATGCGTTGTTTGTTGCCGATGATTTTTTCCTGAATCTCTTCCAGACCTGCCTCAAGGCCTACCACGGCAAACTCGGTGTTCATATATTCCGCCACGGCCGCATGGCCCAACTTATGGTACATGGCCTTTTCGATGACTTGCCGGGTGATGTATCCCTTGAGCGGACGGTCGCCGGCCCCTACCACCAACAGGGCATTGATGTTGTATCGGGTCAGCAGTTCCGCCGCGGCCGTGCAGGTGACATGGTCTTCCACGGCAATGGGCGGGGTGCTCATCAGGTCTTGGGCCCGCCTGCGGGGGCGGATGCTTCGGTGCAAAATGTCGATCAGACGGTGTTCGGTCTGGACCAGGGTCTGTTCGCGGACCGTGGCCGATGCCGCGTAGCTGTGGCCGCCGCCTCCCAGCGGTGTGAGAATGGACCCCACGTCCACTTCCGGAATTCGGCTGCGGGCCACCACGTAGATCTTATTGCCCATTCGGGCCAGGGCGAAGATGGCATCGAGATTTTCCATCTTTACCAGTTGGTGCACGAGAAAGGCGAAGTCCGGGACATAACCCTCGGTGGAGACGCTGGTGACAACCACCTCCACCCCGTTGACACTGCAGCGGGTGGCCGCCTGAATCATGTCGTTGAGCAGTGCGATCTGTTCGGGATTGACCTCGCGGCTGATGAGATTGGCCACATCGTTGAGGTTGGCGCCGCAGGAGAGTAGAAAGGCGGCGGCCAGAAAGTCTTCCTCGGTGGTCGACGAAAACGTAAAGGATCCGGTGTCCTCGTAGATTCCCAGGCACATGATGGTGGCTTCGTCTGAAGAGATGGCGATCTGTCTTTTCCGAAGCTCTTTGGTGAGGATGGTAACCGTCGCCCCGGTCCGGCGATGAATGCCGAAATGCGGGACAATGTCGGTGTCCGTCGGCGGATGGTGGTCGTAGGCATGGATCTCCACACCCGGCCGATTGAGGACTTCGGCCAGGGGGCCGATCCGTTGGGCCTGGCGGGTATCGACGATTACCAAGCGGCCGATATTGTCCAGATCGACATCTTTTAGCTCGATCATATTGAACAGGTAAGCCATGGAGTTGATGAAAAAATTGCGTAGATTCTTTTCCTGGCTTCCGGGAAAGATCACCTTGGCTTCGGGGTAGAGCTTCTGGGCGGCCAGAAGGGATGCGATGGCGTCAAAGTCCGCATTGACATGGGTGGTGATGACGGTCAAGGCGTCTGGCATGTCGGGGGTCTGGTTTTTCACTTTTTCTCTTTTGCCATGGGGCTAAAATTGTTAGCATTGACACAGTTGTCGGGGTTTCGCAAGTCTGCTGCCTGATTTTAATCCATCCTTTTGCAAAGGTCTCCGCAGGAGGCTTGTTGACTGACGGTCGTTGGGGCGCTGGTGGGGCATCACCGATGGCAGTGATTGAAATCGCCTCCTACCGGGGAAATTTTCCAATAATTTCAGGTCCGGACTTGAATTTTTCTGGAAAATGGGATTTAATGCCGTCAATTGAACCACCAGCATGCCCGGGCTATCCTCTGGGGGGCGCCTCCAGGCTTCATGGGCATGCTCCCCATGGACTGCCGTTGCTGGCGATCTGGCGCATCGTTTCATAAAGACTGTGTGATTATAGCCCTTTGAGTTTTATCGACGACTGCCACTGATAGCGAAAGATACGGTACCAGACATATTCGCGGAGGTCGATCATGCCGGTTTACGTGTGGAAAGGGACCAACAGGCAGGGCAAATCCCAGAAGGGGGAGATGGAGGCCGCCAGTGAAGACGGCGTTCGCGCCAGCCTGATGCGGCAAAAAATTACGCCCACCAAGATCAAGCCCAAGCCCAAGGATATTTTTGAAAATGTCGCCTTTATGCAGCCCAAGGTCACCCAGGCAGACGTCATTATGTTCTGTCGTCAGTTTTCCACCATGATCGATGCCGGTCTGCCCATCATTCAGTGTCTCGACATCTTGTACAGTCAGCAGGAAAATCCCACCTTCAAGAAGACCCTTAAAGAGATCAAGGAAGCGGTTGAAAGTGGACAGACCCTGGCCGAGGCCCTGAAGAAGTATCCCAATTCCTTTGATAACCTTTTTGTCAACATGGTCGCGGCCGGAGAGGCCGGCGGTATTCTCGATACCATTTTGCAGCGCCTGTCGGCCTATATGGAAAAAGCCGCCAAACTCAAGTCCCAAGTCAAAGGGGCCATGACCTATCCGGCCATCACCATGGCGGTGGCCGTCATTGTGGTGGCTGTCATCATGGTCTTCGTCATTCCCGTTTTTGAAGCGATGTTTGCCGATTTCGGCGGGGCCCTGCCGGCCCCGACCCAGATCGTCGTGAATTTGAGCAAGTTTATCAGGGGCCAGATCGTCTATATGATCGTCGGTTTTGCGATTTTTGTTTATGCGTTCAAACGGTTTATCGCCACCCAGAAGGGGCGCGCCATCGTGGATGAGGTCTCCTTGAAATTGCCCATCTTCGGCCCGCTCCTGCGTCGGGTGGCCGTGGCCAAATTCACCCGCACCATGGGAACCATGCTCTCTTCCGGCGTATCGATTCTCGAGGCTTTGGAGATCGTGGCCAAAACAGCGGGAAACGTCACCGTGGAAAAGGCCATTTACAAAACCCGCTCGGGGATTGCCGAAGGCCGGACCATGTCTGATCCGCTTTCCGAAAGCGGCGTCTTTCCCCCCATGGTCTGCCAGATGATCTCCGTGGGAGAATCGACCGGAGCCCTGGACGCCATGCTCGGCAAGATCGCCGATTTTTACGACGAGGAGGTTGACCAGGCAGTGGAAAACCTCACCTCCGCCATCGAACCGGTGATGATGGTCTTCATGGGCGTGATCATCGGCGGCCTGGTGGTATCCATGTACCTGCCCATTTTCAAGATGGCCGGAGCGGTCGGCGGGTAAGGTTTGTATCCCGAGGCGTTTGGACAAAACCAGGCGCCTTTTGGCCCGGCCTTCTCGTTGTGCCAGAGCCCGCATGCGCCACGCATGCCAGTCTTGGCCCGTCCTTGGCGATGAATCAATAGCTTTTGTCTCTTCACACTGATCGGGGGCGACAACCAAGACCCTTGCAGGGGCAAGCCAAAGCCATGTCCTCTGGGCGTGGGTTTTTTGCTTCCCGATCCGAAGAGTCCCCCATTCCCGATCAACAGGAATCCGGCATGGCCCAATCCAGCCCGCTGACCCAAGCCTCGGAAGGGTCGCATTTCGCCCCCGCCGGCCAGTCCGGGATTGCCCGGCCCGACCCGTCCGGCCTGTCCCAACCGCTGAATAGTGAATTCCTTTATCGCATCAAGCTGCTGATGTTCATTCGGGTGATCTTTACGTCCCTGCTTCTGGGGTCCACCATTATTTTGCAGCTCAGCCAGATGTCGTCACCGACGGCCCTGCCCCTGCTCATGCTTTACGGCCTGATCGCAGGCATCTTCCTCATTTCGGTCGTTTACGTTGTTCTGTTGGGCTGGATGCAAAACCCGGTCCGATTCGCCTACCTACAAACCAGTGTCGATACCTTGATTGTGACGGCCATCGTATTTGTCACGGGCAGTTTTGCCAGCATCTTTTCCTTTCTCTACATGGTGGTCATCATCTATACCAGCATGCTTTTGTACCGGCGCGGGAGCCTGATCATGGCCGGTTTGTGCAGTATCGAGTATGGTGCCATGATTGGACTCGAATACTACAGCATCCTTAAGCCGTTTGTCATGGATGCGGGCATTTCGGCGGTCAACTACTCATGGACCAGTGTTTTTTACAAAATCGTGATCACCATGGTTGCCTGCTTTGCCGTGGGTTGGCTCAGCGGGCTGCTCTCCGAGCAGACCCGAAAGACCCGAACAGAGCTTCGTTCCCTGGAGGACCACATCCGGAGGGTCGAGCGCCTGGCTTCCATGGGGGAGATGGCCGCCGGCATGGCCCATGAAATTAAAAACCCACTGGCATCCCTGGCCGGGTCAATTCAACTACTCAAAGAGACCTTTGCCCCTGATCCGTCCGCTGAAAAGCTCATGCAGATCGTTCGTCGGGAGACCGATCGCCTCAGCGACCTTCTCAACGGCTTTCTTCTCTTTGCCCGGCCGCCGGCCGGCAAGGCGCGGGCCATTGATCTGGGCGCCGCGCTGGATGAAATCGTGTCCCTGTTCCGAAAGGACAATACGCGAAGCGACCGCATCCATATCCGCAGTTCGGTGACGCCCGGGATCTGGATCGAGATGGACCCCGTGCATCTGCGCCAGGTTCTGTGGAACTTGCTCCTCAATGCCGCCGAAGCCATCGACGATACCGGCACCGTTGACATCCACCTGGATATCCTGAAATCCAACAAGGCACGCATGGCCATCATCGACACGGGGTGCGGGATACCACGGGAGCAGATTGGTGCCATTTTTGATCCGTTTTTTACCACCAAACCCAATGGCACCGGGTTGGGACTCTCCATGGTCCACGGTATTTTGGAGTCTTACGATTGCCGGTTGGATGTGGATAGCGAGATGGGGCGGGGAACGCAATTTACGCTGATTTTCAACCGAATCGAACCATCCGAGCCTTGAGCCGGGGCGATGCCAATGCCTTCCCAGGTGCCTTTGGCGGTGCATGCCCTCAGAGGGGGGGGTTGACACCCCGGGCCAAATCGGTTAGCAAATTCGGTTCAATCAAGTTCGAGGATAAATTCAACCCGCTGAAAGGACAGGGTTATATTTTTACATCAAAACCCTGGTTCTTTGGGCCAGTCTGACGATTGACCAACGGCCGCCGCAACCGGCCGGCCCGCGAAACGACCGTCGGTGTTTAAGGCCCCCCCCCGGGGGGGCAGGCAGAAACACCAGCTTGGAGGAACCGCTACAACCATGGAAAACGCCACGGATACCATCGGCAAACGCCGGGAAAAAATCGCCAGTCTCAAGGACCAGGGCGTGGCCCTTTTTCCCAACGACTTTTCTGTTGAGCATACCGTTTCAACCCTCATGGAAATGGCGGTGCAAGCGCCGGAAACCCTGACCGAAGACGGTCCCGTATTTGCCGTCGCAGGCCGGATCATGGCCTTGAACCGGTTCGGCAAGGCGGCCTTTATCCGTTTCCGGGACCGGTCCGGCCAGATGCAGGCCTATGTCCAGAAAAACAGGGTGGGCGATGAGGCCTTTGCCCTGTTTAAGCAACTCGATATCGGGGACTTCATCGGGCTCACCGGCCCCATGTTTCAGACGCGTACCGGCGAATGGACCCTGCTGGTCACCGAGTTCCGGCTTTTGTGCAAGGCAACCCTTCCGCTGCCGGAAAAGTTCCATGGACTCAAAGATCCGGAAAAGCGCTACCGCAAACGATATATCGATCTGGTTATGAACCCCGATGTCCGCGACATTTTCATTCGTAGAAGCCTTATTATTCAGGAAATCCGGCGTTTTCTGTTGAACCGGGATTTCCTGGAGGTGGAAACCCCGATGATGCAGCCGCTTCCCGGCGGTGCCGAGGCCACCCCCTTTGTCACCCACCACAATGCCCTGAACATGGACCTCTACCTGCGGATCGCTCCGGAGCTCTACCTCAAGCGACTGGTGGTGGGCGGGTTTGAGCGGGTTTTCGAAATCAATCGCAACTTTAGAAACGAAGGGGTCTCCACCCGCCACAACCCCGAATTTACCATGCTGGAATTTTATCAGGCTTACGCTACCTACACCGATCTGATGGACCTTACCGAGTCCTTGTTCCGTCAAATCGCCGAGTCGGTGCTGGGTTCAACCGCTTTCACCTATCAGGGAAACCCCATTGATTTCGGTGCCCCCTGGCGGCGGATGACCCTGGCCCAGGCCCTTTCCGAGATCGGCGGCTTGCCGCCGGCGTTGCTGCAAGACCGGGCGGGACTGCTGGACTTTGCCGAGAAACGGGGCGTGCGGATGACCAAGGCCGGCCGTTTGGGCAAGGTGATCACCAAGCTTTTCGATACATTGGTGGAACCGAAACTCATCGCCCCCACTTTCATTACCGGTTATCCGGTGGAGGTGTCTCCGCTTTCCCGCCGCAGCGATACCGAACCCGACCTGACCGAGCGGTTTGAGCTCTTTATCGCCGGCTACGAAATTGCCAACGGATTCTCAGAACTCAACGACCCCGAGGACCAAAAATCGCGGTTTCTCCAACAGGTGGCTGACCGGGAAGCCGGTGATCAGGAGGCCCATGTGATGGACGCGGATTACATTGAGGCCCTGGAATACGGTCTGCCGCCCACGGCCGGCGAAGGGATCGGCATCGATCGGCTCACCATGCTTTTGACCGATGCGGCGTCCATTCGTGAAGTCATCCTGTTTCCGCAAATGAAACCTTCAGCCGTTTGAAACCCGCGGCCATACGGATGGGCTTCGGCAACCCCTGATGCCGGTCGCATTGACGGGAATGGACCATGTCATTGGAACGATTCATCTGCGGGCGCTACCTTGTTTCCAAACAGCGCCAGGCCTTTATCTCCATCACCTCCCTGCTTTCCATGGCCGGGGTGGCGGTCGGTGTCATGGCCCTGATCGTGGTCATTGCCGTGATGGCCGGATTCGAGGAAGACCTGCGAACCCGCATTATAGGTGTGCAATCCCACGTGGTGATTCAGGGGAAAAACGGGACCATCGCTGAATACGCGAATGTTGAACGACGAATTGCCGGCATGGCTGAGGTGGCGGCCACCACCCCCTTTGCCCTGACCCAGGTCATGCTTCGGGCGGCGGGCGGGACGTCCGGTGCTGTGCTGCGGGGCATTGATCCGGTTTCCGCCGGCCGGGTGATGGGACATCTCGGGGCAGAAGAACTGGGGCAACTGCGGAAACGGCCACCCGGCGCGCGGCCCGGCATCATTCTTGGCAAGGAACTGGCCCGGCAATTGGGTCTGGTGGAAGGTGATATGGTGTCGCTGATTTCGCCCCGGGGCATGATATCCCCCGTGGGCCACATCCCCTCCATGCGGCGGTTCGAGGTGGTCGGCCGGTTTGAATCCGGGGTTTACGAATACGACGGCACCCTGGCTTACGTCCACCTGACCCAGGCCCAGAAGCTGATGCGGCTGGGCAACGCGGTGACCGGCATCGAGGTGCATGCCCGTGACATGGATCAAGCCGGCCGGATTGCGGAAACGATTCGCAAGATGTTCGGGCCGGGCCTGCGGGTTCAGGACTGGACGGAAATGAACCGGACCCTGTTTTCCGCCCTGAAACTGGAAAAGACCGCCATGTTCGTGATCCTGACCCTGATCGTTTTGGTGGCAGCCTTCAATATTGCCAGTTCCCTGATCATGCTGGTCATGGAAAAGACCCGGGATGTGGCCATCTTGAAGGCCATGGGCGCCACGGACCGCAGTATCCGTCGAATTTTCATGCTTAATGGAATGGCCATCGGTGCGGTGGGAACCCTGCTTGGGGCCGGTTCGGGCATCGTGGTTTGCCTGCTGCTGGCCCGTTACAAGTTCGTTGAGTTGCCGCGGGATGTGTACTATATTACCACCCTTCCGGTGAGGCTGGACATCGGAGATGTGACGGCCATCGCCCTGGCGGCGCTGGTCATCTGTCTGCTGGCGACGATTTATCCGGCGTGCCAGGCCGCCAAACTCAACCCCGTCGAGGCGATCCGTTATGGCTGATGCTGACACCCGAGAGGATGTCCAGGCCCCGCTGGTCAGGGTGAGAAATCTGAGCAAGGGATATGACAGCAATGGGCTGCGCATCGACGTGTTGGAACAGACGGATTTCGATCTGGAAGCCGGGGAGACCGTTGCCGTGGTCGGGACTTCGGGCATCGGCAAATCCACGTTTTTGCACGTCCTGGGAACCCTGGACCGACCCGATGAGGGGTCGTTTCTTTTTCAAGGCCGGGACGTGTTTGCTTTTGATTCGGACAGGCTTGCCTGTTTCCGAAACCAGGCCATCGGTTTTGTGTTCCAGTTTCATCACCTGCTGCCTGAATTCAACGCCTTGGAAAACGCCATGATGCCGGCATTGATCAGTGGCATGGGCCGGTCCGAGGCCAGGGACCGAGCCGCATCCATCCTGACGCGGGTGGGGCTCGATCGGCGATTGAATCACCGGGTGGGCAAGCTTTCCGGCGGCGAGCAGCAGCGCGTGGCCTTGGCCCGTGCCCTGGTGCTGAACCCGAAGCTGCTGCTGGCCGATGAGCCGACCGGCAACCTGGACCGGCAGAACAGCGCCCATGTGCATGACCTGCTCCTGTCCTTGAACCGGGAATTTTCCATGAGTCTCGTAGTGGTGACCCACAATACTGAACTGGCCTCTTACATGTCGCGCCGTGTGACGATCGTTGACGGAAAACTGGTTGATACGAACTGAAGGGATCTCCCCATGATCAAACGTTTGATGCTGTTGCTTGCAACCATGCTGTTGGCCCCCCTTACCGTTGCCTGGGCAGGCGAGGCTGTTCCGGTGATGGTTGTTCCGTTTACCGTTCATGCCGACCAGGACATCGCCGGTGTGGACGATGAGATTCAGGCTGCCATGGAAAAAGAGTTGACGGCCGAAGGGGCCGACATCGTCAAGGCCGGGCCGGTGGACGCCGACATGCGTCTCGACAGCCGGGCGCTGCGGGAACTCGGGCTTCAGGGGGGGGGCGATTATGTGGTCTGGGGCAGCCTGACGTGGATCGCCGGACATTATTCCATAGATGCCCGTCTGATGGAAACCGTCGGCAATGCACCGCCCAAGATCTTTTTTTCCGAGGGGCGCGACCGGGCCACCCTTTTGCAAACCATCAATGCGCTGTCCAAAAACATGGGGCGGAGCCTGTTCAATCGTGAACGGATCGCTGACATTGAAATCCAGGGCAACAGCCGGATCGAAGCCGACGCCATTCGGCGCATTCTCAAAACCCGCGCCGGCGACATCTTCAGCGCCAAATCGCTCTCCCAGGACCTGAAAGCCGTTTTTGCCATGGGATATTTCGACGATGTGCGCATTGAGTCCGAGTCCGGCCCGGATGGCAAGACTGTTATCTTTCAGATTAAGGAAAAACCGACCATCCGTTATATCAAGATCAGCGGCAATGACAATTTTAAGGATGAAGAAATCAAGGAATCCCTGACCTTAAAGACCGGCTCGATCATGAACCTGACCCATATCCGTAACAACGTCGAATTGATCGAGCGGATGTACAAGGACAAGAACTATCACAACGTGCGGGTCGAATACGAGACCGTACCCCTGGACAACAACCAGGCGGACCTGACATTTAAGATCGAGGAAGGGGATAAGATACGGATTAAAAATATCATCTTTGAGGGCAACGAAGAATATGACGACGATGACCTCAAGGATTTGATGGAGACCTCGGAGAAGGGCTTTTTTTCCTTTTTGACCTCGTCGGGCGACCTCAAACCCGAAGTGATTGAACAGGATGCGGCCAAGATCGCGGCCTTTTACCAGAACAACGGGTATATTCAGGCCCGGGTGTCCGATCCCCAGATCGATTACAATCCGGACGGCATCGACATCACCATCAAAATCGACGAAGGACCCCGGTTCAAAGTGGGCGATGTGACCGTCGAGGGCGACTTGGCGATCCCCCGCGAAACGTTGATGGAAAAACTCAAGATCACCAAGGAAGAATACTACAGCCGGGAAACGGTGCGCGAAGACGTGCTGCGGATCACCGATCTCTTTGCCGACGAGGGGTATGCCTATGCCGACGTCTCTCCGCGTATCGACAAGAATACGGCGGAGCTCAAGGTCCATATTGCCTACGTGGTGCAAAAGGGTAAGCAGGTTTATTTCGAAAAGATCATCATCAGCGGAAACACCAAGACCCGGGACAAGGTGATCCGGCGCGAGCTCAAGGTCTACGAAGAGGAACTTTACAGCGGCAAGGACCTGAAAAAGGGGGTGAGAGCCCTTCATCGACTCGATTTTTTCGAAGATGTCAAGGTGGATACCATTCGGGGCAGCGGTGACGACAAGATGATCCTCAAGCTGAGTGTCACGGAAAAGCCGACCGGCGCCTTTACTTTCGGCGGCGGCTACTCCACCACGGAAAACGGGTTTGTCGCCGCTTCCGTGTCCCAGCGAAACCTTTTCGGGCGTGGCCAGGTGCTTCAGTTAAAGAGCCAGTTGGGAGGTTCCAGCAGCCGTTACACCCTGAGTTTCACCGAACCGTGGCTCTTTGACATTCCCCTTTCAGCCGGCGTCGACCTGTACAACTGGAACACCGACTACGACACCTATGATAAGGACAGTCTCGGCGGCGGCCTGAGGTTCAGCTATCCCGTAGCCGATTTCACCCGGGTCTACCTCAACTACGCTTACGACAGCGCTGATATCCGTGACGTCACCGCCGATGCCGCCGATTCGGTCAAGGACCTGGAAGGGATCAATGTGACCAGCAGCGTCACCACGGCGCTCAAATACGACTCCAGGGACCGTGCGTTCAACCCCACCGAAGGCTCCGAGCACAGCGCCAGCGTTGAATACGCCGGACTCGGCGGAAACATCGGATTCACCAAATATTTGGTCGAAAGCGGCAAATATTTCCCGCTTTTCTGGGAAACGGTGGGGTTTCTTCACGGCCGGGCGGGGTTTGTCAGCCAAAACACCGGCAAGACACTTCCGGACTACGAGAAGTTTTACCTGGGCGGCATCAACTCCATGAGGGGGTTTGAATGGGAAGACCTGGCACCCCTGGAGAGAAACCTTGATGGGAGCTATTCCGAAGTGGGCGGGGAAAAATTCGTCCAGTTCAACGTGGAGTATATCATTCCGCTGGCCAAAGAAGCCGGTGTCATGGGCGTGCTGTTTTTTGATACCGGTGACGTTTACAGCGACGCCGAGGATATCGATCTGGGTAGCCTGAGGGAGAGCGCCGGATTCGGGTTCCGGTGGTATTCGCCGGTGGGGCCCATTCGGGTGGAATACGGCTACGTGCTCGATCCCTTACCCGGCCAGGAGAACACCGGGAAATGGGAGTTTACCATGGGCGCCGCCTTTTGATGATTTCGAACTGCAAACGCCCGACAGCAGCCCCTTTTAGGGGCAATCCAAGGCCACGTCTTCTGGGCGTGGATTCTTTACATTAACCAGAGATGCAACCAGAGAACCAACCAAGGGAGATCAATCATGCGAATGGGAATCAAGGCGATGGCTGTCGCCATGTTAGGACTGGCACTGGTGGCCACCGGTGCCTTTGGCGCGGACGGGACCAAGATCGGCCTGGTCGATTTTCAGCGAATACTGGACGTCTCGGACGCCGGCAAGGCGGCCCAGGCCAGGGTCGACGTCGAGAGTAAAAAAATGGGGGATGATCTCAAGACCAAAGGGGTCGAGATCGAGGAGATCCAAAAACGGATGGAGCAGGAAAAAATGGTTGCCAGCAAGGATACCATGGAGGAACGGGGCCGGGACCTGCGCATCCGCATCAACGATTTTAAAACCCTTCAACAGCGTTACACCAAAAAGGCCAGGGAGCTTCAGTTCATGGAGGTGGCCAAGATCAAGAAGGACATTTTTGAACTGGCCGAAGCCATGGGTAAAAAGGGCGGCTATCAACTCATCGTCGAGCGCCAGGAAGGCGGGATCGTTTATTTCAGCGATACCATCGATTTGACCGACAACCTGATCAAACAATACAACGCGAAGTACGCAAAGGCGGACAAGACAAAAAAATAGCCCTCAGCCACGAGGACCCTGCCGCCCATGAAAGAAGAGGAAAGCCAGATGGAACGGAGATTGTCCGATCTTGCCGAGATCGCAGGCGGCACCGTCTGTGGACCGGCCGGGATCGTGATCCGTGGCGTCGCTCCTTTTGACGCGGCCGGCCCGGCCGATATCACCCTGGCCGAAGGACCGGCCTATCTGAAACGGCTGGCCCAGACCGGGGCCGGGGCGGTGATTGTGCCCCAGGCGTTTGAGACCGATCTCAAACCGGTGATTCAGACGGCCAACCCGAGACTCGCCTTTGCTCGGATCATGGCCCTGTATCATCCCCGTCAGCGGCCGCCTGCCGGCATTTCCGACATGATCGCGGTGGGCGAGGGTTTTGTTTGTGGTGAGGCTCCCTCGATCGGTCCCTTTGTTTCCATCGGCCGGGGGGTGCGTGTGGGGGATGGGGTGATGCTTCATGCCGGCGTGGTGATCGGTGACGGGGTGACCCTGGGCGACGACGTGGAGGTTCATGCCAATGTTACCGTGATGGCCGGTTGTCGCATCGGCAGCCGGGTGATCATTCATGCCGGTACCGTTATCGGCAGCGACGGGTTCGGATTTGTGCCGGACGGGCGGCAGTACCGCAAAATCCCCCAGATCGGCATTGTCCAGATCGACGATGACGTGGAGATCGGCGCCGGATGCACCATTGACCGGGCCACCTTTGGCAAGACATGGATCCAGAGCGGGGTCAAGACGGACAACCTGGTTCAGGTGGCCCACAATGTCACGGTGGGAAAGGATACGATTCTGGTGGCCCAGGTGGGCATCGCCGGCAGTACCACCATAGGCCGGCATGCCACGATCGCCGGCCAGGCCGGGATCTCCGGGCACCTGACCATCGGCGATGACGTCACCGTGGGTCCCCGGGCCGGTGTGGCCCGTTCGGTGCCCGATGGGGCCGTGGTGATGGGCGAGATCGCAATGGACCATCGGCGCTGGTTGAGGGTTCAGCGGATGGTTCCCCATCTGCCGGAGATGGGCAAACGGATTGCGGCCCTTGAAAAACGCCTGGCAGCCCTGGAAGGTGTCGAGGCGGACCGGGATGACGGATCGGATTGACGTTGGCAATCCTGCCGGCCGGTTGCGGCAGTGCGGGTGAACCGGAGGGACCCATGGAAAACGGTTGCGATATCTATCGGATTATGGAGGTGCTGCCTCACCGATTCCCTTTTCTCCTGGTGGATCGTGTGGTGACACTTGCCCCCGGTGAGCGGGCCGTCGGATACAAGAACGTTACGGCCAACGAACCTTTTTTTCAGGGGCATTTCCCCGGGCTGCCGGTCATGCCCGGGGTGCTGATCATGGAGGCCCTGGCCCAGCTCGGGGGCCTCCTCTATTCGGTTTCGCATCCCGGGGAGAACCCGGAGGGGCTGGTTTACATCATCGGCATGGACCGGGTCCGGTTCCGAAAGCCGGTGATTCCCGGTGACCGGCTCATGCTCGAAGTGAACATCATCAAAATGCGGACCCGGGCTGTTAAAATGGCCGGCACCGCTTTTGTGGACGACCGGCTCGTTGCCGAGGGCGAACTGATGGCCTCTTACGGAGACAAGCCTGGATGAGGACGCAAGGGACAGGGTTGATACATTCGTAAAAACTCGTTTTAAACCACGATGCACAGGGTAGAAAAAGAATAAAAGCTTTAATTTTGCTGTGGCAATCGTTTTTTTACTAGGGAGAAACCCATGATTCATGAAACCGCCCTGATCGACCCCGGCGCAGAGATCGGCGAGGGGGTAGAAATCGGGCCATACAGTGTGATCCACGCGGATGTGTATATCGGCGCCGGAACGCGGATCGGTTCCCACGTGGTCATCGAGCCCTACGTGACCATCGGCCCCAATTGCCAGATTTTCCAGTTTGCGGCCATCGGCGCCACGCCCCAGTCCGTCAAGTTCGAAGGCGAAAAGACCTTTGTCAAAATCGGCCGGGGAACCACGGTGCGCGAATTCGTCACCATTCACCGGGGAACCGGATTCGGGACCGGCATCACCGAGATCGGGGAAGACTGTTTTCTCATGGCCTACACCCACGTGGCCCATGACTGTAGCGTCGGCCGTCGCGTTATTTTATCCAACAACACGACCCTTGCGGGTCATATTGAAATTGGCGATTACGCCACCGTGGGCGGCCTGGTGGCGATCCATCAGTTCGTCCGGATCGGCCCCTACGCTTTTGTGGGCGGCAAGTCCGCCGTGGTCAAGGATATTCCGCCTTACGTTATTGCCGCCGGCGATCGGGCCAGACTCCACGGGCTCAATTCCGTTGGCCTCAAACGGCACGGTTTTTCCCAACAGAACCTGACCCAGCTCAAGAAGGCCTACCGCATCATCTTTCGAATCGGGATGACCCGAAACGAGGCCATTGAGCGGGTTCTGGCCGAGGTGGAGCACACACCGGAAGTGATGGCCTTTATCGAATTCATCAAGGCATCCCTGCGTGGCGTGACCCGATAGGCGCCAGCTTCATGGGGCCGGGCGCCGGCCCCGCTGTCTTGCCACAAAGGCACGAAGAGCACGAAGATAACAAAATAAATTCATAACAATTATTTCTTTGTGTGCTTTGTGTCTTTGTGGTTTCAATGACTTTTTTACGAGGCGGTCATCTTTGACGGCAACCATGAGAATCGGACTCATTGCGGGGGGCGGACAGTTCCCCCTCATTTTTTCCAAAGCGGCCAGGGCCAAAGGGCTCGAAGTCTTTGCCGTCGCCCATGTCAACGAGACCGATCCGGCGCTGGAATCCCACGTGACCGCCATGGCCTGGGTGCACCTGGGGCAGCTCAAACGGATCATTCGGTTCTTTTCCCAACACGGGATTCATGACGCGGTCATGATGGGCGGCATTACCAAGACCCGCATGTTCACCGACGTTCGGCCTGACATCAAAGCCATTGCCCTGATCGCCGGCATGCGCCACACCCTTGATGACGGTATCCTCAGCGCCTTTGCCGGTGCCCTGGAAAAAGAAGGGATTTGCATTCGCGCGTCGACCTTCATGTTGCCTGAACTGCTGGCACCCGAGGGGTGCTGGACCCGGCGCAAGCCGACGCGGGATGAACGAGCCGACATCGAGCTGGGCTGGCGGTTGGCCAAGGAGGTCGGCCGGCTGGACATCGGACAATGCCTGGTGGTGGGCGGCGGATCGGTGCTGGCCGTGGAGGCCATCGACGGCACCGATGCCACCATCGAACGGGGCGGGCGACTGGGAAGCGGTACGGCGGTGGTGGTCAAGGTCTGCAAACCGAATCAGGATTTCCGGTTTGACGTACCAGCCATCGGCGTAGAAACCATCCGGACCATGGATCGGGCCGGAGTGCGGGTGTTGGCCATAGAGGCGCAAAAGGCGGTGGTTTTTGACCGCCCGGAGATGATCGCCCTGGCCAATGACCGTGATATCTCCATCGTGGCCATGGCCACGCCGGAATAGGTCATTAACGGATTGTCGGATTGTCGGATTCGAGGGCAATTGTCGAATTCATCAATTTACCTTAGTACACTTATTCATAAGTACGATGCCGTATTTTATTCGAATCACCACGGAGACACTGAGTTCACAGAGGATTCTTCTATTTATTGATTGCCGGGAGACGGCGGCAATCAATAAGCGCTCAGCCACTTCGTGGCACAGACCTGTTCCTGCCGTTAGTGACGGTGTTTTATCCAATCGTCGTCTCCCGATTGGATAAAAAATAAATGGCCTTCTCAGCGTTCTCTGCGTCTGGAGTGAGCGAAGCGAACGGGTGGTGAAAAAGCGGTATGACTGGAAATACGCAACAGTATTTGTGAATCGAAGCACTTAGGCGTCAATAATGACGCTGGCGAAGCCAGCCAATGACGTGAGCACAGCGAACCACTGACAGCGAAGCGAATGGCCAAAGAGGACGGTGACATGAAAAAACTGCGCGTTGGCGTTGTTGGCGCCGGTTACCTGGGCAAATTCCATGCGGAGAAATACGCCGGTATGGACCATGTGGAACTGGTGGGGGTGGTCGACGCCGACCGGACCCAGGCCGAAACCGTGGCTGCCGCTGTTTCCGCCCCTGCCTACACCGATTACCGGGACTTGCTGGGGGGAGTCGATGCGGTGAGCATCGTGGTGCCCACCCCTACCCATTTTGCCGTCAGCAAGACGTTTCTTCAAAATAACGTGGACGTTCTGATCGAAAAGCCCATGACCATGATATTGGACGAGGCCGATGAACTTATCGAAATCGCCGAAGCCCGCGGGCGCATCATTCAGGTGGGGCACCTGGAGCGATTCAATCCGGCGGTGGTGGCCCTTCGGGAGATCGTAAGGGCGCCCCTGTTCATCGAATCCCATCGGTTGAGCCTGTTTCAGCCCCGGGGGACCGATGTGAGCGTGGTCCTGGATTTAATGATTCACGATATTGACATCATTTTGAACCTGGCCGGCTCGGAGGTCCAGACGATTCATGCCGCCGGTACACCGGTCATCACCGATCTGGTGGATATCGCCAATGCCCGCCTGGAATTCGCCTCGGGTTGTGTGGCCAATGTGACGGCCAGCCGGATTTCCATGAAGAGTGAACGAAAAATCCGCATGTTCCAAAGGGAAGCCTATATCTCGGTCGATTTTGCCAACCGGGGTATCACGGTGGTTCGCCCGGGTGAGGGGAGCCCGGACAGCCCGGTCCCCCATACGGTGGTGGAACAGATGGACTTTCCTCAGGCCGACGCCTTAGACGATGAACTCCGAAGCTTTGTTCAGGCGGTGACCCTGCGCCAGACCCCGGAAGTTACCGGGAAAATGGGCCGTGACGCCCTGATGGTGGCGCTGAACATCATGGCCCAGATTCAAAAAACATCTTCCCGGCTGACGCGGTGACCTGTCCATGGACGTTCCAACCCCCCAGCGCTGCGTGATGATCATCGCCGGAGAGGCCTCCGGCGACCTGCACGGGGCCGCATTGGTCTCGGCCATGCGCCAAAGGGATCCCAGCCTGTTTTTCTGTGGCATCGGCGGTGACCGGCTTCGGGCTGTCGGGGTGAGGGTGGCGGTCGATGCCGCCAGCCTGGCCGTGGTGGGGATCACTGAAGTGGTCTCGAAAATGCCCGCCCTTTTTCGCGGCTTGAGGGCTGCCAAACAGATGCTGCGAACCCTTCGGCCCGACCTGCTGGTCCTGATCGATTTTCCGGACTTTAATCTCCATGTGGCCGGGGTGGCAAAGAAGCTGGGCATTCCGGTTCTTTACTACATCAGCCCCCAGATTTGGGCCTGGCGCCAAGGGCGGGTCCGGAAAATTGGCACCCTGGTGGACCACATGGCGGTCATCCTTCCCTTTGAGGCGGCGTTTTACCAGCAGCATCACATTCCGGTGACCTTTGTGGGCCACCCCCTGCTGGACCGGGTACCGGGCCCGGTCCAGCGCCGGGAAACCGCCGGCCGTGGACCGGTTATCGGCCTGCTGCCCGGTTCAAGGAACCGGGAGGTCGCCCGGTTGCTGCCGCCGCTGTTGGCGGCGGCCCGGCTGCTCCGTGCCCGCCGGCCCGATCTGCGGTTTGTGCTCTCACAGGCCCCGAGCGTGGACAAAGACCGGCTCCAACGGCTCATGGCCTCCTTTGCCGATCTCGACATCAAACCCGACCCGCGACCGGTGGCGGAGATTTTCCAACAGGTTGACCTGGTGCTGGCCGCGTCAGGGACGGTGACCCTGGAGGCGGCCATTGCCGGCGTTCCCGCCGTCATCGTTTACCGGGTCTCGATGCTGAGTTACTGGATGGGGCGGGCCCTGATTCGGGTTCGCCACATCGGGCTGGCCAATCTGATTGCCGGGCGGACCGTGGTGCCCGAGTTGATCCAGGCCCAGGCCTCTGCCCCGCGGATTGCCGACACCGCTGCAGCCATACTGGAGGACCCCGCGGGGCTGGACCGGCTGCACCGGGACTTGGCCGGCGTTCGGGACCTGTTGGGCGGACCGGGCGCATCCCAACGTGTGGCCGGCATCGCCATGGACATGATGGAGAACGATGAAACCGATTCGACGACCTGATGTTCCAACACGGTACCGGGTGCTGCTGGACATGATCCGACAGAGCCGGGGCCGTCTCTTCATGGCCATGGTGAGCATGCTGCTGGTATCGGCCTCAACCGTGGCTTCGGCCTACCTGATCAAGCCGGTCTTGGATGACATCTTCGTCCGCAAGGATGCCGCCATGCTCATGGCCCTTCCTTTGGCCGTGGTGGTCATCTACCTCATGCGCGGGATCGGCATGTACGGCCAGGAGTATTTCCTCAACTATGTGGGCCAGGATATCATCCGCCGGCTGCGCACCATGCTCTATGACCGGATTTGCGACCTGCCTCTGGCCTTTTTCCACCGGGAGCGCACCGGCGTGCTCATGAGCCGGATCACCAACGACGTCAACGTCATCAAGGCGATGGTCTCTTCCGCGGTCACCAGCGTCATCCGGGATTTTTTTACCATCCTCGGGCTGGTGGGGCTGATTTTTTACCTGGATTGGAAAATGGCCTTGGGGGCCATGGTCATTTTGCCGGCGGCCTTCTACCCCATCGTGGAATTCGGCCGCCGGGTACGTCGGGTCAGCACCGACACCCAGAGTGCCATGGCCGAACTGAGCGCCTTTCTGCACGAAACCTTTACCGGTACAAAGATTGTCAAGGCCTTTGGTATGGAAGCCCATGAAAAGGGGCGCTTCAGTCAGATGGCCCATGACCTGTTCCGCATCGAGATCCGGGCGGTCATCGCCCGGTCCCTTTCCTCTCCGGTGATGGAATTCCTGGGCGGCATGGGCATTGCCTTTATCATCTGGTTCGGCGGCTCCCGGGTGGTGAGCGGTACCTATACCCCGGGAACCTTCATGAGCTTTCTCGGTGCGGTGATCATGCTCTACGACCCGGTGAAGAAGATCTCCAAGGTCAACAACGCGGTCCAGGAGGGCCTGGCAGCAACAGAGCGGATCTTCGACATTCTGGAGACCGAATCGGAGATTCAGGAGGTGGCCGATCCGCAAACCATTCCCCCCATGCCCCACCGGGTGACCTTTTTCCAAGTCTCCTTCGGCTACGGGAAAGATCTCGTCTTAAAAGACATTAACCTGGATGTGGCACCCGGTGAGATCCTCGCCCTGGTCGGCATGAGTGGCGGCGGCAAGACCTCCCTGGTGAACCTGATCCCCCGATTTTACGATGTGACCCGGGGGGAGATCGCCATCGACGGGGTCGACATCCGCCGGGCCACCATCGCCTCCCTGCGCAGCCAGATCGCCGTGGTCACCCAGGAGCCGATCCTGTTCAACGACACGGTGAGAAACAACATCGCCTACGGCAACCCCCGTGCGACCGAGGCGGACGTCGCCCAGGCTGCCAGGGATGCCTATGCCTATGATTTCATCATGGGGTTTCCCAAAGGGTTTGAGACCCCCATCGGCGAATTGGGAAGCCGGCTCTCCGGCGGTGAGAAGCAGCGCCTGTGTATCGCCCGGGCATTGATCAAGGATGCGCCGATCCTCATTTTGGACGAGGCGACCAGTGCCCTGGACACCGAATCCGAACGGCTGGTGCAAAAGGCCCTGGAGAATCTGATGCGGGGCCGGACCACCTTTGTCATCGCCCACCGACTCTCCACCATCGGGTATGCCCACCGGATCATCGTGGTGGTCGGCGGGAGGATCGTGGAGGAGGGGAGCCATGACGAATTGATGGCCTGCGGCGGCGAATACTGCAAACTCTACCAGATGCAGTACGAGAACAACGAGGCGGCCGAGTCGTCGGTTTCCCCCGAAGAGGACCCCTACCATCCATGAAACTCTCCGTTGTCATTCCGGCGTACAACGAAGCCGACCGGATCGTCATGACCCTGGCCCGGAGCATGGACTACCTGGGCCGCCAGCCCTGGAAGAGTGAGATCCTGGTGGTCAGCGACGGCAGCACCGATGCCACGGGCCGGGTCGTCGCCGAATTTGATCCGCCTGAAAATGTTTCGGTGAACTGGCTGGAATACTTTCCCAACCGGGGCAAGGGGTATGCCGTTTGCTACGGCATGCTGCGTGCTGGCGGTGAAATGGTCATGTTCATGGATGCGGACTACTCCGTCCCCATGCACTACGTGGAAGCGGCAATGGGGCTCATTGGCGACGGTTACGATGCTGCCATCGCCTCACGGGCCGTTGCCGGGGCCCAGGTGGCCCAGCACCAGAACCTCGCCCGGGAGTTGTCGGCCCGGCTCTACACCGTCGTTCAAAACCTTTACCTGGGAATTTCCTATCCGGACACCCAGTGCGGTTTCAAGCTGTTCACCCGCCGGGCGGCCCGGGACCTGTTCAACCGTCAAAAACTCTCCAGCGTCATTTTTGATCCGGAAATTTTATACCTTGCCAAGCGGAGCGGCTACCAGGTGGCCCAGTTTCCCGTGGCCTGGGAGCACCGGGAGAATTCCCGGATCCAGTACGACAGCCTGAAAAAATCCCTTTTCGTTTTTCAGGAACTCTTCCGTATCAAGCGACTCCATCCCTGATCCGGCCGCAATGCTCAATGCGTAGTCGGAATCCTTGCCCTAAAAAGGATTGTCGAATTTGGGATTGACGAATCGTCGAATTAAGGTAGTCCGTCAATCCGCCAATCCGTCAATCCGTCAATCCGTTGGGTCAGGATTCTTTACTTCCTGTGGCTTCCCGGCTTCGTCGAGAAAGACCACGCGGATTCTCTCCTTTAGACGGCGGGGCAGGGTGACCTCGATTTCGTGGGTCAGTTCCGAGAAATACCCCTTTGCATCAAGCCGGTAGACAATTTCAAAGGTCTCTCCGACCCTTTTTGATTGATCGATGCTTAGAAACTGGGCGCATCCGGGCCAGGCAAACCCCTGGGAGTGGATCAGCACCAGCACATGGGGATCGTCGGTATAGCGGATTTTCATGCTGTCGAATCCGCCGCGCAGACCGACGCGAAGCTCCCGGATTTCCGACTCGACGCTCCACAGCGAGCCAGCATTGTAATAGGTCTCGAAAAAAGGGCGACGGGTCATGAAACCGACAATGATCAGGGCGGCCAGCAGGGCTGCAATTGCGGCCATCAGGCGTTTTTGCCGGGTGTTCAGGGGCGAGGGCCGCAGTTTTTTTACGGAGGGAATTTTCAGGATAAAAAAGTAGAGGGCCGACGCCGTCAGCCAGATCACACCCAGGGACCAGAGACAGTCGCTGGCAAAATGGGCTCCCTGGACCACCCGAGCCATGCCCACGACGCTGCCGTAGATCAGGCCGAAGGAGCCGCCGGTATAGGCCAGGGCGGGCGATTTGCGGCGGAAGTAGAACAGGGCGACGAAGAGGTAGCCCATGGTGCAGTGGCCGCAGGGAAAGGATTTTCCCTTGCCGGCAATGCCCGGCGTCAGAACGTGATGATAGTCGTATTTGCCTCCGAGTTCCCGTATCTGGTTGGGGCGCGGTCTTCCCCAATAGGGTTTGAGAAAGCCGTTGACCAGTATTCCGGCGCCCAAGACCGAGGTCAGCACGACGAGCAGAAAATATTTGTGCCACTGGCTCTCCGGTGACCGAAACCGGACCCAGATCCAGCCCACCAGGCAGGCCAGGGTGAGAACGATCCCCGGGAAGGTGCCGTATAGATACAACCCATGCCAGGGCTGGGCTTCTTTTTCCAGCCATCCCTGCCCCGGCGTATAGAAGCGGGCGGCGATGGTCCGGTCCAGGTCCCAGTGGATGCACATCCAACTGGCGGCCAGCAGCAGGGTCAGGGTGGCGGTCAGCATCCACAGCCCGTTTCTATTCCTATGGTCGCAACCGGTTTGATCAGGCGCGTTCAACCGTCATTCTCCTTCTGTACGGAATCGAAAACCCTTGCCTTCTGTGCGTGGTCAGAGGTAACTGGCGATGTCGAGACACCGATGTTGCAAGTGACTAAAGTGAACTAAAGTTTGGAGTGAGTCCCGCCGGGGCGGGATTAAGGAATTCTGCCAATTTTTAAGAAAGGGCCAAAAAGGCAGAATACCTTACTTGAACATTGAGAATTGAAAATTGGATATTGGACATTGAGCCCCGCTTTGGGGGGCTACCTGAGGCCACCCCCCATGCGGTTGGCGACGATCTTCTTTCCTGACGGTCAAAGGGCCGATTTCTGGAACCGGACTTCAGCCGGCCCGGATATCCGTCGGGTCCGGCGGGATCCAGCGCAGGCCGCCCTTGAATCCGTAAGCCCGGTACAGGTAGAAGATGTTGGCAGGTGGTTCACCGGCCCGGGAGCGGTAGAAGAGGGGATTACGGAAGATTTTCAGCGCCACGGGCGGATCGACCCGGTCAAAGACCTGGAACAGCCGTGTGACATGGCTGTCGGCAGCATAGGTGACAACCACCGCGTCCTTTCCCATCAGGTCGCTGTCGGTCCACCAATAGTCATAAACGTTGGGACGTTTCCACCGGTTGATGGATGCGGTGGCGGGTTGGCCCGGAACGTAAAAGGCCAGTTCGCTGGCGGTCTGGTAGCGCAGGCCGGCCAGAAACGTGTTGCCCGGATCGGGCATCTGGTCTCTCATTTTGCCCGCTTCCACCCCCAGTTCGGGCCAGCCTTGAATTTCCGTGGTGGTCCGGTCCAGGCGGACCGGGATCGGCAGCACGGGCCAGGCCGCCTGGATCAGCACCAGGGCCGTGATGATATAGGAAGAGACCACGGCCCAGGGCCAGAGCCGGGTTCCCGGCCGAGGGGAAAGGCCGCCGCCTGTCCCGTCGTCGGATCGGCCGAAAAAGGCGGCCAGCATAACCGATGCCGTGAGATAGCCGGCTGCCGGCCAGTTGCCGTATACCCGCGCGTGCAGGCTCAACAGGGCGAAACCGGCGAACATGGGGATCGACGTGAACCATAGATAACTATAGATCCACGGCTGGCCGCGATGCGTTTTTTTCACCTGAAGCACCCAGGCGGTCAGGATCAGGATAAAGACCAGGGGCGAGAGGAGTCCGGCCTGTGCGGCCAGAAAGTCGCCGAAGTATTTCCAGTGCAGGGCAAAGGCCTCATTGGCGCCGCCGATATAGGCCACGTGACGAACCGAGTTCCAGTTGTTGGCGGCGTTCCAGAAGATGACCGGAGAAAACATCGCCGTTCCCAGGGCGACCCCGACATAGGGCCGGATGCCGGCCAGGCGGGGGCGGTGACGGCTGGAGCAGAGCCCGTAGAGATAGGCCCCGGGTAGAAATACCACCATGGTATATTTGCTCAAAATGCCGAATCCGAACCAGCACCCGCCCAAAAGCCACTGGGACCAGCGGTCGTCTTCGTAGGCCCGGGCCACATGGTAGGCGGCAGCGGCCCAGGCCGCCGCCTGAAGCCCGTCGGGTGTGGCGAGCAGCCCCCCTACATTGTACGCCAGGATCGACTGGGTCAGCACGGCGGTCTGCAGGGCGGCCCGGGCGCTGACCCAACGGCCTGCCATGGCCACCAGGTAGGCAGAGGCGACGGCAACCGAGACCACCGAAGGGAGGCGAACGCCGATTTCGGTCTGCCCGAAAATCGCCGTGCCCAGCCGGATGGCCCAGGCCAGCAACGGGGCCTGGTCGTGATAGCCCCAGGCCATGTGCCGGGACCACTGCCAGTAGTTTGTTTCGTCCGGGACCAGTGGAAACGTGCCGCTGTAAGCCAGGCGCAGGAACGCAAACCCGATGACCCAGGCCCAGGCCGCATTCATGGTCGCTCTTTTTGTTTGGAAAATCATGGCCTTCACTTAATGCCCGACCCGGCCAAAGTCAATGACTTTCCACCTCCATGCGAACCTGAAAGAAGCCAAGACCACCGTGTCGTGTCGGCTCTCCGGTTGACTTGGAATGTTTGGCGGCATAGGATGGCCGCGCCATTCATCGCCGCTTCAGGAGAGCGCGGTGATCTCCGGGTCCTGCGGGACGGAGCGGACAGAGCACCTTAAACCGTTTTTTTTAAGACGAACCCAATGCGAATCAACACCATCATCAACCGATACATTCTCCGGGAACTGGTTTCCCCCTTTGCGATCAGCCTGACCGTGCTGACCTTCATCTTTCTGATGACCAAGATCCTGGAGATCACCAACCTGATCGTCAACTACCACATCGGCATCGGATCGGTGATGCTGATGCTTTTTTACTCCATGCCTTTTTTCCTGATTTTCACCATTCCCATGTCGGTGATGATCGGTGTGCTGCTGACCTTTCTGCGGATGAGCGGCGACAACGAAATCGTGGCCCTAAAGGCAGGCGGCCAAAGCACCTACGCCCTGGCACCGCCGGTGCTCTTGTTCTGTGTGGCAGGCGCCGTCGTGACCTGCCTGGTCTCCGTTTACGGACTGCCCAAAGGCCGGGTGGCGTTTAAAACCCTGGCCTATGAGGTGGCGACGGCCAACGTGAACCTGGGCTTGAAGGAGCGGACATTCAACGATCGATTCGACGGGGTGGTCCTTTACGTCAACCGGATCGACATCCAGACCCGGGAGTTGATCGATGTCTTCATCGAAGATCAGCGCACTCCCGGAGCGATTACAACGGTGGTGGCCCCCAGGGGGAAGATTTTCAGCGACCCTGAAAAAATGGTTTTTCAGCTTCGTCTCTTCGACGGCAGTATCCACCAGATCGATCTCCCTGGTAGAACCGGGCACTCCACCCGGTTTGAGACCTACGATGTCCGCCTGGACATCAAGCAGGTGGTCACCGTGGCCCGCGGCGGCCCCAAAGACGAAGAGGAGATGAGTCTGGCCGAGCTTCGCGCCTATGTGGACCGGGCTGTTGTAAAAGACGACCGGTACTACCTGACCCTGATGGAATTCCACAAGAAATTCTCCATCCCTTTTTCATGCATTGCCCTGGGGATTTTGGCCCTTCCTTTGGGCATCCAGACCCGTTCGGCCAAACGCAGTTACGGCGTCATCCTCAGCCTGACCTTTTTCCTGGTTTACTACATGATGCTGTCGGCCGGATGGGTATTTGGCGAGGCCGGGGTTTACCCGCCCGTGGTCGGCATGTGGATGCCCAACCTGGTGATGGGCGGCATCGGCCTTTTCCTGCTGAGGCGGATGGCCCAGGAGCGCCCGTTTCATATGGTTCCGTTTTTACGGTCACTTTTCCGGCTTCCGTCCCGCCGTGCCTGAACCGGCCCGTTTCCTAAGTGGTTATATTCATGATTATATTTCTGACGATGTGCCCGAAGCCCCGGGGCCGGCGCCTTGGGGCACGACACCGACCCGTGCCGCCGCGGCCCGTAACTGCTTGTCCGGAATGACCCCGCTGAGCAGTTGCAGCATGCGGTGATAGTAGGTGTGCTGGGAAAGGGCACGGCGGCGGGCGTTTGCGGCGATTCGCGCGGAGCGTTCCGGATCTTCCAGCAACCGGCGGATCTGGGCGACCATCTCTTCGGGCCGGTCGTAGGTGAGGATCTCTGTTTCCGGGTCAAAGGCGGTTTCAACGCCCCGGTTGGCATCGACCACCTGGGAGATGCCGAACCCGGCGCATTCGAAGGTCCGCATGTTGGTTCCGCCGCGGATCACGCGGGCATGAATGTTCAAAGAGACCCGGTGCCGGGCGTAGATGCGGCCCATGGCCTCGTTGGGGACGCCGGGCCGGAAAAAGAGGGGGTGGCGCCACCACAGGGGGTGGCGCAAAAAATAATTGCCCACCACCGTGGGGCGGAGCCCGGCCCGGAAGAGGTGCTCGATAAGGCGGTCCCGGGCCGGGTCCGTATTGCCGACGAAACAGACCGATTTCAGGCGGGGTGGAGACGGCATGGGGCGGTGGATCGGCGGGTGATGGGCAAAAGAGAGTTCGCCGCCGTAGACATCCGGGCCGACCGAGGCCAGAATCTCTTTTTCATACCCCCCGTCCGAAATAAAAATCCGGCCGTAGGGGGCCGCGTCCGCCGGGTCGAGTTTCGGCGCGTCGGTGACCCAGAGAATGTGGCGGGATCGATGCCTGAGATGCCGGAAAGCATCCATATGGTTGATGAAGATGACCGCGTCAGGGTCTGATCCGCTGATGACCGAGACCCGGTCGGCCCGCCAGGCTTGCCGGTTGCGGCGGTATTTGATCTGCTCCGCGGTCGTGTCGGGATAGGTGGGCAGCCACCGGACGCTGCCGGGGAACATCTCTTCCAGGGCCAGGGATACGTATTTGGCCAGCCCCCCTTTCCACGGCTTGGCCACAAGGAGAATCTTCATGATGGATGCGGGATCGGTTCGGTCTGGGGATTGAGGCTGAGGTAAAAACAGGCCGTGTCACCCTCCCGGTTCCGGTTCATTTTTTCCACGTCCCGATCAAAGCTCAGGATCTCCTGGCGGGAGAAGATCTTTTTCTCCTTTTCCGGGACGTTGCTTGGTATCCCTTTTTCATAAAGGGCGCTTTCGGTCAGGGAAGACCGGTTGCCGGTGCGAACCACCCGGTCGATGGTCATGCGGTGCCGGGCGGCCAGAATCCCCATGCTTTTCTCGGAAAAGAGAAAGAAATGGCGCGGCGCCCGTATTCCGCGCCAGTGGGCACCGTAACGGCGCCAGGGATAGGAATCCACCACGGGGATGGCGATGAGCAGGCATCCTTTCGGGGCAAGGAGCCGGGCTGTCGCATCGAGCACGCCGTCGGGGTCTGCCATGTGCTCGAAGGCGTGGTGGAACATGATCAGGTCAAACCGATCACGGCTTTCCCTGGATAAATCGATAATGTCCTTTTTCAGGACATCGATGCCGTTGGGGTATCGAATATCTTCTTTGATGAACGGATCGATGCCCAGCAAGCGGGAGAACCCGCCCAGACCCATGCGAAGCAGAAGCCTTCCGCTGCCGCAGCCCACATCAAGGATGCGCCCGGAAGCGTTGATGCCCGCATGGTCGACCCACTCCAGGTAATCGAGGGGTTTGCTGACCATGGAGGCCAGCCGTCCCACCAGGCTATCTCCCCGCAAATACGCCGCCACCCGCCGCGAATCGATGAATTGGCGAAAGGGGTGCTTTGCCAGGCGGCCGGTGCGGTCAAAGGCGAAGTAGTTCTCCGGATAATAGCGCCCCATGTCACCGGGGATTTCGGCGATCTGCAGGCAGTGGCAGACCGGGCAATGAAAATAGTCAAAGGCCTCTCCGGTGCCGAATTCCATCTCCCGTACCGTGAGTCCTGAGTTTCCCTTGCGGTTGTGACAAATCCTGCAGATCATATGTCCATCATGGGTTTTTCCGGCTGCTTCGAATGACCCCGAGCCGTTTCATGTGTTTTTCGGCAAAGGCCAGGATGTCGTCCAGGTCCTGCTGCTGCTGAAGATAGTCCCAATAGGCGGCGATGCTCTCTTCCACACCGCGCCGGGGTTGCCATCCCAGGTTTTGCAGCCGGGTGATGTCCGAGAAGATATGGCGGGTATCGCCGTAACGGTAGTCACCGGAGAGGACCGGTTCTTTTTCCCGGCCGGTGATCCGTTCCATGGCCCGGAAAAAGTCCAGGACGGTCCATGGCCGCCCGCCGCCCACGTTGAACACCCCCCCGGCGGCCCGGGGGTGGTCCAGAACCAGCAGGTTGGCCCGGACCACATCCTCGATGTTGACAAAATCCCGGATTTGGCAGCCGTCTTCAAAGATGACGGGTGGACGATCGAAAAACAGGGACAGGGCAAAGATTCGCATGGCCCCCGAGTAGGCGTTGTAAAACGACTGGCGCGGCCCCTGGACGATGGAATAGCGCATGACCGCCGAGGGGATGTCGTAGCGTCGGCCCAGCTGAATGGCGATCTGCTCCTGCGAGTGCTTGCTGATGGCGTACTGGTTGCAGGGGTGGATTACGGTCTCGTCGGAAGGGAGCCACTGGAGGGGGCTGTCGCAGTCCGGACAGCGGTGGTCCCAGAGGCCCGCGGCCATCTGGGCCTCAATGCGGATTTCGGGATAGATGTACGCCTTGTCGGTCTCGGCGCATTGGGGGCATTGGTACCGACCTTCGCCCATGACGGCCTGGCTGGCCGCCACGATCACCCGCTGCATCGGTTGGCCGGAGGCTGCCAGAATTTCATAAAGCAGGGCGGTGGAAACGGTGTTGACATGGAAAAAAGTCGAAAAATCGGTCAGGTAATCCTGGTAGGCCGCCAGGTGAAAAACCGCATCGACTCCCCTTAGCCCCTGCTGCCAGGCAGCCCTGTCCCGGACATCGCCGACCATGAATTCAGCCTTGGGATTGAGATAGGAAGGCTTGCCTTTGGGATGGACGGTCGGCTGCAGGTTGTCGAGAATACGGACCCGGTGGCCTTGGGCGATAAGGGCGTCGGCGGTGTGGGAGCCGATGAAGCCGGCCCCGCCGGTGATGAGAATCTTCATATCCTTTGTTTTGTCTCCGGTCGTCAGATGCGATGCCGAAGTGGAGGCCTCGCATCTTTCGTGGCAATAGGGTTCAAGGGTTCAAGGGTTCGGTGGGTCCTCTTCACCCTCCGGGTTCAAGCCATTTTCCGCTGCCGGCGGTTTCTACCGGGTTGTTTATTATTGGATCGTCTTTCATCCCCCTGGGATCCTTGACCCCTTGACCCCTTGAACCCTTGACCCCTTGAACCCTTTTTATTTGCTCGAATAGGCCTGGTCGTCGAAGATCACCTTGCTGCCGCTGGCTTCCATCATGAAGGGGAGTTCCCTGAAGTTGGCCAGGGCCGAAAAAACCGCGTTTTGCCGTTCCCGGGGAACCACCAGCAGAAGGAATCCCCCGCCGCCGGCGCCGGCGATTTTGCCGGCCAGGGCACCGGCGTTGCGGGCGGCGGCGTACATGGCGTGGATCTTGTCGTTGGCGATGCCGGCCGCCATGCGTTGCTTGAGTTCCCAGTTCCGGTCCATGAGCACGCCGCAGGTTTCGATATCGGCCTTTTCCATGGCTGCGGCAAAGGGTTCCACCAGGTCCACCATGCAGCGCATGGTATCGACCGTTTCCTGGGACTGAAGATTTTTTCGCTGCCGGCTCAAGATGGTATCGGCGCTCCGGGTGATGCCGGTGTAGTAGAGCAGCAGCGATGACGCGAACTTTCGACCGGCGCTTCCGGACAGCCGTATGGGCTGGCGAAAGGTTGTCCCATCCGGGTGGAATACGAACCGATTGACCCCGCCGTAAGCCGCCGCGTATTGATCTTGTTTGCCGATGGGCTTGCCCATGATGTCGATTTCGATCCGGCAGGCCTCGCGGGCCAGTTGTTCGGCAGTGATCAGTTCATTGCGGTAGGCGTGCAGGGCGTGGAGAAGGGCCACGGTGATGGAACTGGAACTGCCCAGGCCCGAGCCGGAGGAGGGGATATCGGCCAGGGTGGTGATCTCAATGCCGTTCTCCACGCCGGTCATGCGCATGGCTTCCCGGACCAGATCATGTTGGATTTCATCCACGGATGCCACACACTCCTTGCGGGAATAGTTGATATAGATCATGTCGTCAAAACGCTCTTTGACGATGGCAAAGACAAATTTATCGATGGCCGTCGAGACGACCTGACCCGGCATTTTCCCATAAAAGTCGGCCATATCGGAGCCGCCGCCGACAAAGCTGATGCGAAGAGGGGTCTTGACGATGATCATGGAAGCTCCGGTGATGCTGAGGTTGTTGGAAACAGGTATTGATGCCCATCCCTTCAAAGAACGATTCGCGGATGGGCACTGTTTAATATTGCCCGGCGGGTTTGTCAAAGGGGAGGGCCATGAAAAACAATTCAAATTTACTACTAAAAAGGTTCATTTTTTACCACGAAGGACACGAAGAGCACGAAGAGGTGTAATAATAGCTAATAATTTCAGCTTTGTGGACTTCGTGTCCTTCGCGCTCTTCGTGGTTCATTAAAAAAATTGGCATGTGGGCAACTTTTTTATAAGGACATCAACGGGGTTTGGGGTATCTTCTGTCAACACCTTGATTCGCTGAGTGATTTCAAGTATAAACCCAGCGCACAAGACTGCGGGGAACCCATGCGGATCATTAACCGATACATTGCCCGGGAGGTCCTCAAGACCTTCTCCCTGATGCTGGTCATGGTCGTCGGCATCTATCTGGCCGTTGATTTTTTCGAAAAGATCGACGATTTTATGGAGGCCGGTCTGCCCATTTCCCGGGCCATGGCCTTTTTTGCCTACAAAGTGCCGTTCATTCTTGCCCAGATCATTCCCATCAGTGCCCTTCTGGCGGTTTTGGTGGTCTTTGGGTTGATGAACCGCCGCAACGAGATCATCGCCCTGCAAAGCAGCGGGGTCAGTGTCTATGCCCTGCTCAAACCGGCGATGGCCGTGGGGCTTTTTTGCTTTGTGTTAATGATCGCCATCAGCGAGGGTGTTGTTCCGGTGGTCACCGAAAGGGCCAACCAGATTTGGCTCGGTGAGGTCCGAAACGAACGGGTGACGGTTTCCAAGGAAAAAAACATCTGGATCAAGGGGCACCGCCGCATCACCCATATCAACCTTTTTCATCCACCGTCGGGCACCATTTCCGGTCTGACCCTGAGCGATTTTGACGGGGCGTTTCATCTGTCCAGGCGCATTGATGCCCGGACTTGTGTCTTCGAAAACGGCCAATGGGTCCTTCATGATTTCATGGAACAGATCCGGCAGCCGGACGGGTCGTACCGGACCACCTTTCATAAGCAGCGCCCCCTGGCCTTTTCCGTGCGTCCCGAAGCACTGACCCGCGTGGTTAAGCGGTCCGAAGAGATGGGATTCCGGGAACTGCTGCGCTATATCCGGAAGGTGGAGGACGAGGGGTATGCGGCCACTTCGTACCGCGTGGATTTGTGGGCCAAGATCGCCTTCCCCTTTATCTGCATCATCCTTTGCCTTGTGGGTGCCGGTATTGCCGTCAAGACCACCCGCCACGACGGCATGCCGCTGAGCATCGCTTACGGCATCGGGGTCGCTTTTCTATATTGGGTGTTTTACAGCTTCTGCCTGTCGCTGGGCTATGGCGAGATCCTTCCGCCGGCTGTGGCCGCCCTCAGTCCGAATCTGGTTTTCCTGTGCCTGGGGATTTTCACCCTGAGCCATGCCGAATAGGGGCTTGAAACCGGTGATAATGCCGGGGTGGTGTTCGATTCGCGGTTGGAATCCACCCCTTGTGCGCGTGGTCAGAGTCAGTTGGCTGTGTCAATGAACCTTTGACAAGTGCCTAATGTGAATCAATCCGCCCGAGGCGGATAAGAAGTTTGGAGTGAGTCCACACTTAAATGGGCCGACAACCCAGCCGCTTGCCAGGGACAACCCAAGGCCACGTCATCTGGACGTGAATTCTTTACACATGACGGATCATATACACCATAAGGCCCGTAAAATTGACCCCATGATGACGGTCTATAATCTGCTGATGGCCGTCGTGGTGGTCCTGGCCCTGCCTGTGGCCGCGGTGGTGACGCTTTTTTCGGAGAAACGACGCAAGACCCTGCTGCACCGGATGGGGCTGCTCCCCATGCCCGGTCCAAAGCCCGCTGCCGGCAGTCGCCCGGTATGGGTCCACGCTCTTTCCGTGGGAGAGGTTCGTAGCGCCTTTCCCCTGGTCCAGGCCTTGCGCCGGGACCACCCCCGGCAGGAGATGGTGTTTTCCGCATCGACCCATACCGGATTTAAGACCGCCTGCGGGTTGATGCAGGCGCTGGCGGTTCGCGTCGTCTACTTTCCCTATGACCTGCCCGGGTCGGTCCGTCGGGCGGCCGCCCGGATCGATCCGGCCCTTGTCATCATTGTGGAAACAGACATCTGGCCCAATTTTCTTCACGTTATGGCCCAGCGCCAGGTGCCCGTTGTCCTGGCCAATGGCCGTCTCTCGGACCGCTCCTTTGCCGGTTATCGGCGGTTGGCCGGGTGGAGCCGGGCGCTGTTTGCCGGCTTCCGGGCCGTATGCGTCCAGACAGAGGCGGATGCCCGGCGGTTTCAGCGCCTGGGGCTGGCACCGGAACGGATCCATGTCACGGGGAACCTCAAATTCGATCAACCGGTCTTGCCGCCCGGAGCCGCCCAGGTTCGGACCCTTGGCCGGTCTTTAGGGCTTTGCCCGGACTGCCCGGTCCTGGTGGCCGGGAGCACCCACAAAGGAGAAGAGGCCATCCTGGCCAGGGCACTGGCCCGGATCCAGGCTGATCTGCCCCAGATGGTGCTCATCGTGGCCCCCCGGGATCCGGGCCGGGCCGGTGAGATCTGCCGGACCTTTTCAGGGGCCGGCTTTTCAGCCGTCCGGTTGAGTCAGCGGGGAAAAAAGACCGATGACCCCGAACCGGATGTTCTGGTGGTCGATACCATGGGCACCCTGGGCCGCCTGTACGCCCTGGCCGATGTGGCCTTTGTGGGCGGCAGCCTCGTCTCCTGCGGGGGGCATAACCCCCTGGAACCGGCCGCGTTGGCCAAACCCGTGCTCTTTGGCCCGGATATGTCGGATTTTAAGGCCATCGCCCGGCTGCTGACCGAGACCGGGGGCGGTCGCCGGGTGAAGGATATGGCTGAACTGACCGAGGCGGCCCGCTCTCTTCTGGCGCGACCGGAGACGGCAAAGCAGATGGGCGATCGGGCCCGGTTCGCCTTTGAGGCCCACCAGGGGGCGACGGCCCGGACCCTGGCGGTGGTCTCCAGAATCATGACGCCGGCCCGGGTGGCCGGCGGCAACCCGGGCTGGGGCGGTTGTCCATGACGGTTTTGTGGCGACATCGACTCCAATCGGCTGTTGAAGCGGTGATCAACGGCCCTTCCCGGGGACCGCATCCCCGGCTGGCACGGGCGCTGGGCCTGCTGGCAACCGGTTATGGCGGGGCGATGGCCCTGCGCCAGGGGCTCTACCGGCACCGCTTTCTCACTGTTGGCCGGCTGACCTGTCCGGTGGTTTCCGTTGGCAACCTGACTGTCGGGGGCACCGGCAAGACCCCCCTTGTCGTCGAACTGGCCCGGCGCCTTTGCACCTGGGGCCTGCGGCCGGTCGTGATCAGCCGGGGATACAGGGGCCGTGCCGAACGGGCCGGGGGCGTGGTCAGCGATGGGAAACGGCTGCGGATGGGTCCGGAAGAGGCCGGGGACGAGCCGTTCATGATGGCGGCTGAATTGACCCGGGTGCCGGTGGTGGTGGGCGGGGACCGTTTTCGTGCCGGGTGTCTCGCCCAGAGCACCTTTGACCCGGATGTCATCGTTTTAGACGATGCCTTTCAGCACATCCAGCTTCACCGGGACATCAACCTGCTGGTGATGGATCATCGCAGCCCCTTTGGCAACGGACGGTTGTTGCCGCGGGGCCCCCTGCGCGAGCCCCTTTCCGCCCTGACGCGGGCCGATGCCTTTATTCTTTCAGGGGCCGGGTACGAAACCCCGGCGGGAGATCTACCGCTGCCTGACTGGACGCACCGGCTCCCGGGCGGTCGCCCCGTTTTCCGGACCTATGCGTCGCTCCGGGTTCGGCAGGCGGCCGGCTTTGGCGGGCTGTCCGGCTGCGGGCCTGCCTTTCTCCCCGCCAATGCCGAAACCCTTTACGGGCGCCGGGGGGTGGCCTTTTCCGGAATCGCCCGCAACCACCGTTTTATCGACGGGTTGAACCGGCTCGGCCTTTCGGTGGCCCATGAATTTGCCTACCCGGATCATCACTGCTACGCTGACGCGGAACTGGCCCGGATTGCCCGAACAGCCATGGGAAAAAAGGCGGACATGGTGGTGACCACGGAAAAGGATTGGGCCCGGATCTTTCACCGGATCGACTGGCCCCTGCCCGTGGTGGTGGTTGGGATTGAAACCGGATTCGGTCCCCGGCAAGCGGATTTTGACCGGTTCATTGGCCAGGGCCTGGCTGTTTTGGGCAAACAGGGGGGCAGGTATTGAAGCCGCTGGCCATCATCGCCTTTTTCGATGGACGCCCCGGTCATGAAAAGCAGACCCGGGGCGTACTGGCCGCCCTGGCAAGGCTGACGTCCCTGACTGTGGCCGAACGGCGCGTCGACCGGCCCGGGGCTGTTACGACCGCGGGGCGCTGGCTGGGATATCTGGCTGGAACCGTTGTCGGGAGGCGGCCGGAACAAGCGCCGGCCGCAGACCTGATCATCGGTACCGGCACTTCGACCCATATCCCCATGTTGCTGGCAAAAAAACGGTGGGGAGGGCGCGCCGTGACCTGCATGACCCCCAATCGGCCCCTGGCCCGGGCCTTTGACCTTTGCTTTGTCCCCCGCCACGACCGGACCCGACCGGCCGCCAACATCGTCTTTACCACCGGGCCGCCCAACCCCCTGGTCTACGGCACCGGACACGATCCGAATCAGGGACTGGTCCTGGTGGGCGGCGTTGACCCCAAGAGTCATGTCTGGCACACGGACGATGTGGTGGACCGGATTGCCTGTATGATCGAAAAAGAGCCGGATCGGCACTGGACCCTTGCCTCTTCCCCCCGAACGCCGGAAGAGACTGAAGCGCGGCTGGACCGACTGGCCCGGGATCGTCCGACGGTATCCTTTTTCCGGGCCGCGGACACCTTGCCGGGGTGGATCGAAAAAGCCTATGGGCAAAGCGCTGTGGTTTGGGTGACGGCGGACAGCATTTCCATGGTATACGAAGCCCTGAGCGCCGGCTGCCGCGTGGGCATCCTTCCGGTGGCATGGAAACGCCGCCGGGGCAAGTTTCAGCGCAGCGAAAACTATTTGCTTGAAAACCGACTGGTCACGTCATATGAAACGTGGCTCGAAAACGGCCGTATGGCCGACCGGCCGCCTCGGCTTGACGAGGCCGGACGGTGTGCAGAGGAGATACTGAGGCGATGGTGGCCCGACCGATTACCGTAGTTCAGATGCTTCCGGATCTGGAAAGCGGCGGGGTCGAACGCGGCACCCTGGAGATGGGGCAATATCTGGCCTCCCGGGGGCACCGGTCCCTGGTGATTTCCGCCGGCGGACGGATGGTTTCCCGCCTTGAGGCCGAGGGGAGCCGGCACCTGAGCTGGCCGGTGGGAGACAAGCATCCGGGGAGCCTGCGGTATCTGTTGCCGCTCAGGCGGCTTCTGGCCGGCGAACCGGTGGACATTCTCCATCTTCGTTCGCGCATGCCGGCGTGGATCGGGTACCTGGCCTGGAAAAGCCTGCCGCCCGGCTGTCGGCCGGCCCTGGTGACCACTTTTCACGGCTTCTATTCGGTCAATCGCTACAGCGCGGTGATGGCCCGCGGTGAAAAGGTGATTGCCGTTTCCGAGGCCATTGCCGGACATGTCCGGGCGCGTTATAAGGTTTCCGGTGACCGGATAGCCCTGATTTATCGTGGGATCGACGAAACGGTTTTCAGCCCTGACGCGGTTTCGCCGGAACGGGTCGAAGCGTTGCGTCGCCGGATGGGACTTGCCGGTTGCCAGACGCCGTTGGTGATGCTGGCCGCCCGAATAACCCGGCTCAAAGGCCATGACCTGCTGCTGACCAGCCTGGCCGGACTGCGAGACCTGCCCTGGACCTGTGTTTTTGTCGGCGACGCAGACGAGACATCGGCCTATCCGCCCATGCTCAAAAAACAGGTTGAGGCGCTGGGGCTCCAAGACCGGGTGGTGTTTGCCGGCCACTGCGACGACATGCCCGCGGCCCTTGCATTGAGCGATGTGGTGGTGTCGGCCTCCAGGGAGCCCGAGTCTTTCGGGCGCACGGCCGTGGAAGCCCAGGCCATGGGGCGACCGGTGGTGGCTTCGGCCCACGGGGGAAGCCTGGAGGTCGTGCGGCACGGCGAAACCGGTTGGCTCTTTCAACCCGGTGATCCCCAGGCACTGGCCCATGGGCTGAAAACCGTCCTTGCCGATCCGATGCTGCGACAGCGCTGGGGCGCCCGCGGCCGCAAGTGGGTCGCCCGGCGGTTTACCGTGTCGCGCATGTGTGAAAAGACTGTCGATATTTACGGCGCGTTGCTCTCTTCCAAGCAGGGCGAGGGTCGATAGGCTTTGCAGGCCGCTCGGTCCCGGGACGGGTTCGGACCGACAAAGGGCTGTAAACCACAAAGGCACAAAGCACACAAAGAAAAAATAAGTAACTATATAAATTAGTTGACTTTGTGTCTTTGTGGCAAATTTGGACTTCTAAGGAAGTAGCTTCCGATGACGCCCGATAACAATATGAACTCAGAGCTGAAAAGCCACATATGGCGTCATGCCTGCGCAGGCAGGCATCCAGACTCTTTTGAAATCACTGGATTCCCGCCTACGCGGGAATGACGGACAGTTCCTTTCAGATATATGGCCGTTCGCGGCCTGAAACCGTTTTTTACGGGGCTATCAATGTTGATGGCCCATAGAAGGTCTATATCTACCACGGAGCACACAGTGAACACGAAGATAACAAATAGATATCATCGCCAATGTTCTGTGTTCTCAGTGATCTCTGTGGTTAAAGGTGTCCGAAGAAGGTTTGCCTCTTCATGAACCGCTTCTTGATCATCAAGATAAGCGCCCTGGGCGATGTGGTCCTTGCCCTGCCGCATATTCAAGCCATCGCCGCCCATCACCGGGCGGATGAACTGCACCTGGTGACCGGCCCGGCAGCGGCGAATCTCTTTGAGCACTGCCCGGGCCTTCGCGTGAAGCAGATCAACGCTAATCAACGGCTGGGCGGTGACGGCCGCTGGGGCCTGGGGCGCTGGGTCAGAGGCCAGGGTTTTGATGGGGTTTACGACCTGCAGGGCAACTCGGTCAGTAAAAAACTCGTTCGCGCCAGCGGTGCGGGCCTGCGGGTGGGAACCCAGCCCGATCCGGTCTACAACCGTTTCGCTCCGGGTCAATGGCGACGCACCATCGACCAGAACGCCTTTGACCGGCTCAACCAGACCCTGGCCGCGGCCGGGGTGCCCCAGGCGGTGCCGACCACGGGCATGGTCACCGGGCCGGCGGATACCGACCGGGTCGAGGCCTGGATGGGGGAAAAGGGGCTGACGTCAGGGCATTTTGTCGTCATGCACGCCGGATGCAACCGCCGGTGGAAGTCCAAGCGGTGGCCGGTGCGGTATTTTGTCCAACTGGCCCAAAGGCTGGATGCCGCCGGACTGCCGACGGTGTGGGCCGGCGCCCTGGAGGACGGCGAACTGAATCGGCGTCTCGCCGGTTTTGTGGGGATTGACGCCACCGGCGCCTTTACCCTGCGTCAGACCTTTGTGTTGGCCGCCCGGGCGCGGCTGGCCGTCAGCAACGATTCGTGCCCCATGCACCTTTTTGCCTTGACCGGCATTCCGGTATTCAGTTTCTTCGGCCCCACCAACTGGCAGTGGAGTCATCCGGCCGGCCAGGGCCGGCGGGTGATCCGGACCGAGGTCTCTTGCAGCCCGTGCTTTAAACCGGCCTGTCCGCCGGCCCGGGAACACGCCTGCATGGAAAGAATCACCCCCGAGGGCGTATTTGAACGAATCGCCGCCGAGATTTGCCTGCGACCGTTGGCCGGTGCGAAGGGAGAACCGCGATAATGCCGACCGTTTTGTGGTGGGGGCGATGCGACCGGGACTATTCGCGAAACCGGATTGTGGCCAGGCTCTTTTCCGAACTCGGCTGGACCATCGACCACTTCCACCCGATCTCAAGCCAGCTCGGACTGGTGGAGTCATATCTGCGACGGCCCCGGCGGCCTGACCTGATCTGGGTGCCGTGCTTTCGCCAGCGGGACATGCATTCCGCCATTCACTGGGCCGGCCGATGGCAGGTTCCCCTGATCTTCGAGCCGCTGACCTCGGCTTATGAAAAGGAGGTCTACGAACGGGGGAAATGGCCGCCTGGATCGAAACAGGCCGAGAGAAGAAAACAATGGGAGTCCAACCTCTTCCTGCGTTCAGATCTGGTGGTGCTGGAAAACCCGGCCTATGCCGATTTCGTCCATGGGGAGATGGGGATTCCGAGAGAAAAACTGGGGGTGTTGTACCAGGGCGCGTTTGCCGATTTTTTCAGGCCCATGCCACCCCCGCCGGCCACGGCCCCCTTTGAGATCGCCTTTGTGGGCAGTTTCCACCCTTCCATGGGGACCGACGTCATCGTGGAGGCGGCACGTATGGCCCGGGACCTGCCCTGCACCTGGGTGCTGATCGGTGAAGGAGAGATGAAGCCGCGGGCCGTGGCAATGGCCCAGGGCCTTACCAACGTCCGGTTCGAACCGTGGATCAAATACCAGCGGCTGCCCGAGCGGCTCGCCGCGGCCCATATCCTGCTGGGCATTTTTGGTCAGACCTACAAGACCGATTTCGTGATCCCCAACAAGGTTTTTGAGGCCATGGCCGTGGGCCGGCCGCTGATCACCCAGACGGCCAGTGCCTACTTGGAAACCATCGGCGGATCCGATGTCATCGGGTGGGTGCCGCGGGCAGACCCCCGGGCTATTGCCGAGACGGTGGGCCGGTGGCTGGAATACCCAAAAGCCCTGGGTCGGCGCGGAAAAGAGACCAAAGCGCTCTTTGATGCCCACTTCAGCTTTGAGCGTCAGCGCCATATGTTCAAGGCGTTGCTAGGCCGGGTGGGTCTATCCCAAGGTCAACCGGAAGGGATTATCGTTGATACCCGGTAGAGAAAGGACAACCTGTTCATGACCGAAGAAAAACGGCGATTGTGGGCCCAACGACTCGACCGGTTCTGCGTTGTGGCCGGCGCCCTGGTCCCGGTGGGCCTGGTGATCGGCAACGTCGGCTTTGAGGCCCTGGTCGCCGCCGTCGCCCTGGCCTGGATCGTCCGGTCCTGTGTGGCCCGGGACAACCCGGTGGCGCGGGTCATGGCCCATCCCCTGGCCCTTCCATGGATGGCCTGGTACGCGGTGATGGTGATCTCCGTGGCGGTTAACGGTCCGGGGTCCAAGGGATGGGCACACGATGTGGTCTTTATCCGCTATCCCCTGTTCGGGCTGGCCCTGATCGATGTCTCCGGCCGCCGGCCCCTGGCCCGGAGCCTGATCTGGGGCCTGGCCGCCGGCGTCGTCTGGGCCGCGGTCAACACCCTGGCCGCCTACGGTCTTGGCCACGATTTGATCGGAAGACCCCTGATCCGGTATACGGGCAAACTCAAGGAGGCGGCCCGGATCGCCGGCATGGCCGGCTTTGCCGCCCCTTTTTTCCTGGCCTGGGGCATCCTGGATGAAGGGCTGAGCAAAAAGGAAAAGGCGGTGATCCTGGCCCTGGGTGCCCTGGCCTTTGTCCAGGTGGTTCAGACCCATGTCAGAACCGCTCTTTTGGCCGCCACCGTGGCCGTCTTTTTTTCCACTGCCATTCTCGTTGTCCGGCGACGGGCCTTCGCTGTCGCCGCCGGGCTTTGCGCGGTTCTGGCCCTGGCCCTGGCCCTGTGGTTTTCTTTCAGCTCCAGACGGCAGCTTTCCTTCTACAGCATCTACGACCGGATCTATTACTGGAAGGTGGCCCTGGCCATGTGGATGGAGCATCCGGTGCTGGGGGTGGGGATCTCCTCCTTTCAAGACGCCTACAAGGAGATGGCCGCCTCGGGTATGATAGACGCTTTTGTCAGTCCGGACGGGCTTATTTGGGAACAAAAAGAAGTCATGCACGCCCACAGCCTTTTTTTCATGGTGCTGGCCTGTACCGGGCTGGCCGGCCTGGCCGCATTCGGATGGCTGTTTGTCAACGCCGTGCGCGTGATTGCCCGCCACCTGGACGGGTGGGGGCTGGGGCTGGTCTCCTGGCCCGTGGCGCTGGTGGTTTTCGGACTCACCGGGTTTAACATCTACCATAGCTGGTATCAGGCCCTGCAGGCGTTCTTTCTGGCCCTGATCGGCGTTCAGGTCTTTGAAGAAAAGAGGGCGCGGGAAGCTGATAGCTCATAGCTAATAGCCGATAGTTCCCGGTTGTGACCGGTGGTGTGACCCCTTGCCGGGGCAAACCAAAGCATGGTCCTCTGGGCCAGGATTCTTTACGTCAACATGCAACCCTTAAAACCAGATACCTCCCCATGGCGAGTAAAACGGAAAAACTGCAATATCTCTTGATAGGCATGGCCCTGAAAGGCCTGTCGGCGATTCCCCAGGGGGTTCGTACCCGTCTTGCCGGACCCGTGGGAAGGCTCTGGTACGGCCTGGATCGATACCACCGGCGCATTGCCGAAGACAACATGCAGCGCGCCTATGCGGGCGAAATATCGGCCGGGGCCGTGGCCCGGACGGTCAGGGCCAATTTTGTCCAGACCGTCCGCATGGCCCTGGAGATTCCCTCGCTGCTCAGGCTCGACCGGAAGAATATCGACCGTTACGTCACCTTTACCGGCGAGCACCACCTGCGGTGCGCCATGGCCAGGGGGAGAGGCATCCTTTTCCTGACCGGCCACCTGGGCAACTGGGAGATGATGTCCCTGAGCGTGCCGCTCAAATTCGGCCTTCGGATCAACGTGCTGGCCAGACCCCTGGATTTTCGCCCCCTGGACCGTGTCCTGACCGAGATCCGGAGCCGGACCGGAAACCGGATGGTGGACAAGGAAGACAGCGCCAAAGAGGTCCAGCAGCGACTCAATGCCAACCAGGCCGTCGGCATCCTGTTGGACCAGAATGCCTCATTTTACGAAGGGGTGTACGTGCCGTTTTTCAGCCGCCTGGCCTGCACCAACCGCGGACTTGCCGTTTTTGCCCTGCGTTACCGGGCCGACGTGATTCCGGTCTTCAACATCCGTGAGCCCGACGGGCGATACCGGGTCATCTTCGAGGCGCCGCTGACGGTCATTCGAACGGGCAATGTCCGGCGCGACATCGTGGAGAACACCGAGGTTTTCAACCGGGTCATCGAAAAATTCGTGCGAAGGGCGCCGGAGCAGTGGTTCTGGGTGCACCGGCGATGGCGGATCAAAAAAATTCCCCAAAGCGTCCGCGGCAAAGTGATGAGCCTGTCTTCGTGCCCCATCGCGGACGAGCACTTTTACGACGACACGCCCGATCCGGAGAAAATGAACCGGGCAAAGACCGTGTAACGCTGATATTTATGGGCGGGGAACGGGTCTGCCGTTGTCGCGGGAAACAGGCCGAATGAATTTTCAATTCAAAGTAGGAATCCACGTCCTTTGGGCGTGGTCAGAGAAAACTGGCTATGCTGAGACCGCTTTGTTGCCAGTGACTAAAGTGAACTAAAGTTTAGAGTGAGCTAAAGTTAAGGCATTCTGCCCATTATAAAAAAATGGTGGAGCGTAGAGCGACTCCTCAACTTTAGTCACTTTAGCTCACTTTAGTCACTCCACACTGATATGGGGTCGGTAACCCAGCCCCTTCGAGGGGCAATCCAAAGCATGGTCCTCCGGGCCAGGATTCTTTACTTGGGCATTGATAATTGGATGTTGAATCTTCGCCCCCTTTCAGGGGCGCCAACTGAATCTTTGTGCGCTTTGTGTCTCGTGGTTTGCACGCTTTTTTAGAGCGCAGACAAAACGGTGCTTGCCAACATGCGAATTGAACTCGATCGAATGATCCAGGAAAAGCCGGCCACCCTCTTTTGGGGCTTTGTCCTGCTGCATGCGACCTTCTGGACCCTGCTGCCCGCCGTGGTCAATCCCAACCTGCCCCTGGACGTCATCGAAGGCCTGGCCTGGGGGCATGAGTGGCAGTGGGGGTATCACAAGCACCCGCCCATCAAGCCCTGGTTTATCGAAACCGCGGCGTTTTTGTCCGGCCGGGGGGACTGGGCCCAGTACCTGCTCAGCCAGGTCTGCATCGTGACGGCATTTTTTGCCATGTGGCGACTGGCCGCGGATTTTCTGCGACCGTCCCTGGCACTGATTTCGGTGCTTCTCCTGGAGGGGATTTACTACCACAACTACACCAGTCCGGAATTCAACGTGAATGTGGCCCAGTTGCCGTTCTGGGCACTGACCCTGTTCTTTGTCTGGCGCGGGGTGAACCGGGGGGGCATGAAGGCCTGGATTCCGGCGGGCCTCTTCATCGGGCTCGGGTTTTTGTCCAAGTACATCTTTCTCTTTCTGGCCTTTGCCATCATCATCATGATTGTTTGCGTCCGGCCGTTTCGGGCCTGTCTGAAAACCCCGGGACCCTATGTGGCTGCCGCCCTGGCCCTTGCCGTGGTTGCGCCCCATCTGCTCTGGGTGGTAGAAAACGATTTTATCACCATTTCCTACGGCATGGCCCGGGTTCACGCCGACAGCGGGTTTTTCGGCAACCACCTCTATTACCCGATGAAATTTCTCGTCGGCCAGTCGCTGATCCTGATCCCCTGTCTGATCTTGCTCCTGACCTTGAAAGACGGCGGGACGCCGGTTGGGGTCGGACCCGATCGAATCGCCAGGAGCCGTTTTCTCCTCTTTCTCAGCTTCGGCCCGCCGCTGATCATGGTGACCCTGGCCGGCGTTTTTGGATGGAAACTGCGTTCCATGTGGGGGACGCCGCTTTTCCTGATTTCCGGCCTGGCCCTGGTCTATTTTTTCCAGCACCGGCTGTCGGTGAAAGACACGAGGCGGTTTGCCGTCACCTGGACGGTTTTTTTCCTGCTCTCCCTGATCGCCTACGGCGGCGTGACCCTGGTGGGCCCGTCCTTTACCGGCCGCGCCAAGAAAACCCAGTTTCCCGGCGAGCAACTGGCCCTGGAGGTCGGCCAAAGGTGGCAACGCCATTTTAACAGCCCGGCGGAAACGGTTATCGGAATGTTCTGGTACGCGGGCAACATCGCCTATCACACCCCAAACCGGCCGAGCGTCTTTATCGATGCCGACCCGAAAAAATCCCCCTGGATCAACCTGGCCACAATCCGTCGACACGGGGCCATCGTGGTGGGCGAAACCCGGGAGGAGGCATACGGCTACGTGCCCCAAGGGGTCGGGCCGGTAATCGACGCCGGGGAGGTCTCCCTGCCGTTTGTGTATTGGCGTGATCTGCCGCCGCTGAAACTCTACCTTCTCTTCATTGGGCCTGAGGAAAACCAGATGCGTCTTAACCACACCGACATGCCCGGAAAAGAAAGCAGCCAATCATGACCCAATGCTGTATCATCATGCCGCTATACAACGACTGGCCGTCCGCGGAAAAGCTGATTGGAGACATCGACCGGGTGATCGCCGGCTGGGACCGAGACGTCACCGTGCTGGTGATCAATGACGGGTCCCGGGAAAGGCTCGCCGAGCCGGCCGATCTGGGCAATGACTGCCGCCATGTCCGGACCCTTTCCATCGTGGAACTGGTTTGCAACCAGGGGCATCAGCGGGCCATCGCCATCGGTCTGGCTTACGCCCAAAGCCTTGAATGCTTCGAATCGGTGTTTGTCATGGATAGCGACGGAGAAGATCCGCCGGATGAACTGAACCTGCTGCGCGAGGCCGGCCGTCGTTTCCCCGAGGCCATCATCACCGCCGACCGGGTCAGCCGATCGGAAGGGTGGCTTTTCCGATGCTGTTACTGGTGTTACAAGCTTTTGTTTCGAATGCTCACCGGGGTCAGCATCCGGTTCGGCAATTTTTGCCATATCCCGGCGGGGCTTCTCGACCTGCTGGTCCACTATCCCGAACTGTGGAACAGCCTTTCCGGGTGTATCAAAAAATCCGGCCTGCCCAGAGAAGGGATTGACTCCCATCGCGGCAAACGGTATTTCGGACCGTCCAAAATGAGCTTTGTCTCCCTGGTGCTGCACGGGCTATCCGCGATTTCGGTATTCAAGGAGGCCATGCTGTTGCGGGTGCTGCTCTTTTTTGCGCCGGTAACGGCCGTGGCCGGTGTTGCGGCGGCGGTTTCCGGGGCAACTGTTTTCCAGGGCGGGGCTTCGGCGGGCGTAGCTCCGGCCCTGCTCCTGTCGGCCGGGCTCTTTTTCGCCCTGGCTCAAGTCGATGCCATTTTGTTTCTGCTGCTGATCCACCGTCTCTCCAATCGGGCGGTTCGGGTTCAGGGCCCGGCCCTTTTCTGGCGCGACTACGTCAAGGCCGTGACCCGGGTTTTATGAAAACCGGGGCAAAGCTTTCACGAGGGTGTGGATTCTTTACTTTAACCGGACTTTATTCTACATTGTCTGTCAGTAGGATCTAAGACGTTTTAAATTTCGAAATAAAGTAAAGAAACCATTTCCACAGGATGTGCTTTGGGTTACATCTGGAAAGGGCTGTCTTTGGATGCTCGAAGTTTGAAGTGCCTTGCCGACAAGTCTATCGGCATGGATAATCAACTCCGACCACGTCTACAAAATGTGGATTACAACCACGAATTGAAGGAGGCAACGGTGGCAATCAGCCGGGAACTGCTGGACATATTGGCCTGCCCCAAGTGCAAGGGGGAGATTTACCTAAACGAAGCCCAGGACGGGTTGATCTGCGATGCCTGCCGGCTCCTCTACGAGATTCGAGACGATATTCCCATCATGCTCATTGACGAGGCCAAACCCCTGGACGCGTCGCGCTGACGTTTCTAGATATGAGCCGTCCACTGCCATCCGTACCGGTTAAACTGATCATCGGTGTTTTTACGGCCGACCGGTCACGGGTGCCCGTTGTCGCTGAAGCGCTGGCCGACCGGTTCGGCCGGCCGGACATGGTCAGTCCCTGGTTTGCCTTTGACGAGACCGTCTATTACCGCCGGGAAATGGGCTTCCCGCTGGTCCGAAGAATTTTTGCCTTTGAACGCCTGATTGATCCCGGCCGTCTGGCTGACATCAAGATGGCCACCAATGCCATGGAGATTGCCCATGGTGATGGGGGCAAGCGTCGGGTTAACATCGATCCGGGATATCTGGCCCGTTCGCGTTTCGTTCTGGCCACCGGCAAGGATTTTGCCCACCGGATTTACCTCGATCATGGGATCTACGCCGATTTGACCCTGATCTATGCTCAGGGAGGGTTTCAACGGCTGCCGTGGACCTATCCGGACTACGGCGGGCCGTCGATGATGAACTACCTGGAAAAGGTTCGGCGTAAATATCTAAACGATCTAAAGACCGGCCATCCGGCCGAGGAAATGAAACCATGATAAGAAGCATGACCGCCTTTTCACGGGCGGAGAAGACTGTGGACGCCTTCACCGTTGGCATCGAGATGCGGACATACAACAGTCGCCATCTGGATCTGTCCCTGCGGATGCCCCACGGTTTTCAGGAACTGGAAAAAAAGGTTCGTGACCGAATCGCCGCTTCGATGATCCGGGGGCGGGTGGAAGTCCGGGTTCAAATTCAGGATGCCACCGAGGCCGGCGCTGCCTTTGAGGTTGATGGGCCCAAGGCCGAAGCCTATCACCGGGCCCTTTTGGATCTCAAGGCGCGGTTTGACCTTGACGGCCCGGTCGGCCTCGACCTCTATGTCTCTGCCGGCCTCATTCGACCGGCCGATGCCGACCGGGACCTGGAGGCCTGCTGGCAGGCCCTGGCCGTATGCCTGGACGTGGCACTGGCGGATCTGACCGCCATGCGGGAGAAGGAAGGGGCGCATCTGGCCCGGGACCTGGGCGAGCGTATGGCAACCGTGGCCGAACGGCTTGAGCGCATCGGCCGGACCGTGTCGGGTCTGACGGAACTCTATCGGCAACGCCTGGAGGAGCGGATTCGCGTCCTGACCGACGGTGTGGCCCCCATCGACCCGGCCCGCATCGCCCAGGAGGCGGCCATCCTGGCCGACAGAAGCGATATTTCCGAGGAGATCGTTCGGGCGCAAAGCCACCTGGATCAGTTCCGTGACATCATGGCCGCCACGGCGCCGGCCGGTCAGAAACTCAATTTCTTGCTTCAGGAGTTGAACCGCGAATTCAACACCATGGGGTCCAAATGCAACAGTGTTCAAGCGGCCCACGACATCGTGGATGTCAAGGCCGAATTGGAAAAAATCCGTGAACAGGTACAGAATGTGGAATGATTCCAGCCTGACCTGAAGCCGGCCGGAAACGGTGTCAGCCGGTCACGCCGGCGCATTATTGTGATTGTCAGCGCGTTGCCCGATTGGGGGATTGACCGATGTTCGCTTTTACAGGGATTGCTCAGGGCCTTTCCAGCGCTGAAATGCTCGCCTTATCCAACGGGCCGGCGGTCGCGTAACCGGAACGGAAACATGACAGGCCCCATAACCGGGACGGAGATGAGACATGGAAAAGAGTCTGTTGAATATCGGATTCGGCAACACGGTGGTTGTCGAGCGGGTGATTGCCATTGTCGGCCCCAATTCGGCACCCATGAAACGTCTCAAGGACGAAGCCCGGGAAGAAAACCGTCTCGTCGACGCCACCCAGGGGCGCCGGACCCGTTCCATCATCATCATGGACAGCAACCACGTGGTCCTGTCCGCCATTCAGGCGGAAACCGTTTCCCAGCGGTTCGCCGCTCTCATGGAATCCGTTTGACCGGTGAGGATATCGTTGCCAATGGGACAGCCCGAAGATACTGTTTCGCCCGCCAAAGGGCAGTTGTTTATCGTCAGCGCCCCTTCAGGGGCAGGCAAGACCACTTTGTGCCGGGAGATTCTCAAACGGTTTCCCCGCATGCGCTATTCGGTTTCCCATACGACCCGGGTGCCTCGCGAAGGTGAAAAGCCTGGAAAAGACTACTATTTTGTTTCGGCCGAGGCCTTTGAAGCGGGCATCGCTGACGGGCTCTGGGCGGAGTGGGCCCGCGTGCACGACCATTATTACGGCACCTCGGTCCGGTTTCTGGACGAGGCCCGGGAAAATGGGATCGACGTACTGCTGGATATTGACGTCCAGGGGACGCGTCAGATGATCCGCCGGTTCCCGGATAGCATCACGGTTTTCATCATGCCCCCATCGCCGGAGGTGCTACGCCGGCGTCTCAACGGCCGGGGAACGGAGTCGCCGGAAGCCATTGAGCGGCGTATGACCGCCGCCCGCCAGGAGATGGCCCAGCGCGGTATCTACCGTTATACGGTGGTCAACGACGACCTGGATGTCGCGGTGGCGAAGTTGGCCGATATTATTCATTGCCACAGCCCCCGCAACTGATCGGGGATTGGGCTTTTGAGGGGTTGCATGAAAACCGAAATCCTTTACGGTATCCATCCGGTTTACGAAGCCCTGCGCGCCGGGAGGCGGGAGGTGTTCGATATCTATCTGGGCCAGGAGCGGCCGTCGGGCCGCCTGGCAGGCCTGTTGGCACTGGCCGAATCCATCCCGCTGCCGGTGCATCGGGTCAAACCGGAGAAGCTTAGCGCCATGGCCGGCGCCGATACCCACCAGGGCATCGGTATCCGGGTCGGCCCCTTGCCCCTGGTGGACATCGAGATGCTTCTCGGCCGGTCGTCGCGACCGCTGGTGATTTTGCTGGATGGGGTGATCGATCCCCAGAATTTTGGTGCGGTGGTCCGCACCGCCCTGTGTGCCGGCGCCGATGGCATGATTGTCGCCAAGGACCGAGCCGCACCACTGAGCCCGGCAGCGGCCAAGGCTTCGGCCGGAGGCCTGGAGCATCTTCCTTTGGCCCGGGTAACCAATCTGGTTAGCACCATGGCGGCGCTCAAGACGGCCGGGCTCTGGATCACCGGCCTGGATCGGGCCGCCGTTTCCAGCGTCTACGAAACCGACCTGGCCGGCGCTGTTGGCATTGTCATTGGCAGCGAACACAAGGGGATCCGGCCGCTGGTCCGCAAACACTGCGACACCCTGGCGGCCATTCCCCAGTACGGCCCCCTGGATTCGCTCAACGCCTCGGTGGCCGCCGGCGTTGTCATTTACGAAGCGGTGCGGCAGCGCCGGGCGGCCGGCGTGGCCCCGGTAGACCCACCTAAGGGCAAAGGCGCCTGACCCGGAGGGCCATGCTTTGGTCTGACCCGGAACGGGCTGGGTTGCCGGCCCAGATAAGTATAGAGTGAACGCGTAATAAGGCTAAGTCTGCCGCGGAGCCTGCAGCGAGCACAGAGAACCAATTCGTATAAAAAAAGGTTCTCTGCGTCCTCAGTGATCTCCGTGGTTAAAATCAATGACTTTTCACTTACACAAAGGACAGGCGAAGCCATGGAAAAGCCATCCCAGGTGACCATCAATTCCGACGGAACCCTGAACGTTCCCGATTACCCCGAAATTCCCTTTATCGAGGGGGACGGCATCGGGCCTGACATCTGGCGTGCCACCCGGCTGGTGCTGGACCGGGCCGTTACCGCGGCCTTCGGCGGCGCTCGTGCCATCCAATGGATCGAGATCCTTGCCGGAGAAAAGGCCCACGCCCGGACCGGTCAGTGGCTGCCCGAAGAGACCCTGGCAGCCATTGAATCCCATGTCATCGCCATCAAGGGGCCGCTGACCACCCCCATCGGGGAGGGGATGCGAAGCCTCAACGTGGCCATTCGGCAAAAACTCGATCTTTACGCCTGTGTCCGCCCGGTCCGCTATATCGACCCGGTACCCAGCCCGATGCGGTCTCCGGAGAAGATCGACATGGTGGTCTTTAGGGAAAACACCGAGGACCTTTACGCCGGCATCGAGTGGGCGTCGGGTAGTGAAGAGGCCGAGGCCCTATCCGAATTTCTAAAGACCCGCATGGGTGCGGTGCTGCCCGACGGGGCCGGGATCGGCATCAAGCCCATGAGCGCAAAAAACACCAAGCGCCTGGTGGCCCGGGCCATTGCCTACGCCCTTGATCATGGGCTGCCCAGTGTTACCCTGATGCATAAGGGCAACATCATGAAGTTTACCGAAGGGGCCTTCAACCGATGGGGGTACGAGGTGGCCAAAGAGCGTTTTGGCGACCGCACCCTCACCGAAGCCGAGCTTTATGACCGTTACGACGGCACCGCTCCCGAGGGCAAGGTGGTGATCAAAGACCGGATTGCGGACATGCTTTTTCAGCAGGTGCTGCTTCGGCCCGAAGAGTACAGCGTCATCGCCTGCCCCAATCTCAACGGGGACTATCTTTCCGATGCCCTGGCCGCCCAGGTCGGGGGGTTGGGCATGGCGCCCGGCGCCAACCTCAGCGACAAGGCGGCGGTCTTTGAGGCCACCCATGGCACGGCGCCCAAGTACGCCGGGCTCGACAAGGTCAATCCCAGCAGTCTGATTCTCTCCGGCGCCATGATGCTGGACCACATGGGGTGGCAGCCGGCTGCGGAACAGATTCGTCGGGCACTTCAGACCACGGTTCGGGCCGGAACGGTCACTTACGACCTGGCGCGGCAGATCCCCGGGGCCCGGGAAGTGTCTTGCTCGGCTTTTGCCGAGGCCGTGGCGGAGAATATGGGCCGGTAAATCTGATGTTAAGCCGCCACATGTCCATCCCGGCGACTGGAGCTGAACGCCATGGGGCGATTTTCGACTTCTCGGCATGCATTTTATGGGGTGCTGGGCGCGCTTGCCCAGGCCCTTTTTCCAGCCAGGTGCCTGGCCTGCGGCGAGCCTGTCGGACTCGTCGGACAGTCGGCGGCTACCGCTGCCAGCCCCCTGGCTGGCATGGTCTGCGATGCCTGTGCCGGTAACGTTCAGCCGGTAGGGTCCCCTTTGTGCTTGCAATGCGGCATGATGTTCAAGAGCCGCGAGGGGCCGGACCATCTCTGCCAGGACTGTATGACCCGCCCCCGGCGGTTTTTTCGGGCGCGGGCCGCCGGGATTTACCACAAAAGCCTCATGTCCCTGGTCCTGGCGCTCAAATACCGGGGTAAGACCCGCGTGGCAGAGCCCCTTGGGCGATGGCTCTTTGAGACCTTTGTCGACCACTGGGCCGCCGGAGAGATCGACCGGATCGTTCCGGTCCCGCTTCACGCCAGACGGTTTCGGAGCCGGGGGTTCAACCAGGCTTACCTGCTGATTCGCCGCTGGCCGGACATGGCACGGGAGATGGCCGAAGCGGCGCCATCGTGGCAGGTGGTCCGGGACGTGCTGGTGCGAAACCGGCCCACCGCCAGTCAGACCGGACTCGACCGTCGGGCAAGGACGAAAAACGTCCGGGGTGCCTTTGCCGTTCCCCGGCCCGAGGCCGTGGCCGGCCGGCGGATTCTGCTGGTGGACGACGTGATGACCACCGGTGCCACGGCCGATGCCTGTGCCCGGGTCCTGCGGACGGCCGGGGCCGAGCGGGTCGACGTGCTGACCCTGGCCCGGGCGAATCGGTTTTAGGTGTTAACTTTGTGTCCGTTGTGCCTTTTTTTGATACTTGATACTTAAAACGGGTGTTACGATCCATGACAGCCGAGAAAATCGTTCAAAAAGACGAACTCATTGCCATTCTTGAGCCCCGGGTGAGGGCGGGAAAACGCGTGGTCTTTACCAATGGATGCTTCGACCTGCTCCATGTGGGGCACGTGCGGTACCTGGCGAGTGCCCGGGCCTGCGGTGACCTGCTGGTGGTGGGCCTGAACTCCGACCGGTCCGTGAGAACCATCAAGGGGCCGACTCGGCCGTTGGTGCCCCAGGACCAGCGGGCCGAAGTGCTGGCCGCTCTGGCCTGCGTTGATTTTGTGGTGATCTTTGAAGAGCCCGATCCTGGGGCTCTCATCGAAGCCATTTTGCCCCAGGTGCTGGTCAAGGGGGCGGATTGGCCCGAGGACCGGATCATTGGCGCCCGGGCGGTGCGGGGGGCCGGCGGGACCGTGGTCCGGGTACCGGTCGTGCCAGGGGCCGCTACTTCGACCATCATCGAACGGATCCTTCAACTGTCAAAGGAACCGGCCACCGATGATTGAGACCCAGGTCAACGGCGTCCCCGTGCTGCGGTTTTCCCATTTGAGCGCTGTCCCGGGGGTTTGCCATGGGATCTTTACCCGGCACGGCGGGGTGAGCCAGGGCCCCTTTCAAAGTTTGAATATGGCCTTCGGCGTCGGCGATCAGCCTGACGCCGTCCTTGAAAACCGCCGGATCCTTGCCGACTGCATGGGCGGTGCCGAGCCGGTCTTTTTAGACCAGGTTCACGGGACCCGTGTACGGCGCATTGCATCGGATTCCCCGACCTCCGGCAGCGGCGTATCCCTGACCGGAGATGCCATGGTCACGGCTCGGGCCGGAACGGCCCTGACCATTCAGACGGCCGACTGCCAGGCGATTCTGCTTTTTGATCCCCAGCGCCGGGTGGTGGCCAATGTGCATTCCGGGTGGCGGGGAAGCGTGGCAAACGTCATCGGACAAACCCTTGCCGCCATGACCGATGCATTTGGCTGCCGGCCAAAAGGGGTCCTGGCCGGCATCGGTCCGTCCCTGGGGCCCTGCTGCGCCGAGTTTCGCCATTACCGCCGGGAGATTCCGGAGCCTTTATGGGGGTACGGAGATAGCCGCCACCACTTCGATTTCTGGGCACTGAGCCGGGACCAACTCGTGGGGGCCGGGGTGGCCGAAGCCAACGTGGAAGCGGCCGGGATCTGCACACGATGCCGGACCGACCGGTTTTTCAGCTACCGGGCCGAAGGCGTGACCGGCCGGCTTGCCGCCGCCATCGCACTGACGGACGGAGTTCGTTGAGAGGGTTCAAGGGGTCGAGGGTTCAAGGGTTCGAGGGTTCAAGGGTTCAAGGGTTCGAGGGTTCAAGGGTTCAAGGGTTCGAGGGTTCGAGGATTCGAGGGTTCGAGGGTTCGAGGATTCGAGGATTCGAGGGTTTGAGGAAGGGCGGTGTCAACCCATGGATTCCGGCCGGATCCTTTCCTGAAGCCCTGTCCGTTTTTGTTTTTGCCATGGAAACATCGTCCACTGGGCCAGGGTTCTTTGCCCCCTTGGCCCCTTGGCCCCTTGACCCCTGGAATCCTCGAACCCTTTTTTATCCATGGGTTGTGCGAGGGGCCCAATGCCTTTTGGGTTCTTGAAGGCCCATACGGGAAAAGGAACAGACCTATGACCGCCAGACGATTGCAGCAGGTGCGGGTGCCGGTACTTTGGAATCGCGAGACCGTACCAGGCATCTTTCACTTGGGTTTGGCCGTCGAAGACGCCTTTGATCGGGCCAGACCCGGACAGTTTGTCATGGTCCGTTTTTCCCAAGGCGTGGCGCCGCTGCTTCGGCGCCCGTTTTCCATCCACCGCCGCACGGATGACGGCGGGCGGGTCACCGGTATCGAGCTGCTTTACAAAGTGGTGGGGGAGGGGACGCGGGCCATGTCCCGTCTTGGGACAGGAGACCGGGTCGATGTCCTCGGCCCCCTGGGCAACGGCTTTACCGTGGGTGCCGGGGTTAAACGGGTCGCTTTGGCCGGCGGCGGCATCGGGGTAGCGCCGTTGGTCTTTCTTGCCGAAACCCTGGTGGCCGAAGGGTTCGATCCTTCGGCCATTGAGGCCTTTCTGGGTGCCGGAACCGAAGACGATCTGCTTTGCGCCGACCGGTTTGCCGCCATGGGCATGTCGGTGCACCTGACGACCGACGACGGCAGTGCCGGGCTGCAATGCCTGGTGACTCATCCCCTGGAAATGGTGCTCGCCCAGTCGCCGCCGGACCTGATTTGCGCCTGCGGCCCCATGGCCATGCTGGCCTGTGTGGCTGGTCTGGCGGAGAAGTTTAAGATAGACGCCCAGGTTTCCATCGAGGCATTGATGGCCTGCGGTCTGGGGGCATGCCTGGGATGCGCCGTTGCTCAATCGGCCAAGGGCGCCGGTTTTCTGCACGCCTGCCTTGACGGACCGGTGTTTGACGCACAACGCCTGGATCTTTCAGGGAGATTTTTGCGTTGACTTGGCACGGGCCCTGTGGTAGATGCACTTACTCCAAATGGGGACGATTTCACAATTCGTGAAATCGGCCGAAGGCGTGTGAATGAAACGGGAAACGCGGCGATACATTCAGGACCTGACCTATTTCAGCAGCTTGGGCCTACAGGTGTCGCTCTCCATCTTCATCGGTCTGGCCGTGGGGATTTGGCTTGATCGGAACGTTTTTCATACCACCCCTTGGCTGACCTTGGTGTTCCTGATGCTGGGAATCGCCGCAGGGTTCCGCAATATTGCCTTGGCCATCAAAAAGAGCAGCAGACTGTGACGGACGGACCGACGACGTGATCATCCAGCAACGCATACTGACATTTATCACCCGGGCCAACTGGATACTCTTTGCGGTGACCAGTCTTTTCGGCCTTGCGTTGACGTCTCCGGCCTTTGCCAACGGGATCATTTTCGGCGGGTTGATCGTGACCATCAATTTCCACCTGCTGGCCCGTACCCTGAAAAAGGCGTTGACGCCCCCCCACCTGTCATCACACAACGTGGTTCTGGCCAAATACTACATTCGGTTTGTCGCCAGCGGCGGCGTCATTTTTTTTCTGATATCCCGGCATTGGGTGGAACCGCTGGGTCTTTTTATCGGTCTTTCCGTGGTGGTTGCCAGCATCATGCTTGCCACCATGTGCGAATTCAAAAAACTCATCTTCAAGGAGGCCGTCTAAGGTGGAACATCCCTATCTCTTCTTTGTCAAGCTGTTTGAGGCGATCGGACTTGGCCATTTCGCGCATACCTACACCCACGTGGTCTATTCCTGGGTGGTCATGGCGATTCTGATCATTGTCGGCGCCGTTGCCGCCAAAGGCGTTTCCCTGATCCCCTCCAAGGGACAGAATTTCTTCGAGTTGGTTATTTCCGGAATCGAGGAATTCATGGTGGACACCATCGGAGAAGAAGGTCGATGGCTCTTTCCATTGGCTGCCACCGTTTTTATCTATGTCTTTATCGGCAACCTCATCGGGCTGGTGCCGGGCTTTTTCCCGCCAACCGCCAACCTGAACACCACCGCCTCCTGTGCCCTGACCGTGGTGGTCTTCACCCATATCATCGGCATTAAATACCACGGCCTCGCCTACGTTAAACACTTCATGGGACCGGTCTGGTGGATGAGTCCCCTGATTTTTATCATCGAGATCATCGGACACCTGGCCCGTATCCTCTCGCTCTCTTTCCGTCTTTTCGGGAATATGATGGGCCACGAGATCGTGCTGGCCATCCTCTTTGCCCTGGCCGGTGCCTTTTTTGCGCCGCTGCCGATCATGGCGCTGGGCATTTTCGTGTCCTTTGTGCAGGGGTTCGTCTTTTTTCTCCTGTCCATCATCTATTTCCAGGGGGCTTTGGAACACGCCCACTGATTGGCGGTGCAAAAAGCCGGCCGACCTTTTAGTTTGCCGGCTCTACAATGTGTGTCATGTTTCCTTGATGGGAAATTGGAAGAAGCAAACTAATATTAATCATTAAATGGGAGGTAGTGTTCGTATGGAAGCTCAAGCCTTACAGTTCTTCATCGCGTGTGTGACTGCTGCCGGTTTCGGAATCGCCATCGCGGCTTTCGGTTGCGGTATCGCCCAGGGCCTCGGCCTGAAAGCCGCTGTCGAGGGGATCGCCAGAAACCCCGAGTCTTCCGGTAAGGTCACCGTTACCCTGCTGATCGGCCTGGCCATGATCGAATCACTGTGTATTTATGCGCTGGTTATCGCGCTGATTCTGATCTACGCCACACCCATGGCCAAGACCGTCACCGGTCTGCTCGGCGGCTGATTTACAGCTCGGAACGAAGCATAAAAGACAAGGCGGTGGATTTTCCCACCGCCTTGTTCTTTTTTGAGGCGCTTGAATTTTTGTGGCTCTTCGCTGTTTCATATGGGTAAAACGGTGGCCTCCCACACGAAATAGCGAGGAACCATTTTTGTTGTTCCGAGCCCGATACCCCAGGCAATCCCAGATCCAGGAAAAGACTGAAGTCTGAAGTCCGAAGACTGAAGGAAGTCAATCCGCAATTTCGTCAATTCGTCAATTCGCAATGCGGCAATCCAACAACTCGATTTCGATTCCCCCATCCCAAATCCCAAATCCCAAATCACAGATCACAGATCCCAGATCCCAGATCCAAAAAATCAACCGAGCAGCGGTGCGAGATACCGTCCGGTATGAGAGAGGGGCTCCGCTACGATTTCTTCCGGTGTGCCGCAAGCCACGATCCTGCCTCCGTCATCCCCGCCTTCCGGTCCCAGATCGATAACGTAATCAGCCGACTTGATGACGTCCAGGTGGTGTTCGATCACCACCACCGTGTTGCCCGTTGCCACGAGACGTTCCAGGACGGTCAGCAGCTTGTGAATGTCTTCCATGTGCAATCCCGTGGTCGGCTCGTCGAGGATATAGATGGTCCGGCCGGCTTCCCGCTTTCCCAGTTCCCGTGCCAGTTTGACCCGCTGGGCCTCCCCGCCGGAAAGGGTCGTTGCCGGTTGGCCCAGGCCCAGGTATCCCAACCCCACCTCGACCAGGGTCTGCAGTTTGGGGCGGATGGCCGGTATCCGTTCGAAAAAGGCCAGAGACTGGTTGACGGTCATATCCAGAACATCGACGATGGTTTTTCCCCGGTACCGGATATCGAGGGTCTCACGGTTGTAGCGCATACCGCGGCAGACGTCGCAGGGGACGTAGACGTCGGGGAGGAAATGCATTTCGATCTTGACAATGCCGTCTCCCTGGCAGGCCTCGCAGCGACCACCCCGGACGTTAAAACTGAACCGCCCGGGCCGATACCCCCGGGCGCGGGCTTCGGCGGTTTTTGAAAAGAGGTCTCGAATAGGGGTGAACAGGCCGGTGTAGGTAACGGGGTTGGACCGCGGGGTCTTACCGATGGGAGACTGGTCAATGTGGATCACCCGGTCCACGAAGTCAATCCCCTCGATGCTACGATAGGGTCCTGCCGGCACCCGTGCCTGATTCAGCCGCTGGGCCAATACCCGATAAAGGGTCTCAAGGACCAGGGTTGACTTTCCTGAACCGGATACCCCGGTGACGCAGATGAAACAACCGATGGGAAAGATCGCATCAATGGCCTTGAGATTGTTGGCCGTTGCCCCGCGGATGACGATCTGCCTGCCGTCGCCCCTGCGTCGGTGTTCGGGCCGGTCGATGCGGCGTCGGCCGGAGAGATACTGGCCGGTCAGCGATTGCTTGTCGATACACAACAGCTCGGGCGGGCCGGAGAAAACCACCTCGCCGCCGCGGACGCCGGCGCCGGGTCCCATGTCTACCACATGGTCCGAAGCCCGAATGGTCTCCTCGTCGTGTTCCACCACCAGGACCGTATTGCCCAGGTCACGCATTTTCATCAGGGTTTCCAGCAGGCGCTGGTTGTCCCGCTGGTGAAGACCGATACTGGGTTCGTCCAGCACATAGAGCACGCCGGTAAGCTTGGACCCGATCTGGGTGGCCAGCCGGATGCGTTGACTCTCGCCGCCGGACAAGGTGGCGGCGGACCGGTCCAGGGAGAGATAACCGAGTCCCACATTTTTCAGAAACCCCAACCGGTCCAGGATTTCCCGGCGGAGTCGGTCGGCGATCAACGCCTGTTTGCCCGCCAGGGTCAGGTGTGAAAAGACCTGGACCGCTTCGGCTACGGAAAAGGCAGTGAATTGAGATAGGGTCCGCCCGTCCACCCGAACCGATCGGCTGGCCAGGTTGAGCCTGGCGCCGTGGCATTCCGGGCAGGGGCGGAAGTTCATATAGTGTTTGATCTCTTCCCGGGCCTGGCTGGAATCGGTTTCCAGGTAACGGCGCTGGAGTTTGGGAATCAATCCGTCATAGACTTTCTCATAGGTATGGCGCTGACCGCCGCGTTCAAAGAAGAAAGAGATTTTCTCCTTGCCCGATCCGTAAAGAAGAACGGTTTTAAAGCGTTCGGGCAGTTCGCCATAGGGGGTGTAGATGTCGACCCCGTAGTGACGGGTCAGGGCCTCGAGGAACTCGGCGAAATGGACACTGCTGCGGTTGGCCCAAAGCGCCACAGCCCCGTCCCGCAGGGAGCGTTCGGGATCGGGGATAACCAGGGCGGGATCGAATTCGGAGGTGGCCCCCAGGCCGTTGCAATGGGGGCAGGCGCCCTGGGGAGAGTTGAACGAAAAGCTGGCCGGCGTGAACGGGGCGTAACTGACGCTGCATTTGGGGCAGGCCGATTTTTCGCTGAAGATCATCATTTCTTCGGCTTCCGGTGCCACCATCACCAGGCCGTCGGCCAATGCCATGGCCAGTTCCAGGGAGTCGGCCAGACGGTTTCGAACCGTCTCACGGATCACCAGACGATCCACCACCACTTCGACGGTATGGCGTTTCTTGGGGTCGAGCCGCTGGACCATATCCAGTTCCAGGACCTGCCCGTCGACCCGGATGCGGGCAAATCCGTCCTTGCGAAGCCTTCCCAGCAGCTGTTCGTGGCTCCCCTTGCGCCCCTCTACCATGGGTGCGTAAATGACGATGCGGGTGCCTTCGGGCAGGGCCATGAGGCGGTCGAGCATCTGGTCGAGGGCCTGGGAGGTGATGGCCTGTCCGCAGAGGTGGCAGTGGGCCGTGCCGACCCTGGCAAAGAGCAATCGGAGGTAGTCGTAGATCTCCGTTACGGTACCGACTGTCGAGCGCGGATTGTGACCGGCGGATTTTTGCTCGATGGCGATGGCCGGGGCCAACCCCTCGATCAGATCGACATCAGGCTTTTCCAGCCTTTCCAGGAACTGGCGGGCGTAAGTGGAGAGGGATTCCACATATCGGCGCTGGCCTTCGGCGTAGAGGGTGTCAAAGGCCAGGGATGATTTCCCGGATCCGGAGAGTCCGGTGATGACCACCAGGCGATTGCGTGGCAGGTCCAGGTCGATGTTTTTCAAGTTGTGCTGTCTGGCACCGCGAATGGTGATCATGCCGCTGGTCATGGAATCGTGGGCTCCTTATGGGACTGAATGGGGGGGCGATAGAGTCGCATTGTACCCATGCAAGGGGGCAAAGTAAACCATTTCCGGATCTTAGGGGGTGCTGTTGGAACCCATGACCGGGGCCTTTGTGTGGGATCTGTAAGGATCCTAATAAAAATATAAAAATTCAAGATATCAGGCGAAATCGGGAGAAAACAGAAGAAAATATTTCATGGTAGGGATAATTGCGTATCGTGGAATTTGTTAAAATACTTGGATAAAGTTTCAGAATAGGAAAGTCTGTGTTTAAGCGGGGTTGAGTGGTGCCCCACAAATATATGCCTGTAAAATAGATAGATATAAATTGTTGATAACTTGTCGTGAACCGGAGCATAAATCCGATTCATTCGGATTGACACTTTTCGGCCGACCCCTTAAAACAGATCCTGTCATTGAGTGCGATCTCAACTATTCCTGGATAAGTCTTCCATACCGTTATTTTCCTTTATAGCTGTTCGTTTTTTCACTGAAGGCGCATTGCCGGCTGTTCGGTGTCGCCAGAACCGGGTCGAGTTTTCAAATCTATGGAGCCTGTCTGGAAAGAAGTCAAAGCCGTTCTTCAACCCCGAATCCCGAGCCACAGCTTTCGAATGTGGATCGAGCCATTGGAGCCGATTCGGTTTGAAAACGGCCACATCGTTTTGTCCGCACCCAATTTCTTTTCAAGAAAGAGGGTGCTTGACCACTACGGTGACATGATCGAAGCCGCCTTGAGCCATGTGTCCGGGCACCCCGGGCGGCTGACTGTCGAACTCGCCGCCGGCAATGGAACCGCCATGGCCAGTCCGAAAAGCGATCTTCAATTGCAATTGCCGAAGATTACCGTTCAGCCCCATACCGGTCGCCTGTTTCGCAACGACTTTACATTCGACCATTTCGTCGTGGGGGACAACAACGATTTTGCCTATTCGGCGTCGCTCGCTCTGGCCTCCCGCAAGAACGGATCCCAGCCGGCACTTTATCTGCTGAGCAAAACCGGTATGGGGAAAAGCCACTTGTCGCAGGCCATCGGGCACCATATCCTCAAGGAATTCCCTCGGGAAAAGGTCTACTATATTACAGCCGAAGATTTCACCAGCGAGGTGGTTCACGCTTTTCGACACGACGCTGTGGAAGAATTCAAGAGCAAGTACCGAAACGGCTGCGATGTCCTGTTGTTGGAAGACGTTCATTATCTCAGCGGCAAGGAACGGACCCAGGTCGAGTTGGCCCTGACCCTGGATTTTTTGCTCGAAATGAAAAAGAAGATCATATTCTCAAGTTGTTATCTTCCGTCAGAGATACCGAAACTCAACGACAAACTGCGTTCACGACTCACCAGCGGGCTCATATCCAATATCGAGCCGCCCAATTTCAGAACCCGTGTGCGGATTCTCAGGAAAAAGGCCAGCACCAATGGGTGCGACGTTCCGGAGGACGTGTTGCGCTATCTTGCCGGAGAACTCACGGAAGATGTCCGGCAGTTGGAAAGCGGCCTGATCGGGGTGGCGGCCAAATCGTCGCTGCTGGGCAGATGCATGGATTTCGAACTTGCCGAGAGCGTGGTGCGGAATATTATCAGGGTCCGAAAAACCATCACCGTGGAAGCCATCAAAAGAATGGTTTGCCGCGAATACCGGGTCAGCATCGAAGAGATTGTGTCCAAGTCGCGCAAGCATCACCTGGTTCGGCCCCGGCAGATCGCCATCTATCTGTCGCGGCGTTATACCGATGCGCCTCTGCAGATGATCGGCAAGAGTTTCAACCGTTACCACGCGACGGTGCTGCACTCGGTCAACGCGGTGGAAAAAGATATACATTGCAATGCCGTCACGCGGCGGGAACTGGACCTGCTACGCAAAAAGCTTGAAACAGGTAAGTTTTAGCGCGGAAGCGGCCTGTTTCGTCGGTTTATAGCGTTTGTCAGAAATACGTTCCGATACCGGTCATTCGGTAGGCTTTTCTGGCAACACGATACCTCCAAAATGTTTTGATATATTGTTTATGCAACTCTGGGGTAAAAAAAAGCCACCTGCTACCGTGCAGGTGGCTTTTGTTTTTGTGATTGGATATTGGAACTTCCCCCCCCCCTATGGGAGGCCATTTGAAGTCACCCGCTTTGCGGGTGGCGACTCACTGTATCTTTATGGGTATTGCCTCGCCAGAGACCAGTTCATCGAGGATCTCCATTCGCACATTCATGTCCTTTTCAATGGCGCAGCGGATATTGAGCGCGCAGAATTTCTTACACAACGTACGTTCCGGGTTGAATTCTCCAAAACATTCGACTTCGTCGGTTGGGGTGGTCGGGCTTTGGGTCGATGGGGTCATGGGCGTTTGTCCAGGTTCATGAGGTTGATCATCTCCGTGTGAATGCGGCCGTTGGTGGCCAGAATGCAGTCTCCGGTCACCCGAAAGGGGTGATCGTTAAAATCGGTTACCCGTGCCCCGGCCTCGCAGGCGATTACCGTGCCGGCTGCCGTATCCCAGGGCTTTAGGTTCTGTTCCCAGAAGCCGTCGAAACGGCCGCAGGCCAAGAAACACAGATCCAGGGCCGCCGCGCCGAGCCGGCGGACCCCCCGGCTGGCGTCAAGGCCACGGGAGAGCCGCCGCATCAGTGGGTCGCGGATCTCTTTTAGGTTGTATGGGAATCCGGTGGCCAAAAGACCGTCGGCGAGGCAATCGGTCTGGGATACCGAGATGGGCCGCCCGTTGAGGGTCGCCCCCTGGTTCGTAACGGCTGAGAACAATTCTCCGGTAATCGGGTTTAGAACCACACCCACCACGGGGATACCCTGACGAACAAAGGCGATGGATATTGCGAAAATCCCGATTCCGTGGGCAAAGTTGGTGGTGCCGTCCAGGGGGTCGATGAGCCATGAGAAGATCTCGCTGCCCGGCCGAACGCCGCTTTCCTCGGCCACGATGGTATGGCTCGGAAATGTTTTTCCGATGATATCAACAATGATCCGCTCCGATGCGATATCCGCCTCTGTCACCAAGTCGTTGGCGCTCTTTTTTTCAATCCGGAATCGATTGCCGAAGTGGGACAGGAGAATCCGTCCACCACTGAACGCGGCGGCGACAGCGATACGTTTGACCTGTTGAAGATCCATAGGGCCACAGCTTTAGCCCTCTTTCAATGGCCATGTCAACCCCAAATGGCGTCGCCCGCAGGGTTCCGGATTGGGCCGATATTCAACGAACCTCGCGGCCCGGTGGCCGCCACCATGCCGAGCGGCGTTGACCGTTGCCGGCAGGCAGGGGAAAAGAGACGGTTTTTTTACTCTGGCATAAAGCCACTTTCCGACGCTATTTCCGACAGGGGCTCGCAGCGGCGGACCAGGGCGACGATCCGGGCCATTCGATCCACCAGGGGTGCCAGGCTTTGTCGATCCAGAGCCGAGATGGCCACGGCATCAAGCCGTTCGACCTGGACGGCAAGCGCATCGTCGTCCATGCAATCCATCTTGTTGAGGACGCGCAGGGTCGGAATCCGATTCAGATCGAGGTCCTCGAGGATGGCTTCGACGGACCGGATCTGCTCGGCGAAGCGGGGATTGCTCACATCGATGACGTGCAGCAGCAGGTCAGCGCCCTCCAACTCTTCCAGTGTCGCGCGAAAGGCGACCATGAGTTCTTTGGGCAGGTCCTTGATGAAGCCGACCGTATCGGTGATGATGACTTCCATGTCTTGGGGAAAGCGCAGGCGCCGGCTGGCCGGGTCCAGGGTGGCAAAGAGCCGGTTCTCGGCACGAACCCGGCTTTGGGTCAGGGTGTTGAGCAGGGTTGATTTGCCGGCATTGGTGTAGCCGATGATGGAGATAACCGGCAGTCCCTTCTTGTTTCGTTTGGACTTTTGTTGCCGACGCTGCCCTTTGACCTTGGTGAGCGATCGTTCGAGCCGGTGGATGCGATCCCGGATCCGTCTTCGGTTGATCTCCAGTTTGGTTTCGCCGGGTCCCCGGCCGCCGATGCCGCCGGTCAGTCGTGACATGGCCGTATTCTTGGTGACCAGGCGCGGCATCAGGTAGCGAAGCTGAGCCAGCTCCACCTGGAGTTTGCCTTCACGGGTCTGGGCGCGCTGGGCGAAGATATCCAGAATCAATTGGGTCCGGTCGATGACCTTGATGTCGGTCTGGTCGGTAATGGACCGGATCTGGGACGCGTTGAGTTCCTGATCGAAGACGATGAGACTGACGGCTTTTTGCATGGCCATCAAGGTGAGTTCCTGAAGTTTTCCGCGACCCATGAGAAAGCGGGTGTCGATGGTTTTTCGTTGCTGAAGAATCGTGTCGATAACGACGATGCTGCTGGAGCGCGCCAGCTCCCGCAGTTCGGCCAGCGAAGCCAAGGCTGCCCGGGGGGGGGCCGTGGTCACGCTGATCAGCAGGGCGCGTTCCTTGTCAGCAGCCCCGTGGCGCGTCGACCGCAGATTGGCCAGTTCGTCTTCCAGGGCCAGAATCAGGTCGAGGCAGCCGATATCGAGCTGTTCGGGAGCCAGGGGGGCCATGATCCGGTAAGGGGCCTCGGCCGGACCGGAGGGTAGAATATGGGCCACATGAACCTGATGCGGTGTTCCGGCATCGGTCAGCGTGATGGCCGCCATCAGGTCGAGCCGCAGCAAGGCCAGGTCGGTGAAATCGTCCCGGGTCAGGGCTTCCCGGTCGAGATGGGTGTGCACGCACCGCAGCCCTCTGAGTCGGCCCGGGGCCAATCGGTACTCGCTCAGGTCCGGAATGACAATTTTCTGGGGGTCGCCGACGATGACGATGACGATTCGTCCCTGTCGATCGATGAGAATGCCAACCTGCCGGCGAATCTCCATACTGATGTCGGTCAGGGCCTTGGTCAGCTCAAAGGAGGCGACGTTTTCCCGGGGCGTGCGGCGGCGGTAAAGATTTTCCAGGCGGTGAAGTTGACTGGCTTTGAGTCCCGCGGCATTTCCGTACAGCCGTTTCATGTCCCCATCACGTTTTCGGATGCGAGATTTTCAAACCGGGTGTAGGCGTTTAGGAAAGTCAGCGGCGCCATGCCCACGGGACCGTTTCGCTGCTTGGCGATGATCAGTTCCGCCTTGCCTCGGTTGGGATTGTTTTCATCCTTGTTGTAGACTTCGTCCCGGTAGATGAAGGCGACCACGTCGGCATCCTGCTCCAGGGCGCCGGATTCCCTCAAATCGGAGAGTTGGGGACGTTTGTCGGCCCGCTCTTCCAGTTTCCGATTGAGCTGGGACAGCCCCACCACCGGGAGGCTGAGTTCCTTGGCCAGGCCTTTGAGGGACCTGGAGATTTCAGAAATTTCCAGGTCCCGGCGCTCACTGCCGATACGGCCCCTCATGAGCTGGATGTAATCGATGAAAATCAGCCCCAGGTTCTTGTCCATCTTCAGCCGGCGGGCCTTGGCCCGAATGGTCATGGCCGATACGTCGGGCGAGTCGTCGATATAGATGGGGGCTTCGGAGAGAAGTCCGGCTGCGTCGGTGAGCTTGACCCAGTCCTCGCGGCTGAAGAAGCCACTGCGAAGCCGCGTGGAGTCGATCCGTGCCTCGGCACAGAGCATGCGCATGGACAATTGTTCCTTGGACATTTCCAGCGAAAAGATGGCGGTGGGCACATTGCCGTCAACGGCGGCATTTCGAGCAATGTTCAACGACAATGCGGTCTTTCCCATACTCGGTCGGCCGGCGAGAATGATCAGATCCGAATCCTGAAACCCCGAAGTCATGCTGTCGAGCTTGTGAAACCCGGTGGTGACCCCGGTGACCAGCGCCTTGTTCCCCTGGCGTTCCTCCAAGGCGTCGATATTGGCTTCGATGAGTTTGCCAAGCGGATAGAACGAAGGCTTGACTTTGTTTTCGGAGATTTCGAAAATCGCCGTTTCGGCGAAATCCAGAACTTCGTCCACGTCGCCCTGGTCCTCGAAGCACCGGTGAATGATGGCGTTGGATCTTTCGATGAGTCGCCGAAGGCTGGCCTTGTCGTGAATGATCCGGGCGTAGTGTTCGGAATTGGCGGCTGCAGGAACGGTGTCGACCAGATTGGCCAGGTAGGCCGCCCCGCCGATTTCTTCGATCTGCGCCCTTTCGCGGAGCAGGTTGGTCAGGGTGACCAGGTCGATGGGTTCGTTCCGGGTAAAGAGTTCGGTGATGGCGGCGAAAATTTTCTGATGGGCTGTTTTGTAGAAATCTTCCGGCGCCAGCACCTCTAACACGTCCATCAAGGTACTGTTATCGATGAGGATGGCGCTGAGGATGGCGTCTTCGGCTTCCAGGCTCTGGGGCGGAAGGTGATGCAGCGAAGGGTCTTTGATCGGTTTCGACGATCGATCGGCCATGGCATTCAATTCGATTTAGGAATCCACTTCCTCTGGGCGTGGTCAGAGTAAACTGGCGATGCCGGGACAACTTTTTGCAAGAGACCAAAGAAAGGATTGAGACATGGTCTTCACCACAAAGACAGCGAATCCACAATGGAATATTTAAGCACAACGCATCAGAAACGAAGATGTCTGCTGGGTGCCCGCTGTCTTTGTGGTGCACGGATCAATGAGAGCGGTCAAAAAAGGGGGGGGATAACTGCGCCGATTGGGCGCTTTCATCCAAACACCCGCCTGGTTGACTACTCCGGCACGATTTCCACGGTGATTTCCGGCTTGACCCCCTTGTAGATGCGGACGGCCACTTTGTGGGCGCCAAGGGTCTTGATGGGGTCGTTGAGCAGCAACATCCGCTTTTCAATGGTGACGCCCTGCTTTTGAAGGGCAGTGACGATGTCGCGTACCGTTACTGACCCATAGAGCTTGTCGCCATCGCTGACTTTGGCAGCAATGGTGCAGGTGATGCCCTCGACCTGCTGGGCCATTTCTTCAGCCTGGGCCCTTTCTTTGGCGATCTGGAGCTCGAATTTCATTTTCTGTTGTGCGAGCAATTTTCGGTTCGCCGGTGTGGCCGCGACCGCCTTGTCCTGGGGCAGCAGGTAATTTCTGGCATAACCGTCCGCTACCTGAACTTCGCTGCCGATGATGCCGAGTGAATCGATGGTTTCCTTGAGAATGACTTTGATCATGATATCCTCCACGCGGAACAGCCGGGTCAGCTGTTCTCTTCTTTTCCCAATTTTCTGAAATTGGCCCACATGTCGAAGAAGCCGAGCCCAATGACCAGCAGCAGCAGCAATTGCTGCAGTGCCAGCAGGCCGTAAAAAGCGACCCTGAAGGGTCGGGGAACGTTTTTGCGTTCAAAAAAGTGGGCGACGATGGCGATCCCTTGAAAGAAGTAGATCGTCACCAGGACCAGCAGCCCGTTAAGCCCGATCATCTTGATGCCCGGTTTTGGCACCAGCAGCAGCAAACCGCAGGCAATGGCACCCCAGACGAGAAATTCGGGCGCTTTCCAGTCTGTCAACGGGCCAAAGTCCGGGTAGGGCAGCGACCGTCGCTGTAGCATCGGTCGGGCCACCAGCAGACAGGCCCATGCCACGAACAGGCAGGAGGCCACCGCCATGGCTGGAATGATCCGCACCAGGACGTACTGGAGTTGATCCAGGGACCGGGTGATCATCTCAATGCTGTCCGGCGGCATGCCCATGTTTTCGTAAAGGGCCAGGGTCAGCTTTAGATTTCGTGCTACGTAATCGGCCACCAGGACTGTGACGCCCTTTCCGGTGACGCTGCCTGCAAGGACGATAACGACCAGCGCGGTCCCCAAGGCGGCGCCACAGGCGTACAACAGGGTCTTTTCGATGGAAACGTTCCGTTCGATCTGTTCGCCAAGAGCAAAACCGAGAAGGATCAATTCACCGAAAAGCAGCAGATCCAGTGTTGGGCCGCCGAAAGCGATCACCACCACGGTGCCGCTGACACCGGCCACGACGGCTCCGGCCTTGCGACCGAGTTTGGATCGGTAGAACAGAATCGGCAGGGGAATGAAGAGAGAGCTGAAGAAACCGACAATGGGCAGGTAAACGGACGCGGCAAAAATCAGGCTGGTTGCCACCACCCCATGCCCTACCTCTCTGGCGATCTCTCCGTTGAAGTCTTGCGGCACAATCCTCTTCCCTCCTGCCTGGCACCCGATCAGTTTGCGTCCACACTTCCCACAAAGGGGAGCAGAGCGATAGACCGGGCCCGCTTGATGGCCATGGTCAGGGCGCGCTGATGTTTGGCGCAGGATCCCGAAATTCTTCGGGGAATGATTTTCCCTCGTTCAGTAATGAAATATTTCAATCCCTTGGGGTCCTTGTAATTGATCTCCAAAGTGGCGTCAGCGCAGTACCGGCAGACCTTGCGGCGGTGGAAAACGCGTCTTTTTTTCTTTTTTGCACCGGCGGCGCCTCTTTTTGAGGGTCTTAAGGCCATGGTCCTATTCCTCCTGCTCGGTATCGGTTGAAGTGGCTTCGCTCGTCACGGCGTCGGTTTCTGGAGCATCGGACGGGGCATCTGCTGTCTTGGTGTCAGCCGCATCCTCGGTCTCCGCCGCCTCTGTTGCTTTCGGCGTCTCCGTTGCTTCCGGCGTCTCCGTTGCTTCCGGCGTCTCCGTTGCTTCCGGCTCGGCGGCAGCGATTTCGGCGGCGGCCTTTTCAGCCAGGATTTTTTCCGGATCCGCTTCTTTTTCAAGCAGGACGGTCATGTACTTGATCACCCGGTCATCAATTTTGAAAAACCGCTCCATTTCATCTACCACGGCGCCGTTGCCGCAATAATCGATCCGAGCGTAGTAGCCCCGGGTTTTTTTTCGAACTTCATAGGCGAGCTTTCGGTTGCCCCAGTGGTCAATTTCCACCAGGGTGCCGCCCTCCTTGGCGATCACGTCCTGAATCCGCTCAAAAACGGGAACCCGGCCGTCTTCCGACAGATCCGGGTCCATGATGGTAATGGTTTCGTAACGTCGCATCTTGCCTCCTTATGGGTATCAAGCCCCGGAATCGTCCAGAGCAAGGATGGAGCGGACAGATAGTCATCCGCTACATTAAAATTTGACTAAATAACACCATAAACGTTTTGTTGTCAAGGATAAACCCACCGCCAGCAGCGGTCCGGCGTGCTGCCCTTAGCGAAGAAACGGTCCGACAGTTTAGGTAAAAACAAAAAAAGGGTTAGCCAGAATGTCGAGGCTAACCCGCTGATTGATAATGTGGTGGGCCGTGAAGGAATCGAACCTTCAACCTACTGATTAAGAGTCAGGTGCTCTGCCTGATTGAGCTAACGGCCCCCCTGAAAACAGAAAAGCTTGATACCAGCTTGAACAGGCCTTGTCAATCGGAAAAATTTTCCCGGGTTTCACGACCGCCAGGGCGGGGGCTGGCGTTTGGGTTTTCGCCCCCCTTTTTTGCCGTGCTGGCCTTGACTGGGCGGAACCGGCGATCGTGTGGGATCCAGAATAAAAGATCCCGGGGTTTTGGGCTGGACCGCGGCGACCGGTTTTTTTTTCACGGCGGGCTCGGCATGGGCAGGGGGAGGCGGTGGGCCGGTGATGCAGCTGGCCGGCAGGTCCGGGCAGAGATAGATATGGTCGCCGAACTGCTCGAAACCGGGAAGCCCTTGGGGATACCGGCTAAGGTGAACGGTGAGCATGACCGGATGATGGTCCCTTCGCCGGCCCATGCGAAGGGCCAGTTCGGTCTGGTCCGCCAGAACCACGCTGCCGGCGTGGGGTGAGGTCAGTCCTCTTTCCAGCGCGGTTCCATGGGCTCGCCGCCTGACAGCGATGTAGAGCAGCGGGGGCGGGTGTGCGGCCGGTAGCCGGCAGGGCAGGTGGGTACGGTCGGCAGCCCGGATCTGTTCTCCGTTGATTTCAATGGGACAGTCGGGCAGCACCAGCCGAAGCGCCTCGATGGGGGCCCGGCGCACATGGCGCCAGTCCGCCTCCTCGGCGCAGACCTTGAGCAAGTCCATAATGGGCACAAACCCTTGGGGGTCGGGCACCAGACCAAATTCATCCGGGTGGCGCCCCAGGACGTAGCAGAGGAATTTGCCCAGCTGCTGCGGTGTGGTCTGTTTCCCCATATAAAATTTCCCTTGGAAATTTTATGTTTTGCGGCGTTGCCGCAACCTCAATGCCATTCACTCTGCCTTGAAACCACTATTTCCAGTGGTGGCCCCGGGAAGGTTCACCCGTCCCGGCGATAGCAGAACAATGATGTAAGCGCAATATTGATTCGTCCCCCCATGGGGGCTTGGCTGAGGCCACCCGCTCTGCGGGTGGCGCCTCACTTCTCGCCAGCGTCATCGGGCAGCGCGGGTCGGACCTTGAGTACCGTTTCCTTGCGGATCTGGACCGTTCCCGGTTTGGCGCCTGGGGGTTTGGTGACGAATCGGGCCTGGGTGCAGGCCACCGGCGTGACCCCGCCGCCCCGGGCCTTGCTGTGCCAGGCGGCGATGGCTGCCGCCGCTTTCAGGGTCTGTCGGTCGGGCTGGCTGCCCGGAGGTGCCACGAGTACCACATGGCTGCCCGGCATGCCCCGAACATGGAACCACCAGTCGTCGGGGCCGGCCAACCGCAGGCTGAGCCGGTCATTGTCGGCATCGGTGCGGCCGGCCAGGACCTTCCAGCCGCCGGGCAGGGTATAGGTCCACAGCCTGGGCGGCGCCGGGGCGAAAGGGTTGTCTGGGGACGTCTTTTTCATGGGCCTGTAACGGATTTTCCGTTTCCGGTTCTTTTCTATTACCTAAGTTGAGCGATTGTCGAGGCTTGCCCGCCTTTGGCGTGTTGCCGCAGATACAAGGAAGATGCTTTTCCGCTATAGTGCTTTATGCGGGAAGGCATCTGACACCGTTAGGTATCAGGACATGGCGCTTTCGGATCAGGGATAGCGCCGGATCGTTGCCCTCGATTCGTGCAGCCACCGGTCAAACCGCACCCGGAGCCATTCCTTGAAGATCCGGCGGGTGGCCGGAAAGAGCAGTAGCAGGCCGGCGGTGTCGGTGAGAAACCCCGGGGTCAGCAGCACCACGCCGGCCAAAAAAACGATCAGGGCGTCGAGCATCTCTTCGGCGGGCATTTCGCCCGCGTCCATTCGGGTCCTGACGGCCATCATGGCCTGGATGCCTTGGGTTCGTGCCAGGTGGGCACCGGCCACGGCGGTGAGAATCACCACCACCACCGTGTTGAAAGGGCCTATCGCCCCCCCCACCTTGAGAAGGAGGTAAATTTCCGCCGCGGGCACCAGGGTAAAGGCCAGTAAAAGTCTGAAGAACATAGGGATTCTTTTCTTTTCGGGGTTATCGGCAGTGCGGTCAATATGGACATTTCGGGGTCGGCTGTCAAGCAATGCCGGTCCAACGGCCATGGGGCCCTGAGGTTGCCGGGTGAAGCGATTGACACCGTATCCGACTCATGGCTACAATCGTTTCAATACACAGTAGGAATTCACGTCCTTTGGGCGTGGTCAGCGTCAGTCGGCTATGCCGAGACACCGATGTCACCAGTGACTATAGTGAACTAAAGTTTGACAGGATTTGTTCCATTCAACGACAGATCAGTTGATTTGACAATTCGGCATGAACAACGACCGAACAGGAGGACAGCATGCAAGAACACGGAAACGACCAAGACCAGATACCCCAGGATGTCATGAAACAACTGCAGGGCACTTTTTCCAATCTGCCCAATGCCATCGAACTTTTCATGTTCGCCCACCCGGCCGAAGATAATGTTTTCACCAAAGCCAACCGTCAGGTGATCCGGGCCTTTCGTCAACTCAGCGACAAGATCACTTTTCGTGAATATGCCATGGATCACGAACTGGCTCAAAAATGGGGGGTGACCCACAGCCCCACCCTGGTGATCGCCCCGGACCGGTACCGGATCCGCTGGATCGGGGCCCCGGTGGGCGAAGAGGGGAGAACCTTTCTAGAAACCCTGATCTTTGTCGGTCTGGGCAAAAGCCATCTGAGTGAGCAGGCGGCCCGGGTCATCGAAGGCATTGATTCGCCCCGGCGCATCAAGGTCTTTGTCAGCCCCACCTGCCCTTACTGCCCCCAGGAGGCGGTCAATGCGGTCAAGGCGGCCATTGCCAATCCCGAACAGGTCAGCCTGGAGATTGTCGATATTCAGGCGGCACCGGACATTGCCGAGCAGTATCAGGCACAGAGCGTTCCCCAGGCCTTTGCCAACGACGTCATGATCGGCCTCGGGGCCCAGTCCGAAGAGGTCTTTGCCGTTTCATTGCAGAAGATGGCGCCCCAGACGATTTTTATTCCTGACAGCGACGCCGAAGAGGTGGCCACCGATCTGGTGATTGTCGGCGGCGGCCCGGCCGGACTCACGGCCGGTATTTATGCGGTTCGAAGCGGGCTCAAGACCGCCATGGTCGAACGCGACGCCCTGGGCGGCCAGGTGGCCCTGACGCCGGTGGTGGAAAACTATCCGGGCTTTACCCAGGTGGGCGGCAAGGCCCTGGTGGACATCATGGTGACCCATGCCCTTCAGTACGTCGAGATTTTTCAGGGGGAGGAGGTCGTGGACGTGACGCCGGGCGATCCGATCCGGGTCCAGACGACCCGCAGAAAGTTCACGGCCCGGGCCCTGCTGCTGGCCACCGGGGCCAACCACAAACCGTTGGGTGCTGCGGGCGAAAGCCGGTTGTCGGGCCGGGGGGTGAGTTACTGCGCTACCTGTGACGGTCCTTTATTTAAGGGGAGAAAAGTCGTCATGGTCGGCGGCGGCAACAGCGCGGTCACCGAGGCGTTGCACCTGCATCACATGGGCGTGGAGGTGACCCTGGTCCACCGCCGTGATACCCTGCGGGCTCAGGAGTTTCTGATCAAAAACCTGGAAGAAAACCACATCCCCATTCTCTGGAACACCGAGATCAAGGAGATCCACGGCGAGCAACGGGTCGAATCCGTAACCTTGTTTGATAACCGGACCCAGAAAGCGTCAAATCTGCCCGTGGACGGCGTTTTTATCGCCATCGGGTATGAACCGAGCGTCGAACTGGCCAAAAAAATCGGCGTGGCCCTGACCGAAGACGGCTATATCCAGCACGATGCCCAGCACCGAACCAATATCGCCGGCATCTATTCGGCCGGCGATGTGGAAGGGGGCTACAAGCAGATCGTTACGGCCACGGGCCAGGGGTCTGCGGCAGCCATGGCGATTTTCGAAGACCTGATCAACCCTTACTGGCAGCGCAAACCGGCCTGATCCGGTTTTATTCCCTCGGGTCCACAAGGCGCCTGCTCCGTTTGGGGCCGGCGCCTTTTTTTGCGGTCCCTGTCAACAGCGTCTGAAACCACAAGGACACAAAGCACTTTGCGCGGCATAGCCGCAAATAAAATATGGTTCACCGCAAAGCCGCAAAGATTGCAACGTTTTTTTGACAGGATGAACAGGGTATCCAGGATTGATTTGGTCGGCCGATCACCTGTTGAAGACAGATGACGGATGACAGATGACGGATGAAAACAAAAAAATTATCAGGCGCTCGGGCCGAACAAATGGTGCCATGCCCTTCGGGCGGATGCCACGTTTTATCATACATGGTGCCATGTCGAGGTCCCGAACCCCGTCATCTCTCCCGTCAGGGATCACAGTTTTTACGGAACCGTCAACCTTGAACCACCCGAGGAAATTCGGAGGTGCGATGCAGACGGATGAAAGAGTCGAACGGCAGCTTCCCGCAAGGATCGTCTCGGCGATCCGGCGCCATCAAGACAACAGCGAGCGGCTCGTCGGATGGATTCAGTTGACCGTGGTGCTTTTCTTCGGGCTTCTCTATGGGGTGTCCCCCAAAACCTTTTCGACCAGCCGGACTTTTGCCCTGGTTCCCTGGTTTCTGGCCGGCTATACCGTCCTGACCTCCATTCGGTTGTGGCTGTCGATTCGGGGCCGGTTGAGCTCGCCCTGGCTTTATCTTTCCGTGGTTGTCGATATGGCCCTGCTGATGGCGATGATCTGGGCCTTTCACCTGCAGTACATGCAGCCGCCCTCTTTCTACCTCAAATCGCCGACCCTGCTCTACGTTTTTATCTTCATCGCTCTTCGCACCCTGCGCTTCGAAGTCCGTTTCGTGGTGACCGCCGGCCTGGTCGCCGCCATGGGTTGGGCCGCCATGGCGGTTTACGCCACCGCCGCCAGCGGCGGTGTGGCCATGATTACCCGCAACTACGTCAAATACATGACCTCAAACAGCATCCTCGTGGGTGCCGAGTTGGACAAGATCATTACCATCTTAACGGTGACGGTCATCCTGGCCGTGGCCATATCCCGGGCACGGCTGCTGCTGGTCCGGGCCCTGTCCGAAGAGAGCGCGGCCAGGGATCTGGCGCGATTCTTTTCCCCGGAGGTGGCCGGTCAGATCGTCGCTTCCGAAGAACAGATCCGGGCCGGCCAGGGTAAGGCCCGGGACGCGGCCATTGTCAACTGCGACCTGAGGGGGTTTACGCGCCTGGCCGCCGGGATGGCCCCGGACGACCTGATCTGTCTGTTGACCGACTACCAGGCCCTGATGGTGCCGGTGATTCATCGCCACGGCGGCACCGTGGATAAATTCATGGGCGACGGTATTCTGGCCACCTTCGGTGCGGCCGTGGCCAACGATACCTATGCCGCCGATGCCCTGCGGGCCGTGGACGCCATGCTGGCAGCCGTGGACGGCTGGAACGAAGAACGTCGCAGAAACGGTCAGCCGGCCGTGGCCATCGGCGCGGCGGTGGCCGCCGGGCCCGTGGTCTTTGGCGCGGTGGGCGATGCAACCCGGCTCGAGTACACGGTCATCGGCGATGCGGTGAACCTCTCGGCCAAGCTGGAAAAGCACAACAAGGCCGAGGGGGTCCGGGCCCTGGCCCCGGCACGCGACTTCGATCTGGCCATGGCCCAAGGATACCGCCCTCCCCATGACTGCCGGCCGCTTGGGGCCAGGCGGGTCGACGGGGTGGACGCGCCTTTGGACCTGGTGGTGCTGGCCCCCTGATGCGGGGGTATCAGGACAATTCTCAATATCCAATGTTCAATGCTCAAGTTTCATGTGTTGTGGAATCGCTTTGCTCTGCCATTTTAAAGATAGGATAAATCGGAAGATCCTGTAAAACCTGTTTCACGCAACGACGCAACGACGCAGATATACCAAAAGCGTCGCCCGCAATCAGACCTCAGACCGCTGACCTCTGTTATGCCCTTTCTGTTTTCCGTCCTTTGTTCTTACCGCCTCCAGCCACTTCCCTACAGCCTAACGCCTTATTGCCCCCTCAAACCGCTTGCTATTGCAGGGCCTGAGACATCGGTTGTTGTTAACGGAGAGAACGAAACTGGCGTTTTTGCTGGCAGTCGCCGAGACGGCCGGAAATGTCGAAAACAAGCCAAGCCGGCTTTGTCCCAACTGCCACAAGGGGGTCATGCACTGGGTGTTTGCATCCAAACCGAATACAAATAAACGTTCGCCGCCAGGGAAGGAAATATTTCTTGCCGCTCCCGCACGGGCAGGGTTGATTTCTGCCGATTTTTGCCATGATTGTTCTCCTGCGTCAGGAATTTTGAAAACCTCGGCCGTCGGGTCTCAGATTTCTGATCTCACATTCCGCATCCCAGATCCCAGATCCCAGATCCCACATCCCACATCCCGGATCCCGGATCCCGGATCCCGTATCCCACAATTCGCCAACCTGTCGGGCGTAGCCTCTGGCGAAGCCTGATCCGCAATCTTCTTCGGCCTTCCTTCAGTCTTCAACCTTCTACCTTCAGTCTGCTCTTTTACCCCGTTCACAAACCGGTCACTCTCTCATTTAAAAAACTTGTCTCACGCAACGACGCAACGACGCGAAGTTAAAAAAACCACCACCGGTCTTTTTCTGAATGCTTGGGTATTCCTTCCGCCCTTCTTTTTTTGCCTCCCGCCTCTTCCCTACAGTCTAACGCCTTCTTGCTCCGCTTAAAAAACGGTCGGCCTTTCATGGTAATTGTCAATAATGGTAACGGCACTGAGCGAAATCGATTCTGTCTTGTCCCACCACATAAACCAAACGGTGCTCTTGTGTGATTCGGCGGGACCAGACCCCGGGCTCAAGAAATTTCAGAGGTTCCGGTTTGCCGAGCCCCTGAAACGGATTCCGCATCACCGCTTCGATGAGTTTGAAAATCCGAACCGCTGTCCGGCGATCCGTTTCAACCCAGTAGCTTAAATCCTCTCTGAATTCAGCCTGGAATATAGCGTCTCTCTGCTTCGTATTTTGAGGCAGGTTAGCCAAGACCGACCTCTTGGCGAAGCGCGTCGATGGTTTGTGGTGCTCCGTCCTTTTTTCGGATGCCTTCAAGGGCTGAAATAAGCCTTTCGGCATTGGCCGGGGACCGAAGCAGGTGCGCCGTCTCAAGGATGCCGGACAGTTCGTCCGCTGCGATCATGGCGACGTCTTCACTGCCTCGCCGCTGAATAATGACCACTTCGCGGTTTTTAATGACCTCATCCATCAACGAAGCGAAACGGGCACGGGCATGGGTATACGTGGTTTGAATGGCCATATCTGCCTCCTATGTATATGTACAGAACAACTGTACGTCGCTTAGGCCTCTATGTCAATCCGCGAATCGTTTCACCCTCTCTCCACCCCTCCGGTGAATTCTGAAACGATCCTCTTAAAACCTTCCTCACGCAATCCTCCTTCGCCTGAAGGTTTCGGCGGGACAGGCGACGCAACGGCGCAGATAAACCGCAAACGCCACCTGCAATCAGGCGATGTGACGGTGCGAAGTTAATAGAACCGCCATGGTTTTTTTCTGAATGCTTAGGTTTTAACCCTTCTATCTTCAACTTGAGCTATGTTGGGCGGGTCCCTTGACACCCCACGATGAAACCGATAGTTTATACAGTGTATCAACATGAAAGGGGGTGCTATGGAAGTGACAATCAAGAAATGGGGCAACAGTCTGGCTGCGCGACTGCCCAAGTCCATTGTCGAGAAGGGCAACTTGAATCTCGATCAAAAGGTCGATGTGGACGTGGTCGACGGAAAGGTCGTGCTGACGCCGATCCGGCAAAGGAAATCGTATTTACTGGACGTCCTGTTGGCTCAATGCGATCCGGAAGTCATGGAATTGGGCGAAGAAGACAAGCAATGGCTCCATGATGAACCAAAAGGCCGGGAGATCCTGTAACAATGCCGGCAACGAAATATTTTCCAAGGCGCGGCGACATCGTGTGGACGGATTTTGACCCGGCTGCGGGGCATGAACAGATGGGAAAACGTCCTGCGCTGGTGCTGTCACCGACTCCCTTCAACCGAAAAATCCGGCTGGCCCTGGTGGCACCCATCACCAGCCGTGAGCGGGGGCATGGGTTTGAAGTCCATCTTCATGGCACCCGGGTTCGCGGCGTCGTGCTCTGCCATCAGGTACGGGTGATCGACTTTGTCGAACGGGGGGTCCGGTTTGCCGAAAAAGCCCCTGATGCCGTCATCGCCGATGCCCTGGCCCGGGTCCGGGTCCTGGTGGATGATTGACCTGGAATGATTTTGCAGATTCAAAAAGAACCTTATTCATTGGTTTCACAATAAGGGGAAATCTTATTCGAGTTATATCGGCCAGAGACATGAGCCGTAAAGAAAGGGAGGTATATAAAAAATGAGTAAGAAAATACCTGCGTTTAAAAATGAAGATGAAGAAAGAGAGTTTTGGGCGACTCACGACTCGACAGAATACATAAATTGGAACAAGGCTGAAAGAATTACATTTTCAAACCTGAAGCCTTCTGTAAGAAAAATATCCCTTCGGCTTCCAGAGTCGATGATAGAAGAGCTTAAGCTTTTGGCGAATAAAAGAGATGTGCCATACCAATCTCTTTTAAAAGTTTTTCTTGCTGAACGTATCGAAAAAGAGCTTGGGGCTCGCTGAAATTGCTTGCCAACCAGTCACTTCAGCGAACGGGAAGAGGCGCCGTGGCATTTCGGGGAAGCCTTTTGGCACGCCACTGAGTTCAACTTTGATTAAGGGCTTCGGTGAGACAGGCGAGGCAACGGCGTCAATAAACCAACAGCACCACCTGCAATCAGATCCCAGATCCCGCATTCCTGATCCCATAGGTGCTCCGCTTCGGTCTTCAGCCTTCCTCCCTTCAGCCTTTCCCTCAGGGGATCGGCACGACGGCGAAGATAAAGGCACTCCAGAGGGCGTGGGAAATGATCACCGGCCAGAGGCGGCCCCAGTGCCAGTAAAGCAGGCCCCAGAAGGCGCCGGCCACGGCCGCGGCCCCCACCAGCATGAAATTCATCGAACAGACATGGACCAGGGCATAGGCGGCGGTGGCCAGTGCCCAGCCCCGGGCGTTTCCGAACCGGCCCATGAGCTGTTTCTGCAAAAAGCCCCGCCAGAAAATCTCCTCAGCCGGTCCGGTGACGGTCAGCAGGAGGACGAAAATACCCCAGCGCGACATCCCGGTGCCTTTTCCGTAAATGGCCCCGATCTGTCCGTCGGCAAAGGCAAAGAGCTGGCTGGAGACGGCCTTGCCGGCCCAGAAGATCAGCCACAGGGCCATGGCCGATACGATGCCGCGGATCAGGTCCCGGCCATCGGGCCGGCGCCATCCGGCCGCAGGCGGTGCGATCCAAACCGACAGCAGGGCCAGCAAACTGGCCGACCCGGCGATTTTAAGCCAGAAATTCGACCAGGGAAGGGCAAAGGCAACGACCCATAAGGCCGCGGCCAGTGCCACCATGGCCCATACCCGAACCAATTTTACCCCTTGGTCGGTCATCGGAGAATCCCTTCCATGATCAGTGCCGCCACCAGCAGCAGGCCAAAGGCCGTGTCGAGTTGGGCGGTTCGGGCATCGGCGTCCATGGGCACCTCCCGGGCCATCTGCCGGAACAGGCGGAAGGCCAGGGGCAGGCTGGTCAGGATGATCAGCAGCCAGGGGGTCAGGAATCCGGCCAGGGCGATAATGCCGACATAGGCCAGGGCCATGAGCAGCAGGTAGGCGGTCAGGCCCCGGCGTTTGCCCAGCACGGTGGCAAGGGTGTGAATGCGCCGGCTTTGGTCGAGTTCGATATCACGGATGTTGTTGGCCAGAAGGACCAGGGCGACCAGCAGTCCGAACGGAAGTGATACCCAGAAGGCTTTGGGGCTGAGCACCTGTCGCTGGACATAGTAGCTCCCCTCGACCATGAGCGGTCCCCACATGAGAAACACCGACAATTCCCCCAGGGCAACGTATTTGTAGCGAAGGGGCGGGGCCGTGTAGGTCAGTCCGGCCACAAGCCCTGCCAGGCCGATCCAGAAGATCGCCTGGCCCCGGGTGGCGACCAGGTAGATGCCGATGACGGCCGCCATGGCGAAAAGAGCGTAGGCGGCCCACTTGACCTGTTCGGCCGGAAGGCGCCCTTCCACCAGGGGGTGGGGGCGGTATTGGGCCGTGGCCGATTCGACGGTGTCCACGCCGCTGCCAACGTCGTAGTAGTCGTTGATCAGGTTGGTGCCGGCGTGGAGCATCACGGCGCTGGCCAGGGCCAGCAGGAACGGGAACCAGAAAAAGGGTCCGTCAATGGCGCCCATGGCGCTGCCCACGCCCACCGAAATGGCGGTCATGGAAAAGGACCAGGGACGGCTTGCCAAAAACCAGTTGCGATAGAGGTGCATAATTCTGCCTTAAAAAGGATTGCCGAATTTGGGATTTTCGAATTGTCGAATTAAAGTTGGTCCGTCAATCCGTCAATTCAGCAATCCACCAATCCGCCAATCCGCCAATCCGTCAATTCACAATCCGTCAATTCGCCAATCCGTTCTACAGACGGGGCATCACTGAACCAGCGGCATCTGTTGGGACGCGATGATATCGATGCCGGAGACGTTTCGAAAACCCCGGGGAAGGAGTTTGCCGCGCTGTCCCCGTTTTCCGGTGAATTCCTCCAAAAGCGCCGCCTTGAGGGTCAGTTGGCGCTTTCCCGCCCGGATGGCCATGTGGCCCCCGGCCGGCAGCAGGGCAATACGGGTCATCAGTTCCTCCCGGGTTTTGACGCGGGCCGGCGGGATGTGAATGATCTTGTTCCCCTTGCCGCGTCCCAGAAGGGGCAGGTCTGCCACGGGGAAGATCAGCATCCGGCCTTCGCTGGTCACGGCCACGATGGCATCGTGCTCGGCATCGGCTACGGGGGCCGGGACCAGGGGAAGGGCGCCGGCCGGCAGGGTCAGGACCACCTTGCCGTTGCGGTTGCGGGTCATCAGATCGTCTGTCCGGGCGATGAATCCGTAGCCGGCGTCGCTGGCCATGAGCAGGTCCGGGTTGCCGGTATCGCAGAGAACACTGATGCATTCGGCACCGGCCGGCAGGCTCAACCGGCCGCTCAATGGCTCTCCCTGTCCCCGGGCCGACGGCAGACCGTGGATGGGCAGGGCGTAGCTGCGGCCGGTGGAGTCGAGAAAGATCGCCGACTGGTTGCTGCGCCCGCAAACAGAGGCCAGAAACTGGTCGCCGGTTTTGTAGCTGAGCCGTTCGGTATCCACCTCGTGCCCCTTGGCCGCGCGGACCCACCCCTTGGCCGAGAGGACCACGGTCATCGGTTCGGCGGGCTGGATATCCGCCTGGCTCAAGGCCTGGGCTTCCCGGCGTTCAACGATAGGGCTGCGGCGCGGGTCGCCGGCGGTCTTGGCGTCGGCGGCCAGTTCCTTTTTGACCAGGGTCTTGAGCCGCGTTTCGGAATTGAGGATCTTTTCCAGGTGCTGGCGCTCTTTTGCCAGGTTTTCCTGTTCTCCGCGGATTTTCATTTCCTCGAGTTTGGCCAGGTGGCGCAATTTCAGTTCCAGAATGGCCTCGGCCTGGGTGGCGGTCAGCGCAAAGCGGGCCATGAGGACCGGTTTGGGTTCGTCCTGGCTGCGAATGATGGCGATGACCTCGTCGATGTTCAAAAAGGCGATCAGCAGGCCGTCGAGGACATGGAGCCGGCTGACAACCTTGTCCAGGCGGAACTCGAGTCGCCGCCGGACCGTTTCCGTTCGAAAGGTCACCCACTGGTCCAGCAGGGTCTTTAAGTCCATGACCCGGGGCCGGTTGTTGAGGCCGATGACGTTCATGTTGACCCGGTAGGTCCGTTCCAGATCGGTGGTGGCAAAGAGGTGGGCCATGAGGGTGTCCACTTCCACCCGGTTGGACCGGGGAACGATGACCAGTCGGGTCGGCTCGGCATGGTCGGATTCGTCCCGCAGGTCTGCCACCATGGGGAGCTTTTTGGCCAGCATCTGGGCGGCAATCTGTTCGAGGATCTTGGCGCCGGAGACCTGGTAGGGTAGTGCCGTCACCACGATATCGCCGTTGTCCCGCTCAAAGACAGCTCGCATGCGGATCGATCCGGTGCCGGTTCGGTAGATTTGCGCCAGGTCCTCGGCAGGGGAAATGATCTCGGCTTTGGTGGGGTAGTCGGGGCCCTGGATGAATTCGCAGAGTTCTTCCACGGTGGCCGACGGGTGGTCGATGAGATGGATGCAGGCGCCGATGACTTCGACCAGATTGTGGGGTGGGATATCGGTGGCCATGCCCACGGCGATGCCGGCAGCCCCATTGAGCAGCACATTGGGAACCCGCGCCGGCAGGATAACAGGCTCTTCCAGGGTGCCGTCGAAATTGGGAGACCAGTCCACCGTTCCCTGGCCCAGTTCGCTCAAGAGCAGTTCGGCATAGGCGCCGAGCCGGGCCTCGGTGTAGCGCATGGCGGCAAAGGACTTGGGGTCGTCCATGGACCCCCAGTTGCCCTGACCGTCCACCAGCGGGTAGCGATAGGAAAAGGGCTGGGCCATGAGCACCATGGCCTCGTAGCAGGCCGAATCGCCATGGGGGTGAAATTTGCCCAGCACGTCACCCACGGTGCGTGCCGACTTTTTGTGCTTGGCCGTTGCCTTGAGCCCCAGTTCGCTCATGGCGTAGACGATGCGCCGCTGGACCGGTTTGAGTCCGTCGCCCACATGGGGCAGGGCCCGGTCGAGGATGACGTACATGGCGTATTCCCGGTAGGCCTTTTCGGTAAAGTCCCCCAGGGCAAGCTGTTCAACGCCGTCGGGTGTGATGAAAGTGGTTTGGGTCATGGATACGGTTTTCCAGTTTTCCAGTTTAGGTCAATTCCCCACTGGCCTCAAGCCAGGCGCGGCGGTCGGCGGCACGTTTTTTGGCCAGCAGCATGTCCATGATGCGAAAGGTACCGTCTTCATCGTCGGCGGTGAGCTTGACCAGGCGACGGGTGTCCGGGGCCATGGTGGTTTCGCGAAGCTGGAGCGGGTTCATTTCTCCGAGCCCTTTGAATCGCTGCACATTGGGGCGTCCCTTGGCATTGGATGCGGCCAGGCGGCGGAGGACATCGGCCTTTTCGGCCTCGTCCAGGGCGTAGTAAACTTTTTTGCCCTGATCGATCCGGTAGAGCGGCGGCATGGCCACATAGATGTGGCCTTGCCTCACCAGGGGAGTGAAGTGGCGCACGAACAGGGCGCAGAGCAAGGTGGCGATGTGAAGCCCGTCGGAATCGGCATCGGCCAGGATGCAGATCTTGTCGTAGCGAAGCCCCTCTAAGTCGGCCGAGCCCGGATCGACACCCATGGCCACCGTAATGTCGTGGACTTCCTTCGAGCCCAGGATGGTGTTGGTGTCGACTTCCCAGGTATTGAGGATCTTGCCCCGCAGCGGCATCACCGCCTGAAACTGCCGGTCCCGGGCCTGTTTGGCCGAACCGCCGGCCGAATCGCCCTCCACTAGGAAGAGCTCTCCCCGGGTCGGGTCCGAACTCACGCAGTCCGCCAGTTTGCCGGGCAGGGCCGGACCGGAGGTGATTTTTTTCCGGGTCACCTGTTTGCCGGCCCGCAGCCGCCGCTGGGCGCTGGCGATGGCCATTTCAGCCAGGCTTTCGCCGGCATCGGTGTGCTGGTTGAGCCAGAGGCTGAAGGCATCTTTGACCGCGGACGAGACATAGGGCGCCGCCTGCCGCGAAGAGAGCCGCTCCTTGGTCTGGCCGGAAAACTGCGGGTCGATCATTTTCATGCTCAGCACGTAATTGCACCGGTCCCAGACGTCTTCGGGGGCCAGCTTGATACCCCGGGGGAGAAGGTTGCGAAAGTCGCAGAATTCCCGGATCGATGCCAGCAGGCCGCTGCGGAACCCATTGACGTGGGTTCCGCCCTGGGGGGTGGGGATCAGGTTGACATAGCTTTCGCAGATCGTCTGTGCCCCTTCGGGAAGCCAGACCACGGCCCAGGAGACCCGCTCTTCGGCGCCGACACTATTGCCCACCAACGGGCGATCGGGCAGCAATGCCTGGTCGGCCAGGCTCTCGTGGAGATAGTCGCGCAGGCCGTCTTCGTAATACCATTCCTCGGATTCGCCGCTGGCTTCGTTTCGGAACCGGACCCGAAGGCCGGGGCATAGCACCGCCTTGGCCCGCATGACGTGTCGAAGCCGGCGGATGGAAAACCGGGGGGAGTCGAAATATTGAATATCCGGCCAGAACCGCACCGAGCTTCCGGTGTTGCGCTGGCCCACGGTGCCGATGGTTTCCAGTTCGGCCGTTTTATGGCCATTTTCAAAGGCGATCTGGTAGCGGTGGCCGTCGCGCCGGATCTCCACCTCTAGCCTCGTGGAGAGGGCATTGACCACGCTGACCCCGACGCCGTGGAGGCCGCCGGAGAACTGGTAGTCCTTGCCGGAAAACTTGGCGCCGGCATGGAGACGGGTCATGATGACTTCGACCCCTGAGACCCCTTCTTCCGGGTGGAGGTCCACCGGCATGCCCCGGCCGTTGTCCGTGACCTGGAGCGAGCCGTCGGCGAACAGGACCACATCGACCTGGTCGGCATGACCGGCGATGGCTTCATCGACGCTGTTGTCGATGGCTTCCTGGGCCAGGTGGTTGGGTCGGCTGGTGTCGGTATACATGCCGGGCCGGCGTTTGACCGGGTCCAGGCCGTTTAAGATTTCAATGGATTTGGCCGTGTAGCTGTTTTCTGCCATGTTTCTTTGTCTAAGGCCCTGTGTGGGTGATGGTCAATACGTCCCCCGCGGCGGGGACGCCGGAAAATATCATCGGCACCATACCGGATTCGCCGCTTTTTGCAACCGCTCAATTGATCAGATAATGCCCGGCCAGTTGGACGTAAGCCCGGACCTGTTCCGTTTGCCACGTCTCGTCCCGGCCCAGTGCTTCGGCCATGATTTCGGCTACAGCCGGGGCCATTTCCATGCTGACCCGGGCGTCGAGAAGCAGCGCCCGGGTCCGGCGGGCCAGAAAATCTTCCACGGCAGCGCCCTGCTCGGCGGCGGTTTGGGCCATGTTGACGGCCAGGCGGGCATCGTCGAACTGGCCGTCATAGTAGATGACCCCGCCTCTGAGGCCTTCGGGCTCGACCGTGGGGAGCAGTTCCAGGATTTTTTCCTTGGACAGGTTCTTGGACGCGCCAAAGCCATGGCGACCGGCCAGCACATCGTAGAGTTTGAGGCCGATGCCGTAAAAAGGCCCTTCCCACCAGTCGTAATTGGGGACCACAAAGGGGAGGTTATGGACCAGGTGAGGGGCGTTTTTTCGAAGCAGCCCGCGTTCCTTCAGGGCCTCTAAAACCAGCGAGACGTTGCCTTGCTGAAGGTAGCGGACCCCGCCGTGGACCAGTTTGGTGCTGCGGCTCGACGTTCCCTTGGCAAAGTCGCCCTGTTCCAGCAAGACGGTCCGGTACCCACGGGAGGCGGCATCGATGGCTGTTCCCAGGCCGGTGGCGCCGCCGCCGATGACAATGACGTCCCATGGTTTCGTTCCAGCCTCGATCCTTCGAATCATCTCGTTGCGATTCATGCTACCTCCGCGTTCATGGGCCCTTGGGCCCAAGTGTGGAATCGTGTCGCGCCGCCAATTTTGACAGACCCGTAAAAAGTCATTTGAAACCACAAAGTTAATCCGTGGAAAGTCAAGGGCCAATTTTGGGGTATGTTATGCCCAAAAACAATGTCAGGG
>JAEINQ010000108.1 GCA_016342285.1 Desulfobacterales bacterium
AGCGGCTCAGACAGTTCCGAGCCGCGAGAAGGCACCCTCCTGGCCCTGGCCGGCACCGTTTTACCCATATGAAACAGTGAAGAGCCTCCCTGCCTATAGCTATGGGAACGGACGGAGCGGATCGCGAGCCAGGGGCAGAGAGTTGCTTTTATCCTGAATTTCGAATAATAATCGTATGTATGGCGACGTGGCAAGCCGGGCGCGTCGCTGGAAATATGACGCAGCAATTGAATCTTACAATACGAATGGTGAAAAGATGGAAAAATCATTTGATGGAAAAAAAAAGGCAAAACTGGGCACGGAGAAGAATCCTGCCGTTGTCAATGTTCAAACCGAAGAGAGAGTGAAAGAATTGGAAGCTGTATTTGAAGAAAACGGCTGGAAATTCCAAATAGGCCTGGAGCCGGATAAACCAGAGAATATTAAAGACTTAGACATATTGTTGAATCCACTGAAAACCAAGATTGCTGAAAAGAAAGTCGGCCGCAATGAACCCTGTCCATGCGGGAGTGGTCAAAAGTATAAAAAGTGTTGTGGAAAATAGCTGAGACCTAAGTTGAGCGATTGTCGAGGTTGCCGCAGATACAAGGAAGATGTTTTTCCGCTATAGTCCTTTATGCGGGAAGGCATTTGACGCCGTAGATGCGGAAAGATCGGCAATCCCGAGGGGTTTCAAATTTCGAAAGATTAAATTGGATGTTTATCTATTAATATCGTTTGCTTATACTCTGTTTCGAAATTTAAAACGCTCCGTTTAGGTGAGAATATTGGACAATTGCATTGGGTAGACATAGAATCTTTGACGATCCAAAGGCCCTGTTGATAAAATGATCTCAAGAAGACAATTGCTGCGTTTTGCCGCTCTATTTTCTTTGGGTTACCCTGTGCTAAACCTGAAAAGATCTGCGTCAGCGGGTAATAAAAGCGATCCCCGTCCTTACCCGCTGACCGCTGATATCATAACAGACGCCTATTGGGCGGAGATGAGGGCCAGCAGACATTATGATGGGTATTGCCAAAAAGCCCTTCTGGAAGATTTTCCGAATATCGCTTACCTTTTTTCAGCGTTTTCAATTTCTGAGAAAACGCATGCCGTCAATTACCAAAGACTATTATTTTCTTTGGGCTCATCTTTAGAACCGACAGAGATTTCCGTTATGGTGGCCAATACCAAGGCAAACCTGAATCTTGCGGCGATCAAGGAGTTGGAAAAGATTAACACATACTATCCGGAAGTATTAAAAAAAATATCGTCTGAATCCCATGATCAAACGGCTGTGTATTGCATGTATTCATGGAAGTCGCATCAGCAGCACGAAAGAATGATTCATGATATAAAAAGATATTCCGGAATATTTTTCAGGCCTTTGGCCAAGAAAATTGAAAGCATGAACCCCAACTATTATGTGTGCGAAATCTGCGGATCCACCATCGATGAAAAGCCGACAATACCTTGTTTGATATGTAACCACCCTTTGGTTCATTACAAAAAAATCCAACGGCCTGTTTTAGACCTAAGTTGAACGATATATTGTCGGGACTTCGCTGCCACTTGACGTTGCGTCATGTTTTCGGTCTATGGGGCTATTTGTGGCAGCAGATAATCTATGGATTGAAAGGAACCGTTTGTGGAAAAAACGTGTGACCAAATGGTTCGATCCAGGCATTGGAATGTTGTGCCCAGTTCGACCGGTTGGCGATTGGGCACTGTTTTCCTGTCTGTTTTTTTTATGGCACTGTTATGCTTAAGTGCAGGCCTTGCTTTTTCCATGGACCTAACGGTTCATGTCGCCGGTCCCTTCTCACCGGACCCGATCGCCATGGAACGGCCGGGACAACTCCCTCACAGTCGTATTGCTCAAGGCCATGGAAACATAGCTTTTGCCTGGCTCGCCGGCCCCACAGATCGCTACGGACATGGTGTTCTTGGGGATGGATTGGAGGCGTCACGGCTGGTGGTGGAGACCGTCGATGGGAAACGCCTTCATGTCGATCTGCCCCATACGCGGGTATTCGAGGATTTGGAACCACGCCTGGCCGATGTGACCGGTGACGACAACGATGACATCCTTGTGGTGGAAAGCGACACCCGATCAGGGGCTTCCCTGTCCGTGTACAGCATTGTCGACGGTCGCCTGGTGCGCATCGCCGCCACCCCTTTTATCGGTCAGGCAAATCGGTGGCTCAATCCCGTGGGCGCGGGCGACTTTGACGGCGATGGAAATCCGGATATTGCACTGGTCGCCACCCCCCATATCGGCGGTAAATTGCGCCTTTATCACGTTAAAGGTGCAACGCTTACCCTGTTTGCTGAATATTCAGGCGTCAGCACCCACCGAATCGGGAGCACGGAACTTGGCCTCGGACGCGTCGTATCTGCACGACCGCGCGATCGATTGCTGGTGCCGAATCAAGCACGCCGGGCCATGATGCTGTTGGAATGGTCACCCGACGGTTGGCAGGAGATTGCCCGGGTCGCACTGCCCGGCAATTTGGGATTCTCGCTGGTCCCGTTGGACGCTGGCCGCTGGCGTTTCCGATCGGAGAGTGGAAAATATTTTGAAATCCAGCTGAAGCCGTGAGAAAGTCTCTGTGCCAACCGGGAGATCAAAAGAGAGCTGCAAGATATTAAAAAGCAATGCCGGCAATGAAGACGGGGAAAGGACTTCCGACATGAACCGATGCGGGTGGGTGACCGACGATCCGATTTATCTGGCGTATCACGACCATGAATGGGGCGTGCCGGTCCATGATGATCGCAAATTGTTCGAATTTATCATTCTCGAAGGGGCCCAGGCCGGCCTGTCGTGGCTGACCATTTTGAAAAGAAGGGAAGGGTATCGAAAGGCCTTTGCCGATTTTGATGCCCAGAAGGTCGCCCGGTTCACGTCAAAGAAAATCGAAGCCCTGCTCCAGGATACGGGGATCATCCGCAACCGGCTCAAGGTCAACGCGGCCGTGACAAACGCCCGGGCCTTTTTAAAGATCCAGGAAACATTCGGTTCCTTTGACCGCTATTCCTGGCAGTTCGTTGATGGCCGGACGAAAGTGAACGCCCATAAGAACCAGGCGGACGTTCCGGCCACCTCAAAAGAATCGGACGCCTTTTCCAAGGATTTAAAGCAGCGGGGGTTCAAATTTGTCGGCTCGACCATCATCTACGCCCACATGCAGGCCGTAGGCATGGTCAACGACCACCTGGTTTCGTGTTTCCGGTATGGAGAGATTAAGGCGGGTCGAGACTGACCAGTGATGCTCCACCCGCAGAGCGGGTGGCATCAGGAGTATTGGAAATTGGAAATTCACGGTAGTCGTTCTCACCGGGACGGTAGCGATAGCGGAGCCTCTTCCGGTCCACCACTTAAAGTGTTGGTTTAATGCCAGAATTAAGCCCTTTGCGAATGATGGCGCCACGATGGCCGAGCCCGGCTTGCCCATGGGTTTCGGCAAATGGATTCGCGGGGTGAACGCAGACAGGAGGAAAACCATGTATAAAAGAATTCTGATACCTCTCGACGGCTCGAAGCTGGCGGAAAGCGCGCTGGCCCATGCAGAATCCCTGGCCCTGAAATACAATGCCGAGCTGATTTTGCTTCAGGTGGTCCGGCCTCTGGCCATCACGGCGCGTGAGCCGGCAGAAATCATGATGTTTCAGGAAAACATGGAGCATTTAAGGGCGGATGCGAAAGCGTATCTCAACGGATTGAAAGGCGAGTTTCGGGAAAAGAAAATCAGGGTCGAGATTTATGTCGGATTGGGACCCGTGGTGGCGGAGATTGTGGAAACCGCCGCAACGCATTCCGTCGACCTGGTCATCATCGCCAGCCACGGCCGCAGCGGCCTTGGTCGGGTTTTTTTCGGAAGTGTCGCCTCGGGCGTGCTCAACCGCATCGAACGGCCACTGATGGTCATTCGTTCCGCAGAGACATGATCAATCGAGGCGGGCGGCCCCATGGCCGCCCGTTTTCGCTTCAGACCGAAAGTGCGGCCTCAAACCCCTCGCGCACCGCATCGCTGATCTTTCGCGGTGTTTTGGCATCCCCGATGACGGTCACTTCAATGCCGAGCTCTGCCAATGGGGCGGAAAGGGTGTCCACCGATTTTGACCCCACGGCCATGACCACCGCGTCGGCGGGAATCTCCACCGTGCCGGAACCGTCCTCCACCACCACGCTGTGGTCTCGTATTTCCAAAAGCCGGGTGCCGGTGCGAAGGTCCACATCCATGCAGCGGAGGCATTTTAACAGGGACCAGCGGCCGGTGCGGCCCACGTTGTCCGCGATTCGGCCCACCATTTCGACCACCATGACATTTCGGCCGGGTTTGTGGAGGAGCTTTTTGGCGGTTTCCATTGTTTCGGCCCCATGGTAAAGCAGAAATGTAAAGGTTTCCGGATCCGGGGTTCCCATCTGGGAAATGAAATGAGCCGCTTCACACCCTGTGGCGTTGCCACCGATTACCACCACGTTTTCGCCAATCTCCCATACCTTCTCCGACAGCACGTCCCAGGCGTCCACCACGTGGGGTTTGTCCACCCCGGGAAGGTCGATGGCCATGGGCCGGGCACCGGAGGCCACCACCACCAGATCCGGCGCTTCGTCCTTGATCCGTTCGAGCGTCACGTCGCTGTTTAAACAGACGGTGACCCCCCAGCGGGTCATGCGGCCGGTCATGCTGGAAATGATATTGCCGAATTCGGCTTTTCCCGGCGGGGCCTTGGCCAGGTTGATCTGGCCGCCCAGGCTGCCGCCTTTTTCGTGCAGGGTTACCTGGTGGCCGCGCCTGGCCGCGGTGAGAGCGAATTCCATGCCGGCAGGTCCCCCGCCCACCACCAGGATCTTTTTCTTCTTTTCGGTAGGCCTCAGGGCGTAGTCGTCTTCTTTTCCGGCCATGGGATTTAAGACACAGTAGACCGAAGAGACCGAGAAAATCGAATCGAAGCAGCCCTGGTTGCAGGCGATGCAGGGAACGATCTCATCCATTTGCCCATTGCGGACCTTGTTGGGCAGGTCCGGGTCGGCAATGAGCGGCCGGCCCCAGCAGATCATGTCGCAGGCCCCGTCGCGAAGGGCCCGTTCGGCCTTTTCCGGATTGCCCAGGCGGTTGGAGGCGAACACCGGAACGCTCACTTTTTCCCGAATCCCTTTGGCCAGGTAGAGAAAAACGCCGGGGGGAACGTCGGTGGTAAGCTGGGGCACACTGGTCTCATGCCAGCCGCCGGTGACATTGACGGCATCGATACCGGCTTTTTCCGCTTCAGCGGCAAAGGCAGCGGACTCGACGTTGGTGTGACCCCCGGGCATGAAGTCATTGCCGGCCACACGGATGCCCAGGGCCACATCCGGCCCCATGGCGGCACGGACTTTTTTAATCACTTCCAGTCCGAAGCGCATGCGGTTTTCCAGGCTGCCGCCGTAGCCGTCGTTGCGCTGGTTGGTGACCGGAGAAAGGAACTGACTGATGAGATAACCGGTGCAGGCGAGAATTTCCACCAGATCGAAGCCGGCGGCCACGGCCCGCCTGGCCGCTGCCACATAGGCCTCTTGAACCTGGGCGATGTCCGCTTCGGTCATTTCCCGAGGGGTTTCGCCGGTGAGCTTACTGGCAATGGGGGAGGGGGCGATGGCCGGTTCGCCGGTTAAAAAAGAGAAGGCGTAGCGGCCCATGTGAAAGAGCTGGCAGGCCACCCGGACGTCGGTGTCCCGGTGAAGTTCGTCTAAAAAGGCCTTCAAGGGCGGGACCGTATCGTCGTCAAAGAGGGCGAGCATCAGCGGCGCGCTGCCGACGCGGTCGATGGCCAGGGGGCCGATGGTCATCAATCCCACGCCGCCGTGGGCACGGGCGCGGTAAAAGGCCCTGTAGCGGTTATTGAATTCATACCTGTCGGTGTAGGAAAGCCCCATGGCCGGCATGACGATGCGGTTTTTGATTTCGAGTTTGTTGATGGTGATGGGCTCGAAAAGCTTTTTAAATTCCATGGTCGACTCCGGAGGGTTCGAGTTAAACTGCGCATATGGCGGTTGCCAGAGAAATGTTCCGATTGAAACGCCGTCAGAACCGTTTGGTTGCCGGCCAAAACTCGCCGCCAAGGCGCGCTAAGGCCCGCCTCGGTCAAACTGGTCAAGAAAGGCTGTGGCGGCTTCGAGGTGGCAACGTCTTTTGAAGCTTATCAATGACGGCGGGCCCAAGCGCCCCTAAGCGTCTTCAGACAGTTGCCCGTCAACCAAACGGCCCTGCCGGCTCAGCGAAACGGAACGCCGTTTTGACACCCCTTAATTGATTCCACGGAAGGCTTTGCCGCCTAATATCCTGCCTGTGTGGATGGAAACTATTTGCACTGCCAGATGGGTGCCCGCCCCTCCATGAGCGCCTTGATCCCTTCTTGAAAGTCTTCGGTGCGAAGCAGGATGCTTTGAAGGGAGGCCTCCATGTCAAGTTGATTGGAAAGCGCCTGGTCGATCCCCTTTTGAACGATCGCTTTGGTGGCGCCCACGGCAATGGGGGCCATTTTGGCGATGTCGTCGGCCAGGGCTTCGGCGGCTGAGACGAGTTCGGATTCAGGATACAGGGCGTTGACCAGCCCCCAGGCCATGGCCTGTTCGGCGCTGTACTGACGGCCGGTCATGAGCGCTTCCATGGCCCGGGCGGGACCGATGGTGCGAGAGAGCCGTGCCGTGCCCCCCAGGTCGGCGACCAGACCGAATTTGAGTTCCGGCAGGCACCAGCGGCACGCGGTGTCCATGAGACGGATGTCGCAGGCCAGGGCAAGCTCCAGGGCCATGCCGAAGACCCGGCCGTGCATGGCGCAGATGATGGGCAGTTCGATGGCTTCCAGTCGGTTGAGGTAATGCTGGAACTGGCCGATATCGGCCCGGATGGAGGCACCACCTGCCGCGTGGTCGGCCATGAACCGGCCCACCAGAGAGGCCAGGGAGTTAAAGTCGACCCCGGCGGAGAACACCTTGCCGGCCCCTCGGATGATCACGCAGCGCACCTCGGGGTCGGTCAACTGCTCTTCCACCAATCGGCAGATCTCCGGCAGCATCTCAAAGGGCATGGCGTTTCGTTTGTCCGGACGGTTTAAAACGATGTGAAAGGCGCATCCTTTTTTTTCAGTGAGAAGATGGTTCTCCGTCATGACGCTCTCCTTGTGGATATCTCCCAGAAGTCGGTTTTCTCTTTATGCCTACCAAAGGATCGTCAAGTCTTCGATGGGGTAGCTCATGCAGGCGTGGACGTAGCCGAACTGGCGATCCGAGGCCCGCACCATGACCCCTGGCGGCTGGAACACGTGGCCGGAGACAATCTTTACCCGGCACAGGCTGCACTCGCCGCAGCGGCACAGGGAAGGCGCCGGCCGTCCGGCCTTTTCCATGGCGACAAGAAGCGGCTGGCCGGCTTCGGCCTCAAAGGTCGTTCCGTCTTCGGCCACGGTGACGGTGAACCGGTCCTGGGGTCCCACCGACCCGGGCCAGCCGGGATGCTGCCAGATCTGGGTCGGGGCGCCGTACATTTCCCGGCGGATGCGGCGGCGGGGAACGCCGAGCTTTTCCAGCTCCGGAAAGCAGAAATCATACATGGCCTGGGGGCCGCAGGCGAAAAAGGTTTTGTCCGCGATGTCGCCAACACGCTGTTGAATTGCCGTGGCGGTGATGTACCCGCATTGCCCCGAGTAGTCATCCCCGGGTTGTTCCACCACCGGCACGTAGTCGATGCGGTCGCAGCCTTGGGCAATGTCGAGGAGCTCTTCGTGGAAGATGGCGTCTTTGAGACTGCGGTTGCCGTAGAAGAGAACGACGTGCCGGTCGAGCCCCCGGTCCACGATTTCGCGGATCATGGACATGATGGGCGTGATGCCGCTGCCGCCGGCGATGCAGATCATGGTCCGGCCGTGAATGATGGGGTTGTGGTAGAACTGACCCGCCGGTCCCGAGCTCTCCAGGAGATCTCCGACCGCAACGGCATCGAGCAGGTGGTTGGAGACCAAACCGTTGTCGACCCTTCTTACGGTCAGGTCGTAATAGCCGGTCTGGTTGGGCGCCGAAGAGATGGAGTAGGGTCTTGCCGTTCGGATACCGTCGATTTCCAGATAAAGGGCGACGTATTGGCCGGCCAGAAAAGGGGGCAGGGGGGTATTGGATGCGGTGAGCCGCAGGGTCTTGGTCGACGGGGTCTCATCAATGATGCGGCTGACCCGCAGGGTGAGCCGATCCGGATGAAGCCGGCGAACATAGTCGGCCACGACCCCTTTTTCGGCCGTGTAATCGGTGCCGTATTTTTGTGCCGCGGCGATCTCCCCGGTCACGGTTTCGTAGCCGTTGAGATTTTCAAGTATCTCTTTTCGCATTACTTTCCCCCTTTGGCAGCCAGTTTTCTTTTAACGATCCTTGCCGTGGACACCCCCGAATCGAGGGTCGGCTGAAACCCGCACAGGCCCACGGAACCCCCGGTGAGAAAGAGGTTTTCGATGGGGGAGCGGTTGGGAATGAAAAGGGTCGAATCCTTAAGATATTTTTCGAACCCGTAGATGGCGCCCCGAGGGTGTCCCAGGTAGCGCAGGTGTGTCACGGGGGTGGCGATCTCCATCTCTTCCATATGGTCTCGAAGACCGGGAAAGCTCTTTTCCGCCACTTTAAGCATGTTTTCGGCCACCCGGAATTTTTCCGAGGCGTATTGGGCCGGCGGCAGGTTCAGCCATGGTTCTCCGTATTTTAGGGTCACCAGGGCTGCCTGGGTGGTACCCGGCGGCGAAAAGCTGGGGTCCACCAGGGTATAGCAGGACAGGATCATGGCGTCGTCGTCGTTGATATCCAAGTGCTTCATCCGCTCAAAGGCCTGATTGGTATCACTGCCCGGCAAGATGAAATTGGTCGACTGGGTCAGACCCAGTTGCTCGGGCGTGGCGTCGAGCCCCATGTAGATGGTAAAGGCGCTCTGGCTCAAGGAGCTCTGGCGCATTTCGGCAAAGACCGACTCGGGAACCGCTTCGCGGTCCAAAAGGTCAACATAGGTGGTGAGTTTGGAGGCGTTGGAGATGATGGCATCCGCCATGATCTCTTCGCCGTTGTCCGTCACGACCCCTAACGCCCGGCCGTCTTCCACCAGGATCCGTTTAACGCCGCAGTTGTATCGGATTCGGCCGCCGTGGGAGAGGATAACGTCGGCGATGGCATTGGAAAGAGACTGGGAGCCCCCTTTGAGATGGTAGGGAACAAATTCGATATAGGCAAAAAACATAGCGGCCATATCGGCAAAGGCCATTTTCTCCGGAGGCAGCCCGATGTACGTCCAATAGGGGGAGATGACGGCCTGGAGCAGGGGGTCGCGGATAAATTCGTCCATGGCCTCCTGGGTGGTTTTCAGGGCGTAGCGGTAGTACAGGGGGTATTTTTCCCGGCTGGCATCGGGGTCCCGCATGTAAAAGACGCCGATCACTTGGGTGAAGAAGTCGTACATGAGCTGAAAATAACCCGCAATGCCGTCTTTTTCGTGGGGAAACCGGGCCTGAAGGGTTTCGATAACATCCTTGAGGTCGGGTTTTAAGGTGATGTCGATGACATCGGGAATCACCAGCCGGTATAGATCGGTCATGGGAACAAAGTCGAGTTTGTCCAGAACACCGACCTGTCCCAGGGTAGACCGCAGGGGGCCGGGCTTTTCCGGCGTGCCGAGTCCGCTGAGTTGGTGCAAGGCGACTTCGAATTCAAAGCGGCCCCGGCAAAAGCTGGTGGCACACCCGCCGGGAATGTTGTGGCGCTCCAGCAGCAGCACCCGGACGCCGCTCTTGGCAAGGGTGGCAGCGGCGGTCAGGCCGCCGTTTCCGGCGCCGATTACAATGGCATCATAAGCCGTCATAAAACCTCCAGGTGGCCCGGAAACCGGACCGATCTTCAAGGGTTTTATCACCCTTTGTTAGCGGTGCAAACTAATTAAAGCACCTGAAAATATAGTTAAAATAGGAAATATACAATAATTGAGAAACTTTGAGTAAGCGATACTAACCTTGTGGTGACATGTCAAGGCTTTTTTGGTTGCATTGGCATTTAAATCCGTGCTCTCAGGGCATGGTCAGCGTCAACTGGCTCTGACGTTATCAATGACGGCAAATGCCTAAAATGCGCTAAAGTTTGAAATGCCTAAAATTGCGGAGTCGCTTTGCTCCTGCTTTTTTGAGCTAAGATATGGCAGAATTCCTTAATTTTAGGCATTTTAAGTATTTTAGGCATTTCGAATTATCTGTTACTTGGTCGGAAGAGGAGCCTCTTTTAGGTGCAATCCAAAGCCACATCCTCTATGCGTGGATTCTTTACTGTTCATGGTGAAGGGTCACACCAGGAACAGTTCGGTCTCGGGGTCGTCGGCCACCGCGTTTCGAATCAGTTCGCCCAGATCGGCGTGAATGGTTCGTGCGGGGGGCTCCGGGGGCATGTCGACAAACGTGTAGGTGGCGATTTCACCCTTCATGATGTCATAAAAGGCGGCTTCGCCCGTCATCTCGCCCCGTTGGGCATCGATGAGTATACCGTTGTCGAAATAGAGGGTGGCGTCGGGACAGCCGGGAGCGGTGATGCGGAACCCGCAGGAGATCTGCTCCATTTCGATCATGTTCAAAAAGGCGAGCAGTCTCAATCCGTCCGGCATTTCTGGGGGGACTTCCCGTTGCAGGGCGGACAGGATCGATTGGGCCAGGTCGGCCGGGTCGTAGGGCTTGATAAAGAATCGTAGCACTTCCTGGGGCACCTTGGCCCGCATGCGAGAGGTGCCGTAAGCAGAGGTGACAATGCATGGAATGTGGGCGTGGTAGGTATGGATGTAGGCCAGCAGAACCAGACCGTTCATTCGCGGCATTTGAATATCGGTCACCACCAGGTCGATGGGCTCTTCTTCCAAAACGGCGATGGCGGCCTGGCCGTCGGTCACCATCCGGTAGGCAAATCGGTCCCCATGGGGCGCCAGGGCCCGTTCGATGCGTTTGGATAAAATGCGGTCGTCTTCGGCGATCAGTACGGTCTTCATTAACGATCTCCCATATCAACTGAGCATTCCGAATTTCTTACCGTTTTTTTTGCCTGGAATCAACCGTCCGGCATTGACGATCCATAACTCTGACCTGTAAATATTTTCAATATTTCGAAATTTGAAACGCTCATTTTAGGTATTATAGGGATTGTCATAAATTTATAGCGTTTGTAGCCGTCCATTTTGGAGGTATGGTGTTGCCAGAAAAGCGTACCGAATGACTGGTATCGGAACGTATTTGCTGACAAACGCTATATGTGGGTGGAGGAGATATGAACTGGATCGGGTGGGTGGTGCTGGTTGTGATGTTGGCCGAGGCTGGGTTGCGGGTGGCCGCTGACCTGCTCAACCTGAGACACTGTGACGGAAAGGTGCCCCGCGAGCTCGCCGATGTTTACGACCCCAAGCGCTATGCCGAGGCCCAGGCCTATCTGCGCGCCCGGACCCGGTTCGGATGGGTTGCCACCGGCACCCATCTGACCCTTGTGGTCGGCTTCTGGCTCTTCGGCGGTTTTTCATGGCTGGACATTTGGACCCGGGGGCTGGGTCTGGGACCGATTTTTACCGGTCTGCTCTATATCGGGGTGCTGCTGTTGGCCCGGTGGCTGACGGGACTCCCTTTGGATCTTTACGCCACCTTTGTCATCGAAACCCGCTTTGGTTTCAACCGCACCACGGCCGGCGTGTTCGTTTCGGACCTGGCCAAGAAAATGGGTCTGGCCCTGCTGCTGGGCGGCCCTTTGGTTGCCGGCGTGCTCGCCTTTTTCCTGTACGCCGGCCCCCGGGGATGGTGGATCTGCTGGCTTCTTGTCACCGGTTTTACCCTGGGCGTCCAGTATGTGGCCCCGACCTGGATCCTGCCCCTGTTCAACCGGTTTACCCCCCTGGCCGACGGTCCTTTGCGAGAGGCCATCGTCGCTTACGCCGCGGGCATTGATTTTCCCCTGGACAATGTCATGGTGATGGACGGATCCCGGCGTTCCAGTCGTTCCAACGCCTTTTTCACCGGTTTCGGCCGGCACCGGCGCATCGCCCTGTTCGATACCCTGGTGCAACGCCACAGCGTGGCGGAACTCGTCGGGGTGCTGGCCCACGAGATGGGGCATTACAAACTGCGGCATATCGGTGTTATGACGGTGCTTTCCATCCTCCAGGTCGGGCTGATGCTCTTTGTTCTCTCTTTCTTCCTGTCCTGGCAGCCCCTGTTCGACGCCTTTTTTGTCCAATCATTGTCGGTTCATGCCGGGCTGGTCTTTTTTGCCCTGCTGTATACACCCGTCGATCTCTTGCTGGGGCTTTTTTTGCAGCGCCAGTCAAGAAAAAACGAGATGGCCGCGGACCGTTTTGCCGCCGAGACCACCGCTGCGCCCGAAGCCCTGGGACTGGCTCTGAAAAAACTTTCGGTGGACAACCTGACCCCTCTCAATCCCCATCCGTTCTATGTCTGGCTGAACCATTCCCATCCGCCGATTCTTGAACGGATACGTGCACTGGGGGCCGAAACACCCTCCGCGGCCTGAGCGGGCAAAGGGATCGATATCGCTGCACGCCACCGGATTTACCGGGGAAAAATGGGTTGCACTCATCGCGTTTATCAGATAGTAGAAGCAGGTCATGCGGGCACCCCCATTGTGTTACGGGTTTGTGCGGGGTGAGGCCGGCGACAGGGCTGTGGTGTTCGGGTGTTGTTTGCATAGCGCGGGACCATGGCGACTCGGTATTCTTTAAGAACTAAGTGAGAAATGCCAAGACATAGGTAACCCTAAAGTGCCAAGACATGGGTTACCTTAAGGTTCGTTTGTGCCAAGA
>JAEINQ010000020.1 GCA_016342285.1 Desulfobacterales bacterium
GTGGAATGGTCCTATGAAGTGTTCAAACTTTTCCGACTTGACCCGAAAGTGTTCACACCTCAGATTGATTCAATTCAGGATTTGTCGCCCTGGCCTGGGGATCACCAACGCGACAAGGAACTCATCCTGAAAGCAGTCGAGAGTCGTGAAGTCGGTTTCTATGAACAGAGGTTCCTCCGACCCGATGGCACTACAGGATACTACTTCTCAAGCTTTCAGGGGATCTACGATGACAACGGAAAACTTACTGCAATAAACGGAATGGTGCAAGACATCACCGAGCGCAAGGAGATAGAAGCCGGCCTGGAAAAGACACGAAAAGAACTGGTGGTCATTAAAAAAGCCGAAGATGAAGCCCATGAATTTGCGGACAACATCATCAACACCGTGCGTGAACCCTTAATCACTCTGGATCAAGACCTCAGGGTGGTCACTGCCAGCCGTTCATTCTATGACTTTTTCAAGGTAAAACCTGAAGAGACCGTGGGGCAGCTTATCTATGATCTGGGCAATAAACAGTGGGATATCCCCAAGCTGCGGGAACTGTTGGAAACCATCCTTCCCGAAAAGACCACCTTTGACGACTATGAGGTTGAGCACGATTTTGCCACCATCGGCAGGCGCACAATGCTGTTGAATGCACGCCAGATTGAACGGGGGATGGGCAAGGAGCGGATCATCCTGCTGGCCTTCGAGGACATCACCGAGCGTCGTCATTTTGAAAACCTGCTGGAAGAATCTGAACTCCGCTACAGGCGCATTTTTGAGACTGCCACCGACGGAATCGTGCTTCTCGAAAAACGCGAAGGACATATCGTCCATGCGAATCCAGCCGCCGTGAAAATGATGGGCTATTCCGAAGCAGAGTACATCGGAAAAATGCTGACGGATATCGGTGTCCCGATCGATATGGATGACTTCCCAATGATAATGGAATCCTTGACAAAGAGAGGCATTCTTAATTACGAGGATGTTCCGATAAAATCCAAGTCCGGACAGGATGTTCGCGCGGACATATATCTGGTCGACAGGGCAAAACTGGCCCAATGTAATATTCGCGATATCACCGAGCGCAAGAAGGCAGAGAAATCGCTGCATGAGAGTGAAGAACGTTACCGCACCTTTTTCGAGAAAGGGCCGGATGGTGTTGTCGTCCTGAACCCGGAAACGGCTCAGATCATCGAGTTTAATGATCAGGCCTGTCGACAGTTAGGCTTTTCGCGAGAGGAGTTTGCCCAATTGCGGGTGCCTGATATCGAAGTTATGGAAACAGCTAAAGAAACCCAGGAGCGCATCAGGAGCGTATTTGAAACAGGGTGTCACGATTTTGAAACCCTTCACCGAACCAAGCAGGGTGAAATCAGGCATGTTCATGTAACGGCACAGGTAATTGAAACCACAGGGAGCAATGTTTACCACTGCATCTGCCGCGACATCACCGAGCGCAAACAGACGGAAGATGAAAAGGAAAAACTGGAGTCCCAGTTGTTTCAGGCCCAGAAGATGGAGTCGGTGGGACGGTTGGCCGGCGGGGTGGCTCACGATTACAACAACATGCTCAGCGTCATCCTGGGCTATGCCGAGCTGGCCCTGGCCAAAATGAATCCGGGCGATCCGCTGCGGGACTATCTTCTGGAAATCTTAAACGCCGCAATGCGTTCCGCAGACATTACCCGCCAGCTCCTGACCTTTGCCCGCAAGCAGGCCATCGCACCCCAGGTGCTCGATCTGAACGAAAACGTAGGGGCGACACTCAAGATGCTGCAGCAGCTCATTGGCGAGGATATTGATCTCAATTGGCATCCCCGCACAAACCTGTGGCCGGTCAAGATGGACCCGTCCCAATTGGACCAGATCCTGGCCAACCTGTGCGTCAACGCCCGGGACGCCATCGCCGGTGTGGGCAAAGTCACGATCGAAACAGACAAAATCAGTTTCGATAAAGCCTACTGCAAGGACCACGCTGGATTCGTTCCCGGTGAGTATGTCCTGCTGGCTGTCAGCGACGACGGATTCGGCATGGATAAGGAGACCCGGGCCAACCTGTTTGAGCCGTTTTTCACCACCAAGGAATTGGGACATGGCACCGGCCTGGGGCTGGCCACGATCTACGGCATCGTCAAGCAAAACGACGGTTTTATCAACGTTTACAGCGAACCGGGGAAAGGGACGACCTTCAGAATCTACCTGCCACGCCATGCAGGCGGAGCTGAGGAAGTAAAAACGGAAATCACGGCGGAGATCCCCAAGGGGCATGGCGAAACCGTTCTGATCGTGGAGGATGAAGCGTCCATCCTGACATTGTCCCATAGAATCCTTGACAGCCTTGGCTACAAGGTGCTGACCGCCAGATCCCCGGGCGAGGCCATGGCGTTGGCAGCGGAACATGCGGACAGTATTCACTTGCTCCTGACCGACGTGGTCATGCCCGAGATGAACGGCCGTGACTTGTCCGCGCGGCTACTCGCCCGTTACCCGGATATCAAGACCCTGTTCATGTCCGGCTACACGTCCGATGTGATCGCCCACCGGGGAGTACTGGACGAGGGGGTCAATTTTGTTCAAAAACCGTTCTCTAAAAAAGACCTGGCCACCAAAGTCAGGGCAGCGCTGGATGAATAATTTCTGGCTCTTCGCTGTTTCATATGGGTAAAAATGTTCCCGCCATGGCCAGGAGGGTGTCGGCTCGCGGCTCGGAACTGTCTGAGCCGTTTAGGGCCCGTTACCCCGGACAGAAACCCGTCCGGCCGCAACCGCTTGTTAACAATTGAAAATGTCAGCCTCTTCTACTGAAACAGGGCGCTGTCCGGGGTTACGGGCGCTTAGCGGCGAGTTTTTCGGGCCGCGAGCCGACACCCTCCTGGCCCCCACACGAAATAGCGAGGAACCTTAATTTCTTCTTCCAGACGCAGGTCTCAATATTTTGAAATCTTTTTCACTTGCTGATTCTCCAGATTCAAGTCGATATTCCGCCATGTTTTTTGGCTTAAGACATAAGATTCTTCAAATTCATCCCGAAACGCACCGGCTCAGGAAACCAGGGTCTTGAGAATGTCCGCCTTGCCGATCACGCCCACGATCCGGCCGCCGTCCACCACTGGGACCGTGTGAAAGCTGTTGTCCACCATCAGGGCCGCCACGGTCTCGATGGAGGTATCCGGCTTCACGGTCACCGGGTTTGCGGTCATGGCATCGGCCACGGTCACCGCGGCAATCTTTTTCACCGCCCGCTCCACCTGTTTCATGGAGGTCAGGGGAATCAGGCCGTCAAGAAAGGTGAACAGCGACGGGATGGGAAGTTTTTTCTGCTGGGCGATCAGGTCGCTCTGGCACAAAATGCCCACCAGATTTCCGGCATCGTCCACCACCGGAACGCCGTTGATCCCTTTGTCCAGGAGCAGCCGCGCCGCCTGGGTGACCTCCGTTTCCGGCGTCAACGTGATGGGAACCGAAGTCATGATCTCTGCCGCCGTTTTCATATATCCCCCTTTGCCTCAATTAAAGAATCCCGATCCGAATGGGCAGGCTGCCGGAGCAGCGATGGCTTCACCGACGTTTGCCGTATCGTAAAAAAGTCCTCGCGGCGCCGCGATCGAAAGACTTTTGGCGGCGCCAAAACACGTTGACACAGAATAGCGACTACAGAGGTCCCCGTAAATGTATAATTGTTGTCACCCGACCTCAATTGATATAGGAATCAGCGCATGCCGCCGTCCAGCGAATGTCTTGGCCAGCCGTGACACGGACACGAAATATCCGCGGGGATAGGCTTTACCCAGGGTAATGCAAAGGACAAACCACTTTATTTCAACCAACCGGAACCTGGAGATGACATCACCATGACATATACCATCAAGGACATCCTTCACCTGGAAGTGGCCCCGGCCCTGGGATGCACCGAGCCGGTGGCCATCGCCCTGTGCGCGGCAGCGGCGGTATCGGTCCTGCCCGGCCGCGATGTGGATCGGATCGAGATCTGGGTCGACCCCAACATCTACAAAAACGGCCTGGCCGTCACCATTCCGGGTACCGGCGGGTTGAGCGGCATGGACATGGCAGCCGCCATCGGTGCCGCGGGGGGTGATCCATCCCTGGGAATGGAAGTTTTAGAGCCGGTGGACGCGGATATTGTCCGGAAGGCCCAACAATACCTGGCTGAGGGAAGAGTGCAGATCAATCTGATGGCGGATCATCGCGGCCTGTACATCCGTTGTGAACTGATCCGCGGAAAAGACCGGGCCGAAGCCGTGGTGAAGGATCTTCACGACAACATCGTCTCCATTTCCTTAAACGGCCGCCCGGTCCTCGATTCCCCCCTGATCAAAGCGCTGGAAAAATCGGGAGGCAATCCGTTGACAGATCTCGAGACATGGCTCAAACGGCAAACCCTGGAAGAGCTGCTGGCCCTTTTGGATGACCTGGACGATGAGGATCTTGAATTTCTGCGCCAGGGTGTGGACTTCAACATGCGCCTGGCCAATTACGGCCTCAAGCACGGTTCGGGCCTGGGGATCGGCAAAGCCCTGGACCGGCTGGTACGCCAGAAGCTCATTTGCCGGGACATGATCCTGGCCGCCCGCATCCTCGCCTCAGCCGCCGCCGACGCGCGCATGGCCGGGGTGAAGATGCCGGCCATGAGCTCGGCCGGAAGCGGCAACCATGGCCTGACGGCCATTTTGCCCATCTGGGCACTGAAGGATTTCGTAGCCTGCGACGAGGCCACCTTACTGAACGCCATCGCCCTGAGTCACGTGATCACGGCCTATATCAAGGCCCATACGGGAAGGCTCTCGGCCATCTGCGGATGCTCCATCGCCGCCGGTGCAGGAGCGGCAGCCGGAGTCGTCTACGTAATGGGTGGAGATCACCACCACATGGCCGGGGCGATCAAGAATCTGGCCGAGGACCTGGCCGGCGTCATCTGCGACGGCGCCAAGGCCGGATGCGCCCTGAAACTGGCCACCGCGGCAGGCACCGCCGTTCAGGCGGCTCTGTTTTCGCTTCAAGGGGTATGCGTCCAGTCCACCGATGGCATCATCGGGGCATCGCCGGAGCAGACCATGCAGAACCTGGGAACCCTGAGCACCCAAGGCATGATCGAAACCGACCGGACCATTCTGCGGATCATGATCGCAAAGAAATTTTCCGAATGAAGGATTCGAGGCTGTCTGCTACGAAAACCCGAGGAGGCCATGTCAGGGCTCGGCAAGAAGCTCCGCAACCGCCGTGAGAAGGGCGTTGCGGTCAACGGGCTTGGAAAAAGTCCGGCAGGCACCGAGGGTCTCGGCCATGCGCAGGTAATTTTCCGGAGCAATTCGGGCACCACCGGAGATAGCGATAATCTTCAACCCGGAAAACTCCTGGTGAAGTTCCAGGATCATTTCGATCCCTTCCTTTTCCGGCATGATCAGGTCGGTGATGATCAGGTCAGCCGGCGTCTGGCGGTAGGCTTCGAGCCCCTCTTTTCCGTCAGCGGCCACCGCCACCTCATACCCGGCTCGAACCAGCAGGCTTTGCAACAGTTTTCGAACCTGCACATCATCGTCAATGATCAAAATTCTCGCCATAAACACTTTCTCCCGATATCACAACCACCCCCATCGTTGCGCCGACTAAGGCAGGGCAGGGTTGCCATTGCTCCGGCTGCCCCCGGACCAAAGAACATCGGACCGCCGGATCCAATGGCCCTAAACGGCAGTCACCGTGGCGAATAATGTAGGATATTCTTTCCAAAAATTCAATGAAACAGAAGAAAAGCAGTCATGGTCCCGCTTTCGGCGGGACCATGACAAGATGTCCTCAGTCACCATACCCGGGATTAGTAAATCGGCTTGAGTTGTACCCGCCGGTTTTTCGCACGCCCTTCTTTGCTGTCGTTGCTGAACATGGGCCGGGAAAGGCCAAATCCCTCGGCCTGCAATCGGCCCAGTGCGACCCCCTTGTCGATTAAGTACTGACGCACCGACTGAGCCCGTTTTTGGGACAACTGCTTATTGAAGGCAGCGTTGCCCACATTGTCGGTGTGCCCCTGGATTTGCACCTCCAGATCCGCATTGTTCTGAAGCACATTCACGACTTTGTCCAAAATGGGCATGGCTTCAGGACGAATGTCCCATTTTCCCGTATCAAAGTTGACCCCGGTAAGGATCCAGCACCCTTCGGGCGTCACCGCGGCCCCCTTGGGGGTATCGGGACATAGGTCGGTGTCATCGAAGACCCCGTCACCGTCGGTGTCCAGGGGGCAGCCATCGGCGTCCACCTTGGTTCCGGCCGGCGTCCCCGGGCAACGGTCTTGGTAATCATAAACCCCGTCTCCGTCCGAATCCAGGGGGCAGCCCATGGCATCCACAGGAGCCCCGCGGGCCGTATCCGGGCACAGATCCCGGTCATCCGTGACGCCGTCACCGTCGCTGTCCTTGGGCGCCATGGGGGCGGCTGGTTTGGGCGCCGCGGGCTCAAGAAACACCTTGCGGACAAAATCGGCCATGTCGCCGCCGGCGGTGATGTCGGCCGCATTCACGGCAAACCCGCATTCGCCGGCAGCGGCGATGCTTTCTAATAGCGCCTTGCCTTGGGCGCTCACCCCCACCTGGATGGTATAGATACAAAGCCGGTCACCGAATTGTTCCTTGAGCTGCCGGGCGGCTTCCACCGAGGCTTCAGGCATGTCCTCACCGTCACTGACAACGATTAGGGCCATATCGCCCGTTCCATCCTGAAGATCCGTTCCCACGGCACCCAAGGCCTGTTCCAGGGGGCTGTTCCCACCAGCGCAACGAATCTGTCCCAACCCTTTTTCCAGTGCCTCCGGAAGGTACCTGCCCAACGGTTCGAGCAGCAACGTCTTCTCCGACGGCATGCAGGGGCCATGGCCAAAGGAACGCAGGGCGCTTTGAAGGGTCAGATTCGGGATGGCCCGGTTCAGCCGGGAAACGATATCCTTAGCCAGATCAAATTTACGAATGCCGTCGTGGCGCCAGGCCATGGAGTCCGAGGCATCCAGGACCACCATGAAGTTCTCGGCCTTCTGGGTCATATTTCCGGCGGCAAGTTCCGGATTGAGATCCTGGGGAGTGAAAACCGGCGGCATTGGGGTCGCACAGCCGGCAATTAGGGCGGCAGCCATCAAAACAACAAATACTCCTGAAAATTTTCTATTCATCTTCTCCTCCTTATGGATGCGGGACAATCTGACCGGATGCGGGTGGTCAGTGAAAATTAAAGATTTTATCTTGCAGGCACAATTCTTTAGTTACCGAAATGGGATCGGTTGGGCGAAAGATACCCGGAGGTTACGATTACCACAATAATCGGTTGGCGCAGGCTTGTCAAAAGAACTTTGGCATCGCTCGGCCAAGGGGGGCAAAACAGACAAATGCCGAGTAAAAAATCCACTCCCAGAGGACGTGACCTTGGGTTGCCCTGGAAGGGGCTGGGTTAGCAGCCCCATATCCGTTTAGTCACTTGAAACATCGGTGTCTCGGCATAGCCCACTGACTCTGACCATGCCCTGAGGGCATGGATTCCCAGGACGCATTGAACGGATCAGCGGTTCCAGGAAAAGAGGGCGGCTGCCACGGTCAAAAAAAGCAGGGTCATGGCGAGCATCACCCCGATTTCCAGGCCGAGATCGGAAAGGGCCGCACCTTCGTTCATGATCTTCCGAATGGCTCGCAGCATGTGTGTCAGCGGCAACATGTCGGAGATCAGCCGGATCCATCTCGGCGCGCCTTCAAGGGAAAACCAGACCTCCGACAGAAACATCATGGGCCAGCCGATAAAATTAAGAAGCCCGCTGGCAAACTCTTCGCTGGTCCCCCGGGCCGCCACCACCAGGCCCAGGGAAGTCAGGCTCAGGCTACCCAGCAAGAAGACCAGGATCAGATCAGCGTAATGGCCTTCCACATGGAAGTCAAAGATCAGATCACTGCCCACCCAGACGATAACCGTGGTGAACATGAGCAAGAATATGCGGGAAAGCATCTGGGCGGTCAGGTATTCCAGGGCGGTCACCGGTGTGGCCTTGAGCCGCTTTAAAACCCCCTCCTTCCGGTATCTGACCACCACATATCCCACACCCCACAAGGCGCTGAACATCATGTTCATGGTCAGAATGCCGGGGAAGAGCCAGTCGAGGTAACGGACCTGTCTTCCCTGAATCTGCTGCCTGCGTGCCGGCAGGAGAGCGTCGGGGGGTATCAGCGCTGCTTTGAAAATATTTTCAACCAGGTCCCCATTGGGTGAAGAATCGTTGACCCAGTAGTCGTGGGGCGGCGGTCCCGCATGAAGCAGAAAATCGATGTCATGATGGCGGAGACTCGCCAGCCCCGTCTGACGATCAACAAAGCCGACAAAACGGAGGCGGGGCGAAGCCGCAAATCGTTGTGGGACGCCATGTTGATTCGGGGCGACCACCTCGCCGACGGGCAAGGGGAAAAGGCCGACCTTGAAGTCCTGATGCCCCCGGCCGCCGAAAATCAGACTGAAGCCGGCCACCAGTAAAAACGGGAACAAAAAGTTCCAGCCGAAGGCAGCCCGGTCCCTGAAGAATTCGTGATTCCGGGCCCGAAACATGGCCCACATCCGCTTGAAGTTCAAAGTTCAGCGTTCCCTGGAGCAATGGGTTAAGGGGGATCAATCCATCCGGTTTTAAACTAGTGGCGAAGCCGCGTCATATAAATTTGCCCAGGCAAATTTATTCTCTGAGCTGCCTTCCGGTCAGGTTCAAAAAGACGTTTTCCAGATTGGCCGATCGAACACCCATGCCGTCCAGGTTCACCCCGCTGGACATGAGAAGCGACAGGCAGGCATTGACACTCTCGGCCTGGATCTCAACCTGTTCCCGGTCGACACGGCAGGGCAACGGGAAGTCTTCCGGGCAATGTGGCATGTTTTTCCTCGGAAGCACCACCGTCACATGACCGCAATGCTGTCGAATCAGGGCCTCCGGAGGCCCCTGGGCAATGATTCGGCCATGGTCCATGATGGCAATCTCATCACAGAGATACTGAGCCTCTTCCATGTAGTGGGTGGTCAGGATCACGGTCTTTCCCTGGATCTTGATCTTCTCCACCACGTCCCACAGATCCCTTCTGGCCTGCGGGTCGAGGCCGGTGGACGGTTCATCGAGGAACAGCAGTTCCGGCTCATTGACCAGGGCCAGGGCCAGCAGAAGCCGCTGGCGCTGCCCACCGGAGAGACGGTCGTTATAACGGCCCGCCAAGGGGTCCAGGTGGCACAGGGCCATGAGCGGATCCAGGGCAGGCGTACGGCTGTAGAGGCTGCCGAAGGTTTCCAGGGTCTCGCGAACCGTCAAGAAATTCAACAGGGCCGTATGCTGAAACTGAATGCCCACCTCTTCACGAAACGAGGGACCACGCGGCACCCCCTTGTACAGGATCTTGCCCGCCGTAGGGTCGACAATATCCTCGATAACTTCGATGGTGGTGGTCTTTCCGGCGCCGTTGGGACCCAGAAGGCCGAAGCAGATCCCCGGCGCAACGCTGAAACTGACGTCTTCCACCGCCTTCAGGGATCCGTAGTGTTTGACCAGATGATGGATTTCCAGAATGGGGGTCATGGTAAAATGCGTATGCAATCCTGCTTGGGTTGTTCCCCAAGGTGCCCTGGAGACAGAAACCGATGATTGTAAAGTGACCAAAGTGGGAAAATGACAAATGACAAAATCCAAATAACAGAAAAATCACAATAACCAAAGCGGGGAAATCACAAATCTGCAATCGGCATTCCCATATCCCAAATCCCATATCCCAAATCCCAGATCCCAGATCCCATATCCCAGATCCCAGAGCCCAGTCGGGAAAGCTTGACAAGGATAACGACCCGGCATAGGTTGGCCGGCGGTACACCGAACCGGCAAACGGCCGTTTCGGGCTGGGCAAGCGAGGCATCCTGGCCCTAAGAACCAGGCGTTTGTTTGCCCGAAAGAGACTGCCCTTGGATTCTCCAGGTTTGATGGGTCCATAAAAAACCGGAAACCAAACAAGGAAAGGCCCATGACAAATCCCCCCGTCGTCTCCGTGGTCGGCTCATCGGGATCCGGAAAGACGACCCTGATCGTCAAACTCGTCCCCGAACTCAAAAAGCGGGGCTACCGTGTCGGCACCGTCAAGCACACTTTTCACCGTGTCGACTTGGACACCGAGGGAAAGGACAGTTGGCGGCACAAGGACGCCGGCGCTGAAACGGCCCTGCTGGTATCGCCGGGCACGGTCCATCTGGCGCGTGATCTGGCCGCGGACGATCTGGCGGCGGTCCTTCCCTTTTTCGACGGTCTCGATATCGTCATCACCGAAGGCTACAAACGGGAAAGCACACCCAAGATTGAAGTGTTTCGACGCGAACGCCAAAACAAACCGGTCTGTATCGACGACCAGCGACTGGTAGCCTTTGTCACCGATGCGGATATCGACCCGGGCGTGCCGTGTTTTTCCCTGGAGGCGGTTTCCGCCCTGGCCGACTTCATCGAAAAGACTTTCCTTTCCAAAACCGGGACGCCCCCCCTATGATCCCTGCTGATCTTCGACGACTTGAGGCCTGGTACCGATCCTATGCCGACCGATTTATGGGCATCGACAAGGAGACGGACCGCGCCGTCCAAATGAAAACCGCCCACACGGCCAGGGTTCGGGCAAATATCCTACAGATCGGTCAGGGGATAGGGCTGGAGGCAAACCGGCTGCTTTTGGCCGATGCGACCGCCTTGCTTCACGATACGGGCCGCTTTCGCCAGTTCCGGGACCATCACACCTTTGTCGATGCGGTCTCGGTAAACCACGCCCGACTGGGGCTCAGGGAAATCGGCAAGGAACAGGTACTGGCAGGGTTGGACACCGAAGAACGGCGTCAGGTCTGCCGGACCGTGGCCTGGCACAATGCCCAGTCCCTGCCGACCGACGAGCCGGCCCCCGTTCTGGAACTGATCCGCCTGCTGCGGGATGCCGACAAGGTCGATATCTTTGGCGTAACCCTGGATCGATACGAAGGCCGCGACCTGGAAAACAACGAAGCTGTCGACCTGGGCCTGCCCGATTCGCCGACATGTTCACCGGTCCTGCTGGCGGCGATAACCGCCGGGCAGGTCGCGCCGTTTCACCTGATCCGTACCCTCAACGACTTTAAAATTGCCCAACTCAGCTGGATTTTCGACATCCAGTTCACCCCGACCTTTCATATCCTGGAAAAGCGACAGATCGTTCCCCGCCTTTGTGCCGTCCTGCCAAAAACGCCCCAGGTGACGGCAGCCCTCCGTCATGTCACAACCCATCTGGCCCGCATGGTAGGGAGGGGCGGGGTTATCGACCCCATATCAGTGTGGACTCACTCCAAACTTTAGTTCACTTTAGTCACTGGCAACATCGGGTGTCTCGGCAGCGCCGGTATACCCTGACCCCGCTCTAAAGGCCAGCCATGGGGAAACCTAAGTTGAGCGATTGTCAAGGTTGCCGCAGATACAAGGAAGATGTTTTTCCGCTATAGTCCTTTATGCGGGAAGGCATCTGACGCTGTAGATGCGGTAAGATCGGCAATCCCGAAGGGTTTTAAATTTCGAAAGACAGAATAGAATGTTTTTCTTTAATATCGTTTACTTATACTTCATTTCGAAATTTAAAACGCTCAGTTTAGGGAAAAGGAACGTGCTCTTAGGGCAATTGTACGGTCGCCGTGTGGCAGGGATTGATCTCAGGGACGTCCGGGATCTCTTCCAAAGGGGAGGGCTCGGCCGCAACCGGGCCGTCAGCGGCCATGACCCCGACAGTGGCGTAATGCATCAGTGCCAGAAGCCGACGTACCGACACGGCCGTGGAGGCATCGGGGACCGGAGTCATTGCGGCATCAAGGATCTCAGCCGCCTGTTTTAAGGCTGCCAGATCTCCAAACCAGGCAGCGATCCGGTGATGGGCACCGGTGCCTGAAATTCGATATTTTTCCTGAAGCCGTTGCAGCTGATCCGCGGAACAGGCCAGGAGTTTTTGGCGATCGCCAAGGCTAAGCCCCTCGGATCGCCGGGCAAGGCAGGCGCCAAACCGGTCGTCCAGACGCTGCCGGGCCCGGCCCATGGCAGTTCCCGCGGCCTTGATCAGGAATCGGGGCATCTGGACCCGCAAGGCCTCCAACCGCTGGCTGTGGGCGGCCGTCACACGGGAGAACTCTTCCGCGGCCTGTTTCCAGAAAATCCCGTTGACCGCGCGGTAAAGGTCAACAAGGGATCGGCGCTCCATCACAGCCTTTTGAAGGGCAGCCATGATGCGGGGGATCTGTCCGGCAGTCTGCCCAAACAGCCGCTTTCCCGTGGCCGTTTCAAAAATGATGGCCGCCACCGCGTGCCAGTCCTGATGGTGCAGCACTTCCCCAAGATCGCCATGGACTGCGGCGAGCACCCGGTTGGGAAAGAAATGGGCAGGGGTGGCGTAGCCTGGGGTTCCGCCGAGTTGGGGCTGAACGCCGGTGCCGCTTTCCATGGATCCAAAATCGCAGGCCGTTTCCACATCGATCAGCCCCAGGGTGAAATCATCGGCCGAGGCCAAAAACAAGGGATAGGCATCCGGATTGCCGGCCACCAGCAGGTTGTCGGGCTTTAAATCCCGCATGGCCACGCCCCGTTTTCCCAGCCAGGCCAGCAGTTCCAACAAATTGACAGCCAGGGCCTCCATACGGGGCCGGTTGCGGGCAAAGGCTTTGCTGTCGGCATGGGCCCAGGCCATTGTTGCGTAGGCCTGCTGCAACTCCGGCTCGGTCGCAAGCAGTGTTTGCCCCAGCGATACAATATTTCCGGCCGCTGTCGGTGGCAGGTCCTGGCAGACAGCTTCGGACCCGACGCCGGCTGCCGACTGGTAGAAAAATTCCCTCAATCGTCCGGGCCCGACAGTCTCGCCTGCACCGTCGGCCACCATGGACCGGGCATCGACCTCAAAACGCCGGCAGAGTTTTTGAAGGTCAAAGCAGGCCCAACCATTTTGGCCACCGTATCGGGTCTCGAAACCGCGACAGTCGCCTGTTGGATCGGCATCGGCCGTGGCCGTGGCGGCCAGGAGGGTCGTGGCATCGTCGAGTTCGGACAGGGCCTGGCTCATAAAACAATGGCGCGCCAGATCCATGAAAAAGGCAAAGGTGCCACCGATGCGCAGGTAGTCGCGGTATTCCGGCATCGTCTTGAGCAGGTCGATGTATTGCGCCTCCAGGGCGGCGGCCGTGACAGGGACAAGGCCGGCAAACCGGTGCACCCGGCTTAAAATGACCGACAGAGAAGGAATGACGCACTCTCGGGGAGATAGACACTCAACCAATGCGGATTCATATTGAATACGTTGCACATAGTCCTCAAAATCGCGGATGGGTGTCGGCGGGATTTTGATCACCATGTGGGTGTCGAAAATGGCATAAAAGCACTGACTGCGGCTCCCGGAACCCTCTCCGATGGGCCCGAGGGTCATTCGTCGCGTTCGCCACTCATCGTTGTGCTTGATGCTGAGTTGACAGATTCTGCCCTTACCGCCGGACGGATTGGCAATTTCCTCGATCCGCCCCGGTGCACCGGGGGATGCCCCGATCTGCCGCCGGTAAAGGTTGAGGAAAAAACGCTCCACATCGGCCAGGCCCACCAGGCGGGGGGTTTGAACGACCGGTTTCAGCTTGACCGCAGCCGGTCCACCGGTCATCGTCTCTAAGGCCGCCGGTTCTTTGCGTCGTCTTAGAAGTGAGCCAGCAAACAGGACCAGAAACACCAGGAATCCGGCACCCATCGAAAAACGGCGATGACGCCGGTCCATGCTACGCCAGAGGGTTTCGGCCCGATTCAGGCCGAAGCGCAGCCGAAGGGCCATGGCTTCCGGCGTCCTGGGCAGACCGGACAAAACGGCGCTGACGCGCTTTTGATCTTCTATGAGCTGTTGACCGTCACAATGAAGGACCCAGGCGTCGCCCCGGGCCAAAACCCGGTCGACCCCTATCAGTCGACCGTCCTCCATAACCACCAGGGTCGGCCCGAAGGCTGCCACCGACAGCGCGGCCAATCCGACAAGCGTCAGGCCGACGAGCACCAGAAGAAGGGTTTTCATGTTCATTTTCGAATCCCGTCATGACAGGAGAAAAAGATGGCGAACATGTCCTGTTTCCGTTCGATACCACTTCAATACCGGTCAGGTCAAAGAACCTGCCGAGATTTTCCTATGCTGTGTATAATTTTCCAGTTCGGCCCAACCATGTGTAACCGATTCCTCCAGGGCGTCTCATAATAGGCAGATCACTTGAGCCTCCCAAGGGGGCAGCCCTGAAACCGTCCACATCAAAAGGAGAGACAATGCCACGGCAAATATCGCGCCGATCCTTTCTAAAGGGAAGTGTCGCCGCCGCCTGCGGTCTGGCCGCCGCCACAAAGGCCTCCCCGGCAAAAGCCGCAGTCGATCAGCCTCTGGCCACCCTGCTCGACATTAGAAAATGCATCGGGTGCGGCGCCTGCGTGGAGGCCTGCACCGAGACCAATGGCCACAAATACCCCGATCCGAAAAAGCCCTATCCAAAGATGGTCCCCGGCAGGGTCAAGGTTGAGGACTGGTCCGACAAGCAGGATGTGACCGATCGCCTGACCCCATACAACTGGCTCTATATCCAGTCCGCCACCGTCACCGTGGACGGAGAGGAAAGGGAACTGACCATCCCCAGACGATGCATGCACTGCGTTAATCCGCCCTGCGTCAAACTCTGCCCCTGGGGCGCGGCACGCCAGCTTGAAAACGGCATCGCCCGGCTCGACGCCGACCTTTGCTTGGGAGGCGCCAAGTGCCGTACGGTCTGCCCGTGGCAAATTCCCCAGCGACAAACCGGCGTGGGCCTCTACCTGGACCTCATGCCCGCCTTTGCCGGAAACGGCGTCATGTACAAGTGCGACCGCTGCTACGACCGGATCGCCCAAGGCGAACAGCCGGCCTGCATTGAGGCCTGCCCCGAAGGGGTACAGACCATCGGCCCCCGCAACGAAATCATTGACCAGGCGCACGCCCTGGCAAAGGAGATCAACGGGTACATTTACGGTGAAAAGGAAAACGGCGGAACCAACACCATCTACGTCTCGCCCATCCCCTTCGATCAACTCCAAAAGGCCATCGAAAAAGGGAACGGCCGGCCCCACCTGGCCCCGGCCGAAGACACCATGGCCGACAACAACAACCTGGCCAAGGCCATGATGGTGGCCCCCCTTGCCGGTGTCGCCGCTGCCGTCGGCAGAATGTTCAAACACACCCAGGATAGCGGTAAGGAGGCCGACTGACATGAACCATACCCTGTCACAAGCCGTTGCCCCCCAAAGACGGCCGGTGCGTTACCTCTTCGCGCTGACCCTTTTTCTCTCCGCCCTAACCGGCTTTGCCCAGATGCCGATTTTCAAACGCTACTACATCGCCGACATTCCCGGACTGGGCTGGCTGGCCCAGTACTATGTGACCTACACCCTGCACTACATGAGCGCCATCGCCTTTATGACCATTGCCGCCTATGTCATCACCGATTACCGTCTCAACCGCCGAAAGGCCGTGCGGATCAATCCGGCCGGCTATGTCAGGGGCGCCATGCTGCTGGCAATCCTGATCAGCGGCATCCTGCTGGTCTTTCGGAATCTTCCCGGATATCGCTACTCGCCGGAATTGATCGTCTACCTGAACTTTTCCCACCTGGGCATGGCGGTGATCTTTCTTGGCACGGCCCTGGCCCTGCGACTGCTGAAAAAGGAATGGACATCGCCCCGCTGAATCCGTATACACAAGGGAGTCAAACCATGAATGAAATTTTACTCTTTTTGATCGTGATAGGCGTCTGGTTCTTGCTCCAGGCGGTCATTCTGCCCAAACTCGGCATTTCCACCTGAATGGCCGACGCCTGTCAGGTGGCAGGCAAGGACAGTCAAGATGGAAAAACCGAATCCGCAGCGGATAACGGACGCGGACAGCGACCTGATAAGGGCCATCAATGAGGGGCAAAACGACCGCTTCTACGAACTGGTTCGAAAATACGAGGGCAGGCTTTACAGCTTCAGCATGAAGGTATGCGGCAACGTCCAGGATGCCGAAGACCTGGTGCAGGATACATTTCTAACCGTCTTTCGATATATCGGCGACTTCCGGTTTGAAACCCGCTTCAAGAACTGGCTCTACCGGATCGCCACCAGCGCCTGCCTGAAGAAAAAACGGCGTTCAAAATTCGCTCCGGAGCGGGAACTCTCCCTGGAAGACTTTCTACCCGGAGAAAACGAACCGAGGCCGAGCGAAACTCCCCGGTGGGCGAGAACGCCTTCGGAAAAGCTTCTCGACGAAGAACTGGCCCAAACCCTCAACCAGGCGATTCTGGACTTGCCGGAAAAATACCGGATGGTGGTGGTGCTCAGGGACGTGGAGGGGTTTTCCACCGAAGAGACCGCACAGATTCTCCAACTGAGCGCCTCCAACGTCAAGGTCCGGCTCCATCGGGCCCGGCTGTCTCTGAGGGAAACGCTCAAAGGATACTTCGAAGATGCCCCATGAAGACCACAACCACGCAGACTGCCTGGCCATGTTCGAAAAACTCTCGGCTTATATCGACAACGAACTGGACCCGGTGACCTGCAAGGATATTGAAAAACACGCCTCAACCTGCACCGCCTGCCAGGCCTGTCTGGAGACCCTCAAGCAAACCGTAGCCCTTTGCAAGGAGGTCCCTGACCCGCAACCCCGGGAAGCTTTCTCCCGGCGTCTGAATCAGCTCATCCAAAAAATGGCAGGAGAACCCGCCTCCAAGCCCAACCTGTAGGAACGGAAAAGATTGACAGGATTCGGGCTTTCCAGTAGCATTGGTTGCGATTTTACCCTAACGTTGCAAAACGTCGGAGGGCTCCTGGGCCAAGGCGAAAAGGGTGACACTGTCGCCCCTTTACTGAGATCCCTTTTCAACACAGGATCTGGAATTCTCCGGCTTTCCAGCAGGGTAAACAATATGGCAAGTTTAGAACCCAATCATTAAATTCCACCGTGAGTGGGAACCTAAGAACATACCGATTTACACAAATTTCTACGTGATATCGGATTTCTACCAGATTTTGCCGCTTTGTTTACGCAACTTTGGGGTTTACCACCCTTTGCGAAGGGGACAAACCATGATCATCGGGTTGGATGTGGGCGGTACGCATACGGACATTGTGCTTCTGGGCAGCGAGGGCCTGGAGCGATCCATCAAGGTCCCCACAGACACCGGAGACCTGTTCCACACGGTGCTGACCGGGCTGGAACAAATCACCGAAGGTGTGACGCCGGACCAGATTCACCGGCTCGTGTTGAGCACCACATTGACCACCAACGCCATCGTCCAGAACCGGGTGCCGCCAGTGGGCATGATCGTCTCCGGCGGCCCGGGCATTGATCCGGAATTTCACCGAACCTGCGAACACTATTACGTGGTATCCGGCTCCATTGACCACAGGGGCCGGGAGATTGATGGCATTCGGCCCGAAGAAATCGAGGCGGCGAGCCGTTCCTTCAGGGAAGCCGGTATTTCGCATGTGGGCGTGGTGGGAAAATTTTCCATCAGAAATCCTGCCCACGAACTTGGCATCCGGGAGATTCTCGGCAACGATTTCGAAAAGGTTTTTCTGGGTCATCGCATCTCCGGAAATCTCAATTTCCCCCGACGCATTGCCACCACTTACCTCAACACCGCGGTCTATTCCATTCACAAGCCCTTTTTCGAGGCGGTTCGAAAGTCACTGGACCAAAAGGGACTTTCAGTACCGATCCGCATTTTGAAGGCCGACGGCGGCAACATGAACCTGGACGCCTCCATCGATTTCCCGGCCCAGACCATTCTCTCCGGTCCGGCAGCCAGCGTCATGGGCTCTCTGGCCTTTGCGCCCGAAGAAGAAGACGCCCTGGTCCTGGATATCGGCGGGACCACAACGGATATGGCACTTCTGGTCAATGGCGCCCCGCTGCTCGATCCGCTGGGCATCGTCATGGGAAAACATCAGACCCTGATTCGCAGCCTGGAAACCCAGTCCATCGGTATCGGCGGCGACAGTGTGGTTCAGGTTGCTGACGGTCGAATCATCATCGGACCCGAACGGCTCGGACCTGCCATGGCCTACGGGGGCCCGGCCCCAACCCCCACCGACGCCATGTTCGTCATGGGAATGATCCATGCCGAGGGGCGCGAAAAAGCCGAGGCCGGACTTCAGCCCCTGGCCGACGCCCTGAACCTGAGCATGGAGAAAACCGCCGCGAAAATCTTCGATACCGCCTGTCACGCCATTCTCGACGAAGCGGGACGCATGATTGAGCGCATCAACGCCAAACCGGTCTATACCGTCCACGAAATGCTCGAAGGCCACAAGGTCACGCCCAAAAAGCTTCTCATCCTGGGCGGCCCGGCCCTTTACTTTGCCAACCGATTGGAAGAAATCTCAGCGTTCAAGGTCGGTGTCGTGCCGCGCTGGGCCGTGGCCAACGCCATCGGCGCGGCCCTGGCCCGAACCACCTGTGAAGTAACGCTCTTCGCCGACACCGAACAGGGGACGGCAACGGCACCTGAAGAGAATTTCCGGGCGTCAGTGGAAAAAAATTTCGCCGTTCCTGATGCCGTTGACATGGCTTTCGGCCTGCTGCGAACCAAGGCCATCGGCTGCGGCGCCAACCCGGACCATTTGGAGATGGAAGTGGTGGAGCAGATGACCTTCAACATGGTCCGTGGCTTTCACACCACGGGCAAGAACATTCGGGTCAAGACCCAGGTCAAGCCCGGCATGATCCACGGATACGATCCGGTCGCCGGCAAACTGACCTGACTTTGTGGTTTTAAATGCTTTTTCTCGAATGCCTCAATTTCCAAGATGGTATGCTGGCCCTGAAACAGGGGATTGATCATGATCACTGCCAAATACAAAACCGGCCTTGTCTTCTTTCCGGCCTTTGACTGGGCCATCAGCCCAACCCACCCGGAACGCGAAGAGCGTCTTCTCTATACCCAAGACCAGGTTTTGGAGGAAGGGGTCTTTGACATTGCCGGCATCGAGGAGTTCAAGCCGGACATGGTCGCCGTCAAGGACATTCAGCGGGTCCATTTCTGCGTCCCCGACGTCTGGGCCATGACCACGGAATCGCACCTGATCAGCGCCGGCGGCGCCAAAACCATCGGCATGGCCGTCTGCAACAAAACCATCGAACGGGGCTTCGCCCTGGTCCGACCTCCGGGACATCACGCCATGCGTATGGTCCACGGCGGCCGAGGCTTTTGCGCCATCAACATCGAGGCCGTCATGATCGAGTTTCTCCGTGCGGCTTACGGAATCGGCAAGGTGGCCATCGTGGACACAGACTGCCACCACGGCGACGGGACCCAGGACATCTACTGGCACGATCCGGACACGCTGTTCATTTCCATTCACCAAGACGGCCGTACCCTCTATCCCGGTTCCGGATTTACCACGGAACTGGGCGGTCCCACGGCCATCGGCACCACCATTAACATTCCGCTGCCTCCGACCACCTCCGAAGAGGGCATCCTCTATGCCGTCCGAAACGCAGTGCTCCCTATTCTGGATGAATTCAAACCGGAGCTGATCATCAATTCCGCCGGGCAGGACAACCATTTCTCCGACCCCATCACCAATATGAACTTCTCGGCCCAGGGGTACGCGAAACTGACCGAACTGCTTAAACCCGACATCGCCGTGCTCGAAGGGGGTTATGCCATCGAAGGCGCCCTTCCCTACGTCAACCTGGGCATTATTCTGGCCATGGCCGGGGTCGACTACGCCCGGGTCGCCGAACCCAACTACGATGCGGATCGAATCCGCCAGGGGCCGGAAATCAGCAGCTACATCGAGCAGATCTGCGAACGGGTCATGAACAACTGGCACTCGCGGCAGCACCTGGAGCAGGTGGCACGCGGCGATGCCGAGTACCATGACCGCAGCCGGCGGATCTTCTACGATACAGACAATATCAATGAAAACCAGAAGGAGCGATTGCGACTTTGCCCCGATTGCAGCGGAGCGCTTCGCATCGAATCGTCTGCCGGACGGGGGTTTGACGTTCTCGCCATTCACATTCCCCGAAAGGCGTGCCGGGCCTGCCAGGATTTGGGCCATCAATGGTTCGAAACCGCCGATGCCGACCGATTCCACCGGGCCTATCTTCAGGATCGAACGACTGACAAGTACCTGGAGCGCAAACTCAAACCGGCCATCGGGGATCGAATTTGATGAAAAGGGTTCAGGGCGCCGAGGGGTCAAGGATTCAAGGGAAAGGCTTCAAACACCTGGCTCCTTGAATCTTCGAATCCTTTTTCCCGCCAAAAGTAAAGAATCCTGGCCCAGAGGACCAGGCTTTGGCTTGCCCCTGGAAGGGGCTGGGATACTGGCCCCAAATAAGTGTGGAGTGACTAAAGTGAACTAAAGACTCGCATCTCTCAGCCCTTACAAACCTTATCGACGCTATCAATCGAATTGATGCCTTTCCGCCAAACAACCATCCGCAACAACCTTATCCTTCGGTCCAGGGTCATGGAGGCCATCCGGCAATTCTTCCGGAAACAAGGCTATCTGGAGGTGGAGACCCCGGTTCGGATTCCGGCGCCGGCCCCTGAGGCCCACATCGACGCCCAGGCCTCGGATGACTGGTATCTTCAAACTTCGCCGGAACTGGCCATGAAGCGGCTTTTGGCCGCCGGTTTCGAGAAGATTTTCCAGATCTGCCGATGCTTTCGAAAAGGCGAACGCGGCGGCCGGCACCTGCCGGAATTGACCTTGTTGGAATGGTATACGGCCGATGCCGACTATGGGGCCATGATGGCCCAGACCGAAGCCCTGATCCGCCATGTGGTCCGCTCGGTGGGGCCCAACAAAACGATGGCCTATGGAGGGAACACCGTGGGGCTTGACGCTCCTTGGGCACGCCTTTCCGTTTCCGAGGCTTTTTTACGCTACGGAAAAACGGCGGTGGGAGAGGCCCTGGCCGCGGGCAGCTTCGACGAAATCATGGGGCTTACCATCGAACCACAACTGGGATTTGATCGGCCAACCTTTCTGACGGACTATCCGGCAGTCTGCGGTGCCCTGGCCAGAAAAAAGCCGGGAGCCCCCCACATCGCCGAACGTTTCGAGCTTTACATTTGCGGCCTGGAGTTGTGCAACGCCTTTTCCGAGCTCACCGACCCGGTGGAACAGCGCAGGCGGTTCGAGGCGGAAAACCGACTGCGTCAAAACCGCGGCCATGCGCCCTACCCCATGCCTGAGCCCTTCCTGGAAGCCCTTTCCCGAATGCCGGCGGCAGCTGGCAACGCTCTGGGCATCGACCGCCTGGTCATGCTCCTGGCCGACACCGACCGCATCGACCATGTGGTGGCCTTCACACCCGAGGAATTATAGCCGGCGACAATGTCGTCCCGGATTTGAACTTCCACGAGCTCCAATCAGCACCGCAAACAATGATTTTCAGTGGAAAAAAACCGGGCTTGGCGGGCCGGGCTGAAGGCACCCCCTAAAGGTATCCAACGATTGGGCCGATAAGTGACTATCATGACTAGGGTTTCGTGTGAGCTGACGTTTGTGGCCGCCCACCTCGAAGCGGCAGAGGACGCCAGCCCCTCGGAAATACTTACAATTAACGTTTAGGCAAAAACATATTAACCGAATTCAGAGACTTAAATGCAACCCTGGTTCGGCCTTTTTGAGATCGGAGCAAACCATGACGGACGGAGAAAAAAAAACGCCTTCAGTGGACGGACATCTTGATATTCTAAAGGCGATCAATGCATTAGGCAAAATGTTTGCCGTCATCGCCCCGGACCGTAAAATTCTCTCGGCAAGCACCAATGACGCCTTTTCGGAAACCGGTGACATGGCGGGCAAACCCTGTTACGCGGTTTTTTTCAAGAGAGACGCCCCCTGCGAAAACTGCGGCCTTGAAACGGTTCTGAAACAGGGCCGGCCGATCGTCACGCCCAGACGGGATGGGACACCGGGCACCCAAGGCCTCCTGCACAACTATATTTATCCCCTATACAAAGGCGAGGCCATCGAATCTCTGGTGTGCCTGGGCCTGGAACTGCCCGTAAAGGATGTGCCCATCCGAATGACCGAGCTGTCCAAGTCTTTTCTCTTCAACCTCATCCACAGCGCCGCGGACGGTGTTATCGCCGCGGACAAAAAAGGGAACATCAGGGTGTTTAATGAAACCGCATCGCGAATTTTCGATTACAAAGCCAGTGAGGCACTGACCGATCTCAATATTTGTGACCTTTATCCGGGAGGCGGCGCCCACCAGGTGATGGAAAAGCTCAGAAGCCCCGAATACGGCGGCAAAGGCAAGCTCTTCGGGTACCAGACGAACGGACTCGGCAACGACGGCAACACCATCCCCCTGCGAATCAACGCATCCATCGTTTACGAAGAAACCCGTGAGATCGCCACCATCGGTTTTTTTCATGACATGCGCGAAGAGCTGTGTCTCCAGGAAAAAATGGACGAAACGGGCGGCCAAAAGCCAGATGCCGCCGGTCAAGCATGTCTTGGGGATTTCATCAATGGATTGACCCGACAGTTCACCGCCTACGACATCCAGTTCTGCGAAGCCGTCATTGACAAAGACCTGGCACCGAAGGCCAGGGTGGACTGCGCACAACGCAAACAGAAGGAAATATGGGATAAGACAAAAATCCATGTGCCGGTCGGCCGGGTCATGATTCAGCTCGGCATTATCACCGAGGACCAGCGGAACGATCTCCTTGCGACATCGACAGTGAAATCGACCTCAGATAGCGGAAAAGAAACAGCATCCGAAGATCTGAAAATTCAGGAATCGCCTTCCATTAAGGGCTCAGAGCCTTCAGCAGAAGTTGACCCTGAAAGTAATGGAGAAGCGTTCGAAATCACTGTTTCAGAAGATAAACTGACGGTTTATTGTTCTCCGGAAGGAAAAAATTCGGAGACAATGTCGCCGGATCACATCCGAATACTCATGGCTGACAAGGGGATCACATACGGAATACTCGATGCATCGGAAATCGAACAGCAGGTCGCGGCGGCGGGCGAATCCCAGGAACCGCTGATCTTTGCCCGCGGAAGGGCTCCCGAGCCCGGCCGGCCCCTTGAGGTAAAATTTCTTTTCGAATCCGATCCGCTGCGCATCGGTACGGTAAGGGAAAACGGAACCACCGACTGGAAAGACCGGGGCGAACTTGCCCAGGTCAAAAAAGGCGATCTCCTGGCTGAAATCATTCCGGCAACAGAAGGTTTGCCGGGAATGGATGTTTTTGGCGCGGCCATCGCCCCGCCACCCGCAAGCAAATTCGTCCCCAAGTGCGGAAAGGGAACGACGCAATCCGAAGACGGCAAGCACTATGTGGCCACCCAGGACGGCATGGTCACCATGGCCGCAAACGGCGCCCTGACCGTGGCACAGGAGATGCGCATTGACGGCGATATCGGCCTGGAAACCGGCCATGTCAGCTTCGAAGGCCATATAGAAGTTACCGGATCGATCCAAAAGGGATACCGCGTCAGCGGACATAGCCTCAGAGCAGGAGACATTCACGGCGCTGAAGTCCATGTGGCCGGTAACATGGTTGTCATGGGTGGGATCTACGAATCGGATATCAAATGCAAAGACACGCTCAAGGTCAGCCACATCCACAAATCCAGTATCGCGGCAGGCGACAATCTCATCGTCGAACGGGAAATTTTCGAATCGAATATTGAAACCGGAGGCCGCTGTCTGATGGGCGCCGGAAATATTGTTGCATCGGAGATTGCCGCAAAGAAGGGGATTCAGGTCAAGAATGTCGGGACGGAGGCGTCCAAACCCAGCACCTTGGTTGTGGGTATTGACCATCGACGCAACCTTGAAGTCAAAAATATCAGAAACAAAACCAGTGTTCTCAGTAAGGAAAAACAACGGTTGGCCGCCGATATCGAAGCACTGAAACGCCGGGGGGAAAAGGTGAACACGGCCCTAGGCGAGGCCGCTCAAGAGCAGGACCGGCATATGGTTGAAACCAGAGACCTGGAAACCCAGCGAGATGACCCTTCGGTGAAGAACGACAACACAAAATTTAAAAAAATAGAAAAACAACTGGCGACCCTCTGTTCCTTGAATGAGCAACAGGACACTGTTGTGGACGATCTCATGGCACAGGACGAGGAAATATCTGAAAAACTCTCGGCCCTTACCTCCGATCTTGAAAGCACAAGCCATGGCCTTGAACAGTTGGATAAAGAAATGAAATCCCTGGTCACTGCAATGGCCGAGGACCCTGGCATCGCCACGGTCAAAGTCTCCGGAATCCTGACCCCGAGGACCACGATCAACGGCCCAAAGACCACCTTGACCATTCGTGAAGAACTGCGTAGCGTGCAGATCATCGAAACCGACAAGCCGGATGCCGAGGAGCGGCGGAAGTGGCGTTTGGAAGTGATGAAACTCAGATAGTTTCCATCCATAAATGGCCATTTATGAATCGGAAGAGGAAACCCCAAGACGATGTATAGAAAAATACTTCTGAGGACCTACGCCGTATTCGCGGCCCTGGCATCACTTGTCGGTTTTGCGGCCCTTTTTACACGGCCATTCAGGTTCAAGATCCCCGTCATCTCCACTGCCGTCATTCCCTTTCTGGATCGGTGGTCCGTGCAGGTCAACACCATTCAAGGTCCGTCCACCGTGGTCCGCGGGGAACACTGGTTCTTCTTCATCGCGCTGGGTGCCGTCATCACGACCGGACTTGTCGTTGCCGTCATCAACAGCCGGATGAAAAAATAGGGCTCCTCGCTGACGGATGACCACTGACCGCTGACCGCCGTCGGCCGTCTACGGTCCACGGTCGGCCGTCCGATTCAGCCTCCAGCGTCAAGTATCCAGCAGCACCGCCAGCTGTTAGCCGGATCTCGATAAAAACCGATTTAGGTGAAAATATCATCATAGGCCACAAACCCCTTGGGCCGGCCGCTCTTGAGCGCCTCGGTCGGATTGTGAAATTCTTTGCTGTCGTAAACCGTTTGAAGCAGCCTGTCCCGTTCAGCCGGGTCGGCCAGATGGGCGATGCCCACCACCCGTTCGGAAAAAGAGAGCCCCCGGGGATCGAAAACCCCGTTCTCGGTAACGATCACCACCGGGTCGGCGGCGATGGCCGTGGTGGTGATCCCTTCGGGACATTTGTCCACGATCTTGCTGATTCCCTTGGCGGTGGTCGATGACATGGCGATAATGGGAACCCCTCCCGAAGAGAGCGAGGCCCCGCGAATGAAATCGGCCTGCCCGCCGACACCGCTGTAAATCTTTCGGGCTTGCAGGGAATCGGCCCAGATGTTGCCGTGAAGGTCCACGCCGATGGCGGAGTTGACGGCGATCATTTGAGGCTGTTGAGCTATGTTGAGAAGGCTGTTGGTATAGTCGCAGGGGCGGCTCTGGACCGAACTGTTAAAGTCAAGCCAGTCATAACCCTCAACGCTGCCGGCCAGGAAAATGGAAGCCATGGAAAAGTTGGATTGGGTAAAGGTATGACGATTGGTCACCACCCCGGCGTCGATCAGCCGTCGCATGGCGTCGGCAAAGAGCTCGGTGTGGATGCCGAGGTCGTTCACCCCCTTGTCTAAAATGGCATCGGTGACCGCTTCGGGGACCTGACCGATGCCATACTGCAACGTGGCTCCGTTTTCGACATATAACTCGGCAATGAGTCGGCCGATGCGCCGGGCGGATTCGTTGGGCGGCTTCACCGGGCTGGCCGGCAGCGGGTAATCGGTGTCCAGGAGATAATCAATGTGGGCACCGGGAATGGTCCCCCCCAGCACAAACGGCATTTGCCGATTGCGTTCGGCGATGACGATGCCGCCCTGGCTTCGAACCGTATCAACGGCTGCCATCACCGCCTCCACCGTGGTGCCGAGGCTGAAATTACCACCATTGTCCGGACCGCTTACGGATATCATGGCCACGTCGGGCCTGAGGTAATCACGCACCTGGCTGGGTATCGCCGACAGGTGCATGAGCTGGTACTTGGCCCATCCCTTATTGGCCGCATCCCTGGAGGCCGGTCCATTGAAAATGATCCGGTGGGTAATCCGACGGCAGCACGCCTCTGAAAAAATAGCCTCGATATCCCCCAGCAGCAGGACGCTGATCATCTCCATGCCTGTAATGTCGGTATCGGCCGCCACCTGCCGGAGCAGCACCTGAGGCGTGGCAGCATTTCCAGACACATAGATCCGACGCCCCGGCCTGAGCGTCCCGGCATTGACGATCTCTTCAATCTTGTCAGTAACAATCATTCGCCCCCTCCGGTCTGGGAAAAAGGGTGGATTCGTAAAAGCCCGAATCCATCCGTGTTCAGGTTTGGATTTTAATCAAGTGAACGAAAACACAATTTCGGTGACATAATATTTCATTAACCGCGGACACACGCCGACTCCCGCGGACTTTTTTGGACCAGCCGACCTGGCCGGTCCAAAGAGCCCACGTTTCAGGGCAAAACTTTCCAAAATGACATGCTTTACCACCCATGTCCTGCTCATCCATTCGCGAAGCGGTGCGCAATTTGTTGGCGATATCCGGTTTCCATTCATATGGATGGCCCTTCAAGGTCTTAAAAAGCGTCTTACGAGCCTGTCATTTTTCGCTCATCGGAACGGTCCATGCCCAGTTCTTCGCGAACAGAGGCAAGGATCTTTTCTTTTCCGGGAAATTTCAAAAAGTGTTCCTTCTTCCCGACAAGCTTATCGTCAACCCAAACGGTCAATTCACCCATTTTCCCGCCGGAATCGGTCTCGACCTCAATGCCGGCTTCACGTCTCATGTAGCGCGCCACACGGGCGGCATGCAATCCATTGTGAACTCAGACCCTGCAGTAACGGACAACCACTTTTTTCGTCTCTTTCACCAACACCTCCTAAAATTGATTTTCAAATTCGACTCAGTATCGATCAGATTAATGTTTTTTGGCAACCAGGGCGATTTCGAGAGCATCCTCGGAATAGGGTTTGCCGGCCACGTCGGCATACACCGCCTCAATGTGAAAACCGTTGTCGGCAAGATTAGCAGATTCAATGCACTTTGGTAAGGGCTGGCTAGGTGAATTTTGAGGGACCGGCGTTGTAAATTTTCAATACATCGTGAAGGTGTACTGCACCTGATCCAAAGGGATTCGTGGTCTTCGGACCAAGTGAGTTCGTCGGTAACCCGAAAGTTCAAAACGAATCGTCTAGGGGGCTTCTAAGGAAGTAGCTTCCGATGACGCCCGATAACAATATGAATTCAGGGCTGAAAAGCCATATATGGCGTCATGCCTGCGCAGGCAGGCATCCAGGCTCTTTTGAAATCACTGGATTCCCGCCTACGCGGGAATGACGGACAGTTCCTTTCAGATATATGGCCGTTCGCGGCCTGAAACCGCTTTTTACGGACAGGCCGCCGCGGTTGAGCACGTGGGTGTAAATCATGGTGGTTTTCACATCCGAGTGGCCAAGCAGTTCCTGAACCGTTCTGATATCGGCGCCCTTTTCCAGCAGTCGGGTTGCAAAGCTGTGGCGGAGCGCATGGAAGGTGACCCGTTTGGACAGTCCGGGCTCCAGGGCGGCAATTCGGATATTGCGGCCTACGGAGGAATGGTTGAGAACCACGGGTAGCCGGATTTTCGTAACTTGTCACAGGGTTGAAACGATACGAAGTTTCGAATCCCCGTACGGTAGCGTTTACAGGGTGCCGTAGATGCGAGGCGCCGGGCACGTAGACGTACTATTTCGTACTTCAATTGCCCGGAAACAAAGTCACGCCTCAAAGCAGACATCACATTTTATCTCTCGGGCTACTATCCGCAAAGGCGGATTCCAGCTAATGAGTAGTAGGCCCGATGATGATCATACATATTTCAAAACAATTGATTTGATGAAGACTATTGAGACTCAACAGCAAATCACAGTCAAACTGCTTGAAGATATGGTTGATGTATTAAATCAAAGGGATGAAAATCATAGAATCGAGTTTAAGGACATGAAAATATCAAACATCTTTCCACCGACAATTGGATATTATTATTCAAAAATTCTCGAAGGTACACATTCGCAACTACAGGCGAATCGCGAATGGGGAAAAGCACACGTTGACCTTGTGCTAAGCAAATACGATCAATTTCGACAGGAACTGGAAAGGCGTGGAGAGTTGCCAGCAAATGAAGCTATTGAATATGAACTAAATGGAATCTACTATCCACTGCGGAAACTTAAAGATTATTTTGAAACTCCTGAAGAATCAAACCTGGAGCCAAAAGATGCAGCTATATTTGCTGAATTCGCAAGAAATAAACATAAAGATATAGCCGCAATTGCTGAAGAAATTGATGAAACTTATCAAGAGAAAAGCGAACCACGGCATTGAGTAGGACGCTTCTTACGTCGCGCATCTCATACCGGCCGTTCTGCCGCAAAAAATGACGCCTTGACACCGCCCTACAATGTAACTACAATGTCGTTATGAAAGAACTACGTTTTGAATGGGACCCAAATAAATCCAAGGCCAATATGGCCAAACATGGCGTTTCATTTGAGGAAGCGGCGAGTGTCTTTTACGACGAAAGGGCGGTGGAGTTCTACGACGACGAGAACTCCGAATGGGAGGACCGGTTTCTCCTCCTGGGAATTAGCGCAAAGATTCGCCTGCTCATGATATGCCACTGTTACAGGGCAGGTGAATCAGTCATTCGGATCATCTCCGCCCGGAAAGCTACGAAAAATGAATCCAAACATTACCGGAGGTGAAGCCATGGAGACAGAATATGATCTTTCCAAGATGAAATCCAGGCGAAATCCATATGCCAAGCAGCTTAAAAGGCAGGTGACGCTTAGAATTCGCCCGGATATCATTGATTATTTCAAAACAATGTCAGAAGAAACAGGTATTCCCTACCAGAGCCTGATTAACCTTTACCTGCAAGATTGTGTAAACAATCAAAGAAAGCTGGATATCCGATGGCCCAACCGATAGCCGAAGCAGATAGGGATAGGGAGTGACCTCACGGCCCCCCCCCCACACACACCACCGGACATACGGATCGCGTATCCGGCGATTCCGTCTTCGCCTTCGGCTACGCCGGACAGGTCGGCTGATCAGAGCAGGCAACGATAAAACCATTGCCTGCCGGGCTCTATTCAAGCACGACGCTACCGACATTTCAGCCACTGCTGCAATATGCCGGCAAGAACATACTCTTTGGCAGCCACGATCATTTACCCGTACCATTCGGTCCGGGCACCGTTCAGGCCTTTGCCGGGGTGAGACCTCCGGGCATACTCTCCCTTTTTGGGAGGCCCAGCTCGTTTCCGTCGACTACTATGCCCTCTGCTGACTCCCGCTGCATGGTGGGCACACCTTGCGGTTTGCTCACTCAGGTAATCTGTTGCCGCCGACCCCATGGGTTTCGTGTTCCTCTCCACAGCGGAGTTTGGCTCATCGCCGGTCAGGAGCCGGTTTTCCGACGATGCCGGGGATTTTGTTAGCCGGCTGTCCCCTCTCCGGCAACCACATACAACAGCTCCCGAGATGCAACGGGCCTCCCGGGGCTCAGTACAGTACCCCCTTGAGGGGTGTAAACACACGTCTTTCGGTACGTGAGCGCCGAGTATACGGACATTGCCTATAATGGATAGAGGACTTCGCCTTGTGTTGCAGGCTCGTCCCACAATGCACGCCTGACTCGGGAGCGCTTGCGTCACGCCAAAGGCGTGATTCGTCACCCCGTACCTTCGCGGTACCCCGCCTCAGCAGGGCGACTTCCTTCCGAAGTACCGTCGCCGACACCCCGTTGTCTACCGCTACACCCTTCGCCTCCATCTGGCTGGATCTAAGGCTTGCCAAGCTGCGCAACCTCCTGATATGCTTGGCTCACTTTTAAGACGTGTGCCGTGCCCGGCACACAACCTTTAAATTCAGCGGACCCAAAGGGCGGGCCGCTGATTAAATCGTTGGAAAATTGAACCCGATACGCTTAACGCTTTTTCCAGTTGCGGAATCTGAAACCTAAGTTTAGGTGGGATTGTGGCAGTCTAAAGCGCAGGCATTACGAAGGCGACCCTCAACCGATCCAACCGATCCAACCAATCCAACCGATCCAACCAATCCAACCAATCCAACCGATCCAACCGATCCAACCAATCCAACCAATCCAACCAATCCAACCAATCCAACCGATCCAACCGATCCAACCAATCCAACCAATCCAACCAATCCAACCAATCCAACCAATAAAACCGTCCCTTCCTACTGCATACTCTCCAGACGCTTGCGGGGGCTGACGATCTCCGTGATCCGGATGCCGTATTTTTCACCCTCCACCACCACTTTGCCCCGGGCCACCAGTTGGTCGTTGGCCAAAATGTCCAGGGGCTCATCCTCGAGGTTTTCCAGGGCCACGGTCGACCCGGGGCCGAGTTTGAGCAAATCGTCGATTTTCATTCGGGCCCGGCCCAGTTCGATGGTCAGTTCCAGGGGAATGCCGAGGATCAGGTTAAAGTTCTGGCGGTCATCTTCCGTCTTTTCCGGCGGGGCCGTTGACGGGTCTTGGTCGGTCGTTTGTGATTCCGGCTGGGCTGAATTTCCGGTCGCTGCCGCGGGCGTTACTTCACTGGCCAGTCCCTGAGCAGCTGCTTGCATCGGATCGTCGGCCTCCAGGGTCGGTGCGTCCACCCGGTCAGGCGTAATAACGCTTTCATCGATCTTGATGCAGACTTCTACGAAGATATCGTGTTTGTCGTAACGGAACGCGTACCTTTCGTAGCGGTCCATGTTGACGGTTTCCATGGTGAACTGCCGACCTGCGGTAATGGAGGGAGGAGAAATACGACAGTTGATCCCTGAGTCGTTAAAGGCCGCCTTGAGGTTCCCGGAAATAATGTTGGTGGCCTCTCCAATGACGTCCTTGATTTCCTCTTCGGTAATTTCCGTTTGAAGCATGCCCAGCATCGAGGCGGTCATGATCTTGGCAAACTCTTCGCTAAGCTGGATCTTCAAGGTGCCGGTGACTTCACCGGCAAAATTGATGGCCCCCATGTACCGGCCGGTAATTTCCTCGGGGAAATCGGTTGCATCGGAGAGATCCACCTCCATGGAGAGCATCACATCGAAAAATTCCAAGACCGTATCGCCGGTGGAAGCGATGATGTCCAGTTTCCCGAATTTTTTCAGGTCAACGGCGGTCAGTTTCTGTTTGATATCTTCGGCATCCGGGTCGGCCGCCTTGACGGCCAATTCAACGAAAACAGTATTTGTTTCGAACTGGAACCCGAAATATTCGTAGCGGTCCATGTTCAGGGTTTCCATCTCGAAATCCTGACCCGCGGTAATGGACGGTGTGGAGATGGCGCAGGACATGCCGGCATTTTCAAAGTCGGTTTTCAGGTTTCCGCCAACGATGTTGCAAATTTCCCGGATGACGTCCTTGATTTCCTCTTCGGACTCAATCTCTTCGGGCTCCATGCCGAGCATGGCGGCGGTCATGGCCCGAGCGAACGGTTCATCGACTTGAATGTTGATGGAACCGACCACTTCACCGGCAAAGGTGAGCGAGCCGACCAGGTTGTGGCCTTCCATGGGCGGTCGGCTGCCCATGGCAAGGGGCTCGACGGCCATGTCCAGCATGGTATCGAAAAGCTCCCGAACCGAGCTGGCAATGGATTCCTTGATATCCAGGGTCCCGGACGGACTCATAAAGGGCTTCCTTTGCGTTGACCCGTTTGCACCGTTTGGCGAAAATCAGAATATTCTACGAAAAACCCGAAGGTTACGGGGAACAAAGTACTGATATTGCTGTCTGGTGTCAAGGTCTTATGGGAAAGGGTTTTACACCGGTGGGCAAAGGGCAGGAGGATGCGACCAAGCGGGGTTATGGCCAATCGGATGACAGGAAAAGCGTTGCAGGCACAATCGCCTTGCCATCTGGGACCGCGAAAGCTAAAGAGAGCCCATTGTGTGGTAAACTCGAATTTTTATGCATGGCCATCAATCATGGATGGTTCAGCTTTTCGTTCAGGGGAAAAAACATCATGACTGTAACGGGGGCCGTCACCCGATATTTTACCACCTTCGAAGACCGCGAGGAGGCTTTCCGGGAAGGGGTGTTTTCCCTGGTGGCCCGAAAACACTTGGGACCCACCCGATTCTGGAACGATTTTAAGCGAATCTCCCTGGAAAACCTCCTGGCATTTGTACGTGAGCCGGTGGCCTGCATTACCAGTGACCCCAGGGATTGCCTTGCCTTTGGCACGCCCTGGCAGGTGCTGTCGGCAGCTGTCCGGACGGCTTGTCAGATCGGTACCGACCTTAATATGACCGCGGCACAACTTGCCGAAAGGGTCGGCTTGACCGAAAACCTTCATCAGCCGGTACGCACCCTTTCCGGCGGCGAGACGGTGAAGTTGACCCTGGCCAAAGCCCGGGCCGCCACTGTCTTCAGCCGCCGCATGGCCGTGTCCAGCCCCTTTTGCTGGCTCTCTGCGCAAAACCGCATTCACTTCGACGACCTGCTGGAAGACTGTGCCCACCGCCATGTTGAGGTGAATATTTTTGCTCTCGAAGGCGAGGATGATCTGAGACCGGTTTCCGAGGCTGATGTGCTTCGGTTGAATAGCACACCATCGGTTCCTTTTTTCCTCGACCTTCAAGGTCTGCGCATTCCGTTGACTCCGGCCATGGGCCTTCTTGGGGAAAAAACCGCTTTTGCCACCGTGGCTGATTTTAAGGCCGATCTGGTTTCCCCCTGCCTTTGGGTGGGCAACAACGGGCAGGGGAAAAGCCTCGTGGCCAAGGCCCTTGCCCGGACGACCGCCCACAGCGGCAAGGCCCGGGTCCGGGGGCCATCGGGAGCGGAATCAGCCAGACTGCTTTTTCAGGACGTCATGACCCAGACCCTGCTGCGTTCCCTGGACGCTCTGGAGCAGTTTTTCGGCAGCGCCCAGGAACAAAAGGCGGCCAAGGCCATCGGTGGCCGCATTCTGGATGGTTGCCGGGCCTCGGCGCCAGCGGTGCCTGAAAGCGGTAACCAAGGGGGGCTTGCCCGGCACGACACGTCCCTGTTGGCCATCAAGTCGGCGCTGGTGGCGGCACGGCTGGGAGTCCGACCCGGTGCCCTGATTCTCGACGAACCGGACTGGGGGCTCACGCGACGCACAGCCATCGATTTTGTCTTATCCGTTATTGGCGAGGCCCACGGAATGGGAGTGCCGGTGATCTTGATCTCCCACAAGCCGTGGTGGACGCCTCTGGCACGGAGCCGCGTCGCCGTGTCACGTTCGGACCGGTCGGTTTCGGCCAAAACGGCCGGCTCTTTTGACATCCGCCTTTCCGTTGATGGAAGGGGCCACCCATGATCGCCGCACCCCCCTGGCGGGCCAAACTGGCGCTGCTTCTGCTGACCGGCGTGCCGGCCTTTACCGGGTATCCCTTGACGATTTTCCATGCCGCTATCCTGCCCGGACTCACCTGGGCCTGGATCGCTTACGGACTGGCTGTCAATATTCTGGTGGCCGTCTGCACCGGCCGGCGAATTTACGGGGCCATTGCCGCGGTTGCCGCCCTGGTGGCCCTGCCGGTGGTTTTCGGCGGCGCTGCGATCTCCTTTCTCCTGTCGTTGCTGGGATGGGGGGCAGCTGCCGGGCCTGCCGACTACAGCCCCCACTATGTCGCCCTTTGCGTAACCATGCTCACCGTGGTGCCCCTGGCCCTGGGCTTGGTGGCGGTGATTCCCATGGGCGCGTTCGAGCAAAGCCTGCTTCAACACCCCCAGGGGGTCAGCCGCCTGGAAAAATGCCTGCTGATGTTTCTTCGGGTCTTCAATCACATCGTTTTTGAGGTGATTCCCAGTATCATCGAAGTGATCCGGGAAGAGCGCCATTACCACGGTCCGTCAGCCGGCTGGCCGTCGGTTTTCGTCCTTGTCAACGAAATGGTCCACGTCGCCACCGCCGGAATTTGCACCGCTGTTCAGTTCATCCCCCTCTGGGCTCTTGAAATCTCTCAATTGCCGGACCGGAAAACGCGTACACGCAAGGCATCGAAGCCGGTCGCGTAAAGAATCCACGCATTCCCACTTCGAATTAAAAACATTCCCCGTTGTCACAACCCCTACACGGTCCTCAAAGACGCGGGAATCCTTCCCGGCAATCCCCGGCGGCAACTCATTGAGTAAGTTTTCATGAACAATTGCTTTTCTGGCCTTAAAATAGGGTTGAAAAAGTGTCCTGCTTTTTATATAATTATGACGTATTGTACTATTACTATAGTGAAAGTGTACTATGCAAAGAATCCACACCCAAAGGCCGTGGATTCCAACTTCGGATTGAAGTGCGCGGGTGCGCAGGGGGGGTTATGTCTAAATCATCGGAAGTCAAACTGCTGGTCCAAGTGGGTATCGTGGCGGCCTTTGCCACCCTGGCCTTTGTGGGAACCTTCATCATCCGTATTCCGATTCCGGCCACCGGCGGCTATTTCAATCTGGGCGACACTTTTGTCATGACGGCGGCCCTGCTCTACGGGCCGGTGACCGGTGTCCTGGTCGGTTTGATCGGCCCGGCCATGGCCGACGCCATCGGCTTTCCCCAGTTCATCCTGGCCACGGGGGTGGTCAAGGCCCTGGAGGGGGGCGTTATGGGCTGGCTTGCCGGACCCGGTAGAGGAAAAGGAAAGGTGCTGCCTGCCTTGGCTCTGGGGGTGGTCATCCTGGTGGGGGGGTATTTTGTTTTCGAGGCATTCATCTATCCGGCGCTGGCCACGGCCATTCCCTTTTTCGGTGTCACCGATGCCAAGGCCGCCCTGGCCGAAATCGTGCCGAATCTCATTCAGGGGGTGATCAGCGCCATGATCGCCTTTGGCGTCTGGAAGGTCTTCAACCGCCAATCTGACGACTGACCGGCAGCGTTGGATCAAGAGACGGCAACCCCGGGTTGCGGTATTCGCTGCAGATCCGCTCCAGTTCCCTGTCCAGGTCCATTCCGATTTTAATTGGATAGGCACCCATCGTCGTTTCCACTTCATAAATGTGAATTTTTGTCTAAATGGCCTCACCCAGATGTCTTTTGGTAAAGGCGGGCACGACTCAAGGCGATTTGAACGTCCCTGTCCGGGATCAGGCCGGCATCCAGTGCTTTGGATGTGATGGCGTCGAACGCTTTGGCCGTAACGTGAAATTTGGGCTCCACCAGCAGAAAATGTCCCCCCGGCTTGAGCAGGCTTTGGATTTCCTTGAGAAAGGCGGCAGCGTCCGGGACTTCGTGAACCATGTAAAAAGCCAGGGCAAAATCGGCTTGCGTCTCGAGCCCGATGCGGTCAGGCTGGCAGCGATGGAGGCGAAGTTGACCATTAAGGCCGGCTTGGTCCGCCCTTTGCCGGACCTTTTCCAGCATTTCCGGCTGCAGGTCGGCCGCAATCACGGCACCGGTGACGCCGACCCTCTGGGCCAGCGGAATGGAAAAAAAGCCGGGCCCGCAGCCGACATCAACGGCCGTCTGGCCCGCGCCCACAAGATCGCCAAGGATTTTTTCCGGATCATGGACTATCCGACGCAGGGCATTGTCCAGGAAAAAGCCGATTCGCCAGCTGCAAACATGAGGTCCCATGGTGTCTCCTTCGGTATTTTGCTTGATATGGAATAAAATGGGTTGCCATAAAAACATGAACTATAGTTCATGATTGACAAAATACGAACCGTGGTTCATGTTGTCAAGAGAAAAATGAACTATGGTTCGTATTTTCTTGACAAGCTCATGGTGATTCCCTATGAATCATTGCAATAATGGAGGGTTATATATGGCTGAAGCTGTTCAACCGGTACGGAAACCGAGACAGAAGCGCGGAATCGAAACCAGGCAGCGGATTATCGATGCGGCCCAGGCGCTATTTTCGAGAAAGGGCTATCACGCCACCAATTCCAAGGAGATCGCCGCCGAAGCCGGGGTGGCCATCGGCAGCTTTTACGCTTATTTCAAGGACAAAAAACAGCTTTTCTTAGAAGTGCTCAAACGACACATCGAAGCAACCAAGGCAATGATCATGACCCGCATGCAGGAGATTGATTTTTCCAGCGAATCGGTCAATGAAGCCATTTATCTTCTGATCAAAGCCCTCTACAAAGCCCATGACCTGTCACCGGACTTTCACCGGGAGGCCGAGGCCATGCGGTATTCCGATCCCGAAGTGGCACAACTCCACGATGTGTTCCATGAGAGTTTTCGCACCGACTTTGCAGCGCTTCTTGATTCTTTCAAGGCCAGACTTCGGGTAACCGACATTGAGGCCGCGGCCCATATCGTCATGGCGGCGTCTGAAGAGATCGTCCATTCCACGAAAATTTTCGGTGAAACCCAAATCGAGGAAGATCGACTGCTGTCCGGTTTGGCCGACATGATCTGCCGGTATCTTTTTAAATAATCGGTGTCGGATTCCTGGCTAAAGATTCCAAACGCTCTCCGGCAGGACCTGCAGGATGGGTAGGGGTCGACCGTTTCCGGTGAACCGGGCAGGATGTGGCATCGTGTTGATGAACACATGACTAGGGGTATGCCATTACAGCCGGGTCCAATTTCGCCGACAGGCAACAAATCCTGCCAGTCAACCTGATTTTCTGATAGGATATACAGGAGCACACAAAGTGAACAAGGAGGCGATGTTGACCGACTGGAAACCAGATCTCTATATGCGATTCAACTCGGAACGGACCCAGCCTTCCATTGATTTGATTTATAGAATTGCGCAAGTTGAACCAAAATCAATCATCGATATTGGCTGCGGCCCGGGAAACAGTACTCGGGTTTTAGTCAATCGGTGGCCCAAGTCTAAAATCATTGGAATTGATAGCTCGGCAGCAATGATCCAAAAAGCAAGGCAGGATTACCCCAATCAAGAGTGGGTAATAGCAGATGCAACATCCTATGAGCCCGAAATAAAATTCGACATTGTTTTTTCAAATGCAGCCATACAATGGATACCAAACCATGAAGCGTTGTTAATGAGATTTTATTCCTTTCTCTCTGATCGTGGTATTGTTGCCATACAGATACCACAATTTTGGGATATGTCACTCGGACAAATCATAAACAACATCGCCAACAAGAATCGGTGGAGAGAACGAACGGCTGGCATTTCAAGTCTTTTCACAATCGAAAATCGTTCATTCTATTATGACATCTTGTCTAAGCTGTTCAGCTCAATAGAAATGTGGGAAACCCAGTATATGCATATTTTAGAAAGTCATGGGGCAATCATAGAAATGATGAGAAGCACCGGGTTGAAGCCTTACCTTGAAAAAATAGATAATGATGCTGATAAAGAAGTATTTGAAGGGGCGGTATTAGAAGAAATAAAAAAAGCGTATCCAATACAAAAAAATGGGAAGGTCATTTTGCCATTCAAAAGGTTGTTTTTTATCGGTTATAGATAATAAATTCGTAAATCATAACAGTGAAATTTCTTTTTCAAGGAAATGCAATGAATGAAAACCATAAAAAGTTTAAAAGCTCCCCAAAAAGGTATCAGCCCAAGGGGCTTTCTATAATCCATGAAGACCATGATATTTTAGTTGTGGACAAAACGAGTGGCCTCTTAACCGTTAGCAATGACAAGGTAAAAGAGAATACAGCGTATTTTCTTTTGAATAATTACGTGCGGAAAGGGAACCAAAAATCAAAACGCCGAATATTTATCGTACATCGTCTGGATCGAGATACCTCCGGCATTCTTGTTTTTGCTAAAAACATAAATGCCAAGCGCTATCTTCAGGAAGGGTGGCAGGGATTTAAGAAGATATATTGTGCCGTTGTAACGGGAATATTGCCAGAGAAAGAGGGGACAATTACGTCATACCTGGCGGAAAACAGTGCCCGCAAAATGTACTCCGTTGATGACCCCAAGAAAGGCAAGCATTCCAAAACCGGGTATAAAGTTTTGAAAGAATCAAAACGTTACAGTCTTCTTGAAGTCGATTTGCTCACGGGAAGGAAAAATCAGATCCGGGTCCATTTTTCGGAAAAAGGGTGTCCGGTTGCTGGAGATGACAAGTATGGCATAAAGGAAAAGGGGGTTAAGAGGCTTGCACTCCATGCAACCTCCATTACGATATCGCACCCCTATACAAAAGAGACGATGACCTTTGAGACAAAGGTTCCCGCTTATTTCAAATCCTTGATGGCCATGTAAAAAATCTGAATTTAGAACCTTTGTTCTTTGTGTGCGTTGTGCCTTTGAGGTCTTAAACGACTTTTCACGAATGCATCAACCCTATGGACAAACCAAAGGAAAAAACAATGAAAACCCTCCATTTTGAAAACGGTGACCGGATGCCCATTCTGGGATTGGGAACCTGGAAGTCAAACCCCGGCGACGTTTACGGGGCCGTGAAAGAGGCCGTTCGCATAGGCTACCGGCACATCGATTGCGCGCCTATTTATGGAAACGAACCCGAAGTCGGCCAGGCCCTGTCCGAGTCCTTCCGTGAGGGGGTCGTGACCCGGGAAGAGATGTGGGTCACTTCCAAGCTGTGGAACGATGCCCATGGACCCGAGGACGTTCAGGCCGCCCTGGAAAAGACCCTTGGGGATCTGCAGCTGGATTATCTGGATCTGCACCTGATTCATTGGCCGGTCGCTTTCAAAAAGGGCGTTCAGTTTCCCAGCTCGGCTTCGGAAACGATTGCCCTGGCGGATCTGCCGTCTTCCAAAACCTGGACAGCCATGGAAGCCCTGGTGGACAAGGGCCTGTGCCGGCACATTGGCGTCTGCAACTTCAGTATTCCCAAGCTCCGGTCCCTGATCGACGGTGCGCGGCTGAAGCCGGCGATGAATCAGATTGAGCTCCATCCTTACCTGCAACAGGCCGCCATGGTCGATTTCTGCAGGGAAAATGGTGTTTACCTGACCGCCTACTCGCCGCTGGGATCGGGGGACCGGCCCGCCGGGCTAAAGGCCGCTGACGAGCCCGTCCTGTTGGCCGATCCCACCATTGGGACCATTGCACAGCGGCGGGGGGTCTCCCCGGCCCAGGTGCTCATTGCCTGGGCGATCCAGCGGGGGACGGTGGTGATTCCCAAGTCGGTCAACCCGGAACGGATGGTCCAGAATCTGGCCGGCGCAGAGGTGTCGCTCACCCAAGAGGACATGGAGGCGATCACCGGACTCGATCGGCACCGACGTTATGTCGGTGGCGATTTTTTCGCCGTTGAGGGCAGCTCTTACACGGTGTCGGGCCTCTGGGACGAATGACGATCCGTGACGCCGCGAAACCGAGCGATGCTTGCGGATCGATGAGGGTGTCCATCCTTATTTTTTTCTCCCTGCGGATCTGAAGATCAAGGGGCCTAACAGCGGGCCGAAAGAGTGCCTTGTCATATCTGCAATTCGCTTCTTCCCTCATGTGTCCGGGACTTGATAAAATTGGAAAAAGGGATCTTCAAACTGCAGTTTGCCGTATTTGCGCTGGTATCGGCATCCTTTACCAATATCTATATCACGCAACCGATTCTGCCGGTGCTCCAGGAAGAATTCGGGGTAACCCCGGTACAGGTTTCCTTGACCGTATCGGCCGTGATTCTGGGCATTGTCCTGTCGAATCTTTTTTTCGGATATTTATCAGACCGGGTTTCCATTCATCCCATTATTCTTGTGGGAGGCGTCTGCGTGGCAGCGGGCGGGCTTGTCTCGGCCCTGACCCATAATTTCAGCGTTTTGGTGGGGGCCCGCCTGTTCCAAGGCTTGTTTATCCCGGCGCTGACCACCAGCCTGGCCGCCTGGCTGGCCCGAACCCTTCCCGTAAGGCGGCTCAGCGTCGTTATGGGCTCCTATGTGTCCGCCACGGTTCTTGGCGGGTTGGGAGGGCGCTTGCTGGGCGGCTGGATTCATCCGCCCTTTCATTGGCGCTATGCGTTCATATCCGCGTCTGTATTGATTTTGACGGCAACCCTGTTGGCGCTAATGGCACTGCCCCGAGCGCCGGTGAAGAAAACCACCTCGGGGAAAACAGGCGACGGCTATTTATCCTTGTTGAAGCGAAGGGACCTGCTGCCGGTCTATTTCTGCGGCGCCGGCGGTCTGCTGATCTTCTCCCCGGTATTCAATTTCCTGCCATACCGGCTGGCCGGTGTTCCGTTTCAATTCTCCACCGAGCTGATTACCCTGATCTACCTGGTCTATGTGCTAGGGATATTCCTGGGACCGCTGGCCGGAAGGATCAGCAACCGCTTTGGCGGCGGAAACGCCCTGATGGCCGGAACCTTCGTTCTCGGCCTGTCCCTGGCGCTGCTGCTGATCCCCTCGGTGGTTGCCGTGATTGTCGGACTGTTGGGGGTCTGTGCCGGATTTTTCACCATCCATGCCGTGGCCGTGGGGCTGCTGAACCAGAAGCTCTCCGGGAGCCATGGAAAGGCCAATGCCCTTTACGTGTTGTTTTACTATGCCGGCGGGTGGATCGGGATCACGGGCGCGGGATTCGCCTTCCAGAAGGCCGGATGGAACGCCGTAGTCGGCTTTGTAATGTGTTTTCTGATGATTCCCTTGATAACGGGCATTCTTGAAAGCAGGTCGAAGCCGGCCATATCAGGCCCATAAGGCCGCCGAAGGCCGGCCGATGCATCCCCTCCGCGGTGCCGACAGCCGCGACACGCCCCGACCACTTCCAGGGTCGGCGGCATTCCCAGGATGCATAGAACTCTTGAACTCAAAGACTATCCCGATGCGTCCCATCCGCTCAGCCGGTAGTAATCGGCGCGCATTGATGCAAGTTCTTCCTCGGTGATGGCGTAGGCCAGCCCCATCCCCTTCAGAGCCCGGGGGTCGTAGCCGGGCGGCTCCATCCCCTTCACATGGATGGCCAGATCCTCCAGGTCCCAGGCGGCGGCCGCATGACGAATGCCCCGGGCCAGCACGTCTCCGATACCCTCCCTTGAGGCGATCAGGCCAAGCAGTCCGGCGATGGCATCCACCTGGCCGCAGTCGATGTTAAAGTCGATGCGCCCTCTCCGTTTGGCCTCGATAGCAAAAGCGCAAAGGTTGCCCGCTGTGATGGTGTCCATCCCCAGCCGGTCGCAGAGGTCGTTTAAGTGGGCGATTTCTTCGATTGGACGCCCAGTTCTCGTAGTGACCCTAGGGACCAGTACCGGGTGGGAAAGGCATGGTGTTTGTTGGCCACTTCCACCATGGCCGCGGTTCCCTTGGTCCGGTAGCTGATCACGCCGGGATTCTCCCGGTTGTCGGCCATGATCCGTTTGGAAAAGGGGGCCAGGGCGCTGGGATCGTGAATGGGGGCTAAGATTCCCGGACATTTTTCACCGCTTTTTCCAGGGCCGCAGCGTGAATGTCACCAGCGAAATGGATGGGGCTTTTTCCGCCGATGGGGTCCCAGTCCGCGCCGTCGGCCGAGCAGAAAAACTGGGTTTCCAGTCCCATTCGGATGATCGCTTCATCCACGGTCATGCCGGTCACCTTTTTTGCCGCCTCCCAGGTGGCGCCGCAGGGGGCCCCGCGAAGAATGTCGATCCGTTGAACCCTGCCGTTTTCCAGGGCGACCTCAAATTCCGGTGCGCCGAATTGTCTTCCGTATTCGCCGAGGCGCTCCATTTTCGAAAGGCCGCAGCAGGTCGGCGGTGTGATGGCCCCTTCCAGGCGGGTCTTTTTCCGGGACGCCACAATGGGAATCCCTTTTTCGCGGCAGATCAGGGCCAGGTCATGGCAAAGGTCCGGGTGCTTAAGGTAATCGAGAACCAGATCGGCGTCGATCTCTTGGGGAAGGTATTCACGGCCGTCTTCGATCATGGCCGGCACGGGAACGTCGATGGAAATGGTTTTGATGACAAAGCGATCCCGGCCGAATTTTAGAATCCCAGCAATTTTGCTCTGACCGCTGCCGTTTTGCTCAAAGACGACGATTTTCTGTTTTCTGTTCACGGGATCTCCGTATCTGTTTTTGGCGTTTGGTTCACCAAAGGCACGAAGGTCACAAAGGTGGGAATTTTAAGGGAAGTTCTTTTTCTTTGTGGGCTTTGTGTCTTTGTGGTTTTCACGACTTTTATATCTGCCTTGATGCCGCACCATGGATCGATCGGCCCGACTATCCGTCTTCGGATTCCAGGGCGGCAAGTTTTTCGTCCAAGTCGGCCCGCCGCCGATCGTGGTCTTCGCTGACCGTCTCCAGTTCGTCAAAGAGCCGGTCGATGCCGGTCTGGCATCGGTGAATGTCCCGGGACAGGGCCGAGATGCGGCTGCCTTCACTTTTTCCCGCGGCCACCACCATCTCTTGGTTGAGCCTTGCCAGCTCGGTTTCGCCGGTTTCGATGCGGCCTTCCAGGTCGGTGATCTTTTTTGCCAGGGGTTTCAGTGCCCGGGATCGGTCGGCCACCAGGGCCGAGCGCATCTGGCGCATCTCCTTTTTGCTGATTTTCAGCCGGGTTTCCGCTTTTTCGGCTGGATCTTCGTCCTTTTCGACCGCTGTTTCGATCGGAGGGACTTTTTTTTTTCGCGGCGACCCGAAGCCGCCGCCTTCTTCTTCCCATCCCCATCGGTCCAGAAAGTCTTGGTATCCCCCTTCGAACACGTGGACCCCATCTTGCTGGAAGATGACGAGGCGCTGGGCCAGGGCCTGAAGGAACAGTTCATTGTGGGTGACCATGATCACCGTTCCGTCGAAACTGTCAATGGCCGCCAGCATGGCGTCGCAGGCATCCATGTCCAGGTGGTTGGTCGGTTCGTCCAGCAGCAGCAGGTTGACCGGCGTGACCAGGAGTTTGCCCAGCATGACCCGGCTTTTCTCTCCACCGGAAAGCACACTGACCCGCTTGAGGGCATCGTCGCCGGAAAACATCATGGCGCCGGCAATGTTGCGGGCCTGCTGGCGATCCGTCTCCGGGTGGGCATAGAGGATCTCCTCTTCCACGGTGCGTTCATCGACCAGGCTCTGGACGTTGGTCTGCTCGAAAAAGCCGATTTCCACGTTGGGATTATAAGCCACCTCGCCCGAATCGGGCTTCAGGTCACCGGCCAAAAGCTTGAGCAGGGTGGTCTTTCCCCGGCCATTGTTTCCGATGATCCCGATTCGGTCGCCGGCGTTGAGGCTGAAGTCCAGGTTTTGAATCAGCGGCGCGGCCGGATCGTAGCCAAAGGTGAGCTCGTCGGTGCGCATGACGTGTTTGGCGGAAAAAGGCTTGGTTCTGAAGGAAAAGTCGAGGGTGTCCATCGCCTGGAGCTTGTCTTTTTTCTCCATCTTGGCCAGGGTCTTGACCCGGGACTGGACCAGGTTGGCCAGCCGGGCCTTGGCCCGGAACCGGGAGATGAACAACTCGATCTCCTTGCGTTTTCGCTGGTCATTGAGACGGGTTTTTTCGTAGACTTCCTCGTCCTGGGCCAGTTGGGAATAGTATTTTTCGGTGTTCCCGGACACCTTTCGCACCTTTTGCCGGTGGATGCCGACCACGTGCGTCACCACCTGGTCCATAAACCCCCGATCGTGGGTGATCAGGAGCAGTTCCCGGGGCCAGGCGTTTAGGAACCGAATGATCCAGCGGATGGAGGTAATGTCCAGGTAATTGGTCGGCTCATCCAGCAGCAGCAGGTCCGGTTCGCTGACCAGCACCTTGGCCAGGTTGAGACGGACCTGATAGCCGCCGGAAAACTCTTCGGGGGCACGGCTCATGTCCGCCTCGCTGAACCCGAGGCCCACCAGGATCTTTTCCACCTTCCAGGAGTGGTCCTTTTCCGCTTCCACCAGGCCGGTCATGCCCTCTTCCAGCACCGTCGGTCGGCTGAACGTCAGGTGCTGCTGCACATAACCAATGCGGTAGTTTTTCGGTACGGTGACCGAACCGTCGTCTGCGGTCTCGGCGCCCGTGATGAGGCGCAGCAGGGTGGTTTTGCCGTGGCCGTTGCGACCCACGAGGCCCACCCGTTCCCGGGATCCGATCTGGAAGCTGGCCCGGTCGAAAAGAACCTGCCCCCCATAGCCTTTGCTTAAGTTTTCGATGCTGATCATGGGATGCGATATAATGGAAACCCAGCAGGGTGTCAATCAGGAGACGAGCTTGGCCAGCCGTTCGGTGCGACCGAGCACCACGAGCCGGTCACCGGTTTCAAGCAGGTCATCAGCTCCAGGGATATAACGAAATTCCTTGTCGACTGGCTTTTTCACGGCGATGACCTGGACCTTGAATTGGTTGGTCAGGTCAATCTGTCGCAGGCTTTGGCCACCCCATTTTTCCACAATCAGCTCCTTGAGGGCAACGCCTTTGTCAAAGGGAAGGTATTCAATGAACCCCGGCGTGGCCAGGCGGTGAGCCAGTTGCCGCGCGGCCATATCTTCGGGCAGGATAACGTGCTCGACGCCGATGCGCTTGAGCAGCCGCGCATGGTCATTGTCCACGGCCTTGACCCAGACCTTATCGACCCCCATTTCGATGAGGTGCATGGCCAGCATGGAACTGGCGGTAATGGCGCTGCCGACGCTGACGAGAACGTGGGTCATGTCCGGGAAACCGAGCTGTTTCAGGGCACCGACATCCATGGCATCGGCCTCGTACACCTGGGTCAGCAACGACTGTGCCCGTCGCACCTGTTCCGGGCGACTGTCGATACCCAGGACCTCCTGTCCCAACTCGACCAGGGTCTGGCCGAAACGGAATCCGAATTTTCCCAGACCGATTACGCCGATCGTCAGTTTTTTTGCCACGGCTAACCTCCTAACTTGTTATCCCACCAGCATGCTTTCCTCGGGCCAGCGGTACCGGTATTCGGACTGATAGCTCGCCAGTGCGGCCACGATGAGAATTGGGCCGAGCCGGCCGACGAACATCATTGCCGCAATGATCAGTTTTCCGGCGACGGTGAGGTGGGGGGTCAGGCCCGTGCTGAGCCCCACGGTGCCGAAAGCCGACACCACCTCAAAGAGAATGTCAAGAAACAGCCCCCGGGCCAGAGGATGGGGAACCTCACCACCCTCGGTGATGTTGAGCACCAGAGTCGCCGCCAGAACGATCAGCACGGAAAAGGTCAGCAGGGACAAGGCCTTGTTGACGGTTCGTCGGTCCAGGGCGAACCGGCCGATGACCGCCTGCCGGCGCCCCTTGACATGGGCGATGACAAAGGCCCCGAGGGCCCGAAAGGTCGTGATCTTGATCCCCCCGGCGCAGGATCCCGGCGCCCCGCCCACGAACATCAGAAGCATCATGACCAGCAGTGAGACATTGGTCATTCGACCGATGTCCAGGGTGTTGAATCCGGCTGTCCGGCAGGTGACCGACTGGAACAAGGCGGTGAGCAGCTCCGTTGATCCGGGAAGGTCGCGCGGATACCCGATGTACTCTGCCAGAAAGAGGGCCATCCACCCGGCAACAATCAAAAAGGCCGTGGTGCGCAGCACCAGGAGGCTGTACCAGCTCATGGGACGCTTTTGCCGGGGCTTTTGCCACCGGCGAATCATGCGGTTGCGGAAGCGGCCGGCCATCTCCATCAGAACCGAAAAGCCGATGCCGCCGGAAACGATCAGGACCATAAACACGGCGTTGATGCCCCAGTCGGTTTGAAATCCCATGAGGCTGTCGGGAAAAAGCGAAAAGCCGGCGTTACAAAAAGCCGAAACAGCGTGGAAAACGGCTGAAAATCCTGAAAACCGTTCCGGGGCCATGCCGTGAAGGGCCGCGGCAGCCACCGCCTCGATGATCAGGGTCCAGGCGGTAATCCCCATGAGAAACCGCCCCAGGTTAAAGGACATGTCATGCAACAGGCCCTGGGCCACGGCGATTCGATCGGTGAGGCTGATGCGGCGGTGGAGCAGATAGAAAATCAGGCTGGTATAGGTCATGATGCCCAGGCCGCCGAGTTGGATCATGGTCAGAATGGCGCCCTGGCCGAAAATCGAAAACCGGCCGCCGGTGTCCACCACCGCCAGGCCGGTGACACAGGTGGCTGAGGTGGCGGTGAACAGGGCGTCGATCCAGGAGACGGCTCCGCCTGCGGTGCTGACATCGAGATGCAGCGCAATGGTCCCGGCAGCGATCACCGCACCGAAAAAAGCGATGGGCAGGGACAAGGGATTGAGTCTGGTTTGTGTGCGCATGGGTCGGTACTCACCTAAGGGGCGCGGGCCAGGCGAGAATGCTGGTCCAGACATTGGCGTATTAGGATATTTCAGGGAGGTTGTCAAATGAAGTGGCCCGGTTGCTGGGCGTGAGCCGGGTGACCGTACGGAAAAAGAAACCCTGCGCCGCAATCCGGCGCAGGGTTTTGTTTGGAAGGAGGGGGGCTTCTGGCTTTGGGCCCGAAGGGACTCCGGGGCTAATTGCCGAACACTTCTTTCGGCTTTTCGGTACTCCCCGTGGCATTGGGGTAATCTTCGGCCTTGTAGGCCTTCTTGTTATGCTGGATCAAATCGCGAGATTCTTCCATGTAATTGTTGAACCGTTTCTTGCATTCGTAGAAGCCGTGCCACCAGGCGTAGTCGGGCGCCATCATGGCTGTTCCCATGCGGGCACGGCGCCCTTCGTGGTGCCACAGTTCGTAGTATTCCACCTCAAGGCGCTCGTCAAAGAAACGTGTATTGTCCAGCAGTTTCTTGGCGTAGAGGTCGTCGAGCATCTTCTTGGCCGGAGTGAAGTAGACGTCGTTGTACTCGGTCACCACCCGGTCGAGTTTGACATAGTGGGCGTCCACCCAGGTCTTCCCATGGCACTGGGTGCAGACTTCCTTCATTTTGTCGCGTTCCGTCTGCCAATTGACCTTGGCCGGAAAGGGTTTGAAATTTTCGGGTCGGATGGTGAACGGGGCCTGGAGTTCCCAGGATAGCCGCTCGGTGACATCGTGGCTGGTCATGACGGTCCCGGCGCCTGACATGTGACAGGAGGCGCAGGTGGGACCGCGGAAGTCCACCCCCGGGGTCCAGGTGCCCGGTGCGGCCGTCCAGTTATAATCGTCGCCGTGGGCCGTGTAGATGTCGCCGTGCTTGGATTCCATGAAGATTTCGATCTGGGGATGGTCCGGGCCCAGGTGGCACTGGCCACAGGCTTCGGGCTTGCGCGCTTCCATGACGGAGAACATGTGCCGGGTATGGCAACTGGTGCAGCTCCCCATGCTGCCGTCCATGTTAATGCGGCCGACCCCGACATTGGGCCAGGTGGCCGGATCGAGTTTGCCGTCCGTCATCTTGAGCACGGTACCATGGCAGTGGTAACAACCGGCTGTCCTTTCGACATCACTGTTCATCCCCTTGTTGAGCCAGGGATCGATTTTCCAGATGATCTCCATGGTGTTGGCGTGCTTGCTCATGGCGTACTGCTTGGCCTCGTCCGGGTGGCACCGGGAGCAGTCCTTGGGGGTAACCACGGCGGTGATGGGCACCTTGTATTCGGCCGTACCAAAATCGGTGTCCGAGCGCTGGTACTGCTTGAAATGCGCCTGGCTGACGTCCGGGTCGGTGGCGTCGGCCACATGGCAGTCATAACAGGTGATGTTGGCGCTGGCATGGCGGCTTTTGGCCCAGTCGGCAAAGAGTCCCGGATGCTCCTGTTTGTGGCACTGAATGCAGGCCACCGCCTCTTTGGGCATGCTGCGTTCAACGCGAAACGTTTTTTCCACCGGCTGGTTGCCGGCCGGTTGGGCGTGGGTGACCCGGGTCGCGACAGCCACAAGGCAGGCGATGCCCAACAGACATGCGAAAGTCAATGCTCCCCTTTTCATCGGTTCCCCCCTTCAATGGTTGTTTTTCACCTTACAAACCCGGCCCTGTGGCCGGGTCGGAGATATTGGGCGATTGTTAAAGACCCAGCCCCCGGTAGGAGCGCTGATACTGCTTATACCGGTATTGCCCGGTCGGGTTGTGGACCAGATTTCGATGACAGTCCACGCATCTCTTTTCGTATCCGGGCCGGGGATAGACCACGGACCGGTGGGCCAGCATGGCACCGCGTTTATTGGGAATGTTCAGCAGGTTCCGGTGGCATTTCTGGCACTGCTCGTTCTTGAAGGACGCATACGCTGTTTGGCGGTTCTTTTCATGGTCGTAGGGCTGGCTGGAGGCAAAATGAACGAAGACGTCCTTAATCCCGTGCATGGTCTTGGCGTAGAAGAAATTCAAGGTGTCGTGGGGGGCAGGCAGGTGGCAGTCCATACAGTCGGCCACGAATCCGTGGGCATTGTTGACATGGGTGGAGGTCTTCCAGGTATTGTAAGCGAATTCGATTTCGTGGCAGGAGGCGCAGAACTGGGGGGTCGAGGTGCGGACCATGGTGTAATAGCTGATGCTGAACAGGGGAAAGGCGATGACGACGCCGACGGTCACGAGAATGATCCCGACCAGGTATTTTTTCATTTTGTGTCTCGAATCGGTGAGGGGAAACAGCCTTTATAAAACCGGGTGTGACATGGGCATACCAGGCGCCAGCGTAAAAAAGGGGTGAGATCCTGAAGGGAAATTGTCAAAAGAGATTGACCGGCCGCCGCGCCATTGGGTACCCTTTTGCTTAATTCTTATCTTATCGCCAACAGGCCGGTTGTCAAGGGACTTCTTTCCCCCGCACTTGCTGCCCTGGTTTGTGCTGCCGCCACAGAAAAAGACACCATGCGTGTTGGGTCTTCACCCGGTTCCTTCCGAACGGTTTCGGGGGGAGAGACGTTTTCCACCGATGTGCCACAATGATTTCCGGGGACAGGGGGCCGTTTCGGTCCGATGTTTTTGACAACATCGGACGCGGGAGTTAACTTGACCAGTTGAAACATACGGCTTTATTTTCCATTGCACCTGCCTTCCGCGCATCGAACTCTGTAAGGAACCTTGCTTCCACGCGTCAAAAAGGGAGTGGGAAGAAAAAGCGAACCTACGCCATGGTGACCCAAGACAACGGAGGCTCGATTATGGACGACCCGAAAAACCAGACCACCGATGCCTGCAAGGCCGATGCGGCCGCCTGTGCCCAATACAAGGCGCGACTGCCGGAGATCGCCGAGGCCATCATCGCCCACTGTGACGACGAATCATGCTACACCCACATCGATTCCGAACCGATTTCTTCGGAAGGGCGGGTGACCGAGATCATCGACAAGTTCCGGGAGATCCTCTTCCCCGGATATTTTTCATCGGAAAAGGTCGATCCGGTCAACCTCAAGTACAGCATCGGACGAACGGTGACCCATCTCTACGACCTGCTGTCCGAGCAAATCACCCATACCGTAAGACATGACTGCTTTCGTTACGGGCTCTCGTGCAGCCACTGCGAGGAGCAGGGGCACGAGGTGGCCCTGGCCTTGCTGGAATCGGTTCCGGACATTCGAAAGGTCCTGGCCTCCGACGTTCGGGCGGTTTACGACGGCGACCCGGCGGCAAAAAGCCACGACGAGATCATTTTCAGCTATCCGGGAATATACGCCATGACGGTTTTCCGGGTCGCCCATCGGCTTTTCGAACTGGGGGTGCCGCTGTTGCCCCGGGTCATGACCGAGCATGCCCACAGCGTTACCGGCATCGACATCCATCCCGGCGCCCGGATCGGCCAGCGGTTCGTCATCGACCACGGCACCGGGGTGGTGATCGGGGAGTCCACGTTGATCGGAGAAAACGTTCGGATCTACCAGGGCGTGACCCTGGGCGCCCTCTCCTTGCCCCGGGATGCCGGCGAGGCCCTGCGCGGGAAAAAGCGGCATCCGACCATCGAAGACGATGTGATTATCTATTCAGGCGCCACCATTTTGGGCGGCGATACGGTGATCGGCGCCGGGGCGGTGATCGGCGGCAACGTCTGGCTCACCGAATCGGTTCCGCCCGGTACGCGGGTGCTCATGGAAGTGCCGCGTCTGATTTACAAATAAGCCAGATGATCTCACAAAAAATCCATTTTTCACCATGAAGGACATGAAAAGCATGAAGACGTACACAGGATTTGGGGCTTCTGACATGGCACCAAGTCTGGTACGGTTCAGCACCTGCCCGAAGGGCATGGCACCATTTGTTCGGCCGGAGCGCCTACGGCGGTTTTTTCGTAGGGGATCGGCCGAACAAATCAATCCTGGATATCCTGGTATCCTGTACAAAAACTTTGCGATCTTTGCGGCTTCGCGGTGAACCACATATTGGTTGCGGCTATGCCGCCCTAAGCGCTTCATGGAAAATTAAAAATTGGCATGTCGGTAACTTTTTCCAAGCGCATGCGTTTGCGCGGCAAAGATACTCTGAAAGGACAAACCCATGACATTATTCAACAACGCCATCGAGACCGTCGGGAGAACCCCACTGGTGCGTATCAACCGTCTGGCAGCGGGGATTGAAGCGGAGATTCTGGCCAAACTGGAGTTCTTCAACCCCCTGGGCAGCGTCAAGGACCGGATCGCCGCGGCCATGATCGCCGCGGCTGAATCCGATGGCCGGCTGGGCGCCGATACCCTGATTGTGGAGCCGACCAGTGGTAACACAGGGATCGGCCTGGCCTTTATCTGTGCGGCCAAGGGGTACCGAATCACCCTGGTCATGCCCGACACCATGAGCGTGGAGCGCCAGAAACTGCTTCGGCATCTGGGCGCCGAACTGGTGTTAACCCCCGGCGCCGAAGGCATGCCCGGGGCCATTGCCAAGGCGGAGACCATTGTTGCCGGGTCGCAAAACGCCTTTATGCCCAATCAGTTTGCCAACCCGGCCAACCCCCGGGCCCACCGGGAGACCACGGCCGAGGAGCTCTGGAAAGATACAGACGGCCGGATCGACATGATCGTCTCCGGTGTGGGGACCGGCGGCACCATTACCGGCGTGGCCCAGGCACTCAAGACGCGCAACCCGGACTTTAAGGCCGTGGCCGTGGAGCCGACCGGTTCTCCGGTGCTTTCCGGAGGCGCCAAGGGACCCCACAAGATTCAGGGGATCGGCGCCGGTTTTATCCCCGACGTTTTGGATACCTCCATTATTGACGAAATCGTAACCGTGCCCGACGACCAGGCCTTTGAAACGGCCCGGGCCCTGGCAAAAACCGAAGGGATTCTCTGCGGCATCTCCTCGGGCGCTGCTGTCTGGGCGGCCATGGAAATCGCACGGCGGCCGGAGAACAAGGGCAAGCGGATCGCGGTAATCCTTCCCAGTACGGGGGAGCGCTACATCAGCACGGCGCTATTTACCTAATCCGCAGATTTCGCAGATTACACAGATTAAAATTGATGAGCGATAGGGGTTGCGAAAGCTGTCGGGCTTAATTCCCCCTTAGCTTGCCGTGTTAAGATAGAAATAATCAGGAATTTAAATCTACCACGGAGTACACAGCGAGCACGGAGACAAAAGGCCAATATCAAGTATAATTCTCAGTGTGCTCCGTGATCTCCGTGGTTATAGCATTTGTCAGAAATACGTTCCGATACAGGTCAATAGACGGCCCTCACCTTTAAACTCGGTGTGAGTCAAAATTGAAAGACTCAAATGCTATAAATATTTTGTTTCGAATTCTTCTGGCGGTATTCAATGGATTGAAACAAAGATAAAATCTTTTTAGAATTCCAATTTATTTTAATATAATCAGTTTGTTAATTAGTTTTTCGCGAGACTGTGATGCCTGGATCGGCAGTATCGACTTTCATTTATTATAGGGATTGTCAGCGTCAACCGGCCTGACGAGGCATTGTCAACGGCCAGCAAGTGGCAGGTGTTCAAACGGAACAGAATTTTGACAATCCCTATAAAGAACGGTTTGTAAATGACCATGGCGCTAAAAAAAGCCGGCACGAAAAAACCCAGGCGGGTCGTCATCGATGCCTCATCGGCCATTTTGCTTTTCAAGGCAGGCCTGCTGGATCTTCTGACCCGGGTCTACCGTATCGTCATGACCCCGTCGGTGCTGGATGAAACGACCCGGCCGGGATATCCCGGGGCAAGACTGGTGGAATCACTTCGATCGGCTGGCGCCATCGTGATCCTGGCATCGAAGCCGGCGGATGTGGACGGTCTGCCGACCCTTGGACGGGGCGAGCGGGATACCATCGGCGCCTTTTTGCAGGGCGCGGCGGATTTTGTCATCATCGACGACGGCAAAGGGGCCGGGTTCTGCCGGGATCATGCCATCCCTTATATCAATGCCCTGCTGGTCCCCCGGATTCTGGTTTTAAGTGGACAGATGTCGCCGCGTGACGGCAGAAAGCATACCGAGGCGATCCTGGCTGTCGGTCGCTATTCACCCCAGATTGCCAACTACGCCGCAACCTGTCCTCCCGAAGTCCTTGACTTCTTTCTCCCATCCGCCCCCCGGATCGCGGCAGCCTCAAGACCGCCGAAGTGAGTCTCCATCCTCTGCGCTGGTGGCATCAGGTGCCCCTTGAAAGGCGAACGGCGTGGCTAAATCACAGCCCGGAAACCTTGACAAAATCAAATGTAAAGCACGTTGGTTTCGTCAATCATCCCTATGTTGTTCTTTTCAAGCCAAGTGGTGCGATACGGTCTTTCGGTTAACCAAGTTTGACTCGAATATATCACCTTATATCACAATAAACTGGCAATTCTCCTATTTCGCAACGAAACCAAGTTCACGAATTACATCGAAGTGGGATTAGGCCAATCACTCATAGACCACTTCCAAGAAAAAATGATGGGCATCCTTAACTGCAAGTTGTTTGTATGTTGGAAAAGAAATCCCATACATTCATTTCCGCCCGTGGCTATCGTTTGTAATTGAATAGATCTGCTGCATTCACGTTCTTCAGGGTCTTCTTTGGACTTTCAATCGCGGCCCTAATTGAGCTTTCAAATAGATCAATCAATCGCTGCCTCTCATCCCGCCTGACATTTGTGTGCACCAGACAGAACTGATAGCGAAGATGAAAGAGGAAAACATACGGATTCTCAATACCTCCACCGATTCGGACCTCGTGCGATTTCAACCCGCCTTTCTCCTGATCAAGTTGCACATTGCTGATTCCAAGGTCTTCAAGGTGCGTGTGACAGCGCGGATGGAAAATCATGCCATCGAGAACCGCTTCGATATCTCCTTGCAGTTGTGCTCTTTGATCATGAGGATATCGAGCATTTGCAGAGTGTAGCGCCCCCTTACTAAGAAACTCGGGATCAATATGGTTTTGCCAATGGCAACGGACAGCGGGTGAATCTTGTAATAATGAGACAGAATATTTGGCGACAGATTCTATCTGATAATCACATCTCAACATCAAGAATGGAATTTCTATATTATCATTAAGGCCGAAACGGCCCCAAAATCCTCCCTCGGGCCAGAGCATGTGTAGGGTTTTTGCATAAACACCTAACCATCTTGCTGGTGAATCCGGACGGAAGGCAATGCGTTCGATTATGTCCCACACGATTGCTCGGCGCCCATTGTCGTTCACGACTTACCTCCGGATTCCTTGAGGTAGGCAAGAACGGATGATAACCTACGGACACCTTCCGGATCAGACTCATCGGATATGTCTTTGAGAAAATCAATATCCGCCTGAATCTCCTCCATTGTGATGCCGCGCCACAGTTCATCTTCGAGGCTATAAATGCGAAAGAACTGGCGTAACTGCGGCCAGAACCGAAGACTTCGTTTCAGGTCGTCCTGTTGTATCCACCATAGCATTTGCAGATTGTCGAAAATGTCTCGCCGGTGGTCAAGGTCGCGAAGCTGGGCGTCGGTCCATTTCCCGTAGAGTTCCACGGAATAAATACGATTGGGGTCTCGGTCAGCAAGCCGCGTCAGCAATTCTACGACCGGCTCCCGGTCCTTACCGCCTTCTATGGTAATTTCCTCGCAAGGAAAATAAGCGTAGGTATTCGCTTCACCTACAAGAAAATCCCTGACAGCTTCAAGATTTTTACGATCCTGATAGATTATGATAATGCGGTCTTGGCGTTCAACACCGAAGAGCCCTGCTCCGATTGCCTCAATCAGCCCGAGAATGTTCAAGGCGTCTCTGCCTGAGAAAGAAGACGATTCAATTTCCTCCCAGAATTTGTCCCAGGCAGGCTCTCCATTGTTATCAACGGGAAGATTCAGGTCAAGTGGGCTAATCTCTTGATCTTGCGCCCATTTTAGGGCGGCTTCTTCCTCCGGTGTCCGAGGCGTGTCCGCCTTCAACTTGATCGCCTCATCAATCAAAGGATTGATAATGGACGGCCACTGAGTTGGCGTGGCAGGCTTTGGCTCGTCTTGCATGAACAGCCAATTATAATAAACTGCGTCATTGGCTCCCGTCATGGTTTGTGGATCAGTAAGCAGGCTGCCTTCAATATATCCGTCGCGCTTAACAACAGTAAACACATCCGCGGGAAAACGGCCGTAAGGTAAAATATCCTTGCTAACTTGGTGGCGTGCCAGGTCAATTGCCGCTGTGTGGTCATTCTTGCCTTGGGTGCGTCTAAAATAGTAGGCATTGAGAAGCCTCAGGGCCTGACGGGCATTTCCGCCGGAATAATCGATGATCGAAGAAAATGCATTTTGGTAGACCGGAGCATAAGAACCAAGTCTTTTTTTTAACATCTCGACGAGCATTTCCTTGCCAATGCCACCGATGAAGAATTTTTGTATTCCCAGTCGAAAATCCTGCTCTTGAAAGAAATGAATCGCGTTGATTTCGAAAAGCGTTTTTCTTTTCCCAAGAAAAGTCAGGGTGTCCTTGAGCGAAAAGTATTCAGATGAGCCGGGATTAAATTTATCGATACCTTCGGCAATGATAATGGGTTCTCGTGATGTAATTTCCTTTAATCGATCAAGCAGCCATCCGCATGCCTTGTGCACGATCCCAACGTTTTCACCCATAACCGAACAGACATTTCGCAATCGTCCGGCCTCCTGCAAGTTTGAAGGCCAGGATGTTGTTTTGTCTGCAAAAGAATGCCATGAGTCTGCATTAATGGACGGGAAATCGGACAGAATTATTCCACAGCCATCTGCTTGTACCCCGACGTTCAAACATGCCTGAAGGATTCGGCCAAAAAGGATCATGCAAAAGCCGCCCTCCAACGCTTCAATGGGATCGGTATCGAACGAAACGGTTATGACGTGAGTATCAATAAGGGAACGAGAGACCTCTTTGAGAAGGGTAGTCTTCCCGGATCCAATCTGCCCCCCAAGCATAAGAGATTCCTGCGCATCATCAGCAAACCACCCCTGTAAATGAGCTGTTGTTTCAGGGTTACAGGGTACATAGAGCAGACGAAACTCCTCATCCGTTGAAAGCGCCACTCCATCATCAAGATTTATGCCGTATTCGCGTCGTTTCACGAAGTTTTTCTCCTCTGGCGACGCATATTTTCAGCAGCCAAGACCCAATCCGGCGAAACATCCTTGCGACTCCACTCTGTCCAGAAATCGATAGTTTCGCTTAGGGGCTCTTCATCCGGCTTGTTGATAAGGATCCTGCTGGGCAGCAGAACGGCATCGCCCACCACCAGAGCCTCCCCGATATCCAAAACGGGTAGCATTTCCATAAAACTCGCCATGCTTTCCGGCATCATGTTCTTCACAGCAGAAATATCGTTGCTGTTAGTCAGTCGCAATGCCATGACATTGTTGCACTGGCTTAAAATCGTGTCGCTTACATCGGATGGCCGTTGGCTGACAATCATCAGCGATACGCCATACTTCCGCCCTTCCTTGGCAATTTTTTCAAAGCTGTCGACTGCCCGCTCCTGATTTGGGTTGCCCTTGTCTCTGGGCAGGTAGATATGTGCCTCATCGCACACGAGTGCGACGGGATGGCGTTTTTCATCTGGCATCCAGAACTGGAGGTAATAGATAAGACGGCCAACAATACCCAGCATTACAGGGAGGACATCGGAAGGCACTTCGGAGAAATCAATAATTTTAATCCCCTTGTGTTTACCGGAAAAAGCAAGGAGCTGTTCAGCAAGTGAATGGAACGATTCATAGGTATGTAAAGCATTCGGTGCCTGGAAAAGAAATCCATACCGTCGATCATTGAGTTTGGTCGCGATTCTCGCCAGCAGCCGGCTGAACTGCCCGTTGAAATCGCCCTTTTTTAATCCCCTGGCGCCTTGAACCATCTCTTCGTTCTTGTATTTGATATGATCAATCGCATCGGTGAGATTAAAGGGGACCGGACTGTCTACGGTAAAAGATTCGAGGATTTCTGTCTTGTTTTCCGCTTTGAGGCCTTTCTTCTTTTCGCTAACAACCGTATCTTGAAATACAAGCGTTTGATTATGAGCCGTAAACTCGCTGTGAACAATAAACATCGAGATCAGTTCTTCCGCGTTCATAAGCCAATACGGCAAGTAAAGCAGTCCAGAATCGTCAGCGCCAAGATCATCCGGACCGGGAATTCGGAGATGGTGGGCGTAGCTCAACTCGCGATACTCGCCATGCAGATCAAGCACGATTAAATTAGCGGATGGCAAGCGTGCGGCACGCTCCAGAATCGTTGCCACGGTCCATGATTTTCCAGATCCCGTGCTGCCCAGGAGGGCGGCATGCCGCTGAAAGAATTTGTCACCATCCAGGTAGGCAGTCGCATCCAAATCCAGGGTGTATTTCCCGATTTCAAGGGCCTGCTCCCTATCGCCCTTCTTAACGAGAAGTCCCATAAAAGCCTTCAGGGCGTCGCCCTTCAGGGCAAAGCAATCCTGGCCGATGTCCGGCATATCCAACAATGAGCGTGTGAATTCATGTTTGGTCTCGCGGGAATTCCAGCGCACCATTCCAACAAGCGTAACGGTTACAGCGTTTCCCGAGGGCGGGGTGAGATCATTGTCGCCGGGTTTCTCTTTCTCATCTTCGGTGTTTGTTGTGTCTGCTGTAACGATTTGGCGCACGATTCTGTCCACCATGCCAATCAGCCAGTCGTCGGCAGTCCCCTTTTTCAGCGTAACCAGTTTCCCGATACTTGCACGCTGCAGGTGTTCGTCTTCAGCGTTAACCATCACGCGCCGTGTATCCACCTGCAATACAGATCCAAGGTAAGCTGGATCGTTCTTAACATCATCACCATATTTGAATTCAAAGATGGGCATATTCAGCCTCCCAGTATCTGTTTTGCAAACACATCACTCTGCCAAAGGGCAACCTCGCCAAACTCCCCGCTTAGTCCTTTATTGCCGTTGGCAAAATGTGTTCCTGATGGATTTGTCCTGTCGTTAGTCTGATTTTGTACCCCTGTTATAACCCACACGTCTTTTCCTCTGGACACCAATTTGTTCAACTCCTCTGAGGGGTCCAGAGTCAACACAATAAGAGGGCACTTGTGGGTACGAACGCGTTCCAGTATTTTCTGATGGATGTGTTTATCCCTGAACCCATAGCCAATCACAAAAAAGGCAGAGGCCTTGCCTATAGCTTGCTCGGCCTCGCCAAACAGACGACTATGAAAATTGAGCACTTCCTGAGTTTTTGTATCTCCGGGAGGCGCTATTACCGGAGTGTAATCTGACGGGCAGCCCGCTGTCCAGATATCGTTCTCGACAAAATCTCCGTCGGAATTGCAGCGAAAGAGGTTTATCGACCCGTGTACCTTCATAAGCTCAACGCATGGTATATGATTGATTGTATCTCTTCGTTTTCCCCCCATAGTAACCGTGTTTAATCGACAGAGCCGTTGCCTGGTCTTTGACCAATTCTGGCGCCTGATGATGCCGCCGTGATACCCCGTGATGTATGGGATATTTGCCTTTGAACAGGCATATTCAATGAGCATGTCGTAATTCGGCGTTACGACGGGCAAACGAGGCCAGGTTGGGGAAAGGCCCCGGACTAAATGTTGCAGCAATAACTCCCCAACCCATGACTTATTACCGGTCAGAACATCGTCTCTCGATGCTGCATCTTTTTGAGCAACAAAAGCCGCAGTGTGCCTGGAAATCTCATTTTGGAGAGATTCTGTCGGATTTATTTCCGTGAGAGCTGTCTCAAGGTCAACATCCCTTCTCAATTTTTCGGCAATGGGTTCCCAGCCATCAGTATCTTGGGGAATAGACGCCAAAAGATGGTCCTTTAATGCCCCCATTCCCAATTCAGTATCCATTGCAACCGATGCGCCAGTGCCGACAAGCAGGAGCCAACGGCGCTGCTCACGCATGACCGCAAGCAACGATTCTTTAATGTTTTTTAGCTTGTCAACGTTTTTCATATGATATCTCGATAAATGGAAAAAAGAACCAAGGCTCACCAGTTAACAAAATAGCTGGGATGTTGACTCTCGCCCCCTAAGCTCCTACCCAAATTTAAATATGGTCTGCACTCTCATTCCAGTTGGTTACGTATAGATTGCAAATATCATAAATCAAGTGACTTTTCAAATTGTTACAGATTATTGGATCTATCTTGCCCGCTTCAATAAGCAGAGCGTGGATCAAATAAGGCCGACATCCGACTCAATTGAGCATATCGTCATCATTTCCGACATGATGTAATTAGCAACGCCTTTTGTTTTACTTTCGCAACCAATCAGTCAGTACAACCGGTCTGACATTGAAGGTTTGTGGGTGTCGGGGGAATCGTTGAAGCGGAGGATGAAGTTTGATTCCAGAAAGTTTCAGGCTCTAATTTGCCGATTACCGCAGCCTCAAGGACCGCGGGTGCATGCAGCACCGATGCCTCATCTCTGCCCGAAAGTCCTGACCGGGCCGACGAGATTAACGTAACATGCTCCCGTTCTCGGTCTTGCCTGCTACGAGGATCTGATCCAGGTCCTTAGGCCAGAGCATCTCGCGCCTTCCCTTTTTGTTCTTAAAGTTCATACCCAGTGCATAGCCATATCCGTAGCTGTTGTAGAGAGCAATGGCCCGTTGCTCCTCCCGGATGGTACGACAACGCCGAATGGCATAGTAAAGCATCATTTTGGCCGCGTTTCGTCCGGCTTCGGCCGGTGTCATCTCCTCCCAACCACTCGGCACGGATTCTGCGTAAATGACCTCACCGATCTTCTTCATGTACCAGAAGGTCATTTCGTAGCTAGCCTCGGCGATCGCCTCTTTGGACCATTTCAAGGTAATGCGCCACTCATTATCCGTGATTTGGACGATCTCGTCGTTCATTCGCAGAGGCTCACGCCGGTCCACATGAAGGCAATTGCCACCTTCGGTTTCCTCGTACCGGAACGAGCGCCGCAACTTCCAGTCACTTGGTAAAACCGAAACGCGTACGACCCGCCGGCCCTTCCCGCAGCCCACGGTGACCTTCTCTGCGGGATAATCAAAACCGTTTACCCGCAGCCCACGCTTTGCTCGCTGAACATGCTGGTCGAGTTGCTTGCGTAGACGGCTTTTTGATTGGATATATGACTTAACCTCCGTCACGCCTGCCACGACAATATTTGAAGCAGCCTCCGGGCTGTGTTCTTCGATCAGGACATACATATCGGCGCCCTTGAGAATGCCTTTTCCCTTTGCCCGCTGGACGCCCACGATATCACCCATGTGTAGTCGTGCGTTTGCGGGTAGTTCTCGTTTTTGTTGTAACAGCTTCAGCAACTGCAAGCAGGCTTTTGACGCAAGCAATTCCGTGACTGCACCTTTGAAACAGTTGACCATGTGCGAGTAGATGAATGTAATGGCAGAGGCGCACTCAGCGTCAGAGAGACGCTGGCCGACCAACTCCTTCGGGATTTCCCCAACATCCTCGTACGGGCCTTTCAACAAGAATTCCTGGAACAGCCGGCCCCGAGGGTGTGACTCAATGTCTCGAATGGAAGCAGAGAGCGCTTGTCGAAAAATAGAAAGCGGTGTTGTTCCGTTTGAAAATACCGCCCCGCCTGTCAATGTAAACTGCAACGAAGATTCAATGTCTGTGCCAAGATCGGAGTCTACTAAATCAAAACCGGCAGAGTCGACAAGCGATCCTGAAGCAGCCGTTGGCGTTGTTTGAGAAGCAAGGATCCGGCATTTGCGACTTGATTTATAGTGCATTATTGATCGCCTTGGCGCCTAAAGAAAAGCTGACTTTCAAGAGACAATAAGGGCCTCGAACAACAGACTGCGAACTGTGGCGCCCTGCCCCCCTTTTTTTGGTTTTCCCGCACACTTGATCGTTTAACGACGGCTGTCACACCGCTTCATCCATGCCCGCCCTGCCATCTTGTAGGCTTCCACAGTCGACGGCACCTCTACGGTAAAGTCATCGTAAAGTGAGCGACCATGCTCGTCAACGCACTGTCTCGCAAAAGTTGGCAGGTCGGTGACGATACCGTCCGTCCCGTGGGTTGCTGCGTATGGATTCGGATCGAGCACGACCTTCGAACCGTTGCTGACAACATAGCCGATATTTGTTCCGGCCATGATCGACTTCATGTCTTCAGCCAACAGCCACACCTGTCCGTTCAGCTTGACCTCAAGCTTTAAACGTTTGTCGGGGTTGACATATAACCGGTGCAAGCCGGTGATGTCGATATAGCGGATTGAACTTATCCGTGGCTTGCGGTTCGCGTAGAATCGTTTGGTTGGTTGGCCACGCTGGCCAACGGCAGCATCAATTTCATCAATGTTCTTCGACAGGGTCCGAGATATCTGGCCATATTCCGCTGGGGTGAAGACCTTGGGATTCACAAATACCGGCCACGGATCACTCTGAACGCCGCCGCGAAAGTGCTGGTAGTGTTCCTCGGGTGTGGGGTCGCGGTAGAGGATGAAATTTTTCTTCAGCACGCATACCAACCGATCTCTCCGGTCTGTTCGGTAACGCAGTTCCAGGGTAACCGTATCGATGCTGAATCCTGGAACGAAAATCTCGTGCAGCACAAGATGGCCCCTGCCGCACGGCAGATCAAACACATCCTGCTTTGTGCTTGACGGGCAACCGATCGTTGCCATGGTCAGTAACAACAAACAAATCAATCTGAAAAACCCGTTTTGGGTGCGTTTGCACCTCTTTTTTACGGCATCCCATGCGTTCAATCGGCATATGGGCATAGCTCTTCCCTTGTCGGTTCCTTAGTGTAAATCGGTCTCATCCCTTTTTCATCCCGACATCCACATGCCGAAACGGAACCGCCATACCAGGGCGGGCAACCCTGTTGTTGCGGAAAAAACGATAACGGCGGCGGCGATGCCGATCATGGCCCGGCGCTGGCGTTTTGCCGCCCAGGGGGCGACCTCTGGAAATTTTTGACCCGCCGATGCCGCGACCCATGCCGCGGTTCCCTCCATCAACACGACTCCCCAGGCGCCAAAGACCAGCCACCCAACCCGTTGATGTTCGGGCAGAAACAGGCACCAGAGGCAATGGTGGTAAAGCACCTCGTAATAATAGGCCGCCAGGATTCGACTGGTGACGGTCAGGGCCGCCACCGACCAGATCGGAACCATCACCACCAGTGCCATATTACGCCAGGGCCGGATACCATCAGGTCGAACCCCTGCGTGTAAGCCGATCGCTACCAGGACGAGGCTGGCCGCAGCCCATGCCCCGATCAACACGGTGTCTGGAATGAGCGGTTCGTGAGCGCCCGGGGCAGCCAGTGCGGCATCGTAGACCGCCGTACAGCAGGAGACCGGGGTGTGGGGATCGAGATGCCAGATCGCGCTGGCGGTGACCCAAAAGGCCACGGCCGCCAGGGGCGTCAACACCAGCCACCAGCGAAATAGGAGATCGGTCATGGGTCCCAGGGGATGGCGGCTGTTGATCCGGTCAAGCACCAGCCAGCCGCCCATGCCTAGGAGCAGCAGCAGGCGGAGGATCAGGGTCTGGGTGCCGGAACGGCCCATGGCCTGAAGCACCCCGGTGCCGCACATGGCGCCGGGGACCAGGCTGGGCATCACTTCGGCGGTGGCAGCCACCAGCACAATGGTGGCGAGCATCCATATTGCCAGTGCCATGCGGCAGCATACCCCTGCCGATTCTGTTTGTCCCTCCAGGGTGAGTTGGGCAGCGGTGCCGGTTTCCGGTGACCATCGCAAGGCCACGGCCACGGCCGTGCGGGCGGCTCCCAAAACCAGAAGCAGGCCCAGGGCGTCCATGACCAGGGCCCCGAATAGGAGCGGATGAAGGATCACGTGGCCATCTCCAAATGCCCATTGCAGAGGCGATACCGGTCGGCGGCAAACCCGGGACCGCGCAGCCTCGGATCATGGGCGGCAACAATGACCGTGGCCCCGGCCGAAGCGGCCGACGCCAGGGCCGCTGTCACCGTTACGACTCCCTGGTCATCCTGGTGGGCCGTGGGTTCGTCGGCGATGACCACCGACGGGTCGGCCGCCAATGCCCTTGCCAGAGCCACCCTCTGCCGCTGTCCGCCGGATAGGGCATCAACGGATTCGCCGGCCAGGGCCGTTATGCCGAGTCGCTCCAGAGCCAAAAGGCTTTGCTTTCGAAGGGCCGACACCCCCATTGCCCGGGGGATCAGGGGGAGCATGACATTTTCCAGAACGCTCAGCCCGGAGAGCAGGGCCGGATGCTGAAAGGCGATGCCGACCCGGCGACGCCACCGGTCCAGGTGAGGGGTCCGCCATCGGGATATGTTTTTTTCCCCTGCTGCGATTTCTCCGGTGCTGGGGCGGTGAATACCTGCCAACAAAAGGAGCAGAGAGGTTTTGCCTGCGCCGGTGGGCCCCATGATCAGGGCGATGCGGCCCGGGTGGAACGTGACCGTGATGTCGGTCAGCACGGCAGGGCTTTGGGGGCGGGCAAAGGTCAGATTGCGACATTGAATCGGTTCAGGCATCGGACTTTTTCTCCTCCAGAAATCGTCCGGGTGGGGCGGCGGCCGCGGCCAGGGTCGGCCAGAGAACGGCCATGAAAAACGGAATCAGCACCATGGCAATCACTGCGGCCATCAGCGTACCGGCCCCCGTGGGATTCAGATAAAGGCCGGGCGGGGCCTGTTGCCAGCCAAAGAACAGGCGTACCGGCCAGGTGATTCCCGGCCAGAAAACCAGAGCGTAGGCGGCAGCCGCCCCCAGGGCAGCGGCGGGCAGACCGACCATGGCCGCCCGGAGACCCATAAACCAGGCCACATCCGGCGTGGTCCACCCCATGGCCTTGAGCAGTCCGATCTCGACCCGTTTACCCAGGTGCTCCCGCACCGTGGCGGTTACCAGCAGGACCAGGGCTGCCACTGCCGGAACCAGGGCCACCATGGCGATGCCGCCGCGTCTGGAAAGATCGGCGGCATAGCGCCCGGCGGCTTCGGTCCGGGTGACAATGCGCACCGGCCATGGAAACGCCCTGGCCAGATCCGGTAAAATGGCGGCCTGTTCGCTTGGGTAAAAAACCTCCACGGCCAGGTCACTGGCCAGGTCGGCGCCGAGAGCCAGCATGCGCCGGGCATCGTCGGGGTGGACCAGGAGCATGTCGTGGGTGATCAGCCCGGTCCGTTCCGGAAAACGGCCAGCGATGCGAAAGGTTGCCGGTGGTGCGGTTGAAAGGGTGATAGTGGTGTTGTCAATGGCTTCGGCCAGGGCTTTTCCGGCCACGGCCTCACCTTGCCGGGGCAGTTTTGACAGGCCGGCAACGCGAAAGTTCTCCCGGGTCGCCTCGGTCCAGGCGACAATGGTCAGGGGGCCGTCAGGCCCCGGGACAATGCCCCAGATTCGCGGCCAGGCGGCGACGACACCGGGCACCTTTCGTGCCGCCTCGGTCGCCTCGTGAACGGGAACCGGCATCCAGCCCCCCGGACCGATGCGGCGGACCACCAGTGACGGAGCCATGGCCAACGCGTCATCTACGGTCGCCTCCAGCCCGGCTGACAGCAGCAGGGGGGTGGCGATCAGGGCGACCAGGACGGCCAGGGTGATGCCGAGCAGGCAGGCTTCTCCGGGGCGTCTGGCGTTGTCTCGAATGGCCCAGAGCAATAGCGGGAAGAATGCCCTTCGGTTCATGGATGTCTCCCCCCGTGCCCGACCCATGGGCCGGAATCAAACAGCAGACCGGCCGGACTCACCCGGGCCAGGGGCATTCCGGGTGAATACCTGAGGTCAACGGACCGGTGCTGCAGTTCCGGTGAGCGAAAGAGGCTGCCGGCCGGCATGAAGGCCGGTGTCAGAGTCCCGGCGGCCCTGGCCATGACTGCCCTGGCCGGTGTTGCCGCCCGCTGATGAAAGACAAGGTGGGCGCCCACCGTTAAAAAGACGGCCAGAACAAAAGCGATGGCGACCCAGCCCGCCTTGGCACAGGCATCAAGCCGGTCAAGAGCCCCTGCGGCCTTGATGTCGGATGGCATGGTTGCCTCAGGGCACGGCCGGCTTGCCGGTAATGGCCAGCCAGCGGTCGTCGGTGAGTTCTTCGAGGCGGAAAACGGATTTGCCACCGTGCCGGCGGCGAAACACATCCACGTTTTCCTCGGATTTCAGAGGTACCAGGGCCGGGCCCATGGGGCCGACGATATCGGATCCGGCCACCCAAAAAGCGGCCCTGGCATCCAATGCCTCACCGGTGAAATATGCCCGGACCACCGGTTTCTTCAACTGGCTCTTCTCTTTGGCCAGAAAAACCTCCGGGTGGAGCCAGGTGCGGATCATGCAACCGGTGCCGCAAAAATAATAGGTGGTGCCGTCTTCAAGTTGAATGGCACTGGCAAATTTTTTATGCTTTTTCACCATCATGGCGCAGACCGGGCAACGGTCTCCGGGGCTGATCTGCATCTGGCCGGTTTCATCCAGAGGCAGGCTGCCGGGTTCCGGTTCGCCGCGGTCCGCGGCCTGAAGGGGGAGGACAAAGAAGAGGGCAACGGCCAGGATCAAGACCAGGATGATCACCTTAATTCGCTGGAGATTTTGTTTCATGATAGCCTCGCTGCTGAAATGGTTTTCGAAAAAGGCGTCTTCGAAATTTGCGGCCTATCGGAACAGGGAAAAGAATGCTTCTTTGTATAACAAGTTGTATGATTAAGGCAAATCTGGTTTTAATGGAGCGGAAAAATGCGCTCAAGTATGAAATGCCTAAAGTTGACAGTCCCGTAAAAAGGCGAAAACCGTCTTTTTCCGTCATTCCTGCGAAGGCGGGATTCCGGTTATTTCATCTGTTTTTGGATGCCTGCCGTCGCAGGGCCTGCCCCTGCGGAGGCAGGGGCATGACTGGATAGAGTCCCGGAAACTGGAGGACAGGGTGAAATCGATCCTCTGTGCAATTCTCATATGGGCGATGCCCTTCGCTTCAACCGTTCCTGGCGAAACGCTCCCGCTGGAGATGGCACACCTGGTCTCGGCAATCGAAACCTCGGGATGCCGATTCATTCGTAACGGCGAAGCCCACAGCCCCCAAGACGCCGTCAGGCACATTCTGCGAAAGTATGGCCATTTCCGGAAGAAGATCGAAACCGCCGAACAGTTCATCGAATTTTGTGCGTCAGGCAGCACCGTCAGTGGCCGGCCTTATATGATGTCCTGTCCGGGGCAGCCCGAGCTGGAAAGTCGGCGCTGGTTGATGGTGGAATTGAAGCGATTCAGGATGCGGAAAACCCCATGACCCTTGCAGACCTCACCCCCATGTTTCTTCTCGGCCTGCTGGGCACCGGCCACTGCGTCGGCATGTGCGGCCCCCTGGTCTTTGCCTTTCCCGGCCGGACCGGCCGCTTCAGTGCGCACCTGTGGTATCATGCGGGCCGAATCGTGACCTACAGCCTTGTGGGCGGTCTCATGGGCGGGATCGGTACCGCCATGATCCGCATCGCCGCCGGGACCGGCGGCGATCCCCTGGCCTGGATGGCACGGACCCAAGTTCTTTTTTCCCTGGCCGCCGCCGTTTTCCTGCTGGTTTTCGGACTGGTGCGTGTGGGGCTTATCGTCGAACCGCCATGGTTAACCCTGGACGATCCCCAGCGCATACCCGCCTTTGGGCGCCTGTTGAGCGTGGCCGGCAAAAACAAGACCCAGAACCAGTTTTTTTTGGGCCTCGCCCTGGGACTTCTTCCCTGCGGATTGAGTTTTGCCGCCTTTTCCCGGGCACTGGCGACCACCGGACCGTTGGCAGGGATGGCCATGTTGGCCGCTTTTGGGGCCGGAACCCTGCCGGGGCTGCTTCTGATCGGCATGGGGGCCGGAGGCCTGGCCCGCCGTTTCCGGCGGGTATCGGACGTTCTTTCGGGCATGCTGATGGTCGGCATGGCGATGGCTCTGGCGGTGCAGGGTTTCACCGCTGCCTTGCCTTGACGGTGCAAAGCCGGCCATGATAGAGATTCGACCCGGTAAGCGCTTACCGTGCGAGGGTTTGGAACTTCTTGTTCGTTTCAACCCCGTGAACCGTTACTCGACCCGAGTGTTTTTCAATGTCAGATGTTGTATGGACGCGATTGTAGACCGGCAGGAGCCCCTTTGGGGTCATTCCCGCGGAGGCGGAAATCCAGTGATTGGTAAATTATGCTGGATGCCTGCCTTCGCAGGCATGACGGGATCCGGGACTCTACGAGACGGTCCATTGTATTCTTAGGAAAACATGCCCGCCCGCCGGTTCTTAGACATGCAGACGGCGGACTTGGCGACCACAGAGGCAATGAGGCGTGACCAGAGACCCCAGGCAGGACCCCGTTATCGACTTTTCGCGTATCAAACTCTTTTTTGCCCTTTCCAGAACCCCCCACGGCCTTCTGGACATGACCACCCCGGCCTTTGCCGCGCTGCTCTGGCTGGGCACCTTCCCTCCCCTGCCCGTCCTCGTTATCGGTGTGGTGACCGCCTTTGCCGGCTATACGGCGGTTTATGCCTTAAATGATGTGGTGGGCTATCACAGCGACCGGGAGAAATTTCTTCAGGGAGCGTTTTCCGACGGCGGCACCGATCTGGACGCAGTCCTGGTGCGCCATCCCATGGCCCAGGGGTATCTGAGCCTTGCCGAGGGGCTGGCATGGTCTCTGGGCTGGGGCGTGGTGGCCTTTGCCGGGGCTTGGCTCCTCAATCCGGTCTGTGTGCTGATCTTTGTCGTCGGCTGCCTGCTGGAAGCCGGTTACTGCCTCATGTGGCGGGTCAGCCCTTACCGGGCGCTGGTCAGTGGCGCCGTCAAGACCCTGGGGGCAGTGGCGGCGGTATTCGCCGTGGACCCGAATCCTTCTCCGGTATTTCTGGCCATCCTTTTCCTCTGCCTCTTCTTCTGGGAGATCGGCGGTCAGAATGTCCCCAACGACTGGGCGGACATTGCGGAGGATCGGCGTTTTGGCGGACAAACCATCCCCATCTGCCTGGGCCTGGACATCTCCAGGGAAATTATTTTAGGCTCAATCCTTCTCTCGCTGGCCTTGGTGGGCACCCTCTTCCAACTGGCCCAGGGGTCCAACGCCCCCCTCTTTGGTGCCGTTGCCGTCAGCGCCGTCACATGGCTGATGCTTCCCAAGACCCTGAAGCTCTATTTTGAAGGCGGTCATGACCAGGCCATGGGGCTGTTCAACCGGGCGAGTTATTTTCCACCGATGCTCTTCGCCCTGGCCCTGGTCCGCGTTTTTTTCAGCGGATTGGCGTAAATTCGTTCATCAAAACCAAGGAGGACGTCATGGCGGTGCAAGAGGTACTGGGAAAGATCACCTGGCTGGGACACGATGGGTTTCGCATTGATGGCAAAAAGACGGTTTACATCGACCCCTACCAGATTCCGTCTGAAGAGAAGGCGGACCTGATCCTGATCACCCACGAACATTTCGATCACTGCTCACCGGAAGATATCGCCCGCATTCAAACGGATCAGACCGTGATCGTGACAGAGAAGGACTCAGCCAAAAAGCTCGCCGGTGACATTCGAATCGTTGCCCCGGGAGATGTGCTGACCGTGGCGGGGATAAGGATCGAGGTGGTACCGGCCTACAATGTGGACAAACACTTTCATCCTCAATCCAACGGCTGGCTGGGGTTTGTTGTGGAAATCGACGGGGTTCGGCTCTACCACGCCGGGGATACCGATTTCATTCCGGTGATGAAAACAGTCAAGGCAGATATCGCCCTGCTGCCGGTATCGGGCACCTATGTGATGACGGCCGAAGAGGCGGTCCAGGCGGCCCTGGCCATCAACCCGGCCGTGGCCATCCCCATGCATTTCGGCACCATTGTCGGCGATGGGGGCGATGCCGAGACCTTTGAAAAGGGGCTGGCCGGAAAGGTTCAGGTTCGGGTGTTGGCACAATCATAGCCGAATCGGTAGCCGACCACGTTTTTATGAGTTTCCACGGTCCTAAGATTAACCGCGGACACACGCCGACAAACGCAGACGTTTTGGTGGCTCCGTAACAAGCCCGCAATTACCACAAAGGGTCTATCGCGGCCGATCCGTAACCAAAAATCATTTCACCACCGAGCCACAGAGGCCTCGGAGCTTTTTTTGTTTATCTCCGGCCGGGAGACGGCGGCCGGGGATAAGAAAGCCTTGGCAGCGTCTGCTTGTACAGATCGCCGTCTCCCGATCTGTATAAAGTAAACCCTCTGTGTCCACTGTGTCTCCGTGGTTAGCACAACATTTTACGAACGCATCAGGCCGGGTTCAAGACCGCAACGCTGAATCTTTCTTCGTTGAATTCGATCACGTCACCGGTGACAATCTTTTTCCGTTTCCTGGTTTCGACGCTACCGTTTAACCGCACAAGGCCTTGGGAGATGACGAATTTGGCCTCTCCGCCGCTCTGAACCAGGTTTTCAAATTTCAAGAGTTTATAAAGCTCGATCGGTTCCCGGTCGATTTCCACGATCCGGACGGTCGGGCTGTTTTTTTTTGTCATGGTGGGCCTGCTTTCCCGGCGGCGTTAGTGCGTTTCCATCCATAAATGGCCTTTTTGCCCAATCTCGGCGTCAATCAGCGCCATTCCTTGTGCGGCGTAGCACACTACGCCTCCGCGCAATGGCTTGATTTTCTTGACCTTGGACAAAAATTCACATTTATGAATTGGAACTGTCCATGGGTGCCCATCCATCAAGGGTTATATACGATAGCATCATATTCAAGCAATAACGTTTCAGTCGAAGAATCCTGCACCAACAGCTTTTGCTTTGATCAACAGGTCGGCATCGTTTCTTGCCGCTTTTCGGTCCAGGTGTGCGCCGTACTGATGGAAAAACTCAAACTTGCCGGCTCCCAAAGAGATGGGAATCAGATTGAGCCATTCATTGAGGTGATCGTAAAACTGGGGAAACATCTGCGGTGGTTCAGGATCACCGCGGGAAATGATAAAGACAAATTTCTTGCCTTCTGGAAACTCAAAAAACATGGTTTCCTCCCCTGTCTCCGAATTTTTTTTCGTTCCCATAAAGCAGTAAAGACGGTCGACCAGCATTTTGAACTGGGCGGACACATGAAACCAGTAGACCGGGGTCCCCATGACAACGGCGTCAAAGCCCGTCATGTCCTGAAGCAGGGGCGTCATATCGTCTTTTTGAACGCATTGGCCCAGCTGCTTCTTGCACCCCTCACACCCCATGCACCCGTGGATGTCCATCTCTCTTAAATTCACCAGGCGGGTTTGGGCGCCTTTTTCCGCGGCTCCGTCCAATACCGCCTGGACGAGCGTCTGGGTGTTGGCATTTTTTCTCGGACTGGCGTTGATACCCAAAACGTTCATGGTCACTCCTCATTTTATGGATGGCGATGATTGCCGGCGTTATTCGACCGGTCGAACGCCCGTGTGGGCCACGGCGATACCGTTGGTCAGTCGCCGGTAGGCGATGCGTTCATAGCCGATCTCTTCGAGAATATGGGAAAGCTCTTCGGGCAGGGAAAAGAGCCGGATGGTCTCCGGCAGACAGACATAGCCCTGGCGGTCGCCCACCAGGATTTCTCCGAGAAAGGGCATGACCGTGAAAGAGTAGAAATCGTAGAGCCAGCGGAAAAGAGGGTTGACCGGTTTGGAGAATTCCAGGCATAGCAATTTCCCCCCGGGCTTGAGGACACGATGCATTTCCGCGAATGCCTGTTTCAGGTGGGTGACGTTGCGGATACCGAAGCTGACCATGACGGCGTCGAAGCGGTTGTCCGGGAAGGAGATGAATTCGGCGTCGCCCTGGACGTAATGAAGCTGGTTCCGAATTTGCCCGTTGGTTGTCTTGTCGCGTCCGGCGTCCAGCATGGCCCGGTTGATGTCGTAGACCACCACCTGACCCTTCCGGCCCACCTTCTGCCGCGCCAAAATGGAAAGGTCCCCGGTGCCGCCACAGACATCCAGAACCCGGTCTCCCGGCTTTAAGTCGAGCCGGGCGACTGCAATGCGTTTCCACAGGTAGTGAATGCCCAGGCTCAACAGGGTGTTCATGAAATCGTAATTGGGGGCGACCCGGTCGAAATGCCGCCGGACCCAGTCTTTTTTTTCCTTTGCGGGCATCTGCCGGAACCCGAAGGTGGCAGTCTGGGACCGGTCCACATGGTCGTCGAGCTGTTGTTGGCGCACCGACCGGTCGAACCATTTGGGTAAGTTGAAGCTCATGATTGAAGGCGGTTTCTGTTGGGGTTCATTGGCTTATTGACCACAAAAACACAATTACAAGGACATATTCTTTCATTAACCGCAGACATGCGCCGACACCCGCAGACTTTTTTGGGGCCGGCCGACCTGGCCGGTCCCAAGAGGTCACTTTTCGGGGCGAAGCTTTCCAAAAGGACATGCTTTGCCGCCCATGGTCTGTGCATCCATTCGCGAAGCGATGCGAATTTGTTGGCAATTAGGTCGGCCGCCAACAAGCTTTTCCTGCCTGCCCGGCGTAGCCTTCAGGCGAAGCCGGGTCTGCGATGGTCTGCGCCCGTCTGCGGTTCATAAATAAGTTGCTACTATCAATATGCTCTGTTTTTATCCTTAACGTATATCTGTCATCATATTTATGAAGATGTGTGCTTCGTGTGGTTAACCTGGCGTCTGTGATGATCCCGGCTTGCGAAAATGGGCCAGGTAGTTGACGGCTGTCGACCGGCACAGGGAACTGTGTCGGAGTCCGGGTATATAACGCATTCCGGTAAAATCCTCAACCGACAGGCCGGCCGCTTCGGTCCATCGGGTCAGTTCCCCGGGACGAATGAACCGCCGCCAGGTGTGGGTGCCCCGGGCCACGATACCCAGGAGATATTCGGCAGCCACAATGGCCAGGGCAAAGGCCATCAACGAGCGGTTGAGGGTGGCTACAAATAGATGGCCGCCGGGCCGAAGCAGCCGGGCGCTGGCCGCCACCACCGAGTCAGGACGGGGCACGTGTTCGAGCAACTCCATGCAGGTGACAATGTCATAGGTGCCGGGGCAGGTGTGTGCCAGGTCTTCTGCCGCTCTTTGACGGTAATCGATGGAAAGGCCGGAGAGCCGGGCATGAGCCCGGGCCACGGCAAGGGCTTCGTTGCCCATGTCGATGCCGGTGACCTTTGCACCGGCAATGGCCATGGCCTCTGAGAGGATACCTCCGCCGCAGCCCATGTCCAGCACCTGTTTCCCGTTCAGCGGTGACCGGGCGGTGATGTAGGCGACGCGAAGGCCGTTGATGTCGTGGAGTGCCCCAAACTCGCCATCCCGGTCCCACCATTTTGGACTGGCTGCCGCAAAACGGGCGATTTCTTCGGGGTCGATGTTCGTTCGGTGTTCGGCCACGGCGATTGATTCCGGATCTGTCATGACACCGGATTTACCACAAAGTTATAGCGTTTGTCAGTAAAGCGTTCCGATACAGGTGGTTGGTTAGGCCTTTCCAGGCGACTCAAAACATCCAAAATCGAAGCCTCCAAACGCTATAAATACTTTGTGGTTTACGCGCCTTTTTTTTAAGCAGGAGCAAGGTGTTGGCGGTCACGCTGAGGCTGCTCAGCAGCATGGCGGTGACCGCGATCAACGGCGTGAGAAGCCCGCTCATGGCCAGGGGAATGGCGACAAGGTTGTAGACCAGGCTGAAGCCCAGATTCTGATGAATCTTTCCGTTGATCCGGCGGGTCAGATCCAGAACGGTCAAAATGCCGGCCGGATCCGGTCGCAACAAAGTGACATGGGCGGCTTCCCTGCCCAGGGGTGCTCCGGTGTTCAGAGCAATGGACAGATCCGCACCGGCCAGGGCCGGGGCGTCGTTGATGCCGTCTCCGACCATGGCGACGTGACGGCCCTGGCTGCAAAGGCTGGAGACCAGCGCCGCTTTATCCTCCGGCAGGGCGTGAGCGGAAAATTCATCGATACCGACCGCTTCGGCGACGGCTGCCGTGGCGGCCTTCCCATCGCCGGAAACCAGAATGAGGCGAAGGCCGCGTGCCTTCAGGGCTGAGATGGTTCCCGCGGCAGTTTGGCGAAGGCGGTCGCCAAAGCGGAAGGCGGCGCAGACCTCATGGCCAATCTGCACAAAGACCCGGGATTCAGCGAGCCCGCCATGCCCGGGTGGCGCCGGCTCCGGCAGCCCAGCCAGGGCCGGCCCAGAGATAAAGGCCCGGGATCCGATCCGCACCTCACACCCGCCCACCCAGCCGCTGACCCCGTTGGGAAAAATGACGGTATCGGTCGCCTTTGCGGGCGTAATGCCTTCCCTGCGGCACAACTGAAGAATCTGCCCGGCTGCCGGGTGGGTCGCTTCGGCCTCCAGGGCTGCCGCCGCTTGGAGGATGTCGGCCCGATAATGGGGTGGGGTGATATCCAGGGCAACCAGAGCCCACTGTCCCTCGGTGAGGGTGCCGGTCTTGTCCAGCACCAGGGTGTCGACCCGATGGGAGGCTTCAAAGGCCGAAAATTCCCGAATGAGGATGCCGGATCGGCCGGCAAGGGCGATTCCCGCCACCCGGGCCAGGGGGATGGCGATACCCAGGGCACAGGGGCATGAAATGACCAGGACGGTAACGGCCCGCTCCAGGGCCGCGGCCGCCGGTCCGGTGGAAAGGCAGGTCGCTGCAGTGGCTGCAGCCAGAAAAACCACCAGGGGCGTAAAGCAGAAGAGCAATCGGTCGGTTTTTCCCTCCATGGGGCTTTTCCGGTGAAGGGCCTGGTGGATGGTTTCGATCATTCTTCCCAGGGTCGCCTCGCTGCCGACCCTTACGGCATCGACCGTCAACCCGCCTTCCAGAAGCCTTGTGCCACTGGTGACCCGGTCGCCCGGCCGGCAGTGTACCGGGGTCGCCTCGCCGGAGAGCGAAGAGGTGTCTATGGCGCCCTCCCCCGACACGACCAGGCCGTCCACGGGAATGATCTCTCCGGTATCGACCCTCACCCGGCTGCCTGTCGCGAGTTGCCCGGCGTCAACGAATCGTCCCATGGGGAAATCATCGGAACAGATTCGGACCTTGGTCGGCTTTAGGGAAAAAATGCTCTCCAGGCCTTCGACAATCCGGTCGCGGGCCTGGCGTTCGATGGTCTTGCCTAAAAGAACCAGGGTGATGAGCATGGAAGCGGTGTCAAAGTACAGATGAATGCTGCCGGCCAACAAGTTGAAGACGCTATACCCATAGGCGCTAAACGCGCCGATGGAGATCAACGTCTCCATGCCCGGGGCACCGGCGGCAAGACCGCTGATGGCTTTTTGGTGGATCGGCAGACCGCCGTAGAACATGACGACTGTTGCCAGCGCAAAGATCGGCCAGGAAATTTTTGCGACCGCATCCGGTGGCAGATCGGTGAAAAAACCGGAATAAAGAGCGAAACTGAGCATCATGACGTTCATGGTGAGCAGCAGGGATATGGCAAATCGAATGAAAGCCTGCCGTTTCCATGCTTTCTGGCCCTCGTCCTGGCTGCTGCGCGCGTTGTAACCCAGCCGTTCCACACTTTTGGCGATTTGTTCCGGATCGGTTTTTAAAGGGTCGTAGCGGCATTGCAGGGTGTCCGTGGTGAAATGACAGACCGGGGTGAAAACCCCCGGTCTCTTGCGCAGGGTGCGTTCGATGACCCAGGCACATGCCGGGCACCACATGCCGTCGACCTTCAACATGAGTGCCAGGGTGTTTTCCGGCGCTTCTTCGTTGTTCGGTTCCGGCTCGACTCGGCCGGCGATTTGGGCAAGATCTTTTTCCGAGCCCGGAATAATACCGGCGGCAAGGCATTCCCGGAAAAGATCGGTCTCCCGGAAGCGGGCCGGATCGGCCGTGTCGGCGGCTTCCATGAGAATGGCAAAGACCTGTCGGCATCCCATGCAGCAGAATCGGTAGGTGGTCGAAGGCGTTTCCAGGGCGTGACGGCCGTAGGTCAGGGGCAGGCCGCAAAGATCGCAGGCTTCGGACTTACGGGGCGGGTTCATCGAGGTGGTACTCGATCGGAAGGACGTTGCCACCAAAAAGGCACAAAAGCACAAAGAAAACCCATCAAAAGAGTGATTCCGATTTGGCCCTCGAATTTGTGTTTTTGTATGGCCAATAGAGAAACGTTTCCAATATCCATCGCGGTTTTGCACAATTCGTGTGGCTATTGCCCATCCACGAATTGATTTTCAATTGGATAGGCACCTATGGACGTTTCCAATTCATAAATGTGAATTTTTGTCCAAGGTCAAGGAAATCGGTGCCATTGCGCGGAGGCGTAGCGCACTACGCCGCACAAGCAAATGGCGCCGATTGACGCCGAGATTGGGCAAAAAGGCCATTTATGGATGGAAACGGGCTAACGGATGCCGAGGGACTTGACATAGGCCACGATCCGCCAGCGGTCCGTCGCCTCAATGGTGGTGGCCAGGGGAGGCTGCCGTTTCCCGGCAACACCGAAGCTGATTTCCGAAAAGATCTGCCCTTCGGGCATTCTCTGGACCCTGGCGCTTCTTAGGTCCCCGGGGAGCGGCGCAAAGCTCTGTCCCACCGTTGCGTTGCCGTCATGGTATTTGCCGTGACAGTGAATGCAGTAGGTCCGATAGAGGACCTGGCCGGCCTGGTTTACCGCGGCCGGATCGGCACCGGACAAGGGCGATACCAGCCTCTGGACCGGGACAAGGCGGACGGCCGCTTCACCGCCGCCCACCGGAACGGTGTTTTTGTCCATGGCAAGGATCGGCACTTCATGGGGCCGGACAGCCGGCGTCTCCCACATGCGGCCGATCTTCATATTATAATCGTAAAAGGTGATGGCACCATAGGCCACCAGAAACACCGTTATGGCGGCACCACCCAGTATTGCAATCCGTTTCATTTACTCCCCCATGGCGCCCCGCACATGCTGCGGGAACGGCTGCAACGGATAAACCGCGTAGGCACTCTGACCCGGAACGTCCGGGACCGGTCGGTAGGCCCAGTCCGGCTGGCCCCGGTCGCCAACGATCGAGAAGGAGAAAAGGCCCTTGCCGAAAATAATGGCCAGCATGACGGCGATCCAGAGCCATGTTTTCGCCGATGATTCGTGTTTGGTATCGTGAGTCATATCAGATTTTCACCCCCAGAATACCCATCATCAGGATATAGAAAACGGCCCAGACGAGGGCGCCGGTCACAATGAGGGCCATGGCCAGGGGAAAGGGCGCATCGCGGTCCTCAATCCCATCGGGAAAACGGTAGGTGATGTGACGCTTGCGCGCTTCGCTGTCCGCGGCCTTGAGATGGGCAAACCCCAAGGCCGTGGCAAAGAGCAGGATAAAGACCAGGGTCGGGAACACGTAAAGGATAACGTGCTGCCAGTTGAGCAGGGCAAAGTAGCGCATGGCGATTTCTCCGGCTGGCTGTCTCTTCTTTCCACTGAATTGACAATGTATTAAAAAAACACTTCGTGCAAATGATGCTGCAAAGGGTTCCAGGATTCAAGGGGTCCAGGGTTCAAGGCTCCCTTTTACTTCCTGTTTGACTTGAACCATCGGATCAACACCTTTGATTTTCTTTCTCAATTTTGCATACGATATTTTTTTGTCATTCCCCTCGAACCCTTGAAACCCCGACTCCTTGGCCCCTGTATTTCACCCATTGTAAAGGGCAAAAATCAGAACGGCGGCGCTGGCCGCAATGCCGGCCGCTGCCAGAAAAAACAGGGCATAGGTTTCACAGCGGCCGAATCGGCTCACTTTGACTTTTTGTCCCTCCGCAGCATCGTTCAGCGGCAGGTATCGGGCCCGCTGCTGGTCGCGGAACTGGCCGTTGTTGAGCGCCCAGAAAAAGACCACCAGGCTGATGACCAGCCCCAGGGTCATGTATGTCACAAAATAGGGGTAGTACATAAAAGCGGTTCCATTTGTTTTATTCGTTCAATTGGTTTTATTGGTTCAAACCCATCCAACCCATCCAACCCATCCAACCAATCCAACCGACCCAACCAATCCAACCGACCCAACCAATCCAACCAACCCAACCAATCCAACCAATCCAACCAATTCAACCAACCCAACCAATCCAACCAACCCAACCAATCCAACCAACCCAACCAATCCAACCGACCCAACCAATCCAACCAATCCAACCAATCCAACCGACCCAACCAATCCAACCAATCCAACCAATCCAACCAATCCGACCAATCCAACCAACCCAACCAATCCAACCAATCCAACCAATTCAACCAATCCAACCAATCCAACCAATCCAACCAATCCAACCGTTTTTAGGGCTCATACGCCGCGTCGATGCCGCGGGGCGCGGTGTTGGCATCCGTCTGGTTGATGAAGTTGACGGCCACGTAATTGCCGACCTCCCAGATCTTTTCCGACTCCAGTTCCTTTTTGAAATAGGGCATGGCCGTACCGGTGATGCCATTCATGATCTGGTAGTAGAGAATGCCGCCGGAAATCCCCCTGTCCTTGACAATGGTGAAATTGAGCGGCGGCGGGTAGATATGGGGCTGGGCCGGGCCCATGCCGTCGCCCACCGGGCCGTGGCAACCCAGGCAGAAATCCTGGTAGATTTTGTGCCCCCGGGCCAGTCCCGCCGGCGTGGTGGGATAGGGGTTGGGCAGGTCGCGCCACCCCTGGGGCACATTGTCGTGAATCCATTTCACATTGGCCTCTGGGCCGGCTTCGTAGGCCCGGGTCGATCTCGCCTTCCAGCGGGTCTGCCGCTGCATGCGCCGGTCGGCGTCTTTCATGCCCAGACCCTGGACATAGCGGATCAGTTGTTCGCTCCCTCCCGGTCCGAGAAAAGCAAAGGCCGGCATGATAGACAGGGGCCGGGTGAACCGGGGGTTGGTAAAGTGGGCACGGTGCCAGTCGTCAGGGTGCTCCCCGCCGTCCTGGGACAGGTCCGGACCGGTTCGCTGGGATCCGAGCAGAATCGGGTGATCGGAAATGTAGTCCCCGGCCTGGGCGATGCGTTCGGCACCCAGGCCCCAATCAATGGTCCGAATGGACTGGGTATGACAGTAGACGCAGCCATTGGCGATGTAGATGGCCCGTCCGGCCTGCTCCACCGGTTGCCTGACCCGGAAGGTATCCGATGGGAGGGTCCCCTGGGTGTTGGCATACGGCAGCGCCACGACCACTGCCACGACGGCAGCCAGAATCATCAGGCTTCCGATCACCACAGCCGTGGGCGTCATCTTCATGAGCGGTCTCCGGGGTTAAAGAACAGGGTTCTGATAACGTTGTAAAGTCCCAACAGGGCGCTGGTGAAGATCATCAGCCCCAGGGCAGCCCGGGTGACGTAGTAATGATGAATCTGCGGCAGCACGCGGTAGACGGTTTCCCCGTTGATCCAGGCATGCCCCTGAATGAGACCGGCGATGGTGAGCACCACGGCAAAGCCCGCGATGCCGATGAGCACCATCCAGTATTGGAAATCGGCCAGCAATCGGCTGTAGAGCGGTTTGCCGGTTATTTTCGGCAACACGTAATAAATCCCGCCCAGGGCGATCATGCCGGCAAAGCCGAGCACGCCGATGTGGGCATGGGCCACCACCCAGTTGTTGAAGTGGGTGACCCGCTGAACCTGAGGCAGCGCCATCATGGACCCCTGAATGCTGACGAAAAAGTACATGATGGTGCCGGTGAAGACGAACTTGGCGCCGATGTCCGCGTGGATTTCCCCGAGTTTGCCCCGGGCCGTGTACCAGATGTTGATCAGAAAGGCCATGACCGGAATGACCATGGCCACGCTGTCCACAATGGCCACGACTTTAAGCCAGGTAGGCACCGGTACCTGGAGCAGGTGGTGGGTGCCGACGTGGGTGTAGATCACCAGCAGTGCCCAAAAACCGAGAAGGGAGAGGGTGTGGCTGTACAGGGGCGCACGGCAGGCCCGGGGGATGACGTAATAGGCCACGGCCGCCGAAAGCGGGGTGAGCAGCAGGCCGAACACATTGTGGCCGTAAAACCAGAGCAGAATGGCATCGGGGATGCCGATCAGTGCCCCGGAGTCCGGCTTCCAGATCACGTTGCCCAGCGCATAGGTGGTGGCGGTGAGGACCAGTCCGGCGCAGACATACCAGACCGAGACGTAGAGGACCGGCTCTTTGCGCTGCCTGACCGTCATAAGGAAATTGACGATCAGCAGGGAAAAGACCAGCACCACCATCATGTCCACGGGCCAGATCATCTCGGCATACTCCCGTGCCTGGGTGTATCCGGCGGCCAGGGTTACCACCGTTGCCACCAAGGTCGCGTTCCAGACCAGAACCGTGACCACGCCGAGTTTTTCACTGTAAATCGTCGTTCGAAGGAGTCTGGGAAAGAAATAAAAGGCCGCCCCGAGAAGCCCCGGCGTGACGAATCCGAACAGGACCAGGTTGACATGAATGGGCCGGATCCGGCCGAAGACGATCCAAGCGGTATTCCCGGTAAGGTCGGGAGCGATCAGTTCGGTGGCTCCGAGCAGGCCCATGAAGGTGGCCACGGTCATCCAGAACGCCGAGGTCAGGCAGAAGCCCTTGGCGCTGAGGTGTCCGGACGGGGGCGGTGATTCGGTGTCGGTCAAGACGGTTCTCCCAAAATGGAATTCGAAATGCCTAAAATGCGCTAAAATGCCTAAAATTAAGGATGATAGCCATATTTTATAATTTTTTCCCGATGGAAGTGAAAAGGGCGACCAGTTCGCTGGATTCATCATACTCTGGTTGTATTCTTTTCCAGGGCAACCAATGCAGCTCCGTTACAATTTCCAGCCAGTATTGTGTTTCGCTCGCTTCACTTTCACATATTGCGATCTTGTTCTTGAAATCCGCTTTACTGCGGGCTCTATTCGCTTCACGATAATTGGCTCCTACCGAAGAGCCGGATTTAGTGATTTGGTTCCGGAGAGCCTTTCCTTCAGGCGTATTCGGTAGCTCCATCGATAACCGGATGATACGAACCGCAAACTCCCTTGTTCTTTTCTCCAGTAATTTTGCAAATTCTTTTTTCATTAATTTTAGGCATTTTAGTGCATTTCACACTTTAGGCATTTCTTTTATCAACTATGACACGCCAGCCAGCAGCCAACATTGACTTTTTTCTGCCGGTGGCAGTCCAGGCAGAATCCCATGTAAAAGTGGTTTGACTGGATTCTGTCCATGGTTTCGATCTTTCCATGGCAGTTGAAGCATTCGATCCCTTTTTTCAAATGGCGCTGGTGGTTGAACAGGACGTGCTCGGGCAGATAGTTGACCTTGACCCATGGCGTCGGCGTATTGGTGTTGAAATAACGGTGTTCCTTTTGAATTTCCGGGTGGTTGGCAATGATATACGTGTGACAGTACAGGCATTTTTCCACCGGGGGCAGACCCGGAAAGGTGGATCGCTCCACGTAAGGGTGGCAGAATCGGCAGTTGATGGCCTTGTGCCCGGCGTGCACCCGGTGGCTGAAGGGGATCGGCTGGGCCGGACCGATATTTCCCGCCGACGGAAAGTAGAAAAAAAGGAGAAACGCCGCCGTGAGGACCACGCAGCCGCCAACAATGGCCAGGGGCCCCTTGTTGGCGGACAGGGCCGCGACGAACTCGCCGAACGCCTTAAAAAAGACCATGGGCCGGCCGCGCGTGCCGATGAGAATCACCGCGACGATCAGGGTCGTCAGGGCCAGGGCGGCAAGCAGCAGCTCCATCAGAGAGCCTCCTTTCCCGCCGGAATGGTCCCGTTTTCAAGCACCGTTTCGGGAAACCGCTCCAGAAAGCCGGCCACGGTCAGAACCAGAAGGCCGATAAACCCCAGGGCCATGAGGGCCTCGGCCACGCCGATGGGAATGCCAGGGGCATGGGGATGGAAGGACGGGCCGAGAACGAGAAAATGTTCCAGCCAGATGGCTGCGATGGTCATGGTACAGATGGCCATCATGGCTTTGGGGCGGGTCTTGATCCGTTTGTTGAGCAGGATCAAGAACGGCAGAATGAAACCGGTCACGAAAACCAACCACGCCAGCCGGTTCCAGGGGGCGGCCATGGTCCGCTCGATGATGTAGGCGGTCTCTTCGGGAATGTTGCCGTACCAGATCACCACGAACTGGCAGTAGAAAAAATCGGCCCAGACCAGACAGAAAGCGAAGAAAAGCTTGCCCATATCATGAAACTGGGCGTCGGCCAGGCCGAAGCCGTTGGCCGGATTCAAATGAAGCAGGGCAGCCATGATGATGATGCCGCCGAACCCCACGTATATGGCCTTGACAAAGGAATAGGCCCCAAAGAGGGTGGAGTACCAGTGGGGATCCATGCTCATGACCAGATCGTACCCGATCAGGGAAAGCACCCCGGCAAAGGCGAGCATGTAGAGAATGCTCAAAACCCCCTGCCGACGTTTCCACGCGCCGGCGTCCTGTCCGGCCCGGTCCCATCGGGTGTAAAGCATCAACCGCAAGCCCGACGCGGGACGCCCCCGGTCCAGTTTGAACCACAGGGCGTGATAGAGATAGGCCAGACCCAGGCCGTAAAGAATCAGCAGCCCCACGGCATCCCTGCCGAAGAGAAAGGGGAGGTTGAGCCAGACCTCCTTGCCGTGAAGGTCATGGTGGAGCCAGGTGAAAACGTGTTCCCGGCCGATGAATAACACCAGGAACAGGACAAAGGAGACCGGGAAAAATGCGGCGAAGGATTCGGCCAGCCCGGAGAGCGGTCCGGCCCACCGGGCGCGGGTGGTGTGCATGATGGTGGAAAAGATCAGGCCGCCGTGGGCAACGGCGCTGACCACGAGGAAATTGACCAGATAAGCCAGCCAGGCCCGTTCCGGATGCCCCGAGGCGAGTTGGAAGGCAAAAGTCCCCAGCCCGATGACCACGAATGCGATCAGGGTGGTCCGCGTCGACGGTTTCAGGAAGGGACTTCGGTTTTCGGTTTCGGATGTCATGGCGTTAATCCGCGTCTTATTGTGTCTGGATATGACTGCTGTTACGCCGCCCAGGGGCCAACCTACCACAAAGATACAAAGGCACGAAGATGGGTAAAATTTGCTTCCGGCATTTCATGTGTTTCCTTTGTGCCCTTTGTGCCTTTGTGCCTTTGTGGTGAAGACAATGTCGGCAAAAACGTGCCTCATTCAAAGACCCGGGCTTCGGCGCCCCGGGTTTGAAAAAATTCCAAAAGACTGCCCTGATCGACTTCGGCACATGATGCCACGATGCCGAAATGGGCGCCGGAGCACCGGGGGTCATATTGGTCCAGATCCCGGTAATCGGGCAGCCGGGTCTGGGAGATGAGCCCGATCACGTTGCCGAAAATGGCAAACAAAATGGTGAACTCGAATCCCACGATGAAAAAAGGAACCAGGGCGACGACCGGCTTGCCGCTGACAATCAGGCTCCAGCGGGTGGCGGTAAAGGCAGCAAAGAAAAATCCGGTGAAAAAACCGATGATACCGCCGGCCAGGGTGAACCAGCCGACCCGGCTTTTTTTCAGCCCCAGGGCGTCGCTGATCTTGTGACTGGGAACGGGGCTGTGCACCCGATCCAGCTGCCAGGGTGAGGCCGCAAGATCCCGAACGGCTTCGGCCGCACCGTCTTCGCTGTCAAACAGGCCGATGATCTGTCTATCCGCCGGCATGATTTTCTCCTTGGTGCAGGGTCTCTTTCATCTCCGTCATGGATACCGACGGTAGATGCTTGACGAAGAGGAAAAACAGGAAAAAGAAGAGACAAAAGCTTCCGATCATGATGCCGAATTCCACGACGGTTGGCGCATAAAGGCCCCAGGCGTGGGGGATGAAATCGTGGGCCACGCTGGTAATGATGATGACGTAACGCTCGAACCACATGCCGATGTTGACCAGGATGGAGATGACGATCAGCCAGGGAATGCTGCGCCGAATCCGTCGGAAGAAAAAAAGGAGCGGAATGACGGTGTTACAGATCGCCATGATCCAGAAACCGATCCGGTAGTCGCCGGTGGGCCGGTATTTAAATATTTCAATTTCCGCCGGGTTGTGGCTGTACCAGGCCATGAAAAACTCCGTGGCATAGGCAAAACCGACGATCAGACCGGTAAAGACGATGGTCTTGGCCACACTTTCCAGGACCTCGGTGGTGATGATGCTTTCGTAGTGAAAGATCTTCCGGAGCGGAATCATCAGGGTCAGCACCATGGCGAGCCCCGAGTGGATGGCGCCGGCAACGAAATAGGGGGCGAAAATGGTGGTGTGCCATCCCGGCGCCACGCTCAGGGCAAAATCCCAGGAAACCACGCTGTGCACCGAAATGACCAGGGGGGTGGCCAGGGCCGCAAAAAATAGATAACCCCGGGTGTAATGGCGCCACTGTTCGTGTTTACCGGTCCAGCCCAGGGAGATGATGGTGAATATTTTCTTTCGAACGCCGGTGGCCCGGTCACGAACCGTGGCCAGGTCGGGCAGCATGCCGGTGTACCAGAACAGGGAACTGACGGTGAGGTAGGTGCTGATGGCCACCACGTCGAACATCAGCGGCGACTGAAAATTGGGCCACAGGGTACGCTGGTTGGGAAAGGGGAGCATGTAGAAGACCATCCAGACGCGACCCAGGTGGATAAAGGGGTAGAGACCTGCCGTGCAGACAGCGAAAACCGTCATGGTCTCCGCGGCCCGGGCGATGGGGTTTCGCCATCCGGCCCGAAACAGGTGTAAAATGGCCGAAATCAGGGTGCCCGAATGGGCGATTCCGACCCAGAAGACGAAGTTGATCAGATAGGTGCCCCAGGCCACGGGGTTGTTCTGGCCGCCCACCCCGATACCCACCAGAATCTGGTAGAGCCAGCAGGCACCGCCTACCAGCACCCCGCAAAAGAGCACGGCAATGATGGCCCAGTAGCTCCGGTCCGGCGGCTGCAGGGTCTCTAAGACGATGTCGTCGATTTTTGAAAATGTCAGCTCGGTCATATGCCGCTCTTTTTTAATTGACCGCAGACCCACGCGGACGGACGCGGACGGAATTTTCGGCCAAGTCGGCCAAAGAAAAACATTAAGGTCTGCGCCTGCCTGCGTCCGTCTGCGGTTAATCCTGCTTTTTTTATTAACCGCTGACCCACGCGGACGGACGCGGACGGAATTTTCGGCCAAATCGGCCTAATAACTAAAAAAACGATTAAGGTCTGCGCCTGTCGGCGTCCGTCTGCGGTTAATCCTGCTTTTTTTATTAACCGCTGACCCACGCGGACGGACGCGGACTGGATGCTCGGCCGACCTGGCCGAACATCAGTTCGCCTGCCCTTCGGGCAAATGGTGCACCATTCGTTTGATGTCTGCTTTGGCATTCCTGAAGTTTACCAGTAACCCGACAGTGAATCCGGTTGCCTTCAGGTAGTTCAATAGCTGTGCTTCATGTATTTTCGCTATTTTCTCTGCGGTTTTGATCTCAATAATAACCTGATCTTCAACCACGATGTCGGCAAAGTAGTCGCCAACGATCGTTTCCTTGTATATGACTTTGAGCGGAACTTGGGATTCTACTTTCATGCCTTTGTCGCGAAGTTCCAGAACCAAAGCGTTTTCATAAACTTTCTCAAGAAACCCGGGACCCAATACACGATTGACCTCGAACACTGCACCGTTGATGGCATAGGTGATGTCGTTGATCTCCACGGGATCTCTTTTTTCGGCCAGTTCGGACGAATAAAAATAATAGGTCTGCGCCTGTCTGCGTCCGTCTGCGGTTAATCATATCTCCTGAAGGACCTTTTTCAAATAGATCACCGCGGGTTTGGTGTTGAGATAACCCATGACCTGATAGGCCCGGGGGTCCGCGGCCAGGCGCCGGACCCGGCTGTCAGGATCGGCAAAGTTGCCGAAGGTGATGGCCCCCGTGGGACAGGTCTGAGCGCAGGCCGGCACCACCTCGCCGTCGGCAATGTCGCGGTTTTCGTTTTTGGCTATGCCATGGACCTCTTTGATCCGCTGAATGCAGAAGGAGCATTTTTCCATGACGCCCTTGCTGCGAACCGTGACGTTGGGGTTGAGCTGAACGTGGAGCGGTTTTGGCCATTGCCAGTCGAACCAGTTGAAACGCCGGACCTTGTAGGGGCAGTTCTGGGCACAAAACCGGGTGCCGATGCAGCGGTTGTAAACCTGGTTGTTGAGCCCCTCCTTGGAGTGATGGGGCGCATAGACCGGGCAGACCGCTTCGCAGGGGGCGTTGTCGCAGTGTTGGCACATCATGGGCAGGAAAATGATCTTTCGGGCATCGTCGGGGTCATGATAGCGTTCGACCCGCAGCCAGGACATTTCCCGTCCCCGGATGATCTGTTCTTCGCCGACCACCCCGATGTTGTTTTCCGCGTAGCAGGCGCAGGCACAGGCGCCGCATCCGATGCACCGGTCCAGATCCACCACCATACCCCATCGGTATTTCTCGTGGGCATGGGGCGGATAGAGGTCTCGCCTGGCATCGTAGCCTTCCGGGATCGGAAGGGTCAGGGGGAAATCGTCCATGGTCAGGCCCGGCTTGGCGGCGATTTCTGTGCCGGCCGGTTCACCCGGCTTGGTGTAAAGCGCGATCTTTCGTTTATGCTGGGACCGGCTGCCGTCGGTATGGGCCAGCGCCATTTTCCCCTCTTCGGCCAGAAGTTCGATCCCGGCCACGGACAGCAGCGGCGCCCCGGTATTCGGGTCGGTTTGCCAGGGGAGAATGTCCAGGGGGTTTGCGCCCTGTTTTCTGGCATACCGGCCATATTCGCTATGCCCCTGTCCCATGCCCATCACCAGTGCGTCGGGATGGACGCTTTCCGAGACGTAAGCGGTGGTTGTCAGACTTCCATGGACGCTTTTGATCCGGACCCGGCTCCCGTGGACCAGCCCTTTACGGGCCAGGGTGTCCGGATGGATCAGGACCGGTGACTGCCAGGCCACTTTGGTGATGGGATCCGGAATTTCCGAAAGCCAGGACTTGTTGGCACCCCGGCCGTCGAAATAGCGGATAGACGGAGTTGCCGCAAAGGTCAGTCCGGCAGCGGGCGCTTTGGCTAGGTCTGAGAGGATCGTTGCCACCGCCTCCGGGTTCGGCTCGGGCAGCCGGCTTTGAGCCCAAGGAGACGGCGCCGCGGGATCAGGAAAGATGCCGCCGCGGCCAACGGCCTGAACCCAGTCAACGTCGCTTCGAATCCGACCGGCCCGCTGCAGGGCAGCGATGAGATATTGCCGGAAATCCGGGCTTGGCGGTTTGCCGCCAAAGGCGGTGTTGAGGATCACGTCGGCCGAGTCGGGGGAAGGATTCAACTTTCCCATGGCCGGCTGGAGCAAGGAGGTAATGTCCCGGCGCCCGCTGTATTCATCCCAAATCTCCAGGGCCGTGGCGGACGGGTAGACCAGGTTGGCCTGGGAGGCGGTTTCGTCCATGGCCGAGGTGAAGCAGACGGTAAAGGTGCGGCGATCGGTCAGCGCTTCACGGACCGCTTTTTGTTTAGGCATGGCAAAAAGGGGATTGGCGTTGTTGATGATCAGCAGATCCGCCTCTTTGTGGGCCAGGGCTTCAAAAAGACCGGTCACTTCGGCCCGGCTGGCGGCCGTGGCCACCTGATGTCCCACAGGCCATCCAAACAGGGCCATGGAAGGATCCAAAATTTGGTTAAGCATCAGTGCGGCGGCCTCGGTCTGGAGGGCGCCGGGGCCGAAGCCGGCACTGGGGCCACCCAGCACCAGGGGGGCCTGGCTGCGAGACAGGTTGTCAACAACAAGGGCCAGCTCGTCTGTGGACATGCCGGAGGCGGCTGCCACCCGAGGCCCATCATAGGAGGCTGACAGGTCAACCAGCAGGCGCCTCAGGTCAGCCGGCAGGTCATTGCCGCGGCCTGTACGGAGCATCTCCCGCATGATCCCGAAAATGACGGCCGCTTGCGAACCGGGCGCGCAGGCAAACCATCGGTCCGCGTTGGCACCGGTGAGCGACTGGAAAGGACTGACCTGGAAAAACCGGCCCTTTCGGCCATTGCCAATGCCGTGCATCGCTTTGAATTTGCGTGCATACTCCACCGGCGAAATCCATGTCTCCAGGAAATCCGCGCCAAAACCGAGCAGCAGGTCTGCCCGGTCCATGTGCAGGGTAGGCAGGGCGGCAATGTTGAAGATGGCCTTCCAGGCGGCCTTGAGCGGCTCATAGGCATAGGGCTCGAAGATCACCGGTGGCGAGGACCGCCACTGGTGCAGAGCGTCGGCAAAGAGTTTAGATCGCGCGTCTCCCACGGTTTCGGTGAGCATGCGGACCCGGCCGGGGCCGACGGCAGCCGCCGCTCCGGCTTTTTCCCGGATCAAGGCGGTGGCCTTTTCAAAGGAGATGGGGCGCAGCCGGCCCTTTTCCCGAATCAGCGGCGTGTCCAGGCGGTCCGGGTCGTAGAGGCCCTGCAGGGCAGCCTGCCCCCTCATGCACAAGGCTCCCCGGTTGACGGGGTGGACCGGGTTGCCTTCCAGCTTGATGATTCGGCCTTCCCGGTTTTTGGCGAGAATACCGCATCCGGCCGGACATTCGCGACAGGTGGAAGCATACCAGGTGGCCTGACCGGTGACCATGTTTTCCGGGGCGCGAACGAGAGAGAAAAGGGTTTTCTCAGGGTCGGGCGTACAGCCGGCTGCGATGGAAAGCCCGCTCATACCGGTGATCTTGAGAAAGGTGCGCCGTTTCATGGTCATCAGGCTCCCTGGCAGTGATGTGAAGAGCGGATCGGCGGTATTGGCCGCAGTCGGTTCATGATTGGGAAGGTGCCCGTCTGCGGCTGGTTTTTGCTTGGAAAGGTGATATTTTACGAGTCTGGCGCCAATGGATTGGATCGTTTTTTGAATCTGCGCCGTGGTTTGGCCTTGGGGCAGGCTTTAAAACCGACTCGCATAAAGACTATAAAAGAGCCGGTGGAGAGTGTCAAGCGCGGGTTGTCGATGCCTTCGCCGTCAGGGCCGTGGAAAAAATGTTTTTTCCGCGGCCCAAACCCGGATCAGACGAGCAGGCCCGCCGCCTGCATCAGCGGCTTCAGGTAGGCCAGGCTCTCGGCGCCGGCTGTCTCCGGCGTATCGACGTAAGGGTAGAGTTCGAGGCTGATGTCGTGTTGATAATCCAGCATCCGAATGGCTTTGAAGACGGCAGCAAAGTCAATGGCGCCCTGGCCGGCGATGAGATGACGGTGTTCCCGGCTGGCGGCGATGTCTTCGATATGCATGTGGCCGATCCATGGCATGAGGCTCTCCATGGCTTTCTCCGGTTGTTCGCCGGCGCAGAAAAAGTGTCCGATATCAAAGTTAACACCCACCGAGGCAGACTGAATCTCTTCCACGAAGGGCTTGATCTCGCCGGTACGTTCCATGAGCAGGTCCGGTTCCGGTTCGATGAGAATGCGAACGCCCAGTGCTTCGGCCTCGGGTATCACACGGTCCAGGCCCTGGTGAAACAGGGCAAGGGCCTCTTTTCGAGACATCTTCTCCAGGGGTCCGCCCGGCGGAACGGAGATGTTGCCGCAGCCCAAGGTATGGGCAACGCGCAGGCTGTTGATGGTGTGTTGAACCCGGATATCGCGCCGCTCTTTTTCCGGCTCGATCCAGGACGGCAGATAGGTGTCGCCCACGGCAAAGAGGGTAAAGCTGTTGATGTTGGTGATCTTGACCCCCCTGTCGGCCAGGAGGGCGCCCAAACGGTTGAGGTCGGTTTCGGAAAAATCCGGCGGGTAGAGGTGGGGGCGGTCACCCATGATTTCAACCCCGGCAAAGCCAAGATCGGCGATTTTTTCAATGGATTCCGACAAGGAGAATTTGACAAATGCGTTGGTGCTGTAACCGAAGATCATGGAAAGGTCCTTAAGGGTTCGAGGGTTCCAGGGTTCCAGGGTTCAAGTGGGGTGAGCGGCAAGGCATATCGAAGGCGTGATCTTGTTCTTTCACTCGAATCCTTGACCCCTCGACCCCTCGGACCCTGGTTTTTTTCCCAGCCGTGTTTCCACCTCCCGCTCCAGCCTTTCCAGGGCGGCGAGCTGGGCCTGGAAGCTCTGGGGCGGGTTTTCGCCCACCGGTTTTTTGAAAAAAAACCCGAGATGGGGCACGGGTCCGGAAAATCCGGCAAGGTGAAGAGCCGTCATCCATCGGGCCAGATCCAGGGCCATGGGGGCGGCAAGGATCGAGTCCCGCCCCTGAAGATTGAGCCGCAGACCCATGGGAAGACCGAAAAGCCCCTGGAAATCGATGACATCCCAGGCTTCCTTGGCGTCTCCTCGGGGGGGGTAGTAATCAATCCGAACCGTATGGGCCGGTGCATCATACCGTTCTCCCACCGGGTACCCGAGAATGTCGTCCAGCAGGTGGGTTTTGTTGCTCACTTTGCCTGCGGCCCTTTCCGGATCCATGAGATTGCGTCCGTCGGCATTGCCCAGGATGTTGAGGCTGTACCATCCGTCTACATAAAGCCCGCGGGCTTTTAAGGCCGAGGCCAGAACCACCTTGAAAAAGGTCTGGCCGGTTTTGCCGTCCCGCCCGCAGATCGGCACCTGCAAGGCTTCGGCTTCGGCTACCAGAGCCGGCACCTCGATCCGGTTGGGCGAAAAATTGACCACCGGAATCCCCTGGCGGACCGCTGCCATGGCATAGGCCAGGTCCGGCGAACCGATCCGCTCTGAGGCCGCGCAGAGATCCGCGTATCCGGGGCAGTCGCTGACGTCCGGATCGACGCAGGCCGGGAGCAGGTTGACCAATACCGGTCTGGCGTCGGGGCAGGATTGCCGGAAATCGTCCATATCCTGGGCCAGGCGTTCCACCTGGGCACCGAAATCCCATGCGGCATCGGGGGGCGGCAGAATCGTGATGGCATCCAGTTCATCGGCCAAGGGCCGCCATAAATCGACAGGCAGCACCCCCTGGGCGCCGATCCGTTGGGACAGGGGGCGTGAATCCAGGTCCCAGCCGGCCAAATGGATATTGGCGACCGGCCCGAGAAAAGCGAATTTTTCCGCCGTGGTCAGGCTGGGCAGAACGATTTCGGGTTGAAGGCCAATGGCCTTGACAGCCGCGGCCAGGGTGGCGGCCACGGCTCCCTTGGCACCGACGATCATGATGAGCATTCCCGGTGAGTCAGAGCCTTTTGGGTCAGTCATGGGGGAGCGCCTTGTTCAATTAATCGTTGATTGATGTTCATCACCATTTCACGGCAGGCCTCCAAGGCGCTGCAAACGCTGTAACCACTTGAAATAAGACAAGGGATTATAGAGAGAGCGGAGATTCTTGTCAAGGTTGCAATTGGGCCTTCCCCGTGATTTGCGCCCGTTTATTCCGCGGGTGGTCCGGGTCCGGACAAGCCATGTTTCCTGCGGACACCGGAGCGCTTTGAGCAAGGCCTTGCTATTGACACACCGGCGATTCGTTTCTAATCTTTTACTTATATTTTATTTCGAAATTTGAAACGCTCAGTTTGGGTTGAAACCGCCCGTGAGCGGCACTGGCCGTTCAGGGCTTTCTAAGGAGGCAACATGGAAGAAAAATGTATTTTTAACTGCGAGACCTGCAACGGCACCACGGAGATCAATACCGGAGAACCCCACGACCTGCCCGAGTGTTGCGGCAAACCCATGAAACGGGTCGAACCCATGGATCAATGCCTGGCGCCACCGTCCGCCGAACACGCCCGCTTCGACGATGACAGCGAGCCCTGCGATGACGGCCGGTCCGGCTGACCCGTAACGCGGTGCAAGGTGTTTGTGAACCACGAGATACAAAGACCTTCGCGCGGCATCCTGTGGGGTCGTAGCCTTTAGGCGAAGCCCCAAGCCGCAACCAAATGATCATCTCACCACGGAGTCACCGAGGCAACGGAGCTTTTGCTGATTGGCGGCACCCTGGTCTACTGCGATACGGTCTGGCAGCCGTTGTACGTCAGGCTCGGAGATGCGGCCGAAGTGACCGGACAAACCATTGAGGCGGCCTGCACCGACCGCAATATCCGCTTGGTGACGGTCTTTGAATCGGACCTGGCCGATGCCCGCATGCAGAACATGGCGATTCTGGCTGCAATGGCGGCCGGCGGCATCGTGCCGGGGGTGGAACCGACCCATTACCGGGAGGCCATGGAAGACCTCATGGCCGGGGTCATGCTGGAGAAGAATTTGGCGCTGTTTGATGGGGTGTTGGCAAAGATGGGCTGAAACGAAAAAACGGCTTCATATTGTCGAATGTTTACTTGATCTAAAAAGCTGTCAAGGTTATTCATCGCCCGACATGTACTCCCACATCTCATTTTGCTTCAGCCAAGTGGGATCGGCATTCCTTCGGATAAACGCATCTGCATCAATCCCTTCTATGGTTGGCGGTCGCTTGATTCGCTTCTGCTTTCCGTTGATGAACACGGTCATGTATTCTCTTCGCCGACGCTTTTTTTCGGCCTTCTCGGCTGAAGTCAGTTTTCTTTTCTGTTTTGCCATTAGGTTAAAATAAGTCAGCGTGTGTTCCGGTACGCTCGAAAACAACGCGATCTGATTCAACCAGATAAATCAGCAGCCAGTCAGATTCAATGTGGCATTCGCGTCGTCCCTGCCAGTTGCCAATTAGCTTATGGTCCCGATGAATGGCATCAAGCGGTTCTTCCGCCACTATGGAGCGGATAATTATTTTCAGCTTATCAAGATTTTTCCCCCGCTTGTTCATCCGCTTGGTGTCACGCGCAAACTGTCTTGTATATGCGGGGGTAAGCATCAGACACCTAATTTTTTAAACATGTCATCAGCGTCGCTGCAAATTATCAGGTCACGACCGGCATCCGTATCGGAAAACGTCTTACGTGTAATCTCATTGGGAATGGCGACGTCAAAAGGAAGGCCATTTTTCAATTCAACCTGCTTATAAAACAGAGTTATTGCCTGAGTGGTGGTAAGCCCTAGCTGCTGAAATATATGCTCCGCCTTGCCCTTTAAATCGGGCTCGATTCGAGCCCTGATGGTGGATGTCTTGCCCATGAGTTGCCTCCATTTTATTTGTTATCAATGTGGCTCAAATGGGGCACATTGTCAAGGGGTGCATAATTCATAGAACGATATGCCGTTCTTAAAATTCAAACATCTGCTGCAATACGGAAATTACATTGGATTGGGTTGTTGAATCGATCGTGTCGAGCTTTTTGACAAGGCGCACTTTTCCAGGGTCCGTATCTGATCCCATACGACCTGGCCTTTTTTCTTTTATTGACATCATCCCCTCGAATGCCCCTTGCCGTTGGATATGCATCTCGCGGTAGGAACGCCGGTTACCCAGCGCCCCCCGCACAGACCCGGACGTGCGGTTTTCCCGCATCCGGTTC
>JAEINQ010000021.1 GCA_016342285.1 Desulfobacterales bacterium
GTTTTTCATAGCCGCGCATTTTAAACTGTTCCAAAAAGAACGCAACCCCGGCTACCCACACGAAACAGCGAGGAACCGTTATTAAGTTCCTTTTGAGGTCGCAGATTGAAAAATCGCGAATTATAGTTGGAGATTCGTCAGTCATAGGTCTCGACACAAGATCAGCAGCTATGAAGGCTGGCATTATTGAAATTTGTGATAAAAACGAAATTGTCTTCTTCGATTTAAACGAAGGTCCATTTAGACCACTTACAATTATTGACGGGCTGTTTCATCAAAGTATTTCTGTTCATGGGATAGCCGTTGATCCTGATGTTTTTATAATTAACTTGGCCAAAATTAAGACTACATATGGTAGTCCTGTGGGATTATGTGTAAAAAATTTAAAAGGATTAATTTCTTCTGAAGATAAACTCAACTTCCACTTAAAAGGTGTTCAAGAATCTTTAGTGGACTTAAGAAAAGCCATTACATGTGAGCTAAATATACTAGAGGGTTTTCCTGGTTCTGAGCTTGGCATATCAAAAAAATGTAACCTAATGGGGATATCTCAATGTGACTTTTTTTTAGACTCGATTGTGTCCGAAATAATAGGTATTCCATTTATTGAGGTCCCTCACCTTGAAATATTGATGCGTAAGCTATTTGAAAATGAATTCACAATATCAGAAGATAGCGTAGTTAAGACGCTTCGTAGTGTTACAGATAGATTTCACCATGCTGTGCATGGTGTTCAGGAGCTAGCAGACCTTTTTGGGATTACTATTGTTGATGGAAAACCTTGCACAGCTTGCCTTGAATCATTTTATAAGGCCCTTACCCGCCTAAATAAGGATCAAGCATTACCTTTCGATTTTACATTTATTTTGGGACTCTGGCATGCAAATAATGAATTCGAAAATATTTCTGACCCTTATAAAATATTTATCGGAGAATGTGCTTTGGGTAAGTATCCATCCCATTATGCCGCAGAAGCATCGCAGACTGAATACCCCAATGATAATGATCCCGATTATGCAATTCCAGGGTGTCCGCCAACCATTGATTCGATGGTAAAGCATATAAAAAAAGCCTCTATAGAATTATTAGAGACTCAAGAATTTGATGAATCTAATCCACTCTGGTATCATAAACTTTCTTTAGAACAACATTGTAAGCCTTCCCCTGTAATTCGTAAGTGGATCGATATCCCATCAATTGATAACATCACGCTTTCAAGGAACTTGAAAACTGTGATCTCATTATTGCCCCCTGAAGAGGTGAGCTTTCATTCTTTAGGAAGTGAGTTGGCCATCCAATGCGAATTTATTGCTGCAGCTATTTGTCACCAAATGAATTGGGATTTTATCCGGAAACGAATAAAAGGATGGGCTTACAAAGATGCGCAATTCTTAACATTCAAAAATTTAAATACAATTTCAAAAAGGGATATTGAGGTATTATTTCAAGGATATCACAAGCCAGAGAGAATCAAATCAGAAGAACGCGCAAAAATGTTGCGGGGCTTATCCAGCTATATGCTTAAGCATGGTAACTCGCTATTTGAATTGCTAAATCAGCTTCCTCGAAAAATTGAAACTGAAAATGGTTTGATGTCTTTTTTGCGAAAAACACCAGTTTTTTCGGATGATCCAGAAATGAAAAAGGCACAGGTATTCATTCATTCTATTCTTAGAGAAAGACTCTGGGAGTTTTTGGATGACAACAAGGTACAACCCGCAATCGATTACCATATAATGCGATTATATATTCGAAGAGGAAATATCTGGCCTCGAACAAAAAACGGGGAACTCTATTTAAAGCAAAATATTCGTAGATATTCTAAGACGACAGTTGCGCTTAGAACACTTGTCGCCGATGCGCTAAAATCGATAGCAGGATTCCATAATCTTAAAATTGTAGATGTGAACTCTGCTGAGTGGTGGGTTGGCCGTAGTGTATGTAAAAGGGATTATCCTGATTGTGATCTGTTAAATTCAGAAAGCGAGTGGCTTAAAAAATGTTTTACACAATGCCCTTACAAACCAGATTGTGCCGCTTGGACAACGGATAAAACCCTATTAACGGTTACAGAACCCCGTGAGGAGAGTAAATTCTATTAAAAATATGGGGTATATAATATACATTTCAACACCAAATCTGTATGGCTGTAAAATAGGATTAAATAGCATAACAAGCCTAATGCATCCGACGCAAAAAGCCGCGAAGCTGATTAGCAGCGTTAGCCCTGCGCTTTACGCCTATGAAAATGCAGTATTCCAATGGCCGGCCATGTCAAGGAATACTATTACCATCTCTCAGAAGGATCTGAGGTGCCCCTTAACTGTCAATTTTTCGTTTATCGAAAAGGACGATGTGGGCTTTGCCATTGAACGGGATGGCAATCGATTGTTCAGGTTGGACGGCAGGGATATGTCGAAATGGGTTGAAATTACTGACTCGGATAGCTCAGGAGATAGAATGGGAATAACTCATAAGCTCAACTCAACCTTGAATTCTGTGGCCTTTACCACCGGCCGGACGGCCCCTTTCTCTCTAATCAGATCAACAATGCCATAATTCGAAAGGGTCTTGAGTGTCCTCGACAGGTTCGATTTTTTAGGCCCAGAGGTTTTTTCAAGTTCCGTCACCGAATGCGGTGAACTGCCTCTGATGAGTCGTAAGAGAATTCGGTTCTGGCCGCTCAGGACTTGGCCAAGGGATTCCATGGTCTCAAACCAGACTGTGGGCTCGTTCTTTTTTTGGTGAATATTCGCCCTTGGCAATGGCAATGGTCCGATTTCGGTAGTCGGCTTTTGACAGGATGCCGATTTTCATAACGCTCTTTTTCATGGTATCATCCTCCAACCTGTATATCGACAACGTCCCATAAATCATCAACCATGAAAATTTCGCCGTCAAGATTTAGGAGCGTATCGAGTTGCCCAAATCCATCTGCAGTATCGTTTCTAATGCCTGCAAATTGTTATCATCGGATGATAATATGTGAATTAAAACATTGTAGGTCCAGCACATCGACAGCGATATCAGAAACCAGTTCAGGCTTTTTTTCGCAAGCGAATGACCTTTGCACCCTTCTTGACCTCGGCGGCCCGCTCCATGGTTTCGACGGCCTCTTTCAAATCGGCATCGGCCAATTTGCTGTACCGGGCGGTCATAACAGGGGTGGAGTGTCCCAGAAGTCGCTGAACCCGGTATAGATCGACTCCGGCCTGCACCATGCGACTGGCGTAGGTATGGCGCAATGAGTGAAAAGAGGCTTTCAGTTTCGGATCATCGATATTCTCATTCAATTTTGCGTCCGCCAAACCACGGGTAAAACTTGACGGGACATGGGTTTGCACCGTTCCTTTGCGTGTCGGAAAAACCAGATCCTTACCCTTGCCGGCTTCCATGGATTGAAGGAGCGATTTCACCCGGGTGGTCATCGGCAGGTACCGATCCCGTCCTTTGCTGTCTAACACCTTGATTGAATCTTCCTCCAAATCGACACACCCCCAGGCCAGACAGGCGATCTCCTTGAACCTCATGCCGGTGTCTACGGAAAGAATTGCCATGCGGTAGGCCGCCTCTCCCCGGACCTTGACCTCAGCGAGCAACAGGGTTTCCTCATCGGTGGTGAGGTACCGTTGCCGCTCATTGTCCACCTTCGGTAATCGGAAAGACCTGGATTTGGTCGGGGAGGGGCCACTGACAAGCCCTTCATCCCGTGCCGCATCCCACACCATGGCAAACGTTCTGAAAACATACTGTTGAGTCCGCGGGGATCTACCTTCTCTGGCAAGGTTGGCCCGGATTTTTTTCACATGGGAAAGCTTGATATCCTTAATGGGGGTAAATCCGGTTACCGGATCAATCCAATTGTTGACGTGCTCCTCAGCTTTTCGGGCGGTTTCCGGTTTCCATCGGGTTTCGGCATCGGGAAAATAGGTGTCGTCGAAGAAATCCTTAAACGACACATCGAGCTTTTCACGGGCCTCGGCGTCCCGGCGGGCTTGTTCACGTTCGCGCTGGCCTTCCTCCCGCATTTCGGTCAGGGTGCAGGGGCCTTTCCCTCTGGATTGATTCCGCCGGATTTCGCCCAGGAGTTCAAAACATTTATTGGGTGTCCAGCCCTCGCTCGCCCATCCGACCCCCTCGGTGACTGTCTTGCCCTGCCACCAATAGGCAAATGAGAAATATTTGTCCGGGGTGGCCCCATGCCTTCGGGTTTTATGCTCACGATACCGGACCCCGCTCTTGCCTTCGGCGTCTTTCAGTGGCTTCCAAGAAGTCCCCATGTCTTGCTCCTTTTAAAAAGTTGTACAAGGATAGTACAAGGATTTTGGATTACAGAGGGTGTAAATTAGTGATGATGTATGAAGGCAAAATAGCCAAAAAATCAAATAATGTCAATAGCTTTATGATAAATTGGTGAAGGTGGGTGAAGACCTGTGAAAGTGGTATTGTGGGGACTGAAAATCCCCGTGTCGGCAGTTCGATTCTGTCCCTCGGCACCATTAAATCAAGCACTTGCGATATTCATCGTAGGTGCTTTTTTTTGTTTAAACAGGCTTCAAAGCGGGCACAATCTGGAGAAAAGTAGATTTAACATATTGATATCACATTGTAAGTTCATGAAGACAGGGGGAGTTCAAGTCCCCTTGCCGGATGAACCTGCAATTCCGAATCCGATTGGTTTGACCACTTAAACTAACTCTATTTGATTTGCCACTTATAGATCCCTCGTGATATAAATTGTACAGTGTCGATTAAAACCGCTTCTTGCCCAATGATGGAAGACAGAGATGAAAATAACAAATCGTGTTTATCAATTCAAAATATCACTCAAGGAGGTTTCCCCTCTTATTTGGCGGAGAATTCACGTTCCAACTGTTTACAGCTTTTGGGATCTGCATGTCGCTATACAGGATGCCATGGGATGGCTGGATTACCACTTGCATCAATTTTCTATCAAACGACCCCACGCCCGTAAGGCCAAATTGATCGGGATACCCGATGATAGTGGTTTTTTGGGCGACATAGAAATTCTTCCAGGTTGGGAGGTCGATCTCGCCAGGTATTTTACCGATCTTGGTGTTAAATCTCGCTACGAATACGATTTCGGTGACGGATGGGAGCATGACATCCTTCTCGAAGGTTTGCTGATTAAGGAAAAAGGAATAAAATATCCGCGGTGCATTGCGGGAGAAGGGAAATGCCCGCCGGAAGATTGCGGTGGGCCCATTGGATATTCTCAATTTTTGGAAGCCGTATTGGATCCGATGCATGAGGAACATAAAGCAATGCTGGAGTGGTATGGTAGCGATTATTATACATTTGATTTCAATCCTGAAAACGTGCATTTCGACAATCCGAAGAAGCGGTGGAAAAAAGCATTCTCGTAGATGGGGGGTACAGTGCCGGAAATTTCTCGATTTTATGGAATAATAATTGCGATGTTTTATGACGATCACAATCCACCTCATTTTCATGCCCGTTATGGGCAATACAAAATTTCTTTTGAAATTAATACGCTAAGGGTTTTAGATGGGAAATTTCCTCCTCGTGCTTTGGGGCTTGTCGTTGAATGGGCAGCCTTGCATCAAGACGAATTACTGCAAGTGTGGGAATTGGCAAAAAACCGGGAACCTCTTATGAAAATTGAACCTTTAAATTAATGAGGTGTGAAAATGGTACCAGATGTAATTGCGGCAAAATATATTGAAAACTATAAAATTGAGGTGAGCTTTGATGACGGTAAAAAGGGGATCGTCGACTTTTCAAAATATCTTGAAAAGGGCGGTGTTTTTGAGCGGTTCAAGAGCCTTGACTTCTTTAAACAGTTTGCCATCAACAAAGAACTGGGTATTATCACCTGGCAGGATGAATTGGATGTCGCACCCGAGACACTTTATTCGGAGGCAACCGGTGCTCCTCTCCCCTCCTGGATTGAAAACTGACCGGTTTTACCCAACAAGATCTGCCCGTTAAATAAGAGATAGAAAACCATCCTTCCTGTGCCCAAATTGTGTCCGTCCCCTACAACTCCGTTCCTTCACGGAGGTTGTCCAGATACTCCTTGAACACGACAGCGCGGTTGCGCTTGCGGTCATCGATCGCATGCAAGACCTCCGCGGCCTCAAGCACGCGCAGGGCCTTGGCGGCGGCCGGCCGCGAACAGTCGAGTAAGTCAACGACCCGGTTAACCGTTAAGATGGGGTGTTCGGGGAGAAGCTCGAAGAGGCGGATGCTCATGACTGTAGCATCTTCGCGGGCCACGAGCCGGGCACGACTCTGAGCGACAATGGCGTGCAACCGACGCGCGGTGACGATAGCCTCTTTGGCTATTACCGCCACGCCTTCGAGGAAGTACGAGAGCCAACCCTCCCAATCGCCGTCGATCCGCACCGCGGAGAGCCGGCGGTAGTATTCCTGACGGTGAGTCTTGAGAAAGAGGCTCAAGTAGAGAAGCGGCTTCGACAGTAGCTTCCAATGACGCAGAAGCAGCGTGATCAGAAGGCGCCCCAGTCGACCGTTACCGTCCAGGTAGGGGTGCAGCGTCTCAAACTGCACGTGCAGCAGCCCGATGCGTACGAGCGGCGGAAGGTCGCTCTCATCGTGGATCGCATGCTCGAACTTACTGAGTAGCTCGCCGAGCCGAAGAGGCGGTGGCGGGACAAAGTTCGCGTTGCCCGGCCGGGTTCCGCCGATCCAATTCTGCGAGCGACGGATCTCGCCGGGTTGCATCTGAGTTCCCCGGACCCCGCTCAGCAGCCTGCAGTGGGTTTCGGACAGGAGCCGCATGGAGATAGGGAGGCCGGTCTCGCGGGCGAGCTCATCCCATGCATAGGTCAGTGCGGTAAGGTAACCGCAGACCTCCTCCACGTCAGCGTCGGTTGGATCCTCGCCGGAAGCCTCGACCTTGAGCAGGTCCATCAGCGTGGCCTGGGTGCCTTCGATCTGAGCCGAGAGGACAGCCTCCTTGCGTACGAAGGCATAGACGAACCACTCGACCGAAGGCACGAGATCGCCGGCCAGGTCGAGAAACCGCACCTGTTCCTCGGCACGGGACAGCAACGGCGCAAGCTCTCCATCGAGATCCAGCGGCGGGTCCCTCGGAGGCAGGGGATACGGGATGAAGGCGCTGACCTCCTCTCCTGCAACAGTGCTGCGCTCGTACTCACCGGTCTTCCTTTTCATCATCCACCTTCAGAAAGCAATCGATTCACAATGCTGACCCATAATAAGCGATCGCTTTATTTGCGTCAATAAGAATAAGCGATCGCTTCATTTTGCGAGATTGCAATAAACGATCGCTCCACCCCCAAGGCTTGTAAACCCTTCCCGTCGGCGCATGACCCGCAAGACAACCGCCGGACCTTCCTTGTCCGTGATTTTGGGGAAAGCCTCGCGCCATGGGATAGAATGGGAATCACTCATAAGCTCAACTCAACCTTGAATTCTGTGGCCTTTACCACCGGCCGGACGGTTCCTTTCTCTCGAATCAGATCAACAATGCCGTAATTCGAAAGGGTTTTCAGTGTTCTCGACAGATTCGATTTTTTTCGTCCAGAGGTTTTTTCAAGTTCCGTCAATGAATGCGGTGAACTGTCCCTGATGAGCCGTAAAAGAATTCGGTTCTGGCCGCTCAGAACTTGGCCAAGGGACTCCATGGACTCAAACCAGACGGTAGGTTCATTCTTTTTACGCAAACGAATGACCTTTGCACCCTTCTTGGCCTCGGCGGCCCGCTCCATGGTCTCAACGGCCTCTTTCAAGTCGGCATCGGCAAGTTTACTGTACCTGACCCTCATTTTGGGGTCTTCGATGCCTTCGTTCAGTTTACATCGACAACGGCCCGGACGAAGCTCGATGGAATCTGATTTACGAGCACATACGATATATGGTAGGTAGGGATTAATTGGCCACGCCATGCGGTAGGCGTTGCGTCGCAATAGACTTCTCCTGAATCGCTCAACTCAGGTTTTGTGGGGTTTACCGGCCAGGTAAGATTGGCCTATGGTCTTACCTGTTTCCAAGCGTCCGCTTTGAATGCAAATTTGTCGATTCCGGTTATCTGAATCTCATGATCATTGCCCGAGGCTGCCCATGTCTTCAAAAGTCGTATTAAGATATCTTGACGGTAGAGACAAAATCGCCCTTCTTAACGAAGTCCTGGACATTGCCGGTTTCGAAGCTGAGATGGAAGCGGTGAGACAATCACTGGGAAAAGAACCGGCCGATTTTAAAATCGCCATCAAACCCAACGCCTCCATGTTTGTCCGGCGAGACGATGACGGTGTGACCACCGATCCGTTGCTCGTGCTTGCCCTTGTGGAACGCCTCCATGCGAAAGGATATACGGACATCAGCGTGGTGGAAACCTCCAATGCCTATGCTCTGACCTTCAGCAACCGGGATGCGGTTACCGTCATGACCGCCATGGGCTTAAACGGCGGGGTTCATTCCGTTGTATCGCCACAGCCCAGGATGACGGCCCATGTCGCGGCCTCAGACGGTTGCCTGCTGCCGTATCAGCTCATCGATCTGGGGGCCGATACCACCGAGGTCAACACCGATGAAATGCCCCATGGCGTGTTGAAACTGGGAACCGCCTGGCTCAAGGCGGATTTTCGCATCAGCTTTGCCAAGTTCAAGACCCACGTGTACGGAGGGTACACCCTGCTCATCAAAAACACCTATGGCTGCCTTCCGGAAACCGACAAAATGTGGCACTACCACCGGCCGACCGGATGTGCCCAACCGACCATCGTCCAGTTGAAAATATGTCCGGTCCATTTTGGGATCGTCGATGGCATCATCGCCGCCGACGGCTGGATGGGGGTCAAGTGGGACCGGGCCGTTCCCAGGCGCCCCGGCTTTATTCTGGCGGGTCGCAACATCGGCGAAACCGAACGGGCGGCATGCCGGGTCATGGGCGTCAAGGTCGAACGGAGCCACATGACCAAAACCGCCCTCGATTTTCTTTCGGAACCGACCGAACTCGACGGTGAGATCCGGCCCTTGAAGAAATGGTGGAATGTGCCGGGGTTTATTGTTTCAGGCTTTCCCATGACCGAAAAGCATTACTACTATTACACCTTTCAGCAGACGGTCAGTGACGGGTTGGGGACACCGCCCTTTAAGCGCAAACCCATCGGGCTGATGATGACCTATCTACTGGTCATCCCGATTCTTTTATACGTTTTTCACCGCAGGCACTGGGTGATCCGTAAAGTAAAAGACATCAAGCTTCGCCTGGCGATCCGGGGCGAGGCACGAGCGCCGAGACGGGTCCGTTCCGGTCTCGACCGGCTCGATGCGCCCGAGCTGGAAGTCCTCCTTGACTGTTTGAACGTCGAATCAGCTTTGCCGCCGAAGATATTCGGGCATAAGGTCCAGGCAAACGGAAGGTGGTACCTTCTGCCCGATTCGACCTTCTCCAGGCTGGTTCGTATTCCCGAAATCATCGAAATGCTGAAAACATCTCAAGAACGTTCGGGCTGTGCCCGGGAAGTCGCGGCGCGCCTGAAGGTTTTGAAAGGCTGGGCCGGATAAAGATCGAAAGGCGCCCCTGATAGGGGTTGCGGTTATCTGGCTGCCCGTGGCATGGGAGAACGAAAAAAGATCGTCCCGTTGATGACGCGGTCCGGTAAAACCGAACCCGGTTTCATGTAACGACATCAAAAAAAGGAGGAAAAAATGGATCCGATGGAAAAGCTTATCGATTTGCTGCCCAGGGAAGTCAGCAAAAACCTCAACGCCATGTCAAAAACAAACGACCTTGAACAAAAGAAAATTTATTCGGAAATCGTTTTGAATCTATGCGAATCCATGGGGGTGTTTATCGACGCCTTGGATATGGCCGGATTTGATGATGAAGACGACGATTTTCTGTTTTCTCAACCTCCCGTCATTTCGCCGGAACCCAAAAAGAAGAGTAAAAAGAAGCGCTAAGGAAGCGGGCCGGTTTTCCCTGCACCCTGACCCCGAGTGTCGACGATTCCTGGACGGGCACCGATGGACGCTTCCAATTTGGAAAGGATTCTGCCAGCGCTGATGTGTCGGCCGGTGCCCGGCATCACTAGCGGTTTTTGTGCTCTCGAAGGAAGATATCCAGGGCTTCGATGATAATTCCGGTGATATCCGCTCCGGTCGCCTTTGCATGGGCCTCGATGCGTTCCACCAGCCGGCAGGGGATCTTGACGGACAGCTCCTGGGTTGGGTCGGTGCAATGGTCTTTTGCCTTGTCTGCGGTCATTGAATACATATCCTTTTTTATTGGGGTGTCGCCGTCATGGAGACGGCCGTGATGTCAGCCTTATCAAGCTGTTAAAGCAGGATCGACAGGAACAGGGTCGACATGGTGAAGGCGTATTTTTCTGCCAGGCCGCCGCGCAGGTGAATGTCGTCCTTGATTCGGGTGAGGATCTCCGTCATGAGAACCTCGTAGCCCATGTTGATGTAACCGTTTTCACCGGCGGCGTTGGTCTGAAATAACAATTCCCCGGTCTGGTCCCGGTAGGTTTTCAGGCGCCAGTTTACCTGGCTGATGTTGTGGTGCAGCCTTTCGAGCCGTTCAAGGGGAATCTGCATGCCGGTCACCAGCGCGTATTGCTCGTCCAGTCCGTAAGCCTCCCGGATGCTTTTGACCAGTCCCATTCCCAGCGGGTATACCCTGTCGGGATAGACCGCGTTGGCGGCAAAGGCCCGGGTGAGAAGCTCGTGGGAGGTCTGGTCGCTCAACTCGCCGGTCGGCTTGTCATCGGCAAAGAGGCGATCGAGCTTTTTCTGCCGCTGGACCGGGTCCGGCTCATGCCTGGGGTTTTTGGCGTAGAGCCTTTGGGTTAAGGTCTTGATGGATATAAGGCACTCCCTGGCATGATAGGCCATGATCCTGGCCCCGGTCGGCTGAAGGACGCTACAGCCGGCCGGAAGCAGAAACAAGAAGGCAAGTAGAATGTGGGAAATGCGCCGATGCAATGGTTCACCTGGGATGATATCGACCCGGGTTCAGTCCGATTTGAAACTCCCCATCCGATGGGCATACTGACTTCAGTGTCTATAAATTGCGGTCAGGGGAGAAACTATCAAACTAAAGGAAAAACCGTTTTTCCGCAAGGTCGGCAACTCGCCTTGGTTGGAAATTGTCATGCGCGGGTGAGGCTCTCTCCCAATCTGACTGCCGCCAGGAAGAAAAAGACGGTGCAAAATGAAAGCACACTGAGCCAATGATCTTCGGGCGAGCGTATTGACAAACGCCGACCCTTGTGGATTTATAGCCTCTTTGTAACGGAATCGATTCACGCACATTCGGCCGCGGCAGATACCGAAAGGAAAGGCGATCATGGTTAATCTGAAGGACAGGCTTTCCCATCTATCCTTTAACAAGGCATGCAAGCTGCTGGGTGAACGAGGCAAGGAACTGATCATGGCCGGCGGCGGCTACGATATTGATTTGGACGCCCAGGTTCGGCTCAATGTCGAGCGCTTTAGATTGAATCTTGAAGGCGTTGAGGTGACCATCACCTTGACTTCGGGCAGGCCGCAACAGCTCAATATCGGGTGCAGTCTCTGTCCGGGCCCCTGTGAACACCAGGGGGCCGCCCTGTCCCTTATTCTGGAAGAAAAAATGGCTCTGGGGTTGTCCGCGCCCCCTCTGGAACGCATCCCCATGGCGAGCCTCAGCGAGGCCGACCTGGTCCAACGGGCCCTGGCCGATCGCCGGGAACGCGCCCAAACTGAGAAAATGCGCCTGCAATCGATGGATCCCGACCAACTCTGGACCGACTACGTCATCACCAGCCAGAGCTCGGGAAAGAGCTACCGGCTGGCTTTGAGGGGATGGAATCCGGGAGAATCGTATTGTTCCTGCCCGGATTTTCGAAAAAATACCCTGGGCACCTGCAAACACCTGATGGTTGCCCTGGATCGGGTCCGACGAAAGTTTCCCAAGGCCGTTAAGGAAACCCCGGCCAAGATCACGGTGCCCTGTGTTTTTTTGAATTATGGTGATCGCCGCCAGCTCGGCGTTCTGGTTCCCGATCATGCCGATTGCGAAGTGAAACAGCACCTGAGTCCGCTGACCGGGAAACCGGTGGCCGATATCGAGGACCTCATGCAGCGCATAAGGCGGGTTGCCCATGCCGGCACGGAGGTCATCATTTATCCGGATGCCGAAGAATACATCGGCCAGATGCTCTTTCGGGACCGGGTGGAAAAAGAGATGGCCGAGATTCGAAAGGACCCGGAGAACCATCCGTTGCGAAAAGAGTTGCTCAAGACCGAGCTGCTTTCCTACCAGTTGGACGGCATTGCCTTTGCCGTGGGGTGCGGGCGGGCGGTTCTGGCTGACGACATGGGGCTGGGCAAAACCATTCAGGGCATCGGTGTGGCCGAACTGTTGTCACGCCACGTGACCATCTCCAAGGTTCTGGTTATCTGTCCGGCTTCGTTGAAATCCCAGTGGTGCTCCGAGATTGAGCGGTTCAGCCACCGAAGCTGCCGGCTGGTCCTGGGAAGCGCCAAGGATCGACCCGCCCAGTATGATGACAACAGCTTCTTTACCATCTGTAATTACGAACAGGTGCTTCGCGATGTGTTGTCCATCGAACAGGTCAAATGGGATTTGATTATTCTCGATGAGGGCCAGCGGATTAAAAACTGGGAGGCCAAGACCAGCCGGTTGGTTAAAGCCTTGAAATCCCCCTTTGCCTTGGTGCTTTCCGGAACACCGCTGGAAAACCGATTGGATGATCTTTTTTCCGTGGTTGAATTCATTGATGATCGCCGACTCGGGCCGGCATTTCGGTTTTTTAACCGGCACAAGGTGGTCGATGAAAAGGGGAAACTCCTCGGCTACAAGAACCTGGATGATTTGCGGGCCCGCCTCCAGCCGATTCTGCTTCGCCGTACCCGTCATATGGTGATCAAGGACCTGCCGCCGAGAACCACCCGGATTGTCCGTGTGGTTGCGACCCAGGAACAGTTGGACATGGAAAAAGGGCATCGCAAGATTATCCAGACCATTGTTCAGAAAAGATACCTGACGGAGATGGACCTGATCCGGCTTCAAAAAGCGCTTCTCATGTGCCGCATGTGCGCTGACAGTACGTTCCTGGTGGATAAGGCGTTGCCAGGGTATTCGAGCAAACTTGAAGAACTCGGCCGGTTGCTGGATCGCCTCAATGCCGAAGCGGAGAGAAAAATTGTGCTTTTCTCCGAGTGGACCACCATGCTCAACCTGGTTGAGCCGTTGCTCCAAGAACGCCGAATGGATTTCGTGCGCCTCGACGGTGCCGTTCCCCAGAAGAAACGTCAGGCCCTGGTCCGCCGCTTTCGACAAGATTCCTCCTGCAAGGTATTCATCACCACCAACGCCGGTTCCACCGGTCTCAACCTTCAGACGGCCGACACGGTGATCAACGTGGACCTGCCGTGGAACCCGGCTGTTTTGGAGCAGCGTATCGGCCGTGCCCATCGCATGGGCCAGAAGCGGCCGGTTCAGGTCTTTCTTTTGGTGACGGCCGATACCCTGGAGGAAAACCTGCTGCAGACCCTTTCGGCCAAGCACGAACTCTCCCTTGCGGTTTTAGACCCTGATTGCGAGACGGTTGAGATGGATATGGCCGCCGGTATGGAAGCGCTTAAACGCCGGCTGGAAGTTCTTCTGGGGCAAAAGCCTGAAGCCCCGGAAGATCAAAGCCTGCGAACCGAGACGGAACAAACGGCTCGTGCCCTGGCGCAAAAGGACCGGATCGCTGCTGCCGGCGGGCAGTTGATGGGCGCTGCCTTTGCCTTTATCGGTGAGATGTTTGCAGACGCTGACGCCTCCGGGGAGACGGATCGGCTGGCCGGTGCCTTCAAGGCCAAACTGGCCGATTGCCTGGAAGAAGACGATTCGGGTCGTTTGAAAATGACCGTGGCCATCCCCGACGAAGCTTTCCTTGATACCATGGCCCGGTCCCTGGCGAAAATCGCCAGGGCAGGGGGGCAACCATGAAACACGGTTTCTCAGCGGTTTTCAAGCAGGGCGCTGTCGGCGCCTGGCCCATCTGCCTGGGATATATCCCCATCGGTCTGGCCTTTGGCGTGTTGGCGCAAAAAGCCGGGTTGACCCCTCTGGAGACGGGGATGATGTCGGTGCTGGTCTTTGCCGGCAGTGCCCAGTTTATTGCCGTATCCATGATCGACGCCGGGGCCTCGGCCGTCGCCATCGTCTTGACCACCTTTGTCGTGAACCTGAGGCACTTTCTCATGAGTTCGGCCCTGGCCGTGCCCCTTCGGGGGACGTCGGCGAAAAAGCTCGTGCTCTTTTCCTATGGGGTCACCGACGAAAGTTTTGCCGTCAACATGAACCGGTTTAACACAGGCGGGTGGGATGTGGACCGCTCCCTGGTGGTCAACCACGTGGCCAATGCGGTATGGGTGGTCTCCACCGTGGCCGGCGGTTTCAGCGGTCGGTTCATTCCCGACGGCGCCTTCGGCATCGATTACGCCCTGATCGCCATGTTCATCTGTCTTCTGGTGTTTCAGGTCCGCGGCGGCATTTACGTGTTGACCGCCGTCATATCCGGAGTGGCTGCGATCGGCCTCTCCCTTGTGATTCCCGGCAACCTCTATGTGGTCATCGCCTCGATTTTGGCGGCGACCGCCGGGGTTTTTATCAAGAAAAAGCTGACAAAGGGGATGGATCGTGGTTGAAATCGACTATCTCCTGATGCTTACGGCCATGGGGGCGGTGACCTATTTCCCCCGGATGATGCCCCTGCTCCTATTGGCCAAACGGGAGCTACCGACCTGGTTCGTCGAATGGCTCGATCTGATCCCGGCGGCCATTTTAAGCGCGCTGCTGATGCCGGCCCTGGTCACCACGGGGACGCCGCGGGTACTCGACCTGGTCAACCCCGAGGTCGCCACCGCCATTCCCGTCTTTCTCGTGGCGATCTATACGAGATCCCTGGGAGGGACGGTTCTGGCCGGAATGGGGATCTACTGGCTTGCCGGACTGTTTTAAGCCGTTTTATTTTGGAAGGAACAAAAAACCCGCCGGGAATCCGGCGGGTTTTTTGCTCTTGCGATGGGGCGGTTTACATGGCCGCTTTTCTGGCCTCGCTCAGCCAGGCGTTCCACGTGGTCTGGTGGCTTTTGATCCACTCGCTGGCGTGTTTTTCGATGTCTTTCTGGGACTTTTCGCCATTGTGCATCCGCGAGTTCTGCTCATTGACATCTATTGCCGGCAGTTTGAATATTTCAAAGAATTTTTTGGCCGCGGGGTTTTCCGCGAGAAACTTCTTGTTGGCGGCAACCCGGATGTCAGAGATAACAAAACCGAGTTTGACCGGATCGGTCACGGCCCCGGGCACCGAACCCGTCATATATTCCGCCATGGGTTTTTGGGATTCCTTGGGGATGATCTTGGGCACATTAATCCACATGACATCTTTTCCCGGGACCAGCTTGCCGGTGGTCCAATTGGGCGCCCAGGTGTAGAAAAAGATCGGCTCGCCGCTCTTGAAGGCACCGATGGCGGAGGCCATGCCGGCGTTGTAGGCGGCCTTGACCGGGTTGATGTGGTCGGTCAGGTCATAGACCTTCATGTGGTGGGCGATGACGTTTTCACATCCCCAGCCCGGCGGGCAGGCGGTCAGGTCCGCTTTGCCGTCGCCGTTTTTATCAAATGCCTTTTTCACTTCCGGGCGTTTGAAATCGTCGAGGGATTTGATGTTGTATTTTTCCACGGCCGCTTTTGACACCAGGTAGCCCTGGAGCCCGCCGGCTTTGATAATGGTGCCGACCCAGGCCGCTTTTTCATCGAAATCTTTCGGCGTCTGGCTGATGTGGTTGGGATACCATCCGTTGGTCCAGTAATCGATGTCACCCAGGGCGATGGATTTATAGGCAATGGGATTTGAAAGATCTTTGGCTTTTTTGACTTTGAACCCCAGCTCTTCAAGCCCCTGCCGGACAATCTCTTCCTGAAAAAAGCCGGTATCCCACGTCGCCCGTGCCGGGGAGAGCGTTACCCCCTTGCCCGGTGTCATGTTCATGGCGAAGGCCGACGGAACGGCCATGGCCGCGCAGACAACGCCTGTGATCAGTGCTTTCTTAAAAACCTTCATGCTTTCTCCTCCTTCGGTTGGGTGAATGGATGCGGCGCCGGGGCGCCGCAAAGCGCCTCACGATCTACTTCTTCTGGGCCATGGCCTGGGTGATTCGGTCCAAGATGATGGCCATGAGCACGATGCTCAGCCCGCCGATGACCGCCAGGCCGATGTCGAGGGTGTTCAGGCCGAGAACCACCGGTGAGCCGAGGCCGCCGGCACCGATGAGCGCGGCGATGACCACCATGGACAGGGCCATCATGATGGTCTGGTTCAATCCGGCCAGGATGGTCGGCAGGGCCAGGGGAATCTGGACCCGGAAAAGCACCTGCTGGCGGGTGGCGCCAAAGGCCACTGCCGCCTCGATCAGCTCGGGATGGACCTGGCGGATGCCCAGGCTGGTCAGCCGGATGATCGGCGGTAGGGCAAAAACGATGGTGGCCAGGACCCCGGCCACGTTGCCCACGGAAAAAAGCATGACGATGGGGACCAGATAGACAAAGGCCGGGGTGGTCTGCATGGCGTCGAGCACCGGGCGCAGCCACGCCTCGAAAGTGTCCGAACGGCCGCCGGCGATGCCCAGGGGGATGCCGACAATGATACAAAAAACCACGGCCGAGAGCACCATGGCCAGGGTGGTCATGGCATCGGACCAGAGGCCGAGCAGGCCGATGGCCGTCATGGCGATTGCCGAGAATGCGGCCAACAGTTTGCCTGAAAACCGCCAGGCGATCAGGCCCACGACCAGAATGACCAGCAGGGGGGACAATGCGTTGAGGCCGGCATCCAGGCCGGAAAGGGTTTGTTCCACCGGCCATTTGATCATCTGGAAAAAGTCCCGGTGGTTGTTGACCAGCCAGTCGACCGCCTGGGACACCCAGATATCGAGCGGAATAACTTGTTCTTCAAACATTTGCATTCTCCTCCATCTGTTGTTCTTCGACGGCCAGGCGATGGTTTTGCCCGTTCTCTTCCATCTGCGCCTCGGTGCGGTGCAGGGTTTTGAGAAATCGGTTCTTGGAGACGATCCCTTTGTAGACGTTGTTGTCGTCCACCACCGGCACCGGCCAACTGTTGGAGGCCACCTCGGGTAGAATCTCCTGCATGGACTCGTTCATGTTCACCTGCCGGGCGCCTTCGATGAACGCCTGGGACAGGGGCTGGTCCGCTTTGCCCGATTCCAGGGTCCGCCGCAGGGCTTCGGAGGAGACCACCCCGAGAAAGCGACGGCGCGCGTCGAGGATATACAGGTAATCGCGCTCGCTGCTGCTCAATAGTTCGTGGGCCGTTCGCAGGCTCCCTTGCTTGGTGACGACGAGGGTCGGATGGGTGTCGCGGACGATATCGCCGGCGGAAATGACGTTGGTGGGATCGACGCCTCGGAAAAAGGCCCGCACGTAGTCGTCGGCGGGATTTTGCAGAATCTCTTCCGGACTTCCCACCTGTACCACGCGTCCGCCTTCCATAATGGCGATGCGGTCGCCGATGCGAAGGGCTTCGTCCAGGTCGTGGGAGATGAAGACGATGGTGCGCCGATCTTCCTCCTGGAGTTTGAGAAGCTCGTCCTGCATCTCCGTTCGGATCAGCGGGTCTAAGGCCGAAAAGGCCTCGTCCATGAGCAAAATGTCCGGATCCACGGCCAGGCCCCGGGCGAGCCCGACCCGTTGCTGCATGCCCCCGCTGAGCTGGTTGGGGTAAGCGTCCTCCCATCCGGTCAGGCCGACCTGTTCCAGGGCCTCCATGGCCCGTTTTCGCTGGGTCTCCTTGCTCTCCTTGGCCAACTGAAGGCCAAAAGCGGCGTTCTCCAGTACGGTCAGGTGGGGCATCAGGGCAAAAGACTGAAAGACCATGCTCATGTTGTGGAGTCTGAACTTGACCAGTTCCTCCGGGCCCATGGCCGTCACGTCCTTGCCGTCCACGATCACCTGGCCCGCGGTCGGTTCGATGAGCCGGTTGAGCATGCGGACGATGGTTGATTTTCCCGAGCCCGAAAGCCCCATGACCACGAATATTTCGCCGGTCTGGATCTCGAAATTGGCATTCTGGACGCCGACGGTGAGGTCGGTTTCGGCATAGATATCCTCTTTGGTCTTCCCCTGTTTGATCTGTTCCAGGGCCCGCTGAGGGTTGGGGCCGAAAATCTTGAACAGGTTCTTCACTTCAATTTTTGTTTCCATGAACGCTCCGTTACTTGGTTTCCATCCATCAATGGCCTTTTTGCCCACCCACTCAAAAACCAATTCGTGGACGGGCAAGAATTAAGCAAAAACGTCACAGCCGTCAGATTCGTCTCGGGTGCTGATCGCTTTATGAGACACTCATGCGTTCCTCCAGGCTGTCAAAACGCCAATGGCCGCAGGATTGAAGGTTTCAACACAAATCAATTAGCCGCATTATATATTTAGTTATCAATAGATATATTGAATTTATTTAAGGCTTATTCAGTGATTTTTACATGGGAAACAACGGATCGACCGGGAAGGGACAATTCACTAAATATGCGAAATAATAACAATTAAATATAATCCACCATTGGTTTTTTGGTTATCAAAGTGAATTGATCTTAGGTCTTGAGGCTAAAAATGTCAAGAAAAATACATTTAATTCAAATAATATATTATTACGGTGCAAATCATTTTGCCCGTTTTGACATTCCTCCGTGCCTACCCACAGGCGTGCCCACCCACAGGTCCCAAAAGCACCCGGGTTCCGTAATGGCCGCCGATTTCTTGCGTAGCCTTCAAGCAGGCCGCCATGTGGCATGGGTATGGATTCAAGGAGAGGTTGGGAGGCCCGGGCCGGGCGATGCCGCGGAATATGCGAAACGACATTACTCCTGACGCATACACGCACAACGCACAACTGATGGGATCAACAATGGGACCACGAATCGATTTTTGAAGGGATAAAAAATAGTTAGGTCAGCAGGGCCTGGGCCCCTTGAATCACCAACAGGTATCGGATCCCTTTGCCCAGAATCACCCAGAAGAGAAAGGGTGCCAGTCTCAGGTTGACGATGCCGGCGGCCACGGTGAGCGGATCGCCGATTACCGGGAGCCAGGCGAAAAACAGGACCGGTGCGCCCCAACGGCGGCAAATGCGGCGGGTTTTTTCCAGGGCCGCGGGTTCGACATCAAGCCATCGGGAAAAGAAGACCCGTGCGCCCCATCGTCCCACGGCGTAGTTGACCAAAGCCCCCAGGGAATTGCCTGCCGTGGCCACTGTCAGCACCAGGGCCGGGTCAAAGGCCGAGGCGCCCATGGCGGCCACCGCCGCCTCCGACCCCAGAGGGAGCAGGGTGGCGGCCAGGAAGCTGATAATAAAGAGGCCCGCGTAGCCGAGCTGGGTGATCAGGTAGGTGGTCATGGCCTCTCCGGATAGATTACGACGATGCCGTTGACATGAAATACGCGGATGGCGTATCACTTCCTTAACTTCCAAATAGATAACACCGATTGAGGCAATTGGACATGACTGGAATTCGAATTCCCTTGGCGCTGATGGTGCTGCTTTTTTGCGCTCCGGCTTTCGCTTTTGCCCCAATCGATCAACGCCTGGCCCTGGTGATCGGCAACGGCGCCTACCGGTCCGTGCCGCTGAAAAACCCGGTCAACGACGCCACCGATGTGGCGGCAAAGCTTGAAAAGTTCGGATTCCGGGTGGTTTTAAGAACCGATGTGGGCCGAAAAGCCATGGAAGGGGCCATCCGGCAGTTCGGCCGAGACCTTCTTAAGGGGGGGCTCGGCCTGTTTTACTTTGCCGGTCACGGTATGCAGGTGGACGGCCGCAACTACCTGATCCCCGTCGATGCCCAGATCGAAACCGAATCGGATGTGCGCTTTGAATCGGTGGACGCCGGCCGGGTACTGGGCAAGATGGAGGATGCCCAAAACGGCATGAACATCGTGATTCTCGATGCCTGCCGTGACAATCCCTTTGCCCGAAGCGCACGGTCCGGCAGCAAGGGGCTGGCGCGGATGGACGCACCCAGGGGATCCATCATTGCCTACGCCACGGCGCCGGGGGCGGTGGCTGCCGACGGGTTCGGCCGGAACGGGATCTATACCAAGCACCTGCTGGCCAACATCGATACCCCCGGGCTTTCCATTGAAACGGTGTTCAAGAACGTCCGCATCGGCGTCATTGGCGAAACCGGTGACAAACAGGTGCCGTGGGAGTCTTCTTCCCTGACCGGCGATTTTTCCTTTTCTCCCAAGCGGGGGTTGGCGGTTGTGGCTGCGCCAGCGCCGGTCTCCATGAGGGTACCGGCGGCGGTTCCGGCCAAGGCGGCGACGCGGAAATCCACGGCCAACGCCGACAAAGGGTATCATCCTGCGGTGACCGGGGCCGGGCAGGAAGCAAATACCGAAGCCTGGGAGCGATCGACCCGAAAACCCGAAGTGACCAATGCCCTGGGGATGGCCTTTGCCTTTGTTCCGCCGGGGTCTTTCATGATGGGCAGCCCAGCCGGAGAATCGGGCAGGGATGCGGATGAATGGCGCCACCGGGTGACCCTGACCCGGGGATTCTTCATGCAGACCACTGAAGTGACCCAGCGGCAGTGGGAGGCGGTCATGGGGGTCATGCCCGCCGACTTTCAAGACTGCGGGGCCGACTGTCCGGTGGAGATGGTTTCATGGAACGATGCCATGGCTTTCATCGACAAGCTAAACCGGCTCGAAGGCGGGCCGCTCTACCGGTTGCCCACCGAGGCCGAATGGGAGTATACCTGTCGATCCGGCGAGAGCCGGGCCATCGCCGTCAGCAGAATGAAAAAGGTCGGCTGGTACCGGGCCAACACAGGGGGGCGGTTGAAACCCGTGGGCGGTAAGCGGCCCAATGCCTGGGGAATTTACGATATGCACGGCAACGTTTACGAGTGGTGCCAGGATCGGTTCGGTCCCTATGGCGCAGGCTCAGATGTCGATCCGGCGGGGCCGGACGAGGGCCTCTTTCGTGTTTTTCGCGGCGGGGCCTGGGTCAGTGATGCCGATGCCTGCCGCGCTGCCGCGCGCAACTGCCACCAGACGGATTTTCGTGGCAATCATCTGGGGCTCCGGCTGATCAGGAATCCTTGAGATAGGTTGAAAACCAGGAGGCGGTTTCGGTCTGTTGCCGACCCGATCCGGTCCTGCCCACCCGTTTTTTCTGACAGTCGATCAATCTTTCCCGAATTTCCGAATCCTCCGGATCGATGAGAAGCATTCCCTCCAGATAACGTTCAGCATCCTCCCACAGTCCTGCTGCAAAGACGTCAAGGCCCTGTTTTCGCACCCGGCTGTGCAGGCTTTCCAGTCCCGTGCGAGCCCGGGCATTTTCCGGGTCGATTTCGAGGACCGCCGTAAAGGCGGTATAGGCGTTTTTGCCATAAGGGGTCAGATCGTTTTGCCCTTCGGCGGCGGTTCGGGCCGTGTCCAACAGATCAGTGACCAATGTTGCGGTTTTCGTCGTTGCCAGTTTCTGTTGGGCCATGGCGATCTGTTTAATGGTCCGTGAGGCTTTGTTTAAGGTTTTGTCGGCCTTTCCGGTCATGGAAGCGAGTTTTCTTCGGCAGTCGTTGAGTTGGCCGATGGCGCCCGCATGCGACGGGTCCACCAGCAGTGCCAAATGAAGGGTGGCGGCGGCCTCGGCCCAGTTTTTCGCCCCGATCAGTACCCCACCCCGGTCCCGGTGAAAACGGCCCATGGCCGCCAGCTTTTCGCGGGCCCGCAAATGGTCTGGCACCAGCCATAGGGCTGTCCCAAAGGCCAGGTAAGCGCTCTGGTTGACCGGAAAGAAATACCGCCGGGTACCATAACGCTTTTCACCGGTCTTCAGCAGGGCGGCGGCGGCGGCCCCGCGTCGGTTCCCAAGAAGGGATTCGACCTGAGTGGTTCGCCAGAGTCGGCTTAGCCGTTCTTCGGCTTTGGCGAAATGGATGCTGTCTGCCCGAACCCGTGCATACTGTTGCATGGCAACCGTATTTTGGCCCGCTTTTTCCAATTTCTCGCCCAACTTCAGGTGCAGGCGATCCTGTTCGCGCCAGACCAGAGACGCCTCGGCTTCGGTGCCGTGGCGGGGAAGGTATGCGGCCAGCAGCGCCAGGGCGGCATCGTCGTCGCCGGAGGTGATCAGGCGTTGGAGCATTTTAAGGGTGGCGTCGGCCAACAGGCGTTTGGCCTTTTCGGCCTGTTCGGCAGTCGGCCCCTGACCGATAACCCCTTCGATGATCTCCCGGCCCTTTTCGTAGTGGCCGTCGGCAAAGATCCCCGCGGCCCGGTCCAGGACGTGTGAGGCATTCCAGGGCAGATAAAGCCGCTGGTAGCCGACATAAACCCCAAGAACCAGGATCAGCCCCATGAAGGCCGCGCGTACCATGGGGTGGCTTCGCATGGATACCGGTAAAGGGGGTTGCGTGGCGGCGATGCGGGTATCTTCGGGGCGGTCTGACATGAAGGAGAGCACCGTTGTGCCCAGTTGAAGCCGGTCCCCCGAGTAGAGCCGCATGCGGGTCACGGTTTCCTGGTTGATCTTCAGTGGGTTCTGGTTGCAGAGATTGACGGCGACATATCCGTCCTCTTCTTTTTCAATGGCCCCGTGGATCCGAGAGACGCTCGGATCTTCCAGTCGTATATCGGCTTCGGCGGATCTGCCCAAAATCAACCGATCTCGTTCCAGGTGAAACGTCCGAGCGGTGTCGCCGCCGGTATCCAGGATCAGACGTGGCGCCAGGGCCACCACCGGAGCGCTACCGGCAAAAATGGTTTGTTCCGGTGCGGCATCCAATTCGACCCTGGCATCTTCGGTCCGTTTGGATATGAAGACCAGGGCGTGGGGGCCGATCTGAATTTGATCGCCGCTATGGAGTCTCTGGCGCTTGGCCGGGCGTCCGTTGACCTCCAGCGTGGCAGACCGGCTCAGGTTTTCGACCCAGAAGGCGCCGTCGGATTTTTCGATTTGTGCGTGACGGCGGGAAACGGTCTTTTCATCGAATCGGATATGGGCTTCGGCGCTTCGGCCAATCATGACCCGTCTGGCCGCCAAGGAGAAGATCTTTTCAGCGCCGTCACCGTTTTCCAGGACCAGATGCGCCCCCCCCTGTGTGACTTTTTCCTTAAGGGCCGCCCGATCTTCTGTGGTCGCCGCTTCGTTTCCCGTGGCGGCCGAGGTGGCATGGAGAATCCGCACCAGAAACCGGGTGCCGGCCATGTGAAGCAGATCACCGTCCTCCAGACCCTGGGCCGTCACCGGCTGACCGTTGATATCGATGGGTTTTCGGCCGGTATTGGTGATGCGGTATTTGCCCTGCTCGAACTGGATTCTTGCCTGGTGGCGGGAGATTTCAGGGTTGTGGATCTGCAGGACACATTCTTCGGCACGTCCCAGCATAAAGTCGGTCCCATCAATCACATGGGCGTTCTTTCGATCCAATAAATCGATGAATTTAATGCTCGGCAATGGTGCTTTCCTCGGGTGAGGGTAACCTGTCCGGCCTGGCAGGGCCGGCCGGTTGCGGAAGCGGGGTGGTTTCCGGCCGGGCCCCTGGGCGGCGGCTTGATCGTGTTAAACCATAATCAAAGAGGACGTGTCAATATCCGCAGGTTGCTCTATCCCCGGTGCCGGCCCGGCAGCGGGACAAAGGCCTTGATGTACCGAAGATTTCGGTGTATAGGTCCGCCAATGCTCGAATCTTCAATCCCAAGGACGGCCGACAGATGAATACCATAACCCTCATGGTGGCGATTCTGACCCTTTGGTTGGTAATGGGGCTCGGTTTCCTCTCCAAATACGCGGCCCTGCGCAAAAAAGGCGTGACACCTCTGGATGCGTGGACTTCCTACGAGGGTATTTTCTTTGTGGTGAGTGTCCTGGTCCCGCTCCTGGCCCTGATTTACCGCACCGTCAGCTCCTGAGTCCGTTTGAATCCGTAAACGCCTTTGAAAACCGATCCGGCGCAATGCGCTCGAAGGATTAAAAGATCCTGGCCCAGAGGACCATGCTTTCCTTGGAAATTGGGCATTGGATATTGATCCTTTCGCGCCCCTCTTTGGGGGATTTTGCCGAGGCCATCCGCTCAACCCGTGGCGGATCACGCTGACGCCGCCGCAGCCAGAGAAAGGATTGCCCGCGAGGTGTATTCTCCCACGTCTGCCAGTGCATCGGTGGGCAAAAACCGCCGGGCATTGCTGGCATACAGGCAGGTGGCGGCGGCGGGGAAATCCTCATCTGCCCGGTAGAAGATGTAGCACAGAGCAATTTTGGGTAGGGGCCAGACCGTGAACCCAAAATCACCGCCCATATCGCCGGGCACGGGACCCCCGTCAAGGGCGGTGCAAATTTGACTCCTGGCCGCTTCAATGGCCCCGACCCGGGGCACCAGGATCTGCTCGACATGGGCGGCAAACGCGCCGGCGTAGGGCATGGAGTCGGGCAATTCCTTAAAGGCCCGAAACGGGGTCGCCACGGCGGATTCGGTGGTGGCGTGCAGGGCGTAGAGAGAAATGAGGATGCCCAAGACGCCGGTTTGGGGGGCATGGTCCAAAAGAATGCTGCCCGGGGAAAAGGTGCAGGTTTGGCCGAACGCCCGAAAGACGAGCGCATCGCCCTGACTTTGCGCCCCGATCCGAGTATGGATGTCGCCGGGCAGGTCCGCATAGCGCCGTTGCAGGTTCTGCTCGACAATGATTGAATAATTGTCGGTCACCGGTGGCCTCCTTTGCTGGGTTATTCGCTCTGTTCGTCCAGGGGGGGTAGACAACGGTCATCGTGTTTTTACTATGCCTTCCCTTGTCTTGGCACGGGGTTGAGGTTTTTCTCGTTTGCTAGTAGATTGTTATGGTCGCAGGGGCCGCGTCGCTACTCCCCCCCCCCGGCGGTCGCACCTCATTCGACCTGCGTCCGGCCGAGGCCGAAAAAGCCTATCAGGGCAGGGACAGAATGCAAACCGGTTTTTTGACGCCCTGCGCCGGCCGGACCTCATTCAACCGGCCGTGGCAACCCGAAAACCGGCAGACGGTTTTTCAGCAAACAGCCAAGGAGCCGAGGAGGGGGAATGGAGACCTGTAGATTCTGCAATCGAACGCATCGGGTCGGTTTTGTTTCCATGCGATTTGCCGGAACCGACGGCGTTTCACTGGAAACGGAAAAATGGGCGTCGGTCCTGGAAAAGGAAGGATTCGAAGATTTTTATTTTGCCGGGGAACTGGATCGGCCGGCCGAGCGCTCCTATCTCGTGGAAGAAGCCCATTTCCAGCATCCTGCCATCAAGGAGATCCACCAGAACAGCTTCAACGTCAAGGTGCGGGCCCGGTTTGTGACCCAGAAGATCTACGAGCTCAAGCGAAAGCTCAAAGACCATCTCTACCGGTTCATCCACCGGTTCAATATTGATCTGTTGATTCCGGAAAACGCCCTGACCATTCCCCTCAACCTGCCTTTGGGCATGGCCATCGCCGAATTGATCTCCGAAACGGGGATTCCCACCATTGCCCATCACCACGACTTTTTCTGGGAGCGGCAGGCCCTGATGTCCAATGCGGTCTGGGAATATCTCAACATGGCGTTTCCGCCCCATATCCCCTCCATGCACCATGTGGTCATCAATTCTTCCGCCGACAATCAATTGAGCCTGCGTACCGGTATTTCAGCCACGCTGATTCCCAATGTCATGGATTTTGAACACCCGCCTAGGGTCTCGGGCCAGGGCCGGGCGTGTGGGTTGGCCCGGCAAGGTGACGGTGAAGACCCCAAAGACGATTACGCCCGGAACGTGCGGAAGGACCTGGGGATTGCAGATGACGAATTGCTGATCCTCCAGCCGACGCGGGTGGTCAAACGCAAGGGGATCGAACATGCCATCGAACTGGTGAACCGGCTGGGACTCAAGGCCAAACTGGTCATCTCCCATGCCTCGGGCGACGAGGGCTACGATTACGAACAACGGATTCGGGATTACTCCGATCTGTTGGGGGTCAACACCCTGTTTGTTTCGGACATCATCAATCATCGCCGGGGCCAGACCCCCGACGGCCGGAAGGTCTACACCCTTTACGACATTTATCCCCATGCGGACCTGGTTACCTATCCGAGTAATTTCGAAGGATTCGGAAACGCCTTTCTTGAAGCCGTCTATTTCTGCAAGCCCATTGTGGTCAACTCTTATTCCATCTACGCCATGGACATCAAACCCAAGGGATTTTCCGCCATTGAAATCGATGGCTATGTCTCCGAGCAGGCCGTGGAAAAGACCCGGCGCGTGCTGACCGACCAATCGCTTCGAGAGCGCATGGCGCAACACAATTACGAGATCGCACGTCAGCACTACTCCTTCCGGGTACTCAGGCGCCGGTTGCGTAACCTGCTGCCGGATTGTCTCCCCTGTCGCATGCAGGAGTAGCGGGATTCGGAAGAATTCGAGGGTAGAGACCCTATTGGCCTCCTAAGCCTCTTTTTTATCCGTCCGCGTTTCCTTTCGAGTGCCGTAAAGCCGTACCAGCCGAGACGGCGGCACGCCGAGCAGGTAGAGGGTGACCAGGGTCCAGTTGCGCCAGGTGCCGTAGACTACCCCTTCGCTTTTCCACCGGCGTGCCGATGTGACCACGCGCTGGGGTAACAGGATGATGGTGCCACCGGCCTTTTTGACCCGCCGCATCAATGCCACATCTTCCATCAGGGGCAGGTCCTGAAAACCGCCGATCCTTTCATAGAAAGCCCTGTCGAGAAAGATGGCCTGATCGCCGTAAGGGATTCGGGTCAGTCGTGAGCGGCGGTTGGCCATGGCTTCAATGATGCGGTAGGCCGGGCCCGGGGCGTCGATGGTCAGATCAAAGGCGCCACCCACGACGCCTTTGTGGGTCATGGACCGGTCAATGGCCGCCAGGGCGCCTTCCGGCAGGTGGGTATCGGCATGGAGAAAGAGCAGGATGTCGCCCTGGGCCCGGGCCGCCCCCCGGGCCATCTGCCCCCCCCTGCCTGGCGGGCTGGCCAGACGGATGGCCCACGGGTAGTCGATGACCCTTAAGGTGGTGGCACGTGGATGACCGTCCACGACGAGGACTTCACAGTCTTTTCCCCGGGTTCGATTCTCCAGATGCGCCAGGGTTCGGTTTATGGTATAGGCCTCATTCAGCACCGGCACAATGATGGAAAAGCGGACTGCCATGGTGGATTGTTTTCTCTATCCCGGTCCACTTAAAAACCGATTCGTGGACGGGTACTCGTTAACGGTTTGTTTCGGTCCCTATTGTCTGGGTTCGACGCGTCTGCGCTCGGGTTGGTGAATCAGGGGTGCATTAAAACTGAGTTGAGCTTAATTTAGGTTAAAGGAACCGTGAATCATGGCCAATATTTCACCGGCTGGGGCTTCTGTGCGTGCCAAGACGGGCCATGCCCTCAAGGCCGGCTTTGAAAAGGGATGGCGGGGGTATTTCTGGCTGCTCAAGATCCTTGTCCCCATCTCTTTTGCCACATTCTTGCTGGACACCAGCGGATGGTTGCATCACCTTGACTTTCTCCTGGCACCGGTCATGGATCTGATGCGGCTGCCGCCCGAGGCTGCCCTGGTCTTGCTGGTGGGCATGGCTACCGGTATTTACGGCGCTGTGGCCGCCATGGCTGTTTTGCCCCTGACCCAGGCCCATATGACCCTGATTGCCGTGTTTCTGCTGATTTCACACAATCTTGTACAGGAAGGGATCATTCAGGGCAAGTCGGGCTTTCATCCGTTCAAGGCGACGGTGGTTCGCCTGATCACCTCCATGGCCACCGTCATCGCCGTGGGATTTTTTTTGGAACCTTCTGGTCCGGCCGCCCTTGCCGGGGCCGCCCCGGTGGCCGCGGACCCCGCTTTTTTGACCCTGCTCAGTGCCTGGGTCATACAGACCGTGATCCTTGCCGCAAAGATTTTCGGCATCATTTTGGCCCTGATGGCGGTTCTCGAATTGATGAAATCATTTGACCTCATGGATATCCTGGTCCGGCGCCTGAGTCCTGTGTTGAAGCTGATGGGGCTACCTCCACAGGTCGGTTTTCTCTGGCTGGCGGCGGGCCTGTTCGGGATCTCCTACGGGGCTGCGGTGATTGTGGAGGAGACCCGGGGCGGCCGGTACGACCCCGATGATCTCAATCGGCTTCACGTTTCCATCGGGATCAACCATGCCATGGTTGAGGACCCGGCTCTTTTCCTGGCGCTGGGTATTGGCGCCTTCTGGCTGTGGGTGCCGCGAATCATTGCGGCCATTGCGGCCGTGTATTTTTTTTCGCTCTGGGCTCGGGGGCGAAAAAGGGTCCGGTCCCTGGCCGCCCACCGATCGGCCGGCGCCCATTGATGCCTCCCGGCTAAGGTGAAGAGCCGATCGGTCATGGCGCTGACATTGAGCATTATGCCCGTATACAAGGGGTTATCTGAGGCCATCCGCTCTGCGGGTGGGACGTACGGAGTACCATGTTTGTCTTCAAAAAACTCATTACCCCGTTCCTTTTGCCTCCGGGGATCTTTATTCTTGCGGCCTTGGTCGCCGCCGTGCTTTGCTGGCGGCGAAAGCAGCGGTTGTCGGCCCTCTTTATGGTTCTGGCCGCCGTGGCCCTGTGGCTGCCGGCCCTAAAGCCCGTTGCCCATCTGCTGCATCGCGGTCTGGTGGCCGAGTACACGGCACTTTCGACCGAGGCCAGCGGGGATGTCATCGTGTTGCTGGGTGGCGGCATTAACGACAAGGCCAGGGATATGACCGGCATGGGTGTGCCGACCAGCGAGATGATGGTGCGTATCGTGACCGCGGTCCGTCTTCAGAAACGGCTCGGCGTGCCGGTGATAGTCAGCGGCGGGGCGGTTTACGACCAAGCCCGGTCCGAAGCGGTGGTGATCCGGCGGTTTCTCATGGATCTGGGGGTTCCGGACCGCCTGGTGTTCATGGAAGAAAAGAGTCGGGATACCTATGACAACGCGGTCTTTTCCCGGCAAATCTGCCTGGCGCACGGCTTTCAGCGCCCCATTCTGGTGACCTCCGACTATCACATGAAACGGGCCGTGATGACCTTTCAACGGGCCGGCCTTCCCGTATCCCCTTTTCCCACCCCGTTCCCATCCGATTTGCGCGAGCGTTATGGGTGGTGGACTTTTTTGCCCGAATCCTACGAGCACACAGCCGCCTGCCTGAAAGAATACATCGGATGGGTCTACTACCGATTCGCCTTTTTTTGACACTATCCCCTCAATTGAGCTTTTCAATTCTGACTCACATTGAGTTTGAAGGTGAGGGCCGTCCATTGACAAATGCTATAATAGCGGAGAGGGGATCAATCGGGGGAGGGGCAATGGTCCTTGAGGGCGTGTTTGATCCGTTCGCGCGTCTCTGGGGAAAGGCCGACACCGGAATCGGCATCTTCGCAGAGGGTGTCGAGCCGTTTTCCGGCCGCACGAAGGGTGTCGAGCTGATTCTTATGGTCCTGGCACCAGGTACAGACGGAAAAGTGAAGCTTCATCCGCGTCTTCTCCTCGTCGGTCAGTTCCCGGTCCATGGCGGCGGATAGAATTTCAGAGACTTCCTTGCAGCTTCCCATCGGATCGGTCATGGTCTCTCCTAAAGCCTATGGCTGGCTGATCCAGTTGACTTCCAGACAATTCCGCAGGGACATGCGTGCCCGGTAGAGCATGACCCACGTGTTGGATTCGGAGATGTCGAGAATCTCGCGTATTTCCGCGGTACTCATCCCGTCGAGTTCCCTCAGCACAAAGGCGCTTCGCAGGCGGTCGGGGAGTTTGTCCAGACATTGGCTGAGCTGATTGATGAACTCTTTTTGTTCGTAGAGGGCGGCGGGATTTTCCGCCCAGTCTCCCGGGGCAGCCTTCCAGTGGCCGCGTTGGTCGAAAAGGGCATCGATGTCGTCGGCCTGGTTGGTAAGCGGCTCCATGGGCCTTTCCCGAATGACCTTGCGCAGATGGTCCACGATCTTGTGTTTGAGGATCGATGTGAGCCAGGTGCGCGGCGAGGCGCGGCCTTCGAATCGGTCAATGGCGCGTATGGCGGCCAGAAAGGTTTCCTGGACCAAATCCTCCGCCGTGCTGGGATCCTGGACCCGGGGCAGGGCAAACCGGTACAGGTAGTCTCCGTAATCGTCGACCCAGGCTTCCATTTCGTTTGGGGCGATGGCTGGGGGAAGGTCTTGGTTCATCGGGTCTCCCGTCCCTGAACAAGTGCCGGTTCTATGGGGTTATCAGATTCGACACCAAACCCTATCAAAAACCCGGAGCGATGACAACTTTTACGATCAGATGATTTCCTATTGGCGATCCAACCGGACCTTGTGGCGGTGGTCCGTTTCCAATGCGTTTTCCCGTAGCACAAGGATTCATTGAAACCAAGGAAATAGTCTTGCGCGTGGGTGGGGATTTGCGATATGGAATTCCATCCTGTATCGATGCCGCGCCGTGTCCTTTTATCCTTTGGGGTTCATCCCCCCGGCGTCTGGACGGCTTATATGGCACGGCAAATCTCCATAGCTGGCACCCATGCGGTGACGCCGACCGAGGAAAGAAAAATCATGCCCCATTACCCGGTAAATCCGCCCCTCCAGGGGTTACGGTGGTCTTTTCCGGCGGCCATCTTCGGGATCTGTCTCTTTTGGGCGACGTTATCGTGGCCGGCTCCGTTTCAGGCCGAACCGTTGGCCCTGGTCAATGGAACGTCGATTACCCAAGCGCAGTTGGATGAAGCCGTTACCCGTTTGCAGCGCCAGCGGGTTGCCCAGGTCGTCACCGAGGCCGGTGATTCTTCAGAATCGCTTTGGGAAGAGGCTTTGGAGGCGCTTATCGGCCGGCGGTTGTTGGCCCTCAAGGCCCGCGCGTCGGGGATCGCCGTGGACGATCGGGAAGTGGACGCCTACATCGAACAGGTGCGGTCCGAATACGACGGCGAAGCCGAATACCAACAGGCCATTGAAGGGATGCAGCTCACCGAGGCGGATATTCGTGAACGGTTCAAGAGCGATGCGGCCGTGCGAAAGCTCATCGAAGAAAAAGTGGGCGCCCGGGTCACGGTCACCGAGGCGGAGGTGGCAGACTTTTACAGAGCCCATATGGATTATTTTGTCAAACCCGGTCAGGTGCGGGCGGCCCACATCCTCATCCGGGTCCCTGCCAATGCCAGCGCTGAGCAGAAAAAACGGGCCTGGCAGCGGATCGAAGCCCTTCGCAACCGACTGCTTCGCGGGGACGATTTTGCCATGCTGGCCATCGAATACTCCGAGGGGCCAAGCAGTGTCAGAGGCGGGGACTTGGGCTATTTCGTCAGGGGCCAAGTGGAAAAGCCCCTGGCCGACGCAGCCTTTTCCCTCAGGGTCGGAGAGATCAGTGATATCGTCGAGACCCGGTTGGGGGTTCACCTGGTGCGGGTGATGGACCACAAACCGCCTTCGGCCATTTTGCTGGAATCGGTGCGGGATCAACTGGGACGCCGGCTTCGGCAGGAAAAGATCAACCGGGAGGTTGAAATCTACATCAACGGTCTGAAATCATTGGCACAGATCAAGATCATGCCGGGCCGCCCCCGTTTGCCCTAAGGTGGCCAGGGGCCATTGATCCAAGTGCCGGGGGGCGGAATTCTGCCCATTATCGAAAACCGGCGACGCGTAACGGCTCATCAATCCCGTCTTGGCGGGATCACGATAGATCACTATAGTCACTCTCACTTATCGGGGTTGTCAGGGGTTGTCCGCGGATTATCGCCGTGCGAGAGATCATGTTTTTCATCGGTGATGGAGCCGCCGACCGATTTTTGGGGTTGACTAAGCCGGAGGCATACCCTATACGGCAATTTATACAATAAACGACATTCATTGCGTTTTCAGCGCAAGCAGGTGTTTTCTGCCAAGTCTTACGGAGGTATTTGAGATGCCCCTGAAAAAGCGGTTCAAAACAGGTCAGTTCGCAATTTTGGCGGAAATGGATCCCCCCAAGGGGGTCGACGTGTCGGCCATGGTGAAACACGCCAGCCGGGTGAAGGGAGAGGTCGACGCCTTTATTGTGCCTGAAATGAACAGTGCGGTCATGCGGATGAGTGCCTTGGGCGGCGCCATGGTGCTCCAATCCAAAGGGATGGAGACCGTGATGCAGGTCAATTGCCGGGACCGCAACCGGATTGCCATTCAGGCCGACCTGCTGGCTGCCGGTGCTTTGGGGATTCCCGGAATCATGGCCGTCAGTGGCGAGGAGCCGCGTTTCGGGGATCATCCGGAAGCCAAGGCCGTCTACGACCTGGATCTGATGACCCTGATCCAGGCAGCGGTCGGACTGAACCGGGGAAAGGATATGGCCGGCATTGAGTTGGCCGGGTCAACCGAATTCATGGTGGGCTCAACGGTGGATCCCGGTGTTGACGAAGGCCGCATGGAAGAGGAGATTGCCACCCTGACCGCCAAGGCCGAGGCCGGGGTCGATTTTTTCGTTGCGCCCGCCCTTTTTGATCCGGCCGCCGTCAAGGCGTTCACCGACCGGATCGACACGACTCGTTTTCGGATCCTGCCCACCGTGTTACTTCTCAAATCAGTGGGCATGGCCCGGTATGTCGATCGAAATTTTAAGAACATATACGTACCGCCCGATATGATTTCCCGAATTCAGAAAGCGGGGGACCGCGCCCAGGAGTGTGTCCGTATTGCCACCGAGACCATCCGTGCCCTGAAAAAGGCCGGATTTGCCGGGGCCGTGATTTCAACGATCGGCTGGGAGGACAAGCTTCCCGAAATTCTTTCAAAAATCTGAACCGGGTTTGAAATGTTGTTGCCACTTGGGGGCCGTGCCGGATTGCCGGCACCAGGCCCCCGGTTTCCCATCCTGCTCCTTCCCTCCCTCTACTCCCCATAGCCCGCTGCCAGGATCCATCCCCTTTCAGATAGATGGGCGTTTGTGGCCCCTAAAAAGCTTTTTACGGGGCATCCACATGAGACCCTTTAGGCCACCGTGCGGGTGACCGAAAGGTCTGTTTGTGCATTGCCCGAAAATGTCAGTTTTTTCTTGACCAAATATAAAATACCAATTACTACGGTCTTGAACAAATAAATACTATTCAGCCAATTAAGGAGGCGCACCCATTTGGGGCCATTCCAAAGGGTGGGCGCTCTTTTCCTTTTCAACCCGAGGCCCTATCCGTAACCCTTTAAAGGAGTTGTTATGCCTGAACATGTCAACGGTTCCGTCATGGTGGTCGGCGGAGGTATTGCCGGCATGCAGTCGGCTTTGGACCTGGCCGATTCCGGGTACTTTGTCTATCTCGTGGAACAGTCGTCCGCCATTGGCGGCATGATGTCCGAACTGGATAAGACCTTTCCCACCAACGACTGTGCCATGTGAGTGATCTCACCAAAACTGGTCGAGGTCGGCCGGCACCTGAACATTGAAATACTGACCAATACGGAACTGATCGATCTCAAGGGCGATCCGGGGCAGTTTAGCGCCCGCGTCAAGAAGGCACCTCGTTTCGTTGATCTTTCCAAATGTACCAGCTGTGGCGAATGCGCCAAGGTTTGCCCCATCGAGGTTCCGGACGAGTACAATAAATCCCTCAATAATCGAACGGCGATTTTCAAGAAATACCAGCAGGCCATGCCCGGGGCCTACGCCATCAGCAAACGGGGTACGGCCCCGTGCAAGGCGACCTGCCCGGCCCACGTGAGCATTCAGGGATACATCGCCCTGACCAACCAGGGCAAATACGCCGAGGCACTCAAGCTTTTCCGGGATGCCCATCCCTTTCCGGCCGTTTGCGGCCGGGTCTGCCACCATCCCTGCGAGGCGGTCTGCACCCGGGGCGACCTGGATCAGCCCCTGGCCATCCGTGAACTGCACCGATTTCTGGCCGACTGGGAACGCACCGAGGGCACGCCCGAGGTTCCCGAACGCGCAGAACCCCGGGATGAGAAGGTGGCCGTGGTCGGGGCCGGTCCGGCCGGGCTCACCGCCGCCGGCTTTTTGGCCCGCCAGGGCTATTCGGTGACGGTCTTTGAGAAGTTGCCGGTGGCTGGCGGCATGATGGCCGTGGGCATTCCCGAGTACCGATTGCCTCGCGATATTCTGGCCGAAGAGATCGGGATCATTGAAAAGATGGGCGTGACCATCAAAACCGGTGTCACCTTCGGCAAGGACATCACCCTGGAGAGCCTTAAAGACGATGGCTTTTCCGCCCTGTTCATGGCCATCGGTCTTCACGGGGGACGCGGGTTGGGGGTGGCCAACGAAGATGTGGACGGCGTCCTTCAGGGGGTCGATTTCCTCCGAGACAGCGCCATGGGCAAAGAGGTCTCCATCGGAAAAGAGGTCATCGTGGTCGGCGGCGGTAACGTGGCCATCGATGTGGCCCTGACCGCCAAGCGCAAGGGGGCGGAGAAGGTGACCCTGGTCTGTCTGGAAAAGAGAGAAGAGATGCCGGCCTGGGAACACGAGATCGAGGAGGCCTTGGAAGGGGACATCGAGATCGTCAACAGCTTCGGTCCCAAGCAGTTTTTTATCGACAAAGGCAACCGGGTCTCCGGTATTGAATTCAAGACCTGTACGGCGGTTTTCGATGAAAACAAACGCTTCAATCCTCAGTTTGACGATGCCGCCTGCACACCCCTGTTTGCCGATACCGTTATTGTTGCCATCGGCCAGAGCACCGACCTGACCCATATCCGCGAGCAGGGGGTGGCCATCAGCGCACCGGGCGGCCTTGACGCCGATCCGTTGACCCTTCAGACCCCCATCGACTGGGTTTTTGCCGGCGGTGACGCCTTTTATGGCCCCAAGTCGGTGGTGGATGCCGTGGCCTGCGGCAAGGAGGCGGCCGAGAGCATTCACCGGTTTATCAACGGGATGGACTTGAAAGAGGGCCGGATCAAGAACTGGCTCTATGAAAAACCGGACGTCAGCCAGGAACCGCTCAAGGTGCGCACACCGGTCTCCTGTCTCGATCCTGAGGCCCGTGAATGCAACTTCTTGGAAGTCTCCTTCGGTTACAACGAGACCGAGGCCCGAAAAGAGGCCGAGCGCTGTCTTAAATGCGGCATCTGTTCGGAGTGCTACCAGTGTGTCGAAGCCTGTCTGGCCGAGGCCATCAACCACGACGACAAGGCCGAGGAGATGGACCTTACCGTCGGCTCGGTGATTCTGTGCCCCGGCAGCCACACCTATGATCCTTCGGCCTTAGAGGATCAATACCACTACCGATCGAATCCCAATGTGCTCACCAGCGCGGAGTTCGAGCGGATCCTGAGCGCTTCCGGCCCCACCATGGGGCATCTGGCACGGCCGGACAACAATGAAGAGCCGAAAAAAATCGCCTGGCTCCAGTGCGTCGGCTCCCGGGACACCAATCGTTGCGGCAACGGGTACTGCTCGTCGGTCTGCTGCATGTATGCCGTCAAGGAGGCCATGATCGCCAAGGAGCATGCCACCGGCGACCTGGACTGCGTGATCTTCAACATGGATATGCGTACCTTCGGCAAGGACTATGAAAAATACTACGAACGGGCCCGGGATGAAGCCGGGGTCCGCTTTTCCAAGGCCCGGGTCCATACGGTGAACGAGGTGCGTGACACCGGACTGCTCAGTATGCGCTATTCAGATGAAAGCGGTGAGACCCATGTGGAGGAGTTTGACATGGTGGTCCTTTCCGTGGGGCTGCAGGTGCCCGATTCCGTAGGGGATCTGGCCAGGCGGATCGGGGTGGCGGTGGACAAATACAATTTTGCCGTTACCGATCCCTTAAAGCCTGTAGAGACATCGAGACCGGGTGTGTTTGCCTGCGGTGTTTTCCAGGGCCCCAAGGATATTCCCTCCTCGGTGATTGAGGCCAGCGCCGCGGCCAGTGCCGCCGGCATCCATCTGGCATCGGCCCGCCATACCTGTACCCGAAGCATTGAGGTTCCCGAAGAAAAAGACGTGAGCGGCGAGGAGCCGCGCATCGGGGTCTTTGTCTGCAATTGCGGCATCAATATCGGCGGTATCGTTGATGTGCCGGCGGTGGAAGAATACGCCGGCACCCTGCCCAACGTGGTGTTCACCGACAGCAACCTGTTCACCTGCTCCCAAGACACCCAGGACAAAATGAAAGGGCTGATTAAGGAGCACAACCTCAACCGTATGGTGGTGGCCGCCTGTACCCCCAAGACCCACGAGGGGATCTTCATGGAAACCCTGGAGGGCTGCGGTATCAACCGGTATCTTTTTGAGATGGCCAACATCCGCAACCAGAATTCGTGGATTCATGCCAAAGAACCGGCGGCGGCCACGGAAAAGGCCAAGGACCTGGTGAATATGGCCGTGGCCAGGGCCACCACCTTGAAGCCGTTGCATGAAAAGAAGATTTCGGTGATTCAAAAAGCCCTGGTCATCGGTGGCGGTGTGGCCGGCATGAATGCGGCCCTGGCCCTGGCCGATCAGGGGTACGAAACGACGGTGGTGGAAAAGGAGGCGGAACTTGGGGGATTGTCCCGACGTTTGACCGCCACCATCGAAGGCACCCCCATCGGTCCCTACCTGGACGAACTCATTGCCAGGGTCCGAAACCACGACAAAATCCAGGTCCTGACCCAGACCCTCATTGTGGGGTTCGCCGGTTTCAAGGGAAATTTCACCACCGAGGTGATCGTGGGGCCGGGCATGTACGAGCGCAAGATCGACCACGGTGTGGCGATCCTGGCCACCGGTGCCAATGAATACAAGCCCAGTGAATTTCTCTACGGGCAAAACGACCGGGTGCTGACCCAGATCGAGCTGGCCGCCCGGATGGAGGAATCCGGGGCCGCGGACCTGAACCAGGTGGTGATGATCCAGTGCGTGGGATCGAGAAACGAAGAAAATCCCAATTGCAGCCGGGTCTGCTGCCAGGCGGCGGTGAAAAACGCCCTGCACATCAAGGCGTTGAATCCCGAGGCGGAAGTCTACATCCTCTATCGGGACATCCGTACCTACGGACTTTTGGAAGAGTACTATACCGAGGCGAGGCAAAAGGGGGTCCTTTTCTTTCGGTTTGCCGCTGCTGACCCGCCCCGGGTAACAGCCTCCGGAGATCGTGTCACGGTCACTTTCACCGACCACGTGCTGGGGCGCGATCTGGCCGTGGATGCGGACCTGCTGGCCCTGAGCGCGGGCGTGGTGCCGACAGACACCTCGGAACTGGCCAACATCATGAAACAGGCCTTAAACGCCGAAGGCTTTTTCATGGAGGCCCACGTCAAACTGCGGCCGGTGGACATGGGCACCGAGGGGATTTTTGTCTGCGGCACGGCCCACAGCCCCAAGCTGATCAGCGAAGCCATTGCCCAGGCCGGTGCGGCCGCTTCCCGAGCCACCACCTTTCTGGCCCAGCCCTACCTGACACTCTCGGCGGTGACGGCCCGGGTGGATCAGGAAAAATGTGCCTCCTGCCTGATCTGCGTGCGATCCTGCCCTTACGGGGTGCCGCGGATCAACGACGAAGGGGTCAGCGAAATCGATCCGGCCACCTGCCAGGGATGCGGGGTGTGTGCGGCCGAGTGCCCGGCCAAGGCCATTGAACTCAACTGGTACGAGGATGACCAGATCACCTGCAAGGTCGATGCCTTGCTGAAGGGGGTGCTATGAGCGAAGTGTTTGAGCCGATTATCATCGCATTTGCCTGCAATTACTGAGGGTACACCGCTGCGGACCTGGCAGGTTCCATGCGTCTGGTTTACCCGGCCAACGTCAAGATTGTAAGGGTTCCCTGTACGGGGAAGGTCGATGTCCAGCATATTCTGCACTCCTTTGAAAAGGGCGCGGACGGTGTCTATGTGGTCGGTTGCGAGGAAGGTTCGTGCCATTTTATCAAGGGCAATCTTCGGGCTCGAAAGCGGGTCGAACAGGCCCAGAAAATTCTGGAATTGATCGGTGTGGGGGGAGAGCGGGCACAGATGTACAACCTCGCTTCCAGTGAAGGTCCCCGATTTGCCCAGTACGCCAATGAAATGACGGAAAAGATTCGCCAACTCGGCCCGAATCCCATCAAGTTGGCCAAGAAGAAACAACAGGCCGCATGAACCGGTTATCGGCTCACCGCCGGCAGACGGGTCCGGCATGGGGTGAGGGATCGACGTCGGCCAGCAGCGCGCAAGGAGGTCGCATTTTATGATTGTTGCGGAGAAAAAGCCCATTGAAGAGATCATCGAAACCATCAAGGATTGCCAGCGAATTCTCATTGTTGGATGCAACGAATGCGTTACGGTCTGTGAGGCGGGCGGCAAAAAGGAGGTGGCGATCCTGGCATCTGCCCTGCGCATGTATTTTCTCAATCAGGGAAAAACGGTCCAGGTCGACGAAGTGACCCTGGAGCGTCAGTGCGACCACGAGTATCTGGAAGAGATTCGTGACCGGGTGGATCAATACGATGCCATGGTCAGCCTGGCCTGCGGGGTCGGGGTTCAGTTCATGGCCGAAAAATACCACACAATGCCCTGTTATCCCGGTGTAAATACATGTTTTTTGGGCGCCACTGAAGAAAGGGGTGTCTGGACCGAACGCTGCCAGGCTTGTGGTAGCTGTCTTCTGGCCACCACGGGCGGCATCTGCCCGATCTCGCGTTGCGCCAAGCGGGTTTTAAACGGCCCTTGTGGCGGCAGCACCAATGGCAAGTGCGAAATCAGCAAGGAGACGGACTGCGCCTGGCAATTAATTGTGGACCGTCTCAAGGCGCTGGACCGGATGCAGGATTATGAGACACTTTGTCCCATCAAGGATTGGAGCACCGATAGGGCTGGAGGCCCGAGAAAAGTGGTCAGGGAGGATTTGCAGTCATGAGCAGCCCAAAGACACCGAGCAAACTGGAAAAGATATTCGCTTCCGGACAACTTGCCGTCACTTCCGAGGTGGGCCCACCCCGGGGGAGCGATCCGGAGGCCATCACCCAAAAGGCCGAGTTGCTCCGCGGCTACGTCGATTGCGTGAATATCACCGACAACCAGACCTCGGTGACCCGCATGTGTTCGTTGGCCGCCTGCATCCTGCTCAAGCAGGCAGGGCTGGAGCCGTGCCTCCAGATGGTCACCCGGGACCGAAACCGCATCGCCCTGCAAAGCGATATTCTCGGTGCGGCATCTTTTGACATTCACAATATTCTTTGCCTGTCGGGGGATCACCAGAGCTTTGGTGACTGCGCCCAGGGGCAAAACGTCCATGATCTCGATTCCATGCAGCTCATTCAGACGGTCCGGCGTATGCGCGACGAGGGGCTGTTTCTGGGCGGGGAGGCGATCAAGCGGCCGCCCCAGATGTATGTGGGGGCTGCCATCAACCCCTTTGCCGACCCCTTTGAGATCCGGGTGCCTCGCTTGGCCAAGAAAATCGCTGCCGGCGTGGAATTCGTCCAGACCCAGTGCATTTACAATCTGGACAAATTCGAGGAATACATGCGACTGGCCCGGGAAAGGGGTCTGACGGAAAAGGTTTATGTGATGGCCGGCATGACCCCCATGAAGTCCGCCGGCATGGCCCGGTACATGAAAAACCGGGTACCCGGCATGGATGTGCCTGACGAGGTGGTTAAACGCATGGCCGATACCCCCAAGGAAAAGCAGGCCGAAGAGGGGCTTACCATCTGTGTTGAAGCCATGGAGCGGCTCAAGGGGGTCAAGGGGGTGGCCGGTTTTCACATCATGGCCATCGAATGGGAGGAAAAGGTGGCGGGGATCGTGGAGCGGGCCGGTCTTTATCCGCGACCCGTCGTCGATTGATGGGCTGACAGGGGCATTTCCCGCCCCTGTGTGCTTATGGAAAATCCGGGAATATGTCGGAAACGAGATTTGATGGTTGATGCCGGCACCGCAATTTTGTATCGTAGCCGGGACAGGGAAGGATTTTCATCAAATCTTTGGTTTAAAGGAGAACGTACATGAGCGAAAAAAAGAGAATACTGGTGGTGGATGACGAGCCTGATTTCGCTTCCATTGTTAAGGAAAATTTAGAAAAGGAAGGGTTTGTCGTCGAAGTGGCTTATGACGGGGTGGATGGCATTGCCAAAGTGAAACAGAACCCGCCCGATGCCATTGTGCTGGATGTCATGATGCCGGAAAAGGACGGCTATGCCATGTGCGCCGAACTCAAGGCGGACAATAAATATGCGGACATTCCCATCGTGCTGCTTACGGCGGTTGCCGATCATGTGGGATCCACCCGTTATTCACACGCTGATGGCATGAGTACCGAGGCCGACGACTACCTTCCCAAACCGGCCTCTGCCGAGGAGATCACCAACAGCATCAAAGGGCTCCTCGGTCTTTAACCTAACCGGCCGATTCCCGGGGTGAATTGCCTTGGGGACCGCCGTCGCCTTGGACCACCCATATGGGGAACGGCGGCGGTCTCCCCCCCCGGGGGGGGCTGTCCCGCGGGCAGAACGCAAATGGAGAGAAACGGTATGACAGACGACGTGATCAAGTTAAAACCAAGGAAAGGTGGTTTCATCGACAAGGTCAAGGAACTCCTCCCCGAGGGGGGGAACCTCAATCTTTGTCTGACCTGCGGTGCCTGTTCGTCCGGGTGCCCGGCTTCGGGTCTGGAGGGGATGGATCCTCGAAAATTCCTGCGCATGGCAGCCCTGGGCATGGACGAAGAGGTTATAAATTCTCCCTGGATATGGATGTGCACCATGTGCCAACGCTGCGTCTATGTCTGTCCGATGAAAATCGACATTCCGCAGCTGGTGTTCAATGCCCGCGCCCAGGTGCCGCGCGAGGAAAGGCCCAAGGGGATTCTGGGGTCCTGCGATATGGCCCTGCGCAACGAGAGCGGCAGTGCCATGGGAACCAGTCCCGAGGACTTTACCTTCGTGGTGGAAGACGTGTTGGAGGAGTACCGGGAAGCCCAGCCGGAATTTGCCGAAATGGAGGCACCCATCGACAAGCAGGGGGCCGAATTTTTCGTCAACCAGAATTCCAGGGAACCGGTAACGGAGCCGGATGAGATGGTGCCTTTCTGGAAAATCCTTCACCTGGCCGGGGCCGATTGGACATACGGCAGCAAGGGGTGGGGTGGGGAGAACTACTGCCTGTTCCTGGCTGACAACGAGAACTGGGAGCACCTGGTGCGGCAGACCGCCGGCCAGGCGGATGCATTGGGGTGCAAGACGTACCTCAATACCGAGTGAGGGCACGTGACCTTCTCAGTCCTGGCAGGACTGAAAAAATTCAAAATCGATCACAAGTTTGAAACCAAGAACATATACGAATATTACGCGAAATGGATCCGGGAGGGCAAACTCAAGGTCAATTCCGACTGGAACAAGGAGCGGAAGATCAAGTTTACGGTCCAGGATCCGTGCCAGATCGTGCGCAAGAGTTTCGGGGACCCCATTGCCGAGGATCTGCGCTTTGTGGTCAAATCGGTCGTGGGTGAAGAGAACTTCATTGACATGCAGCCCAACCGGTCGAACAACTACTGCTGCGGCGGCGGGGGCGGTTTCCTCCAGTCCGGTTACAAGGAGCAGCGCCTGCAGTATGGCAAATTGAAAGATGACCAGATCAAGGCTACCGGGGCGGACTATTGCATCGCGGGTTGCCATAACTGTCACGCCCAGATTCACGAACTCAGCGAACACTACGGCGGCAACTACCCGGTGGTTCATATGTGGACACTGATCTGCCTGTCTCTGGGCATTTTGGGACCCAACGAGCGTGAATACCTCGGCGACGACCTCAAGGACGTCGACGTTTTTCATCCCGAGTCGGCCATGTAGTTTAGCCGGAGCGGCCGTCAATGGAAAAGCCCTGCCGACCCAACGGCGGCAGGGCTTTTTTGCGGTAAGCATTCACAGGGCATCACGCCGAGGCGTGACTTTGTTCCCGGGCATTTGAAGTACGAACGAGTACGTCTGCATGCCCGGCGCCTCGCATCTACGGCACCCTGTAAACGCTTACCGCGTGAGGGTTCGGAACTCCGTATCGTTTCAACCCCGCGAACAGGTACTTTTTTACGAGGTTTTTGCCCATGATGGTTTTTTGCATCCTGGGGGATGCACGGGCCTATCAGTCCAAATCACCGGCCCTGTTCTCACGCATTTTGAACCGGGTCGGCATCCCCGGGGGCTATGTCCCCTTTAAGGTCGACCCGGCGCGCATCGGCGAGGCTGTTCATTCCCTTCGGGTCTTAAATATTGCCGGCGCCAATGTGACCGTTCCTTACAAGGAAGCGGTCATGCCTTACCTGGATGTGCTTTCCGAAGGGGCCAACATTATCGGCTCGGTCAACACCATTGTCCGAGACAATGATATCCTCAAGGGCTACAATACCAACGCTATCGGCTTCATGAACGCACTGCGGGACGCCGGGTTCGAGCCGTCCGGCAAATCCGCCCTGGTGTTCGGTAGCGGCGGCGTGGCCAAGGCCGTGACCTTTATTCTCAATTGGCTTAGGGCCGAGACGATTCTGGTGGCAGGCCGCAACGAGGAGCTGGCCCGTGAGACCGTGGAACGGATTCGCGGGCGATTCGTCTCCCTGGACAGCCTGGGTGACGGACCGCTCGCCGCCGATATCGTGGTCAACGCCACCACCGCCAGCGACCCGGTGGAAGCCCCGGATCTGGCCCGGGTTGTTGGGGCCATGTCCTTGTCCCAATGCCGCCTGATATTGGATCTGAACTACGGCCGGCGGCACAATTTCTGGCAGGACAAGGCCCAATCCCTGGATACTCCCTTTATGGACGGCCTCTCCACCCTGGCCCACCAGGCGGCCAAGACCTTTGCCCTGTGGACCGGCGTTGAAGTGGATCCCAAGGAGATCCTCGACGATCTGAAGGCCCACTGAGCATCTGGAAATAATCGGGTTATACACAGCGCCTTTTTACTTTGCCCGTAATGCCGACCGTCATACAAACGACCCCTGTCTTTCAGCGTAATTCCAGGGGCCTGCTGTGTATGTATGCGCAATGAATTATGTTGTTTTGTATAAAAGAGCTCTTCGCTGTTTGATATGGGTAAAACGGCACCCTCCTGGCCTCCCACACGAAATAGCGAGGAACCTAAAAAAGACCGGAGGCGGTGGCGACAAGCCAAGGCTTCCGGTCTTTTTTTGGGGCGGATTACACCGTTACCGGTTCGCATGCGGTTTGTTTGAGGGGAAGAAGAACGGTGAAGGTCGACCCCTGGTTCGGCTCGCTTTCCACAAAGATTTTGCCGCCCAGGGAGTCGAGCAGCCCCTTGACGATGGGAAGCCCCAGGCCAGTGCCTGTAATGAACCGGGTTTTTTCAGTCTTGACCCGATAGAAGCTTTCAAAAATCTTGTCCAGGTATTTGGCCTCAATGCCAAAGCCGCTGTCTTTGACCGACACCCGGATCCCGCTGCCGGTGGCCTCCACCCGCACCTCGATGCGTCCGCCTTCAGGCGTATAGTTGATGGCATTGGCAATGAGATTGCCGAAGATGCTTTCCAGGGCCTTGGGATCCGCGGTCAGCTCCGGCAGTCGATCCGGTGGCGTTTCCAGGGTCAGTGTTTGGCCTTTGGTCTGGGCCCGTGTGCCCAGAAAGTCTACAATTGCGTTGAGCAGCGTTTCGATACGGACCGGTTTCATCTCTTTGCCGACATTGCCCGATTCGATGCGCGAAAGGTCCAAGAGGTCACCGATGGTGGAAATCAACCCTCGGGTCTTCTCCTGGGCCCGGGAGATCAGATGACGGTCTTTTTGCGGGGCCTGTTCCATGACGTCCTTGAGCACCAGGGCGAGTTGTTCGTGGATGGTGGCCAGGGGGGAACGCAATTCGTGGGTGACCTGGGCCACAAACTCAGATTTGAGCCTTTCGAGGACTTTCCAAGTGGTCACGTTTGTGAGATTGACCACGGCGCCGAGGCATTCGTTCCGTTCACCCAGGACCGGTTTTGCGTGGGCCATGAGGTAGCGGTTTTCGGAGATGCTGAATTCATACGGCTGAATATCTTCGAAGTCGATGTGGCACCCCTGGGAGATGTCCATGACCAGCTTGCAAAACCCCTCGTCCGTCACATATTCGTGGATCATGCCGCCGGCGGGTCTTTCCGGTGGGTGATTCAGCTCTGCCAGAAAGGCCGGATTGGTCAGCACCACCTGCCCTTCGGCGTTGGTGACCACGACCCCGTTGGGCAGTGATTCAATGATGGTGCGGGTCCTGGACTTTTCCCTGCCCAGATCGGCCAGGGTCATGGCTCTTTCCCATGCCAGTTTTTCGGCCTCTCGGGTCAGACGCAGTTTTTCCAGTGCCCGGGCCACCACAATGCGGAGCTGATCCGGCTCAAAAGGCTTGGAGATGAAGTCGTAGGCACCCTGTTTCATGGCTTCGATAGCCGTTTCGACGGTGGCAAACCCGGTGATCACGATGACGAGAATCTGGGGATGATGGTCGCGGATCCACTGAAGGACTTCCATGCCGTCCATGCCGGGCATTTTCAGGTCCAGCAGTACCAGTCCCACCGGTTCGCGGGAGATCATGTCTGTCCCCAGTTCGCCGTTGCTGGCTGTGAGGACCCGACAGCCCATCCGTTTGAGGATCCGTTCCGATCCCTCTCGGATCCCTTCCTCATCATCAACGACCAGAACGCTCGGGATTTCCCCGTTGGCGGTATCCATTTTTGATTCTTCTCCGATTTTTGGCTTCTTCTGCCCGATTACCCGTTGACCGGCAGTTCAATGCTAAATGTCGTGCCTTCGCCGGTACGGCTGTCGGCGGAAATTTTGCCTTTGTGGTTTTCCACAATGCCGTAAACGATGCTTAGCCCCAGTCCCGTTCCTTTGCCTTCTTCCTTGGTGGTAAAGAACGGTTCGAAAATATGCTCCAGGGTTTCCTTGGAAATGCCCGGGCCCGTGTCGGTAATCTCGATGATCGCCCGGTCGGCGTCTTGGATCCACCGTGTGGCGATTCGCAGTCGGCCCTTCTTTTCCATGGCCTGGGCCGCGTTGAGGATGAGGTTCATAAACATGTGGTTGAGTTGTTGGATGTCGGCATGGACCATGGGCAGGTCGACGGCCAGGTCCTTTTCGATTTCGATGTTGTGAAACAGCGTCTGGTTTTCCAGCAGGAACAGGGTCCGTTCGATGGCCCGGTTGATATCGTTGGGTTTCATGAACTGTCGGGTCTGCCGGGAAAACTCCAGCAGTTCGCGGACCGTGTCCCGACAGCGTTGGGCGTCCTTTAGAATTCGCAGAATATCCTCGTGGGCTTCGTCACAAAGATCATATTCCTCCATGACCAGCTTGGCGTAGAGGGTAATGCTGCCCAGGGGATTGTTGAGCTGGTGGGCCACGCCGGCAGCCAGTTTGCCCAGGGAGGCCATCTTGGCCGACTGCAGCAGCTGGATCTGGGTTTTTTCCAGCTCCTTTTGTATTTGGATCTGCTTGCGCATGTCGTGAAAGAAACCGATGGTGGCCACTTCCTTATCGCCTTCATAAATGATGGCGGCATTGAGGCTGATAGGGATGCACTCCCCGTTTTTGCCGACCACATTGACGGGGTAATTTTTCAGTTTTCCCCGCCCGCCCCAGTCCTCGCTACGAAGTTTTTGCATCACCTCCCGGGCCACGTCATCCGGATAGACTTCCGAAATGTTCATGCTGGTGAGAACGGCCTCAATGCTGTGGCCGCTGATTTCGGCAGCCGCTTCGTTGAAAATAATGATGCGACCGGTGCGGTCGGCGGCCATGACCCCGTCCACGGCGCTGTTGATAAGGTTGTGTAAAAATGCATTGGAACGCTGCAACTGCTCTTCCAGACCTTGAAGCCGGGGCAATTCGAAATCATGGATCGCCAGGGCCTCGATGGTGTCTCCGGAAAGGATGGGGTAGGCGTAGAGACAGGAGATATTTCTGAAATTGAGCGTATTGTCCCGGCTTTCCCGCATGGCCGGCTTGCCGGTCTGCAATACCTCCAGTGCGGGGCAGAAGTCGCAGGGGGCATCCTGGCCGTAAAGGGACCGGTGGCATTGATGACCGGTGAACTTCTTATTTTCAAGGTCACGTCCGTGGGTCGCAAGGATCCTGAATTCCGGCGTAACCACAATCATTTTGCGGTTGAAGGCCTCAATGGCCTTGAGCAGATACGCCTGCTGTTTTTCGTTGGGCATGGGATCCCCCCGATTTTGGCTTCAGACATAAAAAATGGGTACGGCTGAAGCATTCCATTTAATTCTAATACGTTGTCGCTTTATTCGAATTGGCGTTCAAAGAATGTGAATAGTTTATATAACTACCCGAAATCGCGCTCGAAAGTCAAGCGTAGATGCCAAGTAAAGGAAAAATTCTGGTTGGTTAGACCGATTGCCCCCCCCATCGGAACCGATGGAAGCGACGGTTTTCATGGACCATGCACCAAATGGGATGTAAATGAATGCATGCTCATTCATTTAGGCCCGGTTGTGCCGGATCGGGACCCCGCCATTGACATTGCCCGCTAAGATGCGGGATCGGTCGAAAGGGATGATGCAATTCGAAGTAGGAATCCATGTCCTGTAGGCATGGTCAGAGTCAATTGGATAGGCCGATAGAATCGCCGGCAAATGCCTAAAATGCGCTAAAGTTTGAAATGCCTAAAATTGTGGAGTCGCTTTGCTCAGGCTCTTTTTAAGCTAAGATAGGGAAAAATGAATAGACTGGGAGGGGGATGGATGACTTGCCCTGCGTTCAGGTGATGGATGTGAGGGCCGGTTCCGGGTTTGCCGGTGGGTACGAATAAGAAAAAAAATAAAAAACAGTTAGTTGGCTCTGCCTTGTTTTTTTTCTTTTCCCCTTGACAGCGAAAAGCCGGGTCTGCTAAATGAATGAATACTCATTCATTGAGAATATTCCATAGGAGGCCGACCATCGTTACCAAGGCGAAATCAAATGACAAGTATGAGCGGATCCTGGAAGCCGCCATCAAAGTTTTTGCCGAACAGGGGTTTCACCAGGCGACCATTTCCCAGATTGCCCGGGAGGCCGGCGTCGCCGATGGAACCATTTATCTTTATTTCAAGAACAAAGACGACATCATGGTCCGTTTTTTTGACCAGCGGACCAAGCGGGCCTTTTCCAGATTTCGTGTTGCCGTGGACCGTGTCGGCAATGCCAGGGATAAGCTCACCGTTCTGATTCGGACCCATCTGGAGGAGTTTCAGCTCAACCGGGACATGGCCGTGGTTTACCAGGCCGAAACCCACCGCAACAACCGCAGCTGCGAGCAGCAGATACGGGATATGTCCAAGATGTATCTGGACATCGTTTCGGAGATTGTCGAGCAGGGCCAGCAGGAAGGGCTCATGCGAAAGGATCTCTATCTGGGGCTGGTCAAGCGGTTTATCATCGGGGCCGTGGATGAGGTGATCAATACCTGGCTTCACTCCAACACCGATTACGACCTGAGTTCCATGGCCGAGCCGTTGGTGGATCTTTTTTTGCGCGGTGTCGGGAATCCCGAGGAAGATGAAGGCGACAAAGATGCCTAAGACAGCATGATTATTTCGGACCTTATACGAACCTTTGATTGTCAAGGAGAAAAACATTATGGCACAGCAAATCGCAGACCGCAGGGACGTTGATTTTGTTCTTCACGAGCAGCTCGGCGTGGAACGGTTCAGCACGGAAGACAAATTTGCCGACTTCAACAAAAAGACCATTGATCTCATTGTGTCCGAGGCCCGAAACCTGGCCGTGAAGGAGATTCTTCCCACCCAGAAACTGGGTGACGAGGAAGGCTGCAAGCTGGAAAACGGACAGGTGAGCGCGCCGGAGTCCTTTCACCGAATTTTCGAACTGTTTACTGAAGGCGAATGGCTGGCCATGTCGGAGGACCCCCAATGGGGCGGCCAGGGCATGCCCAAAAGCGTTGCCATGGCGGCCAGTGACTATTTTGTGGGAGGCAACTTTGCCTTTATGATGTATCCGGGGCTGACCCATGGCGCCGGAAAGTTGGTGGAAGCCTTTGGTACCGACAAGCAGAAAGCACTCTTTCTCAAAAAGATGTTCAGCGGCCAATGGGCCGGCACCATGCTGCTGACCGAACCCGAGGCCGGTTCCGACGTCGGCGCCCTGACCACCACCGCCGTGAGAAACGATGATGGCACCTTCACCATCACCGGGAATAAAATTTTTATTTCAGGCGGGGATCACGATCTGACCGAAAACATCATTCACCCGGTGCTGGCCCGTATCGAAGGGGCACCGGCCGGGACCAAGGGGATTTCGCTCTTTTTGGTGCCCAAGGTCTGGGTCAATGACGACGGCTCCCTGGGTGAAGACAACGATGTGGTCTGCACCGGCATCGAAGAGAAGATGGGTATCCACGGCAATTCGACCTGCTCCCTGGCCCTCGGCGGGAAAGGCAAATGCCGGGGGACCCTGCTCGGCGAGGAGAACAAGGGGATGCGGGCCATGTTTCTCATGATGAACGAGGCTCGCCTGCTGGTGGGGCTTCAGGGGTTTGCCTGCGCCTCCAATTCCTATCTCAACGCCGTCAATTACGCCCGCGAACGGGTCCAGGGCAAGAACCTGATGCAGATGATGGACAAGGACGCTCCCGGGGTGCCCATCATCCAGCACCCGGATGTCCGCCGCATGCTAATCAATATGAAGGCCTATGTGGAGGGGATGCGCAGTCTGCTATACTACGTGGCGTATTGCGAGGACATGATTCACACCTCCGATGACCCCGAGGTCAAGGACAAATTCGATGGACTCATCGAAGTGCTCACCCCGGTGGCCAAGGGGTATGTGACCGACCGGGCCTTTGACATCTGTAGCCTTGGGATGCAGGTCTACGGCGGTTATGGATACATCAAGGAGTATCCCCAGGAACAGCTTGTGCGCGACTGCCGGATCACCTTGACCTACGAAGGGACCAACGGCATCCAGGCCATGGACCTTCTGGGCCGCAAGTTGGGCATGAAAAAAGGCAAGGCGGTAATGGATCTCATGGGTGAGATTCAAAAGGTCATTGCCCAGGCCAAGGAAACCCCCGGTCTCGAAGCCATGGCCGGTGACGTGGAAAAGATCCTCAACAAACTCGGCGAAGTGGCCATGCACATGGGCGCCACCGCCATGAGTCCCGACGTTATGAAGGCCTTTGCCTTCGCCCATCCGTTCATGGAGGCCACTGGTGATGTGGTCATGGCCTGGATGCTGCTGTGGCGGGCCACCATTGCCGCACAAAAGATCGAAGCGGCCAAGAAGAAGGACAAACCCTACTACGAGGGTTTGCTCAAATCCTGCGAGTATTTCGTCTACTCGGTGCTGCCCATTACCTTCGGAAAGATGAAGGCGATCCTGGCTACCAACGGCGCTGCCGTGGAAATTTCCGAAGACGCCTTCGGCGGCAAATAACAGCTCCGAAGCATATCACGACGATTACCAACAGAAAAGGGCGGGGAGAAAATCTCCCCGTCCTTTTTATTTAGGGGTCAAGGGGTCAAGGGGTCAAGGGGTCAAGGGGTCGAGGGGTCGAGGGGTCAAGGGGTCGAGGGGTCAAGGGGTCAAGGGGTCGAGGGGTCGAGGGGTCGAGGGGTCAAGGGGTCAAGGGGTCGAGGTTCAAGTTGCGAAACGGCACAACCCTGGCCTTGCGAAATATCGAGGAAACTCCGGCAGAATACCTTACTTGAACATTGAGAATTGAAAATTGGATATTGAGCCCCCCTTTGGGGGGCTACCTGAGGCCACCCGCTCTGCGGGTGGAGCCTCACTTGCCCCCTCGACCCCTTGACCCCTCGAACCCTTATCCTTTGACTAGTGCTTCGCCATCTCCTCGGCCCGAAGATCTTTTTTCAAGACCTTGCCCACGTTGGTCTTGGGCAGTTCCGACCTAAATTCGATTTCGGTGGGCAGTTTGTAAGTGGCCAGTTTGTCCTTGCAGTATTCCAGAAATTCTTCCCGAGTGGCTGTTTCGCCCTCCTTGAGCACCACGAATACCTTGACCTGTTCGCCCCGTTTTGCATGGGGGATGCCGATGGCCGTGGCTTCCTGAACCTTGGGGTGCTCGAAGAAAACTTCCTCAATGTCCCGGGGATAGACGTTGTATCCGCCTGAGATGATCATGTCCTTTTTTCGGTCCACAATGAAAAAATAGCCGTCTTTGTCCATCTTTGCGATGTCACCGGTATGAAGCCAGCCGTCGGCCAGGGTTTCGGCCGTGGCTTCGGGCTTGTTCCAATAGCCTTTCATGACCTGAGGCCCTCGAATGATCAATTCTCCGATATCCCCCACCGGCACGTCAGTGACGCCGTCGTCCAGATCGACGATGCGGCACTCGGTGTCGGAGATGGGCACGCCGATGCTGCCTACCTTGCGTTTGCCTCCGGCAAAGGGATTGACGTGGGTGACCGGGGTCGATTCGGTCATGCCGAAACCTTCCACGATGGTGGCGCCGGTTTTGGCTTCAAAGTCGCGGATAACTTCCACCGGCAGGGGGGCGCTGCCGGAAAAGCAGCCCTTGATGGACGTCATGTCGGTTTTGGCGATGGCCGGACTGCTGAGCATGCCGATGTACATGGTCGGCACAAGCGGGGCAAACGTCGGCCGGAACTTTCCGATGACCTCCAGCAGCGGCTCCGGTTGGGGCTTGGGAACGAGGATATCTCCCCAGCCCATGTAAACGGAGAAGTTCATGGCCACGCTGAGCCCGAAGACATGAAAGAACGGCAGGGCGCCCAGCATGTCCTCTTCACCCCGGTTAAAATTGGGAAACCAGGCGCGAAGTTGTTGAACCTGGCGGCTGAGATTGGCGTGGGTGAGCATGACCCCTTTGGAAACACCGGTGGTGCCGCCGGTATACTGGTACATGGCCACGTCGTCGAAGGCCAGGTCAATGGGTGGGGATGGGGCCATGGTTCGGGCCAGCAGGGGCTTCCATTTAAAGACGTCGGAAGCCGTTCGCACCGTCGCGGCCAGCCCCTTTTTCTTGCCCACCAGTGGAAAGAGCAGGTTCTTGGGGAAGGGGAGGTAGTCGCCGATGGAGGTATAGACGATCTGGCGGATGCCGGTCTTGGGACGCAGGTCGATCATTCGGTTTGCCAACAGATCCAGGGTGATCAGAACCTTGGCGCTGGAATCGTTGAACTGGTGTTCCAACTCCCGGTCCGAGTACAGGGGGTTGTTCATGACCACGATGGCGCCGATTTTAAGGATAGCATAGTAGCCGACCACACAGGGGATGACATTGGGCAGCAAAATGGCCACGGAGTCCCCTTTGCCGATGCCGAAATCGGATAAAACGGCCGCGAAACGATCCACCATTGTCTTTAACTCGCTGTAGGTCACCTGGTAGCCTTGAAAGTTTAAGGCCATTCGGTCGGGAAACTCTCGGGCGGATCGTTCCAGGAATTCGGGCAGGCAGGCCCTCTCGTAATCGACCTGTTCGGGAACGTCGTTTTCATAGCTGGATAACCACGGTTTATCCTGATAATTAAATCCTTTTGTCACTTCGTCCTCCTTGAATCGAAACGATTGATGGCCGCACCATGCGGTCCGGTTGGAATCGATGGCTCATGGCCGTAGGTCGAACTATCCCTATATAGGCAAACAAATATATTGTATTGAGTCTTAAAGGATTAAATGGTATTTGACTGAAAAACGATTCATAGGTGACACTTCGATCTTTGTCAAGCGGTGTGCGGGGCAATCCCGATAATTCTATGGCTTCAGATGATTATGGCGGGGGGCCTGATACCATCCGAGTCCAAGGGATGAAACGATATCGGGTTCATGGCAAAGAAGGCATAACCAATCAGGAAATAAAGATAAATATGATTGGTTTGGAGTTATCGTCAGGACACGCCCCCCATTGGTTGACGGCGGCTCAACAGGTTCTGGGAAGAGATGATCGGCGAAATGATGCAGCCCGATTTTTTTCTCTTGACAGGGCAAAAAGCGGTTTGTTAGAAATGAATGAGTACTCATTCATTTATGTGCGCGTTCGAGCCGGGACGTTGCCACCCAACACAACCCAATGGAAGAAGGATAACTGAAGATGGAAACCGTGTTGATTCCTCCAGCCTCAGCCATGTTTTTGTTCGTTCCCACCTGGCTGTTCTCGCTGCTGATTCCCATGGTCGGTGTCGGCATTTTCACTTACATTATGGCCAAACGGATGGCACCGCTGGTTTTGGCAGCCCCGGACCGCCGGTTTGACCGCATTGCCGAAAGAATCCTCAATGTTTTAAAAATCTGGCTGGGCCAGTGGCGTCAGCCCCGGTATATGACGGCAGGCGTGCTGCACATGGTTATTTTTTTCGGGTTTCTTTCTCTGGGGCTGCGTTCCACCTCCCTGGTCATCATCGGTCTGGACGCCGGATTCGTCTTTCCCGGGTTTGGCGGCATTCTCGGTAGCATCTACAACGTGATCAAGGACCTGGCCGCCACGGCCGTGTTCGTGGCTGTGGTGCTGGCCGCCGTGCGGCGCGGCATCCTCAAGCCGGCCCGATACGCGGTTCCGGCCAAGTACGGCCATGACCATACGAGCGAGGCGGTATTTGTGCTGGGGCTCATCGGTACCCTGATGGTTTCCGAGAGTCTCTTTGAGGCTTCGTTGGTGGCTGCCGAGGTGTCAACGGGCATGCATGCCCCGTTCCTGATTCCCGGCACCCTGGTATGGATTTTCAAACAGTCGCTGCTGGGCGTTTCCGTAGACACCCTTCAGGTTCTTCACCTGGTTGCCTATTACGTTCACGATCTGACTTTTTTCTTCTTTCTCTGCTTTCTGCCGCTGGGGAAACATTTCCATGTTATCACCTCGCTGTTCAACGTTTTTTTCATGCGAATCGTGCGGGGAAACATCAAGCCGGTCCGACACGGCGTATCCGATGACCAACTCGATGACCTGGAATCTTTCGGCGTCAAGACCCTGGAAGATTTTACCTGGAAGCACATTCTTGACTTTTATTCCTGCGCCGATTGCGGCCGGTGTTCTGACCAGTGTCCGGCAAACGCCGTGGGCCGGCCGCTGAGCCCCCGGTTCATTTCCATCAAGGGCCGGGATCTGGCCTTTAAGAATTATCCGCTCTGGCCCCTGGACGCCAAGTTCAAAAAGAGCGAACCGCTCATTGGCAGCATTTACGAAGAAGATGAAATCTGGTCTTGTACCACCTGCGGCGCCTGCGAACAGGAGTGCCCCCTGGGGATCGAGTACATTGACAAAATCGTTGACCTCAGGCGGGGAATGGTGGATGAGGGGATGGTTCCCCAGTCCCTCCAAAAGCCGCTCAGCGCGCTGGAAAAGAGGGGCAACCCCTGGGGTAAGATGGAAAAGAAGAGGGCGGACTGGACCACGGACAAGGAATTTAAGGCGGCGTGCCAGGTCAAAATTCTGGAAAAGGGTGAGACGGCCGAGACCCTCTATTTTGTGGATAGCATCTCTTCTTTTGATGATCGTATGCAGGACATTGCCCGGGCCACCGCCAAGATCCTCACGGCGGCCGGCGTTGACTTCGGCATTTTGGGCAAGGCGGAGAAGGACAGCGGTAACGAGGTCCGACGGTTCGGTGAGGAGATGCTCTTTCAGGATATTCGGGCCCACAACACCGACGCGATTCTCGATTCCGGCGTCCGGCGTATCGTTACTGCCGACCCCCATGCATACAATGCCTTGAAAAAAGATTACAGCGGTCTGCCGCCCGTGGAGCACATCAGTCAGGTGATCACCCGCAGCATTGCAGAAGGCAAGCTCACTTTGAAACCGGTGGAAGATGCCTCCAAAATCTACACCTACCATGATCCGTGCTACCTGGGACGGCACAACAGCCTCTACGAAGACCCCCGAGAGGCATTGGATGCCATTGCCGGCCTTCGGCGCGTGGAAATGGAAAAGAGCCGGGACCGTTCTTTTTGTTGCGGCGGCGGCGGTCTCATGCTCTTCTACGAGCCCGAGGAAGAAGAACGCATGGGCGTTATGCGGGTGCGCATGGCGGCCGAGGCGGGAGCCAACGTCATTGTGACCGCCTGCCCATTCTGTCTGGTGAACATCGAAGATGCCATCAAGGTGGCTGGGCTGGAAGGCCAGATGGAAGCCATTGAATTGGCTGAACTCGTTGAGCGGCACATGGATAATTAGTCTGTTCATTTTTCCCGGTCCGCACCTTCTGTCAGGGCGAATCGGGGAGATGATGGCCATCTCACAAACAACCTTTGGGAGGGAAACATGGAGATTTTGGTTTGTGTCAAGAGGGTTCCAGATTCCTCTGAGAACGAGATCGAACTCAACAGCGCCGGTAACGACATCGAACGCGACGATCTTGTTTACTCGGTGAACGAATGGGACAACTATGCGGTCGAAGAGGCCATTCAGATCGTTGATCGGGTCGGCGGCAGCGTCACCGTGGCCACCGTCGGCGACGACGAGGCCGAAGAAGTGCTTCGACGAGAGATGGCCATGGGTGCCAATGCCGGTATTTTGGTCGCAGACGATGCCCTGGAATCGGCCGATGGCAAAGGGATTGCCGCGGCCTTAAAGGCCGTGGTGGAGCAGGGCAATTACGACCTGATCCTTACGGGAGCCCAGTCCGATACCGGCGCCGGCCAAGTCGGCGGCATGCTGGCGGCCATGCTGGACCTGCCCTATGCCTCTTTGGTCAACACCATCGAGACCGGCGACGGCAAGCTCAAGGTGGGCCGGGAAATTGAGGGCGGCAACCAGGAAATGAGCGAAATCGAACTTCCCTGTGTTCTCTCCATTCAGACTGGCATCAACGAGCCGCGCTATGTCGGTATCCGCGGGATCCGTAAGGTGGCCTCGGTGGAGATCCCCACAAAGAGTGCCGGAGATCTGGGCTTGGCCGCGGCTGAGCCCAAAGTCAAACGTTTGGACTACTTCCTGCCCGACCTCGGAGAGGGTGCCGAAATGCTTGAAGGCAGCACGGAAGAGATCATTGAGAAGCTGGTTGAAATCTTAAAGGCCAAAGGAGGGCTCAAGTAATGGCTCAGATTTTTGCGTACATCACACACAAAGACGGCGCGGCCGAAGATTCAGCCCTGGAACTGGCCGTTGCGGCAAAGAAAATTGATGCCGGAGCCCAAGTCACGGCCATTGTCACCGGCACCGGCGCCGACCTGGACAAAGTGGCCGGCGATATGACGGCTGCCTACGGCGAGGTCTGGAAGGTCGACAATGAGGCCCTGGCCTACCCCAATGCCGAAGTTATCCGGAAACTGCTGGTCAACATCCTGCCGGCCGGCGCCATGGTGCTGCTGCCCCACGACACTTTCGGTATGGATCTGGGGCCGGGCCTGGCCATCAAGCTCGACGCCGCCTTTGCCCCCGACGTCGTCGGAATCGACGGGGTTGACGGATCTACCCTCAAGGTTGTTCGCCAGGAGTACGGCGGACAGGTTAGCACCCATGTGGATGTGGACATCGCCACCGGTGCGGTGATCAACGTCCGAGGCGGCTGCTTTCTGGCCGAAGAAGCCCAGGCCGGCGGGCAGGTGGTGGACAAATCCGGAGACGCCGGAGATCTGACCACAAAGCGGCGATTTTTGGAAGTCGTGGAAGCCGAAGCCGGTGATGTGGACATCACCAAGTCCGATGTCTTGGTCTCCGTGGGCCGGGGCATCGAAGACCAGGACAACCTGGAGATCGCCTTTGACCTGGCCAAGGCCATGGGGGCCGATGTCTCCTGTTCCCGACCGATCGTGGACGCCAAGTGGATGGAAAAATCCCGTCAGGTGGGTACCTCGGGCCAGACCGTCAAACCCAAGGTTTACCTGGCCTGCGGCATCAGCGGGTCTTTCCAGCACATGGGCGGCATTAAGGGCAACCCCTTTATCGTGGCCATCAACAAAAACACCAAGGCTCCGATCTTTCAGCTGGCCGATGTGGGCATTGAGGCCGATATTCTCGAATTCCTGCCGGAACTGACCGAACACCTGGAATAGATGCAGGGGCGATAGCTTCAATTGGAAAAGAGATTCGGCCGGCAGCCGCCCAAAGCGTGGTTGCCGGCCGTTTTGTTTCATGGAAAAAACGATTGTGTATCGTATCAAAATTGTTTAAGTAACACGGCGAGTTGCTTGATATCGAGACTTTTGCATATAGTCGTTTGAATCCAACAAATGAGGCGGTGCCGCCAGCGCTGCCGTTGGAAGAAACCGGAAATTGACGGAGCCGGTATCCATGAAAAAGGGCTTTTGGTTCAGATCCATACGTGTCCTGATCGTCTTGGCCGTCGCGGTTTCCGTGGCCGTCCTGCTGGTGGTGTTCCGCCCCCGGGCCGAGCGACAAGAGCGGGTGGCCAACGGCCGCCTAGTGACGACGTTTCAGGCTAAGCCGGAGACGGTTCACATGACCGTTGAGGCTTTCGGCACCGTATCCCCAAAAGAAACCCTGAAACTGGTGGCTCAGGTGCCCGGCCGGATTGTGACCATGGCCCCTGTTTTTGTCGAGGGCGGATTTGCCGCGGACGGAACCGTGCTGCTATCCATCGATCCGCGCTCGTACGCACTGGCGGTCGAGCGTCGCCGGGTTCAGATTGCCCAGGCCGAGGCCGAACTGGCCCAATTGGACCAGGAAGTGAAAAACATCGGTGCCAGCATGGCCATTGCACGCAGTGACACCCGTCTGGCTGAGGCCGAATTTGGCCGCCTCCAGACCCTGTCTCGGAGAAATGTGGTGGCCCAGACCACCCGGGACCAGGCCGAACAGCGTCATCTGGCCAGTTTGGAAAGACTTCAGGGGTTAAAAAACCGATTGGCCACCGCTGCGCCTTCCCGGCGCCAGATCGAAGCGCGGCTTGCCATGGCCCGGGTCGCCCTGGCCCAGGCCGAACTGGACCTGGAACATACGCAGGTGGCGACACCCTTTAACGGATGGGTGCTTGAAAAAGGGGTGGAGCGGGGCCAGCATGTCGCTCCGGGCCAACTTCTGGGGCGGATCTATCGGGCCGGGGCCTTGGAAGTCGAGGTGCGCATTCCGGGTCGGGATCTGCGCTGGCTGCAGGCGAATCAAGGGTTTGAGGCCTCGGTTCCGGCCGAGGTGCGGCTTGAAGAAGACGGACAGGACCGGCTGTGGTCTGGGCGGATCGAGCGGGCCAAGGCCAGTTTTGATGCCGCGACCCGCACATTGCCGGTGGTGGTGGCTATCGATACAACGACCGATGGGACCGGCCCGGGTCAGCCTCCCCTGGCCCTTCGACCCGGCATGTTCGTGACGGTGCGTCTGCTGGGCGATTCTCGCAGCGGAATTTTTGTCCTTCCCCGGCATGCCATGCGCCCGGATGATACGGTATATGTCGCCGATGCCGGCCATCTGCGCGTTCGGCCGGTGACGGTGTTGCGACGTTATGAGGACAAGGTGTTCGTGAGCAGCGGTTTGATCGTCGGCGACCGGATTATCGACACCCCCCTGACCGGTGCCGTGGACGGGATGAAGATCCGGGTCAAACCATGAAAAAACTGGGCAACTGGTCTATTACCAACCACGTGACCGTGAACCTGATCATGATCTTTGTGATCACTGCCGGCCTGCTCACCGTGTTCAATATGCGCCGGGAGATGTTTCCCCAGTTCGCCCTGGACATGATCCACGTCAGCATGGTCTATCCCGGCGCCACCCCTTCGGAGGTCGAAGAGGGGATCTGCATCAAGATCGAAGAAAAAATCAAAGGGGTTGAGGGGATCAAACGGACCATCGCCACGGCTCGCGAGGGGCTTGGGGGGGTGACGGTGGAACTCGACGCCGGCGCCGATGTGCGAAAGGTCATAGACGATATACGAACCGAGGTCGACCTCATCGACACGTTTCCCGAAGAGGCCGAAGACCCGGTGGTTATCGAGATCGTCAACCGAAACCCTGCCATCACCGTCGCCGTCTACGGCGATGTTTCGGAAAAATTGCTCCGGGAAACGGCCCAGAAGGTTCGTGACGACCTGGTGGCCACCGGCCCCATCTCCATGGTAGATCTTATTGGGGTGCGGGATTATGAAATCTCCGTGGAGGTTTCCGAAGCGGCCCTGAGGCGCTACGGTCTCTCTTTTGACCATCTGGTACATGCCATTCGAAGCGGTAGCCTCGATCTGCCCGGCGGTACCATTAAAACCGACCACGGAGAAATTCTGGTCCGTGCCATGGGTCAGCGTTACACCGGCGAAGAGTTCGCCGCCCTGCCGTTGATCACCCTGGCCGACGGCACGGAGATCCGCCTCGGTGACGTGGCCCGGATCAACGACGGATTCGAAGAGACCGATATCCGGACCCAGTTCAACGGAAAGCCCGCTGCCCTGGTCCGGGTCAACCGGACCCAGCATGAGGACGTCATCGCCATTGCCGATGTGGTCAGGGACTATGTTCGGGATCATGGCAACCGCATGCCCGCCGGGGTACACCTGTCAACCTGGTTTGACCTGTCCACCATGGTCCGGGACCGAATCAACCTGCTTCTTCGAAACGGCAGCCAAGGGATCGTGCTGGTATTCATCGTTCTGGCGTTGTTTCTCAACCTTCGTCTCTCCTTCTGGGTGGCGGCCGGCATTCCCATCTCCTTCATGGGCGCTTTCATGATTCTTGATGTGAACGGTGAAACCATCAACATGATCTCCCTTTTTGCCTTTATCATGACCCTGGGGATTCTGGTGGACGACGCCATCATCGTGGGAGAAAACGTCTATACCCATTCCGGCCGTGGCAAGACGCCGGCCCAAGCGGTGGTGGACGGCCTGGCCGAAGTGGGTGGACCGGTGATCATGGCCGTTGCGACCACTGTGGTCGCTTTTTTACCACTGATGTTCATTGCCGGTATCATGGGAAAATTCATCGGCGTGATGCCCAGGGCCGTGGTGGCCATTTTGCTGGTCTCCCTGGGCGAGGCCCTGGTCATTCTGCCGGCCCATCTTTACCTTGCCCTGGGGCATTCTGCCGGCCGGCCGGGGGGGCTGACCGGCCTGCACGAGCGGCTGCGTGGCCGGGTCGAAGCCGGTCTGAACACCGTTATCGACCGGTATTATACGCCATGCCTGGATTACGTCGTTCGGAACCGGTATTTCACACTGGGCGTTTCGGTCGGCGTGCTCATCATCAGCCTGGGGATTGTGGTTGGGGGGTATGTGCCCTTTGTCTTCATGCCCAAGGGCGAGAGCGACTGGATCATCGCCGAGGTGAACTATCCCTTAGGGACCCCGTCCCGGATTACCGCGGAAACCATTGGCCACCTGGAAACCCAGGCCTTTACCCTGAACGATCTTTTCAAGGGGCGGTTTGATGGCGACGGGGCCATGGTGACCCATGTCTACTCCATGGTGGGACTGATTCCGAGACGGGACTGGAAGCCGGCGGTGCTCGGGGGGCACTGCGGCGAGGTCTGGATTGAGCTGGTATCGTCGGCCCGACGACCGTCGGTATCCGTCAATGAAGTGATCCGCCGGTGGCGCGAACAGGTGGGGGAGGTTCCCGGGGTGGAGCAGCTATCCTTTTATACCATCGAGGGGGGGCCGGCAGGAAATCCCATCGAAATTCAGCTCATCGGCAACGATTTCGGACAGCTTCAGGCCGCGGCCCATGAACTCAAGATCGAGCTGGCCGCCTATCCGGGCACCTTTGACGTGACCGATGATTTCAAGCCGGGCAAGGCTGAACGGAGGGTCCGCATTCGGCCCGGGGCACGCAGCGCCGGCGTGACCATGGGCGATCTGGCCAGACAGGTGCGCCAGGCATTCTATGGCGAAGAAGCCCTTCGCATTCAGCGGGGCCGGGATGACATTAAGGTGATGGTCCGCTACCATGAAGCGGACCGGAAGAGCCTTTCCGGCATCGAGAAGATGCGGATTCGAACGGCCGACGGCCGCCAGATCCCCATCGAAGCGGTGGCGAAAATCGATTCCGGACAGGCATTTTCCATGATTCGGCGGGTGAATCGGCAGCGGGTAATCACGGTCAGTTCGGATCTCGACGAGGCCCAGGGCAACGCCAGCAAGATTGTCTCCGACCTCAAGGCCGATTTCCTCCCCCAACTGATCGCTCGGTATGACGGCGTGACCTACGACCTGGAAGGGCAGGCCAAGCGGACCCAGGAGTCGTTGGATAGCCTCAAACGGGGGTTTTCCCTGGCGCTCATGGGGATTTTTCTGCTCCTGGCCACCCAGTTCCGTTCCTATGTTCAGCCCCTGGTTATCATGGCCGCCATTCCCTTCGGACTTATCGGCGCCATCGGCGGCCACTGGGTCATGGGGCTCCCCTTTACCATGATCAGTATTTTCGGCATCGTGGCCCTGTCCGGCATTGTGGTCAACGACTCGCTGATCCTCATCGATTTCATCAACCGGGCGGCGCGCGGGGGCATGGCCGTGGAAGAGGCTGTCATGCAAAGCGGAAAATCGAGGTTCCGGCCGGTGCTGCTCACTTCGGTGACCACAATCGCGGGCCTGTTTCCCCTTTTACTGGAGCGCAGCTTCCAGGCCCAGTTTCTCATCCCCATGGCCGTGAGCATCAGCTTCGGCCTGCTGGCGGCAACCCTGCTCACCCTTCTCTTTGTCCCGGCCCTTTACCTCATTGTCCGCGATATAGTTCTTGTTTTGCCGGGTCAGGCGCCTTCTCCATCAGCATCGGTTCCGAATCAGGAAAACAGAACCTGAAAGCTACACGGCGTGACCCGAAGATCTGCAAAGTTTGAAGCAATGCGATCCGGTCTTGTCCCCGCGGATAAATACAGAGATAGCGGTTTCCGGCGAAAAAGGGTTAACGCCGGCCTGAGATGGCAATTGTTTCGTGACAGTCGCTAACGTTGGCAGGGCAATTGCACCCATGTTGAGGATTGATCTTCATTCTGCATCTGGACAGCGGCGGCCACCCCTGGGCAAAACCCATGGGCAGAAGGCTGACCGTGGGGACTGTTTATCCCCAAAGTCCTTGCCCGGGGCGCGGATCGTTGTTATTATCTGGGTTATTTTTAAATGCCTTCCGCTCACGTACCGGACAGCGGCGGATTTTCCATAAAGAAGTGCCTGGTTCCGGAAAATCGCACCTTTCAGGCGGCTGGCTGATGCGATAGGGCAACCAAGCGAGAGGATGTACCGATGAAACGCCATGACCGTGCCAATGGTACTGTGCTGCTCCTGCTGACGGCTATCGTCATTTTCATGTCCGCCGGTGTTGTTCATGCCGCGGTTTTCGGCGGTTATTCGGAATACTACATCCCGGGGCGCGAGGAGCAGATGTGGCATGTGTTTAACGACATCGCCCGGCGGGCCGGGGGTACGATTAATTCAGGACCGGGGATGCACTCGGTGATCTCCATTACCTCGCCCGGTGAGGGGTCCACGGTCTATTACGACCACTGGGAGGACGGGTACGAGTTCGATCCGGCCGATCCGGAGAACACCTACGACGAAAAGCACGTGCTGGCCGCAGGGGAGGTGCTTCGCCGGGAGAGCTCCAACATTCCGGTGCCCAACCGGGGGACGAACACCTATTACGACGGCGGGGACCGGCTCTACGTGGCCGGCACCTCGGCGGCGGTCTCCCGGACCAGTTGGACCGAGGACCAGGGCACCATTCTGGCCATCAGTTGGGAGCTGTTGCCGGTCAAGCCGTTTTTGACCGATTACACCATTCCAGTGGGGGAAAACCTTGCCGGTCAGTACGAGGATTTTGAGCGGGTCTATGTCATCGTCCAGTCGGTGAGCGACAACAACGTCGTTCAGATCGATAACGGCGGCGATGGCAGTATGGAGGTGGTGACCACCCTGGACAAGGGCGGCACCACCGGTTACCCGGTCCTTCCAGGGGCTACGCTCCCGGTGGCTACTACCGCCGACTCGGGGACCCACGTCAAGGGCCAGTACCCCATCCAGGTCCATTTCATCGTGGCGGGTTACAGCCACGGGATGTATGAGTCCCGGGGTTACAACGCCATGCCCGACAGCATGTGGGACAACGAATACATCAACCCGGTTGGCGGTAGCCCGGACAACGTCTACGAGCCAACTGCCGGAACCACCTATCACCCGAAAACCGACCTGTACCTTTACAACCCCCAAACCACCGATATCATCATCAACTATGAAGATACCACTAGCAGCGGGACGTTTACCATTGCCTCCCGGTCGACCAAGTCTTATTTCGACGGTACGGGCGAAAATGGGGGGGTCAGCCATTACGTGCCCCAGAACTCAGGCGTCTCTTTGCGTTCGGACAATATCTTCTGGGGCATCGGTTCCTTTGACACCGAGTCGACCACTTACGACTGGGGCTATTCCCTGGTGCCACGAAGTTTCCTGACCAAGGAGTATTTCCTGAGCTGGGCGCCGGGAACTTCCGACATCCCGCCCACCGCCAACGGCTCGCCAGCCCATGTGACGGCGGTCTATGACGACACGGTGGTCTTTGTGGACTACAGCCCCACCGACGGCACCCCCGATGAAACCGTCACCATGAGCCACCTGGAGTCGCGAAAGTTTTTCGACACCGATAACGACAACACCGGCATGCATATCTGGGCCACCGGTCCCCTGGCCGTGGCCTGGGGGCAGGATCCGGTACCGTCCACCCCCTATGACCCGTATATGGACCTGGGCACGGCCAACCTGCCCATGCCCAAGGACTGGATCGATTTGACCCTGGGGATCAAAAAGACCGCCGATCCCACGGTAATCGCGCCGGTGACCGGCCGGACCACCACCTTTACCCTTCAGGTCAAGACCTATGCTTTCCCGGTGAAAAACATTTCAGTCTACGATGTCTTGCCCGATGGCTTCAGCTTCGTGGACTTGAGTGCCCGGATCACCCTGCCCGACGGCAACCTGATTTTAAATGCCGCGGCCAATCCGGCCATCAGCGGTCAGGAGTTGACCTGGAGCAACACGGTCCTCAACATGGCGCCCAACAAGACCCTGACCATCGCGTTCGACGCGGTTATCGACAATACGGTCACCGTGGACACCTATTCCAATACGGCCCGGGCCAGCGGGACGCGGTTGGAGGGTTCCCAGGTCTTTTCCCCCTTTGACAGCATCGCCATCAACGTCACCGCCGTGACCATCGACAAGGATACCACCACGCCCACCGTATCGGCCGGCGGTACGGCCGCCTATACGATCCGGGTGAAGAATATCAGTGATACCGATGCCACCAATCTTTCCGTTACCGACATTCTGCCCGACGGGTTTTCCTATGCCGGGACCCTGGCGAGCATTGTTTTCTACGATGCTTTGGGGAATGAGGATTCTTCCACCACCGCCACCAACGACGGCACCTGGGGCGGGACCTGGAGTTTGGGACCGGGCGAGTCCGTGGCGATCACATTCACCGCCGTGGCGGGAGCCGGCATTGCTCCGGATACCTATGACAGTACGGCATCGGCCCAATTCGACTGGGGCGGCAGCACCGATACCATCGACGATTTGGGTGAGGTGGCCCAGGATCTGGGCACCCCCAGCGGCGAGGACCCGGAGGACGATGAGGATGTGACCATTACCTCCCTGTTGATCAACAAGACCACCAGCACACCGACGGTGGGGGCTGGCGGCACGGCCACCTACACCATCCGGCTGGAAAACAGCGGGGCCGCCAACGTGACCGGGGTCACCGTATCCGATGCCCTGCCCGGTGGATTTACGTTTGCATCGGGGTCCGTCACCCAAAACAGCGCCACACGGACCAGCACGACCAACCCAGAGACCGACGACACCTCCCTGGCCTGGGGAACCTGGACCATCAATTCCGGTGGATGGGTCGAAATTGCCTTTATTGTCAATGTGCCGGACGGTACCACACCGGGCACCTACGACAACAGCGCCCTGGCCGACAGCGACCAGACCGGTCTCATCGACGATGCCGGGGCCGTGGGGGGGGATGCCCACACCCTGGCTGCCGACACCGAGGATGACGAGGATGTGACGGTGGAGACGGCGGTGCTGACCATCGATAAGGATGCCCCCTTTCCTTACGCGGCCCCGGGCGGGCCGGCTACCTACACCATCACGGTGGCCAACGCTGGTTCGGCCACGGCCACCGGCGTGTCGGTCACCGACTCCCTGGCCGCCGGTTTTGCCTACGATGCTGCCGCAGCCGACATTGTTTTTTACGATGCCCTGGGAAATGTGACCTCCTCGACCACCGCCACCAACAATGGTAGCTGGGGTGGGGGTTGGACCCTGGCCCCGGGAGCGTCGGTAAAGATTACCTTCAAGACCATCGCCAACGGCGCCGGCGGTACCTATGACAGCGACGCCAGTGCCGCGGCGGCAGGCGGCATCAGTGTGGACGATGTCGGCACCGTGGGCTACGACGCCGACACCCCGTCTCTGGCCGACCCCGAAGAAGACGAAGACATCACGGTGCTCACCACCGCCATGGCCGACCTGGCTGTGGAAAAGAGCCACACCGGCGATTTCGACCTGACCGGGCCCAACAGCTACACCATTAAGGTGACCAACAACGGGCCTTACACTGAGACCAATACCGTTACGGTGACCGATTCACTGCCGGCGGGACTGGATTATTTTTTTGTTGACAACAATTCCCTTGAAGACAACTGGGCCTGCCAGGGAACGGACGTTTCCGGCCCCGGGCCGGTGACATGCACCAGAACCTATACCGGCCTCGATAGCCTGGCCGTTGGCGCCTCCACCTTCTTTACTTTGACGGTGCGTGTGGACGAAAGCGCTATAACGACCCCAGTGACCAATTCGGTCTCCGTCACCAGCCCTACCAGCGACCTGATTGCCGGAAACGATATCGACACGGATGAAACCGCGGTTCTCTATTCCGACCTGTCCCAGTCCACCAAGACGGTACTGGACTTAAACGGCGGGGATGTGGAGCCCGGCGACGCCCTTCGCTACACCATCCGGCTGACGGAAAGCGCCGGGCTGGATGCCGACGCAGTGTCGGTTACCGACGACATCCCGGCCGATGTGACGGGATTCTCCGCGGCATTGGTGGTGGTGCGCGACAGCAGCGGCGTTGCGCTGGTGCCGGTGCCGGTGAACAGCTCCACCGACACCGGCGGGGCCAACGGCACCGGCTACCTGGATATCACGGGGATCGATGTGCCGGCCAACGACTACGTGGAGATCGTATTTACCGTCGCCGTGGACGCCGGTGCCGGCCAGGGGACGCTGATCGACAACGCGGCGATCGTCGCCAATCCCGACGGCCCGGACAAGACGGTGAATGCCCCCCAGCTTGTGGTGCAGCTTTCCCAGATACCGGCCCAGGGGGAAAAGCCCCTCTACCTTTTCGGCAACCAGAACCTTTCCCGGGCCGTGCCGAGCGCCCCCCAGGCTACCGTGGCCATCCCTGACAGACAGTCCAGGACCTGGACCCTGACCCCGAATCCGGTCCAGGCCGTGACCATCGATACCAGCGCCGGCGCCATTCCCGTCACCCTGACCCTTCGCGATGGTTACGATTTTACATGGGAACCGCCCGAAACTTTCAATATTACAATGACCCTTTCCTCTTCGGTCGACGGGACCATCGCTACCCACACGGAAACCGGCCTGGACCTGACCAACCACACCGACGTAACCCGGACCTACAACCTGGCCGTCGACGGCGGATTCGGTGGAATCATTTCGTCCGGGGCCGCGGTGACCCTGACCATCGATTATGACTGGTCCACCTATCCAGATGACCTGGACGTCTTTTCAATTGCCGTGGACGGCACCCTGTCCCAGGTCATTCCCCGGGCGGAAACCGTGATCAACGTGGACAATGTCGCTTTTTACGACGATGCCTATCCGGCGGGCAGTGCGATTACCAATGTTTTGCCGGGCAACACCGTCTATGTCCGGGCAACGGTGAGCGATCCCTTTGGCGCGGCCGATATCACCGGTGCCACCGTGGACCTGGTCGACCCCGAGGGGACCGTGGTGGTGGACGACGAGGCCATGACGGCGGTGACCACCACCGGAATCCATCCCAAGATCTTCGAAACCAGCGTGACCATCCCTTCGGACGGGGCCGCGAACTACTGGACCGCCACGGTGACGGCCATCGAGGGGAGCGAGGGGACGGTGACCGACGCCGGGGTGGGCACGATCCTGGTTACCTCGGTGATTGGGGCCGACCTGGCCATCACCAAATTCCACAGCGACACCTTTTTCGAGAACCACACGGCCCGGTTCACCCTGCGGGTGACCAACTACGGTCCCGAGGACCAGGTGGACCCGGTGGACCCAGTGGACCCGGTGGTGGTGACCGATGTGCTACCCGCGGGACTGACCTATGTCTCCAGCACGGGGACCGATTGGACCTTGACCGGGAATGCATCGGATACGCCCGGGGCCGGGCAGACGACCCTGGAATGGACATACGGCGGAACCTTTCCCATCGCCGCCGGAACCACATTGCCGGCAATCACCCTGACCGTGCGAACCGACGCCGGCGCGCCGACCAGCATGGTTAATACCGCCAGTGTTTCCATAGGCCAGGGCACCACGGATCCGGAGAACAATCCGGGCAACAACAGTTCCACGGACACGGTTTATCCGGTGGTCCAGAGCGTGGTCAAGACCGTGGACAGGGAAATCCATTATTACGGGGATAACAGCGATACGCTAACCTACACCATCACGGTGACCAATACCGGTGCCGGCGAGATGACCAACGTGGTGGTGACCGACGAACTGCCGGTCGGTACCACCTATGTGGCCGGGACCAGCCAGGTGAGCGGGCCGGCGCCGGCCCTTCGGGTGACGGAATATTACGTGCCCAACGCGGGGCCCGACGGTTTCACCGGCACCAGCTACGAACTGGTCCTGGACAAGGATCTGAAGGATAACTATTTCGTCATCGTCCAGGGCAGCGACGGGGACGGCGCCACACGGGGGCCGGATGAAAACTACGTCTCCCTGACAGCCGACCCTTTTGCCACGGGAGATTTGTCGGCTTCCGGTGGATCGGACCGCCTCGGATTTGTCCGTCACAACAATGTCAATGGCTGGCGCGGGGTGATCACAGTGGTCGAATCCATGGCCGATCACGGCGGCAGTGGTTTTTATCTGCGCAACGTGGCCCGGGTTTTCCACGGCGCCGGAGATACCGGAATTCCCGGAGGAGTCGACACCATCGCCACCCCGTGGACCGAGATCAATCAGGTGATGCTTCTTGGCGGGGTCAACGGTTCGGGCTGCGATGTCAATTCGGCCACCAGCGCCCACCACAACAGTTGCCATGTCCGTCTCTGGCCCACGGGAACCAACACCATCAACTGGACCCGCAATGGTCCCAACCTTCAGGACGCCACCAGCACGGTGATGGCCGTGGAATGGGGCAGCGACTGGACCATCCAGCGGCGCCCGGTATCCGGTGGCAACGGCGGCGCCGGTGTCAACCGCGAGAGCGAATACAACCTCGCTACCATCGATCCGGTGAACCGGCAAAACACCTGGGTCTGGGGCACCGGCCACACCAATGACATCGAGATCCGGGAAGCGGCCGAAGGGGTGGTGCTGACCATAGGCAACGATTTCAGCGGTTCCGACCTCGACGCGCCCAACACGGAGGAAACCCAACTGGCCGCCGGTATCGAAAGGAGCGGCAACGAAGTCGATTTCGAAGTTTACGCCCTGACCCATGCCGATCTGGCCGTGGACCACCGGTTCAAGGCCGATGGTGATAGTGTTGCGACCACATATAACCAGACCGTCGATGCCGCCACGGGTAACCGCATGGCCCTGATTACCAACGGATCCAATGGTGGCAATGGCGAAACCACCTACCCCCGGCCCATCTGGTCGGCTCAGTACACGGCCAATGACAATATTCTACTGGAGCGACGCTATTCCGGCCAGGACTGGCCGGCCTGGGTGCAGGGAATCGACTTCTCTGGTATCACCGGTGGCGTTCAAACCGCAGATGGCGGTGATCCACCAAACCTCGTCACCGCTGCAGATGATTATTCCCTGCAACCCGGCGAGACCCTGACGGTGACCTTTTCGGTCACCGTTGACGATCCGTCGGTTCCGGCCACCCTGGTCAATACGGTCTTTGTAACCAGTGACGGTGGGACGGTGCCGGTGGCCTCTTCTGCCACCACCGTGGTGCGGACCAAAGGAATTCCGGAGTTTACCGATGTGGACGGCAACGCCAAGACCCCCGGGGAGAGCTATGACCTCAGCCAGGAGCAGATCTATTTAAAGCTCTACGATCCGGACCGCAACACCGACCCGTCTGTCCGCGAGACGGTGATGGTGACCGTAACCAACCCGGATACCGGAGACAGCGAGACTTACACCCTTTACGAGACCGGGCTCGATACCGGTGATTTCGCCTATGCCCATCCGGTGATCCAGTCTCCGGAGAGCAACACCGATCCCAATGCAGTAGAAACGGTTCAGTGGAACATCACCAACCCCGAAACCGAGCTTATTGAAACCATCACCCTGACCGAGACCGGCCCCAACACCGGCATCTTTGAAAACAACGATGTCTGGATCCGCCATATTCTGCCTTTGACCGACGAGGCGGGCAGTTCGGGTGACGGCCTGCTCTACCTGGAGCCCGACACCGATCCGGATCTGGAGATCGCCTATGCCGATCCGGCCGATCCGGACCGGGATAACGCCACTGCTTTTGCGGCGGTGGCGACTCGGGCGGTGATCGCGGCCTTTGGTGCGGTGGCTGACGGCGGCGAGGTTATGGTGGTATGGGAGACCTCTTCGGAGATGAAGACCCTGGGCTTTTACCTGGAGCGACTGAACCCGGCCACAGGCCAGTTCGAGCGGATCGGTTCCCGGCTAATGCCGGGGTTGCTTACTGCCCCTCAAGGGGGGACCTATTGGCACCGGGATTCAGGTGCCACAACGGGGGAGACTTACACGTACCGGCTCATCGAGATCGAGGCGCCGGGGCGGGAGATCGTGCTGGGACCGTATACAGTGACGGTCGACAATCCTGAGGACCTGCACGATGTTCCAGCCTTTGATGGCGACTTTTTCCGTGCCCCCCATCCGCCCAATGCCTTGCCTGCTGCCCAACCCATGATGATGGCCCTGTCGATGGCCCCCCTGGCGGAGGAAACCGGAGACGTGCTCAAGGTTTCCGTGACCGAAGATGGCCTGGTGACCGTGACCGCCTCGGTTCTGGCGGCCAAATTCGACCGAGATGTATCGGCCTTGATCGAGGCCGGCGGGCTTTCCGTGACCTTGGAAGGCGAACCGGTGCGGTATATGGCCGCAGCCGACAACAGCGCCATCTTTTTTTACGGCCAGGCACCCGACAGCGTCTACACCGCGGAAAACGTCTATTGGGTGACCGAAGGCAGCGGAGTGATGTTGCCCCTCTCCCCGGCCAACAGCGACCTGGACGGCGACGGCAGCGCCGGGCTCTCCGATGCCCGGGCCGCCCTGCAGATCATGGTGGGGCTGTGGCCGGCGGCCGTCCCCGAAGGCCATCCCGTGGCCGGGGCCGACATCGACGGGGACGGTAAAATCGGTCCGGCCGAGGCGCTCTACGCCCTGCAAGGCGAGGCCGGGCTTCGGGGTGGTGCCGGTGCCGGCAGCCTGATGGTGACGGAAGCGGATACCGGATATTTTCTCCATATGGCCCATTTCGAGCAAGACATCGATTCCATCACCGACTGGGTGGACGATCCCCATAGCGACTACTGGATCTGGGCCACCCTGCTGGCAGGCAGCCCGGCGTTCGACACCCTGACCCACCCCTTTACCGTCCATGATTTGGCTGAAGGTGGGGGTGAAGTGCGCATCGAGGTCCATCTTCAGAGCATCGGCGATACGGCGAACCAGGTGCAGGTGGCTCTCAACGGCGATGTGATTGCCGACCAAGGCTGGGACGGGGCCCGCTCCTATGACCTCACCGCGGTGGTCGATTCGGCCTTGCTGCTGTCCGGCAACGAGGCCAATATACTTGCCGTATCCGCTTTGCCTCCGAGTGGCGAGATTTTTGTGGACAGCTTTGATCTCACCTATTCCCGGCGGTTCAAAGCCGTGGACGACCGGCTCGATTTCACTCCCGATGACAATTTGGAAGTGACGGTCTCCGGTTTTATCGGATCGGATATCTACGTCTTCGATGTCACTGATCCGGCCCGGCCCATGCAGGTGGCCGACGCTGTGGTCAGCGCCGGCGCCGGCGGCTTTCAGGTCCGGTTCACCCCGACTTCCTCGAATGCCAGGTACCTGGCCACGACCCTGGCCGGGGCCGCTGCCCCGGCCGCTGTGGCCGTGGATACGCCATCGACTTTGGCCGATGCCGCAAAAGAAGGGGAGTACCTGATCATTACCCCCAAGGAGTTTCAGTACGCCACCCCCGAGGCGCTCATGGAAGCCGTACAGACCCTGGCCGACTACCGGCGGGGGCAGGGACTGAGCGTCTACGTCGCCTTTCTCGAAGACATTATGGACGAGTTCAACCACGGTATTTTTAGCCCCGAGGCGATCCGGACATTTCTGCGATACGCCCGCGACAATTGGGCGACAGCGCCGCGCTACGTGGTGCTGGTGGGAGAGGGAAGCTACGATTACAAGGATATTTACGGAAAGGCCTACGACTATCCGGGACTCAACTATATGCCGCCGGTGATGGTGGCCACACCGGAAGGATTGTTTGGTTCCGATAACTGGCTGGCGGATCTGGACGGAGACGACAATGTGCCCGAGGTGGCCATCGGCCGGCTTCCGGCGATTACGGTCGCGGAACTGACCATGCTCATCGACAAGATCGTGGCATATGAAACCCAGGGGCCGGCCGACTGGCAGAAGCGCATCTTGCTTGCCGCTGACAATCAGGATGGCATCGGGGGTGATTTTTCTTCGGACAGTGATACTGTTGCGGCCTTTGTTCCGGATCGCTATGCCACCGAGAAAATCTACCAGGATGACCTTACCAACGCCCAGGCCCGCAACGCCCTGATCACCAATGGCATCGACGCCGGTGCGTTGTTGGTCAATTTTATCGGCCACGGGGGTTACGAAACTATGACTGAGGACCCCGTATTGCTTAGTTCAAGTGATATCGCCTCACTGACCAATGCGGACAAACTGGCTGTGGTTAGTGCCTTTAGTTGCGTACTGGGGCGTTTCGACTTCTGGTCTGGTTTGGATGGGATAAGTGAACAATTGTTAATGCAACCCGGCGGTGGGGCCGTGGCGGTATTTTCATCCTCGGGACACTCCATGAACGCCAAGGCCCGGTTACTCAACGAGGAATTCTTCCGGGCCCTGTTCGTGGACGGAAAAACAACCTTGGGTGACGCCGTGGTTCAGGCCTTGCAGCGCTACCGTCAGCGCACCGGCGACACCCTGGTGCCGCGCACCTATAACCTGCTGGGCGATCCGGCCCTTCGCATGCCGCTGGATTAGGGGCCGAGTTAAAACAGCGTCTCTTGCCACAAAGAAAGGGCGGAAACACGAATACCGAGGAGGTTTTCGTGTCCTCGTCCTTTTTTTATTTTACGGACGATGATTTTTATATGGGGATTGTTAATCCTTCCAAATTCCAACATGTTGATATTATTGGCCAGGTTGAAATCCACATGAGATGGGACGGAAATATGACAATCCCTATGACGATTTCAGGATTATCCGGGCATCGGCGATGCTCAACCCATTTTCATGAACCAGGACCGGGTTGAGATCCATCTCTTCGATGTCGGGATAGGCTTCGACGATTTCCGAAACAGTTAAAAGCAGGCGCTTGAGCGCCTTCTTGTCCGACGGAGGCCCGCCGCGGAATCCGTCTAGAAGCCTGGCCGATCGGATCTCATCGACCATTTTCTGGGCGGTTTTGAGGGAGATGGGCAGCACCCGAAAGACCACGTCTTTGAGCACCTCCACCAGCACGCCGCCGATTCCGAACATGATGACAGGGCCGAACTGATCGTCTGTTTTGGTGCCGATGATGACCTCCTGGCCGTGCTCGAGCATGGGGGCAATCAGGACCCCCCGGATGTCCTGGGCATTGAACCGGTGGGCATTGGCAATGATGGTGTCAAAACCCTCCCTGGCTTCGTTCTCGGAGTGGACGTTGAGCCGCACGCCGCCGGCATCGCTTTTGTGGAGAATATCCGGGGAGACGATCTTCATGGCCACCGGAAAGCCGATCTGGGCTGCGACCAAGGCCGCTTCCTCGGCCGATGTGGCCACCGCTTCCGGGGCGATTCCCACCCCGTGGGCCCGGAACAGTTGTTTGGCCTCGGGTTCGAGCAGGACGTTTCGGCCTTCGCGCCTTGCCTGGTCAATCATTTCCTGAACCTTGGGATTGGCCTTTCTCCCCCAATTCAGAACGAAACTGGCCTTGGCGTGATAGCTTTTCAGATAACTGCCGTACTGAGCCAACACCCCGATACACTTGCAGGCCACTTCCAGAGAATCGTAGACCGGGATGCCGTAATAGCGCAGCAGATCCAGGGAGTGCGGATATTTGGAACTGAAGAGGCTGTGGACGACAATGGGCTTTTTGTACTTGCGCACCATTTTTCCCATCTGGTGGGCGGCGTCCTCTTCTTTTAAGGAGAGACTTTTGGCGAACCGGATGCCGTAACCGCCAAAGAGTCCAACGATGAGCAGGCCGCCGATGCCGGGATCTTTTAAAATGGCCCGGGCACAGTCGGCAAAGATCGACGGATCATCATCGGTGCCGCCGGCAACATCCACCGGGTTTGGCCGGGAGGCGGCGGCAGGAAGGATGCTTTTCAGCTTTTCTTGCGTTTTATCGGACAGTAAGGGGATTTCCATCCCCAGGTCGGTCAGGTTGTCGGCGGCGATGGTGGCATGCCCCCCGCCGTCGGCCAGAATGGCCACCGTTCGGTTCTTGATGGGTGGCAGGCTGGAGAGGGTTTCGGCGGCAGGAAAAAGTTCGTCCGAGTTTTCGATGACAATGATGCCGGCCCGGGTAAAGGCGCCCCGGGCCACTTCGGAGATGCCGGCCAGGGCGCCGGTGTGGGATCCGGCCGAGCGCTTGCCGGTGGAGGACCGACCGCTTTTGAGCAGGATAATCGGTTTGTCGATGGTGGTCTTGTAGGCCGCCTGAAGAAACTCCCTTCCCTGGCGCATCCCTTCCACGTACATGAGGATGGCCCGGGTGTCCGGGTCCTGGCGGAAGAACTCCAGGTATTCATGAAACTGAATGTCCGTTTCGTTTCCTACCCCCACGTAATAGGAAAACCCCTTGTGGCTCTTCAGGCCGGCTTCGGTAAACAGGGTCAGGGCCATGTTGCCGCTCTGGGAGAGAAGGGCAATGTCGCCCCGGGGAGCGTCTTTCAACCCGACCAGGTTCATTCGCTTTTTGAGGTTCATCATCCCCGAGGTGTTGGGGCCGATGATCCGGATGCCGTATTGTTTTGCCACGGCAAGCATCTCGTTTTCCAACAGCCTCCCTTCCTTGCCGGTTTCACCAAACCCGCCGGCCAGAATGACGGCCCCCTGGACCCCCTTTTTTCCGCATTCCTCCAGTACGCTGGGGATGCTGCGGGCCGGTGTGGCCACCAGGGCCAGGTCGACCGGTCCTTCGATATCCGAGACCCGGCCGTAACATTTAAGCCCCAGAATGCTTTTTTCCCGCGGGTTAACCGGGTAGATGGTGCCTTCAAATTTTTCATCCAAAAGGGTTCGGATGGTCTGATATCCCCGTTTGGTTTCGTTCTTGGACGCTCCGATGATGGCCACGGAATCGGCATTGAGCACTCTGTCCAGCATAATCCCTCCATAAATTTTCTGGCGAAAATTTATATGACGCGACTTCGTCGCTATTTTTTTTCTTTTCGGTCTTCAAAGTCTTGCAGGGAAGTCTGGCGTTCCTTGGTGGAGACGCAGGCCAGGCAGGCTTCCACCTCAAAGTCCATCAGGGCTTCCAGGCTTACTTCGTGGGCCATGGACAATCCCTTTTTGATTATTTTGATGGAAAAGGCCGAGTTGGCTACGATGGTTCTTGCCATGGACCGCGCCTCTTCCATGAGGCGGTCGGCCGGCACCGCTCGATTGACCAGACCGATGCGTTCGGCTTCCCGGCCGTCAATGTTTTCCGCGGTAAAAAGCAGTTCCTTGGCCTTGCCTGGCCCTACCAGGTCCTGGATCAGGCGCATGGCCCCGCCGGTGACCGAAGAGGTCACCCGTGCCTCCGGGGAGCCGATCTGGGCATCTTCGGCGGCGATGCGGATGTCGCAGGCCAGGGCCAGTTCATAGCCCGAGCCCAGGGCGTAACCGTTGACGGCCGCTATGGTGGGCTTTTCGAATCGAAGAATTTTTCGGGTGGCCTCCTGGAGCTCCTCCAGGTAGTCCCGGTAGTCTTCGACACTGCGGGTTTTGGATTCCTTGAGATCGGCACCGGTTGAAAACGCCCGGCCCTGGCCGGTGACAATGACCGCGCCCACGGCCGGGTCGTGGCCGGCATCTTCCAGGGCGTCTTGGAATTCGACCCATAGCTGTTTGTTCATGGCGTTGAGCACCCGGGGTCGGTTTAGGGCGATGACGGCTGCCCCATCGTTTTTTTCGTAAAGAATGCAGGCGTATTCCATGGCAGGCTCCAGTGGCAAGAGGTGTGGACGGGGGAAAACGAAAAAAGCGGATTCGAGGGATGGCACCCTTTCCGCTCCTGTTGGGTATTTCATCATTAAATTGGAGGTTACGGATATCAATGCGGGAGGTCAAGGAAAAATAAAATTGCTGGCACGATTTTATGAGGGACGACTTCGCCGTCACTGGTCTGCGCAGATCACGGACCGCTTGATCCATTACCCATTCTTTCGAAATTGGAAACGCTCAATTTAGGTACTTTGAGTCCCTTGAGTAAAATGAATAACCGGAATATAAGGTGGTTCGGTATTGTTTCAATTCGCCGTTGGAATCCTGTGGGCGTGGTCAGAGTCAATTGGCTATGCCGAGACAGCTATGGGGCAAGTGACTAAAGTGAACTAAAGTTTGGAGTGAGCTAAAGTTAAGGAATTCTGCCTGTTATAAAAAACCGGTGGAGCGTAGCGACGCCTCAACTTTAGTCACTTTAGCTCACTTTAGTCACTCCACACTTATTTTGGGTCGGTAACCCAGCCCCTTCCAGGGGCAAACCAAAGCCTGATCCTCTGGGCCAGGATTCTTTACTTTGAAGAGCGGATCCACCACCACCGAAAGCGCCATTGGAGACCGTACGTGACCATCCCGACGCAAAACCAATGCTTTCAAATGCTCCATGACAGTGCCATGCCCGAGCATATCGTGGCCCATTCACTTCAGGTCTGTCGCGTGGCACGGTTGCTGACCGGCGCGTTGATTCAAAGGGGTGCGGCCCTGGATATGGACTTGGTGACAGCCTCGGCGTTGCTGCACGACATTACCAAGCCGAGGAGCTTTGAAACCGGGGAAAACCATTGCGAAACCGGCGCGGCTCTCCTTGCGGAGAAGGGGTATGGCAGGGTGGGAAAGATTGTCGGGCAGCATGTGCGGCTTGACGCTTATGCGCCGGGGGGGGAACCGACCGAGGCGGGAATCGTCAACTACGCCGACAAACGGGTGCTTCACGACCAGGTGGCCTCATTGGATCGGCGGATGGCCTATATACTGGAACGTTACGGCAAGGCGCCGGATTCGGACCGGCGTATTCGTTGGCTTTGGGATGTATCCGCTGAACTGGAAAGGCGAATTTACCGGGATCTTTCCTTTGCTCCAGCGGATCTTGATGGCCAGATCGGTGATGTGGACAACTCCCCTGAAATGAAGGCCTTTAAGGCCGTGGCAGCCGCCTGTCCGGACCCATAAAAACGCAACATTTAAAACGCTCAGTTTAGGATATTATATGTAGTTTACCACAGAGTCACAGAGAACGCAGAGAGTTTTCTTTTTTTTTCACAGATCGGGAGACGACGATCTGTGAAAAGTGAACACTGTTGCTGGCTTTCTTATCCCCGGCCGCCGTCTCCCGGCCGGGGATAAACGATAAAAAGCTCTGTGACCTCAGTGTCTCAGTGGTTAAAGCATTCCTTGTCAATGTCACAATATTTACGCCTACAAGTACTTAGACATTGGCGTCTATCGCCGGGACACAGGCATAGCGGTGTAACCCGAATTTACGTCCTCTGGGCCAGGATTTTTTACATTCCCTCCCCCCCATCTCGCACCCTTCCACCTTCCACCTTCCACCTTCCACCTTCCACCTTCAGTCTTCAGTCTTCAGTCTTCAGTCTTCAGCCTTCAGTCTTCAGTCTTCGGCCTTCAGTCTTCAGTCTTCGGCCTTCAGTCTTCAGTCTTCAGCCTTCAGCCTTATCCCTGATATTAATCCGTCGGCAGGACCGGTTCCCGAACGATGCTCTCAATGGCCCGGGCAGCGGTTTCGGCGGCCGAGGGAAAGACGTTTCCCAGGGCGCGAATGTGGCGCAAGTTGTCGGCGGTCCTCAAAATCAGCATGGCCAGACTCCCTTCTTCCATTTCCGACAGACGGTGGACGTCTGACCAGTCCATCCCTTCGGCCCAGAGAAATACCGTGACAGCCGCCCTGAAATACAGGGGGCGGACCTGGAACTCGGCGTCGATCATTTCCCGGGCAAAAGGCCGCAGTTTTTTTACGACGTTTTTAAATGCTGCCTGAAGCCGTGTGGGAATGATGCGCTTGTCGGCGGTATCGGCCAGTTCTTTTTCGTTGACAAAGGCGGCGATGATGCCGGCCAAAAGCGACGGGTCGGAATCCGGCAGAACGCCTCGCCGAAAGCCCTCGGCAATCATCAGGGGCTCATCTACGCGTAGCTGGGAGGCCCACAAACCGTCTTCCGTGAGTTTGCCATCCATGGAAACATATTGGTGGTTTTGCAAAAAGTCGAGATGGCGCTGGAAGTCCAGGGATAGAAACCGTTCGCCGGACAGTCTGCCTGTCTGGCCGCGCTTTCGGTGGCGCGTGATCTGAAAAGCGGCCAGGGAGCGCGACAACAAATCTTCGACCTGCTCGGGGCTGTGGGACATGAGCAGGTTTAAAACCATGGAAAAATTGATTCGGATCTGGCTGTCCACCGCGCCCGCTGGCGTGCTAAACAGTTTTGCCGCCATGGGAACGTCCATGAATTTACCCGGCACCACCACGGCAAAGCCGATGCGGTCCATTCCCCGGCGGCCGGCCCGGCCCGTCATTTGATGGAGTTCCGTCGATGTCAGGGGCGCGAACCCCGTACCGTTGAACCGATCCGAGTTGAAAAAAATCACGGTTCGGGCCGGGAAATTGACGCCGGCTGCTACTGTGGAGGTGGCGAAGATGGCGTGAAGCAGGCCCTCGGTCATCAGGCTTTCCAAAACCATCTTCCAGGCCGGTAGCTGGCCGCTGTGATGAGCGCCCACGGCAAGGGTCTCGATGTGCTGGCGCTGGCGGTGTGAGGCAATGTGGGGGTGTTGCTCGGCCAGTTGTGCCACCTTGTCCGCCAGTCGCTTCTGTTGCCCGGTTTGCCAGGGCAGCGCATTCAGGCAAAGATCCAGGGCACGGTCGCAGTCGGCCCGTGATTTGAGAAAGAAGATGGCGGGCAGCAGGTCAAAACGATGCAAAATTTTCAGGATCTGGCCGAAGGGGGGGAGCCTTCCGGGCGGGGCCATCAGGGGCGGGCTGCTGCTGCGTACGTAGTCGCCGACTTTTTTGTACAGGCGCGAGGGCTTTTGGGGAGAAGGATCGGTCAGGGGCATGAGGGTGCCGTCGGGATGAAGAAAGATCGGCGACAGGGGAACGGGCCGAAGGGTTTCTTTCACCACCCGGCAGGGTCGGCCCCGCAGGTCCGAGAGCCACTGGGCAATTTCATCGGCGTTGCCGATGGTGGCCGAGAGCATGAGCAAGGGAATGCGCGGTGGGAGGTAGATCATGATTTCTTCCCAGACCACCCCCCGGTCGGGGTCTCCCAGAAAATGGGCTTCATCCAGGATCACCAGGTCGGCGGCCAGGGTTTCGCCCTGCCCCATGGCGTCATAGAGCTGGTTGCGAAGGATTTCCGTGGTGCCGACGATGATCGGCGCATCGGGGTTTTCCTTGCGGTCTCCGGTGAGAATGCCCAGGTTTTCGGAGCCGAAAAGGGCGGCAAAATCCCTGTATTTGGCGTTGGACAACGCTTTGAGCGGGGAAGCATACCACGCCCTGCCGCCCTGGCGAAGCGTCCGTTCCATGGTCTGCTCGGCAATCCAGGTTTTGCCGCTGCCGGTGGGGGCGGTCACCAGGCAGTCCGCCTGGGGAATGCATGACACGGCCTCAATCTGAAAGGGGTCCGGTAGAAAGGGCGCAGCTTGGGGAACGCCGATTTCATCGAAGACCGATTTGAGGCGGGCGTCGGCGCGGGGCTGGATTTTGGGTATGGCCGACCATTTTCCGTTCGGCTGCCGAGGCCGGCTTCGGGGGTGATACGGGCGCCGCTTCATTCCAGCCCGCGAAGCATGTCAATGACCGCTGCTTTGGTCTTGGTTTCGGTGTCAAAGGGCGATATCCCCGCCAGGTCGGCTTCGATCAGGGCCTGATCGTAGGGGAGAAATCCGAGAAACGCGAAGTCGGGCAGATGTTCCCTTAAAAAAGCCTCGTCACCGGCGTTTCGAATCTTGTTGCCCACCACAACAATCTGATCCAGGCCGATGTCACCGGCGAGCTTGCGGATGTGTTCGGCCGTATCGATGCTGCGCCGGCCCGGTTCGACCACCACGATGAGCCGGTCCACGGCCCTTGCCGTACCCCGGCCCAGGTGCTCGATGCCGGCCTCCATGTCCATGACCACCACTTCGTCCCTTGCCAGCACCACATGGGTGACCAGTGCCCGCAGCAAGGTACTCTCCGGGCAGATGCATCCGTGTCCGCCTTTGGGCACCCCGCCCAGGCGCATGAGCTTGATGTTTTCAAATCGTGCGGAAAGGGCCTCGGGCAGATCATCCACCTTTGGGTTCAGCTTGAAAAAGCCGCCCATGGAGCCGGGTTTGGATTCGGTCCGTTCCATGATCAGGTCCTTCATTTCGGCGATGGGGACAATCTTATCCGCACCCGTGATGCCCAGGGCCGACGCCAGGTTGGCATCGGGGTCGGCATCGATGGCCAGTACATGCTTGCCCTGGGCGTTTAAGGCCCGGATCAATAAAGATGAAAATGTGGTCTTTCCGACCCCGCCTTTGCCGCTAACAGCGAGTTTCATGGGGGAATCCTTTCGCAATGGATATGTTTTATCAACAGTTGAACCCATGAACCCATTGGTGCTCATGGGGAAACGCAATGCATGTAATATAACCTGAGTTAAGCGATTGTCGAGGCTACCGGGGTATCTAAAGCGGGTTGTGCTGGCCGCCCCATCCGTCTCGCACCTTTGCCATGGATCCAAACCATGTGGCCATGGCTGCAAAGCAGGCTTTCTGAGGCGTATTTTTTGTACCTGTTCACGGGGTTGAAACACTCAAAGAGTTCCGAACCCTCGCACGGTAAGCGTTTACAGGGTGTCGCAGATGCGAGGCGCCGGGCATGCAGACGTACTATGTCGTACTTCAAATGCCCGGGAACAAAGTCACGCCTCGGCGTGATGCCCTGTGAACGCTTACTATTTTTTCGTTAACCTGTTCAAGAAAAGGGACGGATTAGCCGATATTGGATTCGGCTGGGAAAGCCCTGTCAATGGGGGTGCCAAGTGGTATGATTAAAAGGTATGATTTAAATCCCTTAAAAAAGTATGATATAGAGGTAGTGTTAATAAGTAGGAATAAAAGCTATGCATGTTCTGGGGTAGATGCAATATGGCAATAAATTCAGACATCAGTATTCCTGAAAAATTTTAACCAATAGATATTGCTTGACGTTTCGTAAATATACAGGTATAAATTCAAGGTAGTACTCAATAGGGGTATAAAATATGAATACCCAAAAGATAGCCATCACCATTCCGAAAAAAATCCTCAAATTGATTGACGATTTCTGCAAGGGGCAAGGCATCTCGCGGAGTCGCTATATCTCCAATCTGCTCCAGGAAAAACTGGAAGATGAGAAAAAACGTTTGATTAAAGATGCTTACGACAACGTTTTTGCGGATGAAATCGTGCGTCAGGAGCAACTTCTGACCCCCGGGGGCATTCGGGCGGGCGGAAACAAAGGGTAGCGCCATGGACGTTGAGAACGGTTCCATATACTGGGTCAATATGGCCGCTGGGAACAGGATTTCAGATGATGGGAAACGCCCTTTTTTGGCCGTCCAGAGCGATATTCTCAACGCCAGCAGGATTAATACCGTGGTGATGCTCGGCCTGACGGATCGGACGGAATTTTCGCAACTCCCCGGCAATGTGACCTTGGAGTTTGGTGAAGCGAATCTGCCGCAACGATATATTGTCAATGTCAGTCAGATGGTGACGTTTGAAAAAAAGATGCTGGCTGAACGGATCGGCAGCATCGACGACACGCGGATGAGACAGGTTTACGACGGCATCAGACTGGTGTTAAACATGGAGTGAAATTGCTCGGGCAATTTTACTGGTAAGCGGCTTTGCCGCTTAGAATGCGGGACGATAGCCCAACAGGCCGGGCAGTCGCGGGAAAATATAACCGAGATTGGGTCGGAATAGCAACAAAAACAACATAAAATCAGCAGTTAAGGCTTGATTGTCGGTGGTAATTCAGAAGGCGGAGCTGTACCCGGACCATGACAAAATCCCCCCATCATCTTTGGATTGCGGCTCAGAAAAAACGAAAGCGAGAGAAAGAGGCGTTTCGTTTGACCGTGTTGCGGGAACTCGATGATGCGCTGAAAAGCCTGGAGACTGAGTACGCATGGACGGATCTGTATCTGTTCGGTTCCGTGACCAAGGACGGCCGGTTCGGAGAGTCCAGTGATGTGGATATTGCCATAAAAGGACTTGGGAAGAATCACTTCTATGCCTTTGTCGGTGAGCTGTCATCCATACTCAATCGTTCAGTGGACGTTGTCAATCTTGAGGAGTGTGGTTTTTCTGAAAAAATTATCGCCGGAGGACTGAAATGGAATCCGAAGAAAAAATACGGGTTTTCTTGAGTGATTTTGATTTTCAGGTCAATCAGGTAGGGGGAATCTTCAAGACCCTGGAGCGGCGAGAAAGTGCCTTTGGAAAACAACCGGTCAGTTCAGAGATGGTGGAGAGCACCGGTTACTGGCTGCACAATCTCTATTGTGCGTTTGAGGACCTGTTCAAGTTGGTGGCCGGGTTTTGGGAAAATAGTATCTCCGACAATGGCGGATTTCATATCAATCTTCTCAAACGTATGAGAACCGAGGTCAAAGGAATCCGACCGCCTTTGATCAGCCAGGAAACTTTCACCCACCTCAGCGAACTGAGAGGGTTTCGCCATGTTTTCAGGCATGCCTATGCTTACGGGCTCGATGATGAACGGGTAGCCTTCTTACTCAAGCGGGTAACCAAATGGAAGGAGGTTGTTTTCAATGACCTCAGTCGATTCCGTAAAACCATATCAATGTCAGTACCGCAATGAGGTTCTATACAAAACGACATAATTCATTGCGCATACATACACAGCAGGTCCGTGGAATTACGCTGAAAGCCAGGGCTCGTTTGTATGACGGTCGGCATTATGAGCAAAGTAAAAAGGCGCTGTGTATAAATGCCTCAATCTAATCCTATCAAGGGGATCGAAGCGTTTCTCGCCGAAACCATTCAGGTTAGTGATCGAATTCTTGTCGTTTACCTTTTTGGATCATTTCTGGGTGAAAGTCAGAAGAGAACGTCGGATATCGACCTTGCCTTTCTCATCAATGAAAAACGATACGTGTCAGATTCGGTCCAAGCGGTTTCACCGGCATTTCTCATCGCTGCCAAACTTGGAATGGTGCTTGATAAGGAAACCGATGTCACGGTGTTAAATAGCGCCTCGCTGGAAATTGCATACGAGGTGATAACAACAGGGCGGTGCATCTACGAAGTAGAGCCGGAGCGCCGGTTTGAATACGAAAGTAAAATGCGGGGCATGTATTTTGATTTTCGCCCATTTATTGAGCAATTAAGAGCAGAGAGCATGAATCGCCTGTCGTTAAAGAAAAGCGGATGACTTTTGTTGAATGAAAACCATTGGTCGAAAAATTAAAGCATTGCATGACCGGTTGACTCGCCTGAAGCAGCTTTCCGAAGAGCTGAATACGTTTCAAGATTACGAGAATTCTTCAAATTACAAAGATATCGCTGAAAGAGGAATTCAAGTTTCGATTGAAATTTGCCTTGATATCGCGAAAATTGTCATCTCCAGGAAAAACCTTCCTGAACCGAAGGACAACAAGGGCGTATTTGTGGTACTGGCAGAAGCTGGGATAATCAGTGAAGAAAGCCTGAAGTTTTTAGTGCCAATGGCAGGTACCCGAAACATTCTGGTTCATGGCTATGACAAGGTCGATGATAGCTTGATCTATGGCATCCTTAAGAGGCACCTGGCCGATTTCGAAAAGTACCTCGTCGAGGTTGTGGAAATTTCGGCGCCTCAAGAAAACAAATTTGAAGGGTTTTGAATCTCGAAATTCAAAACGCTCAGTTTAGGTTTCAGATTGTCAGTCCAATATCCTTCACTGCGGAGAAGAACGATCCGACACCCGTCTACGCGCTGAAAGCTTTGCCGGTCAGGCCCGCATCCGCTTAGTACTTGTAGGCGTAAATATTGTGACATTGACAAGGAATGCTTTAACCACTGAGACACTGAGGTCACAGAGCTTTTTATCGTTTATCCCCGGCCGGGAGACGGCGGCCGGGGATAAGAAAGCCAGCAACAGTGTTCACTTTTCACAGATCGTCGTCTCCCGATCTGTGAAAAAAAAAGAAAACTCTCTGCGTTCTCTGTGACTCTGTGGTGACCCCAATATATGTCATCGAATTTATGACAGTGTGTACTTAGCAGAGGGACATACCAGAGTTGAACAGAAGGTCATGTTGACAACTCAACGAATTAATTCTTTTCAGAAACAACTACTGATCAAAGCGATTTCCGAATATTTGCAAACTCATATGCAAGATATTGCTTTTGCATATTTATTTGGATCTTTTCTGCAAGATAGCGCGTTTTCCGATATCGATATCGGTGTTTTCATCTCAGGCCACATTGAGAGCCCACTGGATTTTGAATTGGAATTGGAATCTGAATTGGAGAATATTTCGAAATATCAGGTGGATGTCAGAATCTTGAACCATGCCCCACTCCCCTTTGTACAGAATGTTATTAAAACGGGAAGGGTGCTTTTCGATCACGATCCAAACTTGAGAGCCGACTTTGAAGGGCTGACACTGAAAAAGTACTTTGATTTTTCACGATTTCGACGGCATTATCTCCATGAGGTTATAAATGCCCCAATTTGATCAGGAAAAGGTCGTGACCCTGGTTTCCCAATTTCGGCTAAGTGTCAAGAGGTTGACTTCTCTGTCGGAATTGGATCAAAAAGCGTTTCTCGGCGATCCGGATAAAATTGGAAGCGCCAAATATCATTTCATTGTGGCCATCGAGTCCTGCATCGATATTTGCAACCATGTGATATCTCGAAACGGTTTCCGCGTTCCAGAAGACTACGGCGATACGTTTGTTGTTATGGCAGAAGTCGGTGCTTTGGAAAAGGACTTCGCAAGCGATTTGAAAAACATGGCCAAGTTTCGGAACCGATTGGTCCATCTGTACTGGGAAGTCGATGATGGGCAACTATATGGTTACCTTCAAGACCGTCTGGGTGATTTCAAAAAATTCCTGGATGCCTTGGCAATATTTTTGGGATGGTAATACAGTCAAAGACAGTTTTTCTGAATGATAACAATTTCACCACCCGTTCGCTACGCTCGCTTGAGACGCAGAGTACTAAGAGGGCTTACATTTTTTTCACAGATCGGGAGACGACGATCTGTGGAAAGCTCACTCTGTCAAGGCTTTCTTATCCCCGGCCGCCGTCTCCCGGCCGGGGATAAATAGGAAAAGCTCTGTGGCCTCAGTGCCTCAGTGGTGAAAAAAGTATTAGACGATGTCTCAATAATTGCGAATTTATTCGCCTATGAAAATATAACCGTGTAATCCGAGAAAACCTGTTGGGCATAGCCTTTGGCGACGCCTGATCCGCGCCAAAAAATAATCATGAGCCAAGAAAATAGCATCAACCCGAGCGAAACAATCACCATCATCGAGCCCAAGCGTGGCTGGATACCTATCGACTTCAAGGAAATCTGGGCCTACCGGGAATTGCTCTATTTTTTGACCAAACGAGACATCAAGGTTCGGTACAAGCAGACGGTATTGGGTGGCCTCTGGGCCATCATCCAACCGTTTTTTTCCATGGTGGTCTTCACCCTGTTTTTTGGCAGGCTTGCTAAAATTCCATCGGATGGCATCCCCTATCCGATCTTTGTCTATGCCGGACTTCTTCCCTGGACCTATTTTGCCAACGCCCTGAGCGCATCGGGCAACAGCCTGGTCGGAAGCGCCAACCTGATCACCAAGGTCTATTTCCCGCGGCTGATCATCCCTGCCTCGGCATCCCTTGCCGGACTGCTCGACTTTTTTGTTGCCATGACCATCCTGATTGCCATGATGATCTACTACCAGGTCATGCCGGGTTTCGGGATGTTGCTCTTCCCCTTCTTGATCGGGTTGACCTTCATGTGCTCGGTCGGGGTCGGGCTCTGGCTGTCGGCACTCAATGTCCAATACCGTGATATCCGGTATGCCATCCCTTTTCTGATCCAGATCTGGATGTTCCTTTCACCGGTGATCTATCCGGTCTCCATGGTACCGGAGCGCTACCGATGGCTGCTTTCAATCAACCCCATGGGCGGAGTGATCAAGGCCTTTCGGGCTTCGCTATTGGGGCACCAGCCGATCGACTGGCACCTTTTGGGCATCTCCACGGTGGTGATCTTTGTCTTGTTCGCCAGTGGCCTCTCCTATTTCCGAAGGATGGAGAGGACGTTTGCGGACGTGGTATAAATTCGCTGGTGCGAATTTATGTAACGCGGCTTTGCCGCTAAAAGTTATAGGGAAATGAAAAGATCGGAATTTCAAAAGCATCCGCAGGTGATTGACAGACTGACCATCGATGCTATTTCAAAGGTTCTTGAAATAGAAGGACGGGTGATATTCGCCTATCTTTATGGATCGATGGTAGCCGGAGAGGACGGCAACGATATCGATATTGCAATTTATTCCAACGCGGACGCTTCCCCACATGAGCTTTCTGCTGACGTCAAGGTCAATCTTTACAAAGAAACCGGCATTTCTCCAGACAGATTTGATATCCGTATCGTAAATACATTGGTCGAGCAAGGCGACGTGTTCGCCTTGTTGTATTTGCGAAACGTGCTGCAAGATGGAAGAATTATAGTCGATAAAAACCTGGAGACACGTGGCGATTTTCTGGAGCGTTACGGATTGAAATTCAGGGAATGCGAAGGGCTTATGCAGGAGGTGCTGGCGTGAAGGCCGATCCAATTCGGATCAGAAGCTACTGCTTTGAAATTATAAAGAATAGCTCAGAACTGAATCAACTGATCGATCAAAACGAGTTGACGCCAGATTCGTTGCCGTTAAAGGCAGCAAAGTATATTCTGATCGAACTTGCCGAGGCGATGTCCAATACGATTCAGCATATTTTGGCGAAGGAAAAAGGCGTGGCGGTCTCCGGATACATCGACGCTATTGTCAAAGCAAATCAACACGGAATTTTGTCCGACAATCTTTTCGAGCGATTGAAGCCTTTTTTCGATTTTCGTAACAGCCTCATTCACAGGTATTGGACCATTGATGACAGCAGATTGATCGAAAACATGAAAAATGGTCGACACGATTTCGATTTGTTTGTTGAGGAAGTCGAATTTTATATGGCAAAGCCGTAAGCGTTCACATGGCATCGCATCTGCTTTTTCCCCGGGCATTTGAAGTGTGCGAGAGAGTGCGTCTGCATGTCCGCCGCCTCGCACCTACGACACCCTGTAAACGCTTACCGTGCGAGGTCTCGGAACATTGTATCGTTTTAACCCCCTGAACAGTTAAGGCTTTTTTATGCTCTTTGCTCCCAGCTCCCAGCTCCCAGCTCCACGCTCCACGCTCCACGCTCCACGCTCCACGCTCCACGCTCCACGCTCCACGCTCCATGCTCCACGCTCCACGCTCCACGCTCCATGCTCTAAGCTCTGTGCTCCATGCTCCCAGCTCCATGCTTAAACCATGAATGATACCGTAATCAAAAACGAAAATTTCTCCATGAAAACGATTGCCGATATTTGCAGAAAGCACAATATCGCCGATCTATATGCTTTTGGCAGTCGGGACAGAGAGATCGCAGCGCGGGTACGGGGTCTGCCATCGACTCCTTCGTCTTTAGCCTCGGATGTGGATATCGCCGTCTTGCCTTGCTCTTTGTCGCATTTCGGGCCGTGTGAAAGAGTCTCGCTATCCATTGATTTGGAGGACCTCTTCCATGCGCCGCGGGTGGACCTCATCATTCTTCCCGAAGCCGATCCTTTTTTGGCATTGGATGTCATCCGAGGGGAACTGCTTTATACAGACGATCCTGACCGCCAGGCACGCTATGAACTTTTTGTGCTGCGTCGAGCCGGTGACCTGATGCCCTTCAAGAAACAGCGCATGAGAATGATTCTGGAAGAGGCAATGCGATGACCCCTGCACTGATAAGAGCGAGTGTTGTGACGGAACGCTTGGCCTGGGTTCGTCAGATGGTATCCCGAACAAAAGCCCTGCCTCTTGTCTCACTGGATGCCTTTCTTGAAGATTCGCGGAACGTGGGGGCGGCTGAATCTTATCTGAGGCGAGGAATAGAGGCCCTGCTGGATATCGGACGGCACATCCTGGCCAAAGGTTTTGCTGTGGCGGTCAGCGAATACAAAGAGATCGGGTCGCAATTGGTCGAACAAGGCGTGCTTTGTCGCGAAGATGGCCTGCTCATGCGGCGGATTGCCGGGTACAGAAACCGAATGGTGCATTTCTACAATGAGGTGTCCTCCAAAGAACTTTATTTGATGTCCACGAAGCACATTGCCGACATCGAGCATCTCTGTGATACTATGGCCAAGTGGCTTAACGAACACCCGGAGAAAATGGATCAGAGCATTTAGGAGCAGGGAGCAAGGAGCAGGGAGCTATGGACTCAAAATTCCTCAAAGACATGGCAGCAAAATATATATGGTGGAAGCCCGTCAGTGAAGCCGTTCAAATGCCCGAACGTATTGTTGCCCAGGTGATGAACATCGGGGACTATGATGATGTGCAAGAAGTGGTGAAACTGGCTAAAGACGATTATTTACAGAATGTGCTTGCCAACGCCGAGGCCGGGCAATTCAACGAACGGTCCTGGACTTACTGGCACTACCGACTCGGTATGGCACAGCCAGGAAAAGTGCCTCCGATGCCGCGACGGAGATTCAATTGAGCAACCGCTTCATACCCCATATGGAAATACTGCCTCCGGCACAGATGCGTATATGGCCAAAGCTGGCTGCCGTACATCGATTTGGTTTGGTGCTGTATGGTGGCACCGCCATCGCCTTGCGTCTCGGGCATCGATCATCTGTTGATTTCGACTTCTTCACTGAACATTTGTTGGATAAACCGGCCTTGAATGATCATTTTCAATTCATTGCGGATTCTACGGTGATACAGGATACCGCTAATACCTATACGGTGCTCGTGCCACCTATGGAAAGTACCTCATCACATGTCAAGGTTTCATTCTTTGGTGCAATCCGGTTCGGGCGGGTCGGGATGCCATCGTGGACGGAAGATGGCGTCATGCAGGTTGCATCATTGGACGACCTCATGGCAACGAAACTGAAAGTGTTACTGCAACGCGTTGAGGCCAAGGATTATATCGACATCGCAGCAATGGTGAATGCCGGTGTGAGCCTTGGAAAAGGGCTGGCATCCGCTAAACGAATGTATGGCAGCAGCTTTCAACCAAGCGAAAGCCTTAAGGCAATGGTCTATTTTGAAGGCGGTGACTTGGCAAGCCTATCCAATGAGACAAAAAACATACTGATTGCATCGGTGAGTCGTGTCCGCGATTTGCCTCAAGTTGATTTGCTATCGAGTGATCTGACCGGTCTTCCATCAGTTTGATTCCGGTTGGAATTCTCAAACCAAATAATTAATCATTGAGCCATAACGAATGAAATCAAACATTTTAAACATGGAAGCTGCTGAGGTGTATTTCCTGAAAAGAGAAGACGTCGCCTTTGCCTATCTTTTTGGCAGCCGGGCTGCAGGTAGAACAAGCCCCATGAGCGACTACGATTTTGCTGTGTATCTGACAAAAACACCGTTTTCAGAGAAGCGGTTTGATATTTTGGGTGATTTGATGGGTCTATTAAAAACGGATGACATTGATCTGGTCGTTCTGAATACAGCGCCGATATCCCTCAGGATGCGGATCTTGCAGAAACGGATTATTCTGGCCGACAACAACCCCTATACAAGACATAACTTCGAGTCCCTCACCATGCGGGAATCTTTCGATTTTTCAAAATTTGAGGCGAAAATTTTACAGGAGAGATATTACAATGGTTGACAGACCATTGGTGCTCAGGAAAATCGCTGAATTAGAGCAATGCCTGGGGCAGATCGAGGAATATGTTTCGATTTGAAAATTTGGAGATTTGGAAGAAGGCGATTGGCGTCGGGAGAAGATTATTTGAGATTGCCAATGATCTTGAAAAGAAGAAGCTATATCGATTTGCGGATCAGTTGCGTGGAGCTGCTTTGTCGATGTCAAATAACATTGCAGAGGGGTCCGGATCGAACTCTCATAAGGAATTCGCCCAATTTTTAAATATTGCCCGGAGATCCACCTTCGAAAACGCGAATATGATGATCTTGTTTGAAATGGAGTCGTATATTTCAAGCGAAACAAAAAATGAACTATTGTCAGAGCTGGATGAGCTCTGTAGAATGATCACAGGGTTTATCAACCATTTGAAAGAAGCATAGAAGAGAGAGGATAGAGCAGGGGGCGAAGAGTTCAAAAAGCACTTCACTTGTCTCTAAAAAAATCGTTATTGACACTTAGCTTTTAGCTCCAAGATCTCAGCTCCTCACTCTATGCTCTACGCTGAATTTTCTCTAAGCTCCGTGCTCTCCGCTCCAAGCTCTAGGCTAAACCATGAGTGACACCGTAATCAAAGTCGAAAACCTATCCAAGCAATACCGCATCGGCGAGCATCAAGGATACAAGACTTTCCGCGAGGCCATCGTGGATGCCGCCAAAGCCCCAGTCAATGCTCTTCGCTCCCTAATCCCTACTGCTCTCCGCTCCAAGCTCATTGCTCCAAGCTCCAAACTGTCGTCGCCCAACGACACCATCTGGGCACTTAAAGACGTCTCTTTCGAAGTAAAGCGAGGAGAGGTTGTCGGTATTATAGGCCGTAACGGAGCTGGAAAAAGCACTCTGCTGAAAATCATTTCAAAAATTGCCGAACCAACTTCTGGGAGAATTGAACTCAGGGGGCGGGTTGGATCTCTGCTTGAGATTGGATCCGGATTCCATCCCGAACTGACTGGCCACGAGAATATCTACCTCTATGGCGCGATACTCGGAATGGACCGATGGGAAGTGACAAGAAAGTTCGATGAAATTGTTGCTTTTTCTGAGCTTAAAAAATTCATAGATACTCCAGTGAAAAGATATTCGAGCGGTATGTATATGAGATTGGCTTTTGCAGTGGCTGCCTATATGGATTCGGATATATTGCTTGTGGACGAAGTCCTGGCAGTGGGTGATGCTGAGTTTCAAAAGAAATGTCTGGGCAAAATGAAAGATGTTTCCCGGAAGGGTCGGACCGTCCTTTTCGTTAGCCACCAGATGGATGCCATTGCGAATCTGACCCATCGCTGTCTTGTTCTGAACCACGGGGACTGCATTTTTGACGGTGCGACAGACGAATCGATTGAGCGTTACATCGGCACCATGGAGCATTTCCCAGAGACATACAAAGCCTTGCCGCGAGAAGATTATCCTGTGATTACGGGCGTCTCCTTGAAGACCACCATCGCGCCAAACATCCAGGTGCATGCAGAACCCATGGATGTTCGGATCGATTTGTATGCACCCAACAGGCTTGAAAATCCGGCAGTTTCATTCAGTATCTTGAACAGCTTCGGTCTTCCTGTGCTCTACGGTTGGTGTTTCCATTCAGAGCAATCCTTCGGTGAAAGGCCCGGAATGTGGCGTTTGGTATGCCACATTCCGAAGCTTCGATTATACCAAGGTCGCTATATCCTGGCGGTTCGATTCTCGGAGCGGTTAGCCAAGAAAAATAACCTGGTGATTGAAAATATTTGTCCGTTTGAAGTTGTAATGCATGGAAAAACTCATGATTTTGGATGGGCTCCAGGAGCATGCACCTACATTGAGGATTTTAACTGGAAAATCTGTCAAAAAGACTAATTTAATATCTGGGCTTAGAAATGGTAAAGAAAGTTATTGCTTCTGACTGGGCATTAGAAGATGTCCACCGATTGTGGAACTGGTATGGCGCTACGCCTGATTCTGAACACCAATACTTTACTCGCAGCTTTGGACTTGGCATTGCCAACTTTCTTCATATGGGCAATTTCTTGACTGGCCGATTGTTGGATTATAGTAGCGGCTGCGGGCACCTTCTTGAGCATTTATTGGCTTTTGACATTGAAGGATATGCGGTGGAATTCTCGGAAAAAAGCCTATTAGCAACAAATAGACGATTGAAAAAAAGCCAGAAATTTAAAGCGGGACATCTTCTCACTGAGTCAAAAACCCCATTTAGTGACAATTTTTTCAGTGTGGTTACTTTAATTGAGGTTTTGGAGCATCTTACACAGCAGGAAGTGCAAGCGGTATTGAAAGAAATCTTTCGAGTTCTTGCGCCAAATGGGAATTTGTTAATAACGACGCCTTATAAAGAAAATATGTCGAAAAATCAAATATATTGCCCGTTTTGTGATACTGAGTTTCACCGGATGCAGCACATGCGATCGATAGATGAAAGGTGGATGATTGATCAAGCCGAAGGCGTCGGTTTCAAAGTGGTCTTCTGTAAGGGTATAAACTTGGGTAGATTTCAGCAGCAGTACAATTTGTTGCCTCTTGCAGACTTAAGTGTCCTTGTCAAACACTTTCAGAGCTAAATTCCTGACATTGAAAGGTATAGAAGATTCCAAGTCTCCCCCGG
>JAEINQ010000109.1 GCA_016342285.1 Desulfobacterales bacterium
CAATCCAACCAATCCAACCAATCCAACCAATCCAACCAATCCAACCAATCCAACCAATCCAACCAATCCAACCAATCAAACCAATCAAACCAATCAAACCGGCCTCACCTTGTAGGTCAGGCCGTCTTGGGATGCCTGGCTTTCGATGACCACCGCAGCGCCTTCGGCGATCTCCATTTCCGCTTCGGCCCGCCAGAAGCTTCCCATGGCCTTGATTTCTCCGGGCACATGGGGGGCGATGGCCCGGGTGACCAAGGCGGTTTTTCCGATCTTTGCATCGGCCATGGCTTCATCGACACTTGAGATCTTGTCTCCCTTGAAGGTCTTGATGCCGAATTTTCGCAGGGCCACCAGCAGCACCAGCGATGAAACGATGGAAAGCACGATCTGCCAGGTGATGGAAATATCCGTCAACCAGGCGACGACGGAGGTGATCCAACAGCCCGCGGTAAAAAATATCAATATAAAACCAGGTGCTTGCAGCTCGGCTATCAGGAATCCGACGCCGATGAGAAACCAAACAAGAAACGGGGAGATCATGGTGTTAACCTCTTGTCTTCAATGCTTGTGAATGATTCTTTGATATGTTCCGGCCTTTTTTGCCAGGCCCTGCTCAATGATCCGCAGCATAATCGATGATCCCTTGGGGTGAAAGGCTTTTCATCATTTCCGTTCAAGTTTTACGGTTTTCGACCGATGATTTTACATGTGAAGATTGATGCCTAACTTATGCGCCCTGTCCCTTGATTCTAAGATGGAGTGAGCGGCACCCAATGAGACGTATGTTTCTATCCCTTATGGCCATGATTCTATTCCTGTCGGTTCCCGCATCGGGTCGGGCCATGGGAACCCTGCCGTTGTTTGAGGGCAAATGGACGGAGATTTTCCGACAAAACGGCATCACCGTTTATTCCCAGGAGCCGACCGGTTCGAATATTTTGGCTTTTCGCGCTGTCGGCGTTCTTCGTGCCGGCATTGATCAGGTGATTGAAGTGCTGAGAAAGGTCGAAATTTCCAGGGAATGGATGCCGGATGTGGCTGAGCGGTACACGCTAGAGGATTTTTCCGATCTGGACGCTATTACCTACAGCCTCAATCCGCTGCCGTGGCCCTTTGCCAACCGGGAGATGATCCTGCGCAACAGCCTGCGTCTGGACCGTAAAAACAAGGTCCTGGCGGTGGATACCTATTCCGTCGATCCGGACGGCGTTCCCCGCAAAAAAGGTGCCGTCCGTGCCCATCTGCACTGTGGCCTGACGCGGGTTCGACCGGCCGGTCCGGGCCGGACCCAGATTGAGATGAACGTCTTTGTCGACCCGGGGGGGTACATCCCGGCCTGGCTGGTCAATTTAACACAGAGAACCATGCCTTACGACTTTTTGCGGGCCCTGGAAAAAAAGGCCGCCAGCACCACCTATTCCCTGCGTCCCGCCTTCCGCCGGATGCTCGACGACCTCGTGGCCCTGATGGAACGGCCGTCTTCCTGAAAGACCAACCTACCCTAAAATAGTTTGAAGTGACTAAAGTTTGGAGTGAGTCCCGCCTTGGCGGGACTCACTTTAGTCACTCCACACTGATATGGGGTCGGTAACCCAGCCCCTTCCAGGGGCAAACCAAAGCCTGGTCCTCTGGCCAGGATTCTTTACTTTTTCCTGCTAATTGTTTGCCGGGCGATTGACCAGGTAGATGCCCGTTCCCACGAGCGCCAGTGCCAGAATCAGTAGCGGGGTAATGGCCTCACCCAGGAGCAGTCCGCCGGCCAGTACACCGAATAGCGGCGTGAGAAAGGTAAACGCGGCCAGGCGCGAGGGCGGGTAGCGGCCGATGAGCCAGAACCAGACCGTGTAGGTGACAAAGGCGACCCAGACGGTCTGGTAGGCCAGGCACCCGGCGATCAGCGGCGTCATGCCGGTGATGCCGCCTTCGCCCTTGGCCAGAGACCCCAGGGGTAGCACCACCGCCGAAACCGCCACCTGGTAGAGCAGGGTTTTGCCCGGATGGATGCGGGCCAGGGGGCCGGCCTTGATTAACACGGTGGTGGCGCCCCAGAAGACCGCTGCCACCACCAGCATGGTATCGCCTATGAGCATACGTCGGGAGGGAAGCCCCAGCGATTCGCCGAAGGCTGCCAGAATGCCGGTAAAGGCACAGCACAGCCCTGCGATCTGGACCAGTCGCAGCCGCTCGCCCGGGATAAAGGTATGGGCACCCAGGGCCACCACAAAGGGCGACATATTCAAAAAGACCGTGGCCCGGGAGGCGTTGGTAAATTCCAGACCCCAGTAGACGAAGAGGAATTCGCCGGCAAAGAGGATGCCTGCGGCCAGTCCCCACCAGAGGGTCCCGTCTCTTTCGAAGATCGGTTTTCCGCAGACCACCATCCACAGCCAGATCAGGACGGCGGACCCAATGGACCGTAAGCCGGCCTGCAGCAGCGGCGGAATACCCTGGTTGGCCACTTTGATGGTGACCTGTTGAAGGCCCCAACTGGCACAGAGAACCACCAGGATAATCATGGCTGCCGCATCCACGCGATGCCTGTCCGGGCGGGGTGTTTCATTCATTGAAAAGGCGTCTCCTGCATGGGATCCGGGGTTGCGATGGTTGTTCGGCGGTCAAGACCGAAGGGGGTGTCGGCGGCCAGGCCGCACCCGGATTGTCGTCATACGGTTGTGCCGTATTTTTAAAGTAGCGTCAAATGATACCCGTGCCGTCATTGACATTCTCTCCGATAAGGAGATATCTGTCTGTGTCCCATGCTGTAAAAAGGATTTTTGGAAGCAGCCATTGTACTCCCACTGAAAGGAACGATCCGATGGCCTTTCGTTTATCTCCCCTGTGGTGGCCGGCCCTGGCACTGGCATCGCCGTTCATTGCACCCAAACTGGCCAAAAAGAACCGTCGTTTCAAGGAGAACGTGAAAAAGGCCGAGGTGCGAAATGCCGAGCGGATTGCCGGTGCCAGGCCGCTGGATCTGCCGGAACTCGATTTTCTGGAACTCACCGTCCTGGTCGAGGAGAAGGCCCGGGAGGGGTTTGTCGGTGATGCCGGCGTTTCGTATCAATTTGTCACGGACCGGGGCTCGCTCCTATATGACGTCGGTTTCGGTCCGGAGCGACCGGCGCTGGCCCACAATGCCGGTCGGCTCGATTTTACCATAGACCATACCGACGCCGTTGCCATCAGCCATCTGCATCCCGATCACATGGGGGGGATAAAGGCCAGTCGGTCCTTACAGGTAACGGTTCCCGACCAGCTTGGCGACTGCGGCAACAAGCCCTGCTTTTTGCCGGACCGGGCCGCGGCCGACGGGTTCGATGCCCAGGTGGTGGAGGCGCCGCAAATGCTGGCCGGTGGTATCGGCACCACCGGCCCCTTGGCCCGAAGCCTCTTTTTCATGGGGTTTACCGAGGAACAGGCCCTGGTGGCCAAGGTCAAAGGCAAGGGGCTGGTGGTCTTTACCGGGTGCGGCCACCCGACCATCGAAGTAATTTTGAAGATGGTCAGACACATCTCCGATGCGCCGCTGTATGCCATCGGCGGGGGTTTGCACTTTCCGGTCACCAGCGGGCGCGGAAACCGTGTCGGCATCCAGTTCCAGACCTTTATCGGCACCGGCAAGCCGCCCTGGAAACGGATCACCGACGACGACCTGACCCGGACCATTGCCGCCATCAACGATGCCGGCCCCAAAAAGATCTTTTTATCGGCCCACGATACTTGCGACCATGCCCTGGGCCGGTTGGTCGAAGAACTTCGCGCTGAAACCACGGTTCTCGAAGCCGGAGGGGTGTACCCTCTTTCGGATTGACCCGGCTAATCCGCCCTCATAGAATTCTGGCTTCGAACAACAATTAACCGACCCATTACCCCGATCATGAGAGAAACATGACCCGACCCGATCCCAAACTTTTCTTTTCCTGCCTGCTTCCGCCCCCACCGCCCCGTCAACTATAGGGCGGAGAAGGTTTGGAGACCCAGCGTCTCCGGACTTCCTCCCAGATCCCTGAAGAGACGCGCAGCCGAGACCAGACCAACAAGGCTGCGGCGGGATTGGTGCTGAAGGCACGATTGTTTCATTCCCCGGCATTTTTGCCGATGGGCGCATGCGCCTATTGCGGATTGTTCCGGGGAATTCCCCTTTTTCTGCCTTTTTGAACCCCCGACTGCTTTTTGCCTTCCCATGGCATCCGCCGCTTTTCGCTGATGCGATGCCTGTCGCCGCATGGCTTCCGGCTGCGCCGTTTCTTTTGTCCCCCAATGCATAAAAATTCGGTGGAGGAAACATGCGTCGTCATCTTACGTTGATCGGTATATATGCGTCTATATTTCCTGCCATGCTGGGAAACGGCATGGTCATGGCGCTGCTGCCCGGCCGGGTCATGGAAATGACCGGCTCGGTATCGGCCGTGGGCGGTATCGCCTCGGCCTTTGCCCTTTCCTATCTCTTGCTTCAACTGCCCCTGGGACGCCTGGGGGATCGGTATGGATTCAAATTGCTTCTGGTCTCCGGTTACGGACTATGCGGGGCTTCCGGCCTGATTTACTTGCGGGCCGATTCCACGGCGGCCATCTATCTGGGACGGCTGCTGCAGGGGGCCGGCGAAGTCCCCTTGTGGGCCCTGGCTGCCGCCATGCTCTCCATTGCCTACCCCGACCAGAAGGGCCGGGTCCTGGGCGGTTACAACGCCCTGTTTCACCTGGGGCTTTTTGCCGGCCCCATGGCCGGTCTGCTGGCCGGCCGCTGGGGCGGCTCCTACAATGGAGCCTTTTGTTTTTATGCCACGGCCAGTTTCACCGGTGCGTTTCTGGTGGGCGCACTGGTAAGCGAGCCCTCGGATAAAAAAGAGACCACCATCGTGCCAATGGGGTCCAATACCCGTTTGTCATTGTGCGACCCAAACCGGTCACGCCGGACCCTTTGCGGCATTTGCATCTACGGCATGGCCTACGGCATCATGCTGACCGTCGTTCCGGCCTTTCTATCGGTAGAAAAAGGGTTTGACCAGACGGCCATTAGTTTTTTCTTTTCACTTTTCTTTATCGCGGTCAGCGTTTCCCAGTTGATCGCCGGCCCCCTTTGTGACCGGGGGCTTCGCCGGCCCTGCATGAATACCGGACTGTTTTGTGCCGCCGGGGGACTGGCTGCGGCGGCTGTTTCAAACGGCGCCTTTGCCATGGCGGCTCTGGGGACGGCGTGCCTCGGCCTTGGGGGGTATCACGTCGCCTCTCTCATCGAACTCAACGAAGCCGCACCGGCTGACATGAAAGGGGCTGTTTCCGGTGCCTATTACCTGCTCTGGGGCATGGGCTATTTTGCCGGGCCCCTGGCGGCCGGCATGCTCTGTGACTGGCTGGGTGGTGCCTTCGGCTTGGTTCTACCGGCCGGGCTGCTGGCGGTATCAGCGTTGTCGCTGGTTTTTGGGGGCAGTGTCGGCAAGGATACAATGCCGTGATTCCGGCAGGTGTTCTGCCACAGGGTGTCGGCCGGGTCCTCGGGATCGTCGCCGCGGACCTCGGCCAGCTTAAAAAGGACCGACCGGACAAAGGCGGGCTCGTTGCGGCGGTGTTTGTTTCTTTCCGGTGTGGGGGTGAGGTAGGGGGCGTCGGTTTCGATAGGGATTTCTCCCTTTTTCTATGGGCATGCGCTCCAATGTCTGCTATCCCCGAAACCATGCGTCCAATTCAAGCTGCTCATAAAAAATTTTTGTTCCCACTGGCCCGGGCCAGTGCTTTGGAAAGCCCCAAAGGTGCTTCCTCCTGCACCTCACTTGCTAATTCACCCGATTGGTGCCCATTGTCTCCTTCTACGGAACGCTGTGTTCCCTGCAAAACAGTCTGGCAGGTATTTTCGCACTTTGGAAATCAGAATTGTTAGCCGGTGATCGTTTCCTTGCCGCAAAGATAGCCTGTTTACGGGATGCGGGGCATCCATGCCATTGATGTGCAGGGCATTTTCGCGGGCGTGGTGAAGCTTTCGCTTTTTATGGTATATAAGCTTGACGACGACAGGACCTGTCGGCGGATGATGATTGATGGAGGTGAGCATGGCACAGGACAGCGCATTGGACTGGAAAAAACGGGTGGTGTCGCCGGCAAAAGTGCTGGAACGCATCGAACCGGGCGGCAGCATTTTCATTGGGACCGGCATGGCCGAACCCCGGACCCTGGTCCGGCATCTCATGGCCACCGAAGCACCCAACCTTCAGGACCTGGAACTGATTCAACTGGTCAGCTTCGGTGAAGCGATCTCCCTGGGGAGCACCAAGTACCGGCTCAAGACGTTTTTTTCGGGATGGGTGGCCAGCGATGCCATTCGGGCCGGTCGCATCGACCTGATTCCAAGCCGGTTTTCCCGGATTCCACGCCTGATCCGGTCGGGACGCCTGCGGATCGATGTGGCTTTCATTCAGATCACCCCCCCGGATGCGGCCGGCTACAGCAGCCTCGGCCTGGCTGTGGACGTGGCCCGGTTGGCCATGGAAAGGGCCACCTTGAAGGTGGGCGAGATCAACCGCCAGGTACCCATGACCTATGGTGACACCCTGATCCCCCTATCCGAATTCGACCTTCTGGTGGAGGCCGAAGACCCGCCTTTCAGCTTCAACCGGTGGCCCATGGATCCGGCCTTTGAACGGGTGGCCGTCCAGGTGGCATCGGTGATTGAAAACGGGGCCTGCATCGGTTTTTCCCTGGGCCCCCTCTACGAGGCCCTGAGCCGCCATCTGGTCAACAAACGGGACCTGGGCGTGCATTCCCCCTTTTTCACCGACCCCCTGATGGATCTGGTCAAAAGCGGGGCGGTCACCAATCGCCGGAAGCGGATCACCAAGGGGCGCAGCCTGGCTTCCTACGCCTTTGGCTCCACCGACCTCTTGAAATGGCTGGACAAAAATCCCCGGGTGGAATTTCAAGACATCGAGTCGGTCTGCAATCCGGTCCGCATCGGTCAAAACCCGGGATTTGTGGCCGTGCTGCCGGCCCGAAAGGTGGACCTGTCCGGCCGCATCGCCCTTCACATCGGCAAGGGGAATGTGGCGGCCGGCCCCGGGGAGGCGGCCGATTTCGTCAACGGCGCGGAGATGTCCCGCGGGGGACTCTCCGTCTTTGCCCTGCCCAGTCGCAACCGAAAGGGGGAAGGCAACATTCGCCTGTCCGTAGAGGAACTCCCCAACCAGTTCAGCCTTCGCGAATCCGTGGATATGGTGGCCACCGAATACGGCGTGGCCGCCCTGGGCGGGCGGACCGTCCGGGAGCGGGCCCAGGCCCTGATCGAAATTGCCCATCCCGATGACCGGCCGCAGCTGGTGCAGCAGGCCAAGGATACCCACATGATCTATCCGGACCAGATCTTTCTGGCCGAAAGCGCCCATCTTTATCCCCAGGAGATCGCCACGGCCCACCATTTCAAAGACGGCCAGCGAGTGCGGTTTCGGGCCATCCGGCCATCGGATGAAGAGGAAATGCGGAGGCTTTTCTACCGATTTTCCGATAAGGCGGTCTATTACCGCTACTTCACCCCCATCAAGGCCATGCCCCATGCCCGCATGCAGTCCTACGTCAATGTGGACTACCGGCAGTCCATGTCGTTGGTGGGGGTTGTGGGCGAAGTCGGGCAGGGCCGCATCATTGCCGAGGCCCGGTACGTCCGGCACCAGGACCGTCCCTGGGCGGATGTGGCCTTTGTGGTGGACGGGGAATACGAGGGGCGCGGCATCGCCACCTGGATGTATGCCATGCTGGTCCGCCTGGCCAGGGAGCGCGGCCTTCAGGGGTTCACCGCCGATGTCCTGGCCTCCAACATGGGGATGATGAAGGTTTTTGAAAAAGGCGGGTCTCCGGTCCGGGCCAGGCTCTCCGACGGGGCATATGAACTTTCCATCCCCTTCGACCCTCAAACCGATACTTGACCGAAAATGAATGTCATCCGGGTCAAGAAAAACGATGGGTTGCCGATAACCCCCATGAGAAGAAACGGCGCTGCAAACTGCTGGGTATTATTTGAAAACACGCATAAAAAAATGTGCCTGTTCACAAGGTTGAAACTCTCAAAGAGTTCCGAACCCTCTCACGGTAAGCGTTTACAGGGTGCCGTAGATGCGAGGCGCCGGGCATGCCGACGTACTATGTCGTACTTCAAATGCCCGGGAACAAAGCAGATGCGGTGCCCTGTGAACGCTTACAAAAAAATCATCCTGAACATCGCCCTTGCCATCGGTGTGATCCTGGTGTGCCTGACGACCCACACCGACGCCGCAGACGGTTCTTTGCCGCCCGTTGCCAGCGATGGCGTGTTAGATGTCAGCCAATGGCGCCTGGAGCGGGACGGACCGGTTCGACTCTCCGGCCAGTGGGAATTCTACTGGGGTTCGCTCCTTTCTCCGGAAGACTTTCGTTCCGGCAGGGCACATGAAAAAACCGGCTGGTTCACCATGCCCTCGGTATGGAACGGTTTTTCCGTGAACGGACGGAAACTCGGAGGCAAAGGGTATGCCACGTTTCGGCTGAAGATTCGTCTCGATCCCTCCGAGGGCCATATGGCCCTGCTCCTTCCCTACGCCTTCACCGCCTACAAGCTGTGGATCGACGACCGGCTTGCCGTTGAGGTCGGTCGGGTCGGAGACAGCGCCGATACGGTGGAGCCTCTTTATCGAACGCGAACCGTCTTCATCGATCCTGGTGACGACGAGGTGGACCTGATTCTCCAGATTTCCAATTTCATGCACGCCAAGGGCGGCATGCGCTCTCCCATTCAACTGGTGGCGAGACCCCATGCCGCAGGGATCAAGCACCGGGCGCTGATCAAGGAAGTCCTGGTCTTCGGCTGCCTGCTCATCATGAGCATCTACCACCTGGCCCTGTTCGCCTTTCGGCGCCAGGATCGTTACAATCTCTATTTTGCCCTGGTATGCCTGCTTTTCAGCTTGCGGGCGGGTTTCACCGGCGAAGTTTTTCTGGCCGATTTGTTCAAGGGGCTTGACTGGCAGGTCTCCGTTCGGCTGGAATGGCTCTGCGTCTACCTGGGCGGGCCCTTGGCCGTCGCATTTGTCCAATCCTTTTTTCCGAAGGAGTGTTCCGGCCGGATTCACCGCGGTAGCCTTGTCGTCGGGCTTATTCTGGGCCTGGCTACCCTCCTGCTCCCGCCCACAGCATTTACCGGAATGTTTCCCTATGTGACGCCCCTCATCTGTATGATGCTCGGCTACAGCGCCTGGGTCATGCTTTTGGCGGCCTTGCACAAACGCTCCGGCGCCGTCATGATGCTGGCCAGCCTTCTGGTGGTGATGGCCACCGTCGCCAACGACATCCTCTACGCCAACGACCTGATCCATACCGGAAATTTCATCCCCTACGGCATGCTCTTTTTTGTCTTTTCCCAGGCCATGATCCTTTCGACCCGTTCTTCCCAAACCTTTCAGCGATTGGAGGAAACCAATGCGGCCTATGCGTTGGAGATCGTCGATCGTGAACGAGCCGAGGCCGAGGTGCGGGAATACCAGGGACGGCTGGAGGTGCTGGTTCGGGCACGCACCGAAGAACTGGACGCGGCCAACCAGCGGCTATGCCAGGAGCTCGATGAGCGAAAAACCGCCGAAGCGGAAAAACTAAAGCTCCAGGGCCGGCTTCAACGCGCCCAGAAGATGGAGGCCCTGGGGACCCTGGCCGGCGGCGTGGCCCACGACCTCAACAATATCCTGTCCGGCCTGGTGGGTTATCCCGACCTGTTGCTTCAGGACCTGCCTGAAGACAGCCTTCTGCGAAAGCCCATGGTCACCATCCAACAGTCTGGCCAGAAAGCTGCCGCCATTGTCCAGGACCTGCTGAATCTGGCCCGGCGGGGGGTGTCGGACCTGCAGGTGCTCAACTTTAACCGGATTGTCACCGAATATCTGGAAAGCCCGGAATTTGAAAAAATGGTCCTGTATCACCCCGGGGTGCAGGTCGAATCGGACCTGGCTCCGGACCTGATGCTCGTGAAAGGCTCGTCGGTCCATCTCTTCAAGACGGTCATGAATCTGGTCAGCAACGCCGTTGAAGCCATGCCTGACGGCGGTTTAGTTCGTGTCCAAACGGAAAACCGTTATCTGGACCGCCCTTTGGGCCTCTACGACGCCGTTACGGAAGGGGAATATGTGGTCCTCATTGTAACCGACGACGGCATCGGTATTTCCGACGACGACATGGAGCGGATTTTTGAGCCCTTCTATAGTAAAAAGGTCATGGGAAAGAGCGGTACAGGGCTGGGGATGGCCGTGGTCTGGGGAACGGTGAAGGACCACTTCGGCTATATCGACGCCCGGAGCCGTGAAGGGGTCGGCACCACGTTTACCCTCTATTTCCCGGCAACGCGGGACGAGCTGAAAGAGGCCCCGGAGAGGTGGTCCATGGTGGACCATCGGGGGAACGGCGAAACGGTCCTGGTGGTGGACGATGTGGCTGAACAGCGGGACATCGCCACGGCCATGCTGGAAAAACTCGGTTATCGGGCCGACGCCGTGACAAGCGGCGAGGAGGCCGTGGCCCATGTGGCCAAAGGGCCGGTGGATTTGCTGGTCCTGGACATGATCATGGAGCCGGGGATGGACGGTCTGGAAACTTACATGCGTATTCTCGAGATGTGCCCGGGCCAGAAGGCGGTCATTGCCAGCGGTTTTGCCGAAACCGCCCGGGTGCGAAAAGCCCAGGGACTTGGCGCCGGTGTCTACCTGAAAAAGCCCTACCGGCTGGAGGCCCTGGCCGAGGCGGTCCGGTCGGTGCTTCACCCTGATCCAACCTGACCGGCCACCGGAAGGCCACCCTGCAGGGCAATATCTTCGAAAAAGACAGATCTTACCTCATATGAAATAAGCCTATCTTTATTAAACGGTGGGGATCTGTTGGCGGCCGGGTCGACCGCCAACATTCTTTTTCGTCTGCGATGGTCTGCGTCTGTCTGCGGTTAATTGTCCGACCCTGTGAACCGAGCCAAGTGCTACCCTCCGTCACCGGTCTGCCGGCAAACCCGGCAGTCAGCGAGAAAGTCCAGAATCAGAGCGGCCAATTCCCCAGGCTTTTCCATGGGGATGAAATGGCCGGCACCCGCGATGGTCTCCAGACGGCAGTCAGTGATGCGCCGGGCCAGCCGATCGGCCTGCCCCGGTCTGAAAGCCTCGGAGAATTCCCCGCGAACCATCAGGACCGGACAGCGGATCCCTTTGGCGTAGGTCCAGACATCCAGCGGCACCGACTCGAAGATGCGGGCCTCGGTCTCCGGGTCGCATTTGAGCACGGCCGTGGCGTCGTCTTTTTCCAACAGGCCGCATTCCAGGTAGGCATCGATGAACGCCGGTTCCCATGACTTGAAAATGCCCCGACCGGCGGCAAATCGGGCCAGTGCCTCTTTTCGGTCCCGAAAGGAGCGCCGCCTGCGTCGGGCGCCGCGGGCCAGAGGGATGGCGCCGGCAAGGCCCAGCGCTTTCAGGATTCGGATCATCCAGAGCAGGTGCCGGGGAAGGACTACCGGATCCATGAGAACCAGGGCGCTGAACAAGTGGGGATAGGCGGCGGCCGCGATATAGGCGGTGACCGCGCCCAGGCTGTGCCCCATGCCGATGACCGGCGGCGTCATGACCCCTTCGACAATATCCTTCAAGTCCTCGGCGAAGACCTTCCAGTGAACGATCCGATCGGTTTCGATGAACGCGGAATCGCCGTGCCCGCGAATGTCGCTGGCCGTGAGGTGCAGGGCCGGTCCCAACGCCGCCACAAACGGCGAATAGGTGCCGGCACAAAAACCGTTGGCATGGAGCAGGTGGGCCAGGGGACCGTCGCCGCCCCAGTCCAGGAAATGCAGCCGGCCGTGGGTGCCGACGACGAATTTTTCGACGGGTTCCATGGAGATTTCTCCTGTTGCCGGTCTTTTGACTTCCAGGTCGATTTTGGATAATATCACAGACATGCGATTACGATAGTCAAATGAAAGGTGGAAATTTACCACAAAGTTAATCCGTGGAAAGTCAAGGGCCAATTTTGGGGTATGTTATGCCCAAAAACAATGTCAGGGCCG